>NZ_CP099489.1:3960090-4620106 GCF_023923225.1 Ornithinimicrobium faecis | reverse complement strand
CCGTGGGGCTCGCGAGGCCCCGGCGACGCCCGGGCCCAGTTTGACCCGAGGGACCTCGCTCAACTACCTTTGAGCGTGGCCTGTTGTCTCGGCCGTTTTCGCCTGCCCACGAGTGGTGGCCCGCAGACCGATGCTGCTGCACGGGCCGCAACGGCGTGGGCTTTCGATTGCGGCCGACCAGCACGCCCACCTGACCCCACCCAACCACAGCATGTGTCAGGCAGCACGGGAGACGTGCTGCGGTAACGGAGTAACCCAGTGAGCAAGCGCACCTTCCAGCCCAACAACCGTCGTCGCTCCCGCGTGCACGGCTTCCGCCTGCGGATGCGCACCCGCGCCGGCCGCAGCATCCTGGCCTCGCGCCGCGCCAAGGGCCGCGCCAAGCTGTCTGCCTGAGTCGTCGGACCGAGCGCGCAGTGTTGCCGCGTCACCGCCGTCTGACCCGGCCCCAGGAGTTCTCTGCCGTGCTCCGGGGCGATGGGTCCGTGACGCGCCGCCGACGCGCCGGCTCAGCACTCCTCGTGGTGCACTGTGCGATGACAACCGACCCCAGCCGTCCGGCGCGGGTCGGTTTCGTCGTGTCCCGGGCGGTCGGCAACTCGGTGGTGCGTCACCGGGTGGTGCGACGCCTCCGGGCGATCACCGCCCCGCGGCTGGCCTCACTGCCACCGGCGACAGACCTCGTCGTGCGGGCCAACCCTGCTGCTGCGCGAGCGTCCTCCGCGGAGCTGGCCACGGCCTTTGATCAGGCACTGGGGCGAGCCTGTGGGACAGGATCATGACCACGACGAGCCTGCGTGAGCCCCGCACCCTGCGCGGTGTGCTGGCCCTGCCACTGATCGGGCTGGTGCGCCTCTATCAGTGGATCATCTCGCCGCTGCTCGGGCCGACCTGCAAGTTCTATCCCTCCTGTTCCAACTACGCGGTGACCGCGCTGAGTCGCCACGGGGTGCTCCGGGGAACCTGGCTGACCGTTCGACGGTTGGGTAGGTGTCACCCCTGGAGCGATGGCGGCGTCGACCACGTGCCCGAGCGGGCGCCGCGACGCGACCACCACTGACCACTTGACCGCACTCCGCGGGTCGGCCCGGCACGGGCCATCCGCACCGACACCAAGGACCACATGGGCTTCCTAGACACCCTGCTCTGGCCGTTCACCTGGCTCGTCTCGTCGATCATGGCTGGCTTCCACTGGCTGCTGACCGCGGTGGGCATGCAGGACACCAACGGCCTGACCTGGATCCTGGTGATCGTCGGGCTCGTGATCATCCTGCGCCTGCTCCTGATGCCGTTGTTCGTGCGACAGATCCACTCTCAGCGGCGGATGCAGCTCATCCAGCCCGAGCTGATGAAGATCCAGAAGAAGTACAAGGGCAAGAAGGACGACATCTCCCGGCAGAAGATGCAGGAGGAGAGCTTCGGGCTCTACAAGAAGCACGGCACGAACCCGTTTGCCTCCTGCCTGCCGATCCTCGCGCAGATGCCGTTCTTCTTCGCGCTCTTCCGGATCCTGAACTCCATCCCCACGATCGCGGACGGCACCAAGGATGTGCCCGGCTTCTTCACGCCGGAGCTGGCCCACGCGATGAACGAGTCCACCGTGCTGGGCGCGCACATGTCGTCCAGCTTCCTGCACAGCGATGACACCCCCGCCAAGATCCTGGCCGTCGTGCTGATCATCGCGATGTCGGTGACCACGTTCACCACGCAGCACCAGCTGATGCGCAAGAACATGCCCGCATCCGCACTGGACAACCCGATGGCGCGCCAGCAGAAGGTGCTGCTCTATGTCCTGCCGTTGGTCTTCGCTGTGACCGGTGTGAACTTCCCGCTGGGTGTCCTCGTCTACTGGACGGCCTCGAACCTGTGGACCATGTGCCAGCAGTTCTACGTTATCCGCCGGATGCCCGCCCCCGGGTCGCCGGCCGAGAAGGCCCTGGAGCAGCGTCGTCAGGCGAAGGGCAAGCCGGTCACGAAGATGCAGCTGAGCACGGCTGCTGACGCGGGCGACGAGGAGTCGGCGGCGGAGGAAGTCACCCCGGCACGACCGCAGGGTGGCCAGCGGGTCCAGCCCAAGGGCAAGAAGCGCAAGAAGGCCGGCAGCAACCGCCCCAAGGGACGTTAGCCGCACCGCCCCGTAGCTGCCGGCTCAGTCCCCGCCCGGCCCCGGCGCCGTGAGCACCCACAAACCAGTCCCACCCAGACAACCCAGGAGCTTTGTGTGAGCACCGAACCCATCACGCAGGACCCGGCCGACGCAGGCAACACCGCAGCGGCGTCCACCCCTTCGGACAGCACCGCCCACAGCGACATCCCGGAGGCCAGCAGCACCGCCGAGACGGCACTGCACCAGCTGGAGAGCGAGCTCTCTGACAGCACGGGAGACGCGTCAGCACCCGACGAGACGGACTCCGCTGCCAGCCCGCAGGAAACAGAGAGCACTGCTCTTGACGGGCGGCGTCCAGCAGGCAGCCGGCGCTCAGACCTGGAGCACGAGGGCGAGGTCGCGGCTGACTTCCTGGAGCAGCTCCTCGACATCGCGGACCTCGACGGAGACCTGGAGGTCAACGTCGAGGGCGACCGCGCCGCCGTGGCGATCGTGGACTCTGAGGAGGGCCCGGCGCCCAAGAAGCTGGTCGGTCGCGACGCTGACGTGCTCGAGGCGCTGCAGGAGCTGACCCGGCTGGCCGTGCAGGCTGAGACCGGTGACCGTAGCCGGCTGATGCTCGACATCGCCGGCCACCGCGCCGGGCGGCGTGCTGAGCTGGTCGACCTGGCTCGCGCCACCGTGGCCAGCGTCAAGGAGTCGGGCGAGCGGGCCGAGCTCGAGCCCATGTCGGCCTTCGAGCGCAAGGTCGTGCACGACGAGGTCCTGGCCGGCGGGCTGGTCTCGGAGTCTGAGGGCACCGAGCCGAACCGCTATGTCGTGATCCTCCCCAACGACTGACCAAACGAACGGCAGAGCGCCGCCACGGTTGACCACGCCGGCCCATCCTCGACTGTCGAGGGTGGGCCGGTGGGCGTTTCAGGCGGAGGCTGCCCGTCCGGCATACTGGCCGTTCGCGGTGCCCGCACCGAGCCCCACCATGCCGCAGGAAGACAGGACGTTTCACGTGAAACACGACGAGAACGAGCGGGCCGGGCTGCCTGATCGTCCGCCCTCGGTGGCCGCCGAGATCTTCGGCAACCGGCTGCCGATCGCCGAGCACTTCGCTCATCTGCTCGCCGACACCGGGGTCAGTCACGGTCTGATCGGCCCGCGCGAGACCCCGCGACTGTGGGAGCGGCACCTGCTCAACTGCGGCATCGTCGAGTCGGTGTTGCCCCACCGAACTCGCCTGATCGACGTGGGGTCGGGCGCCGGGCTGCCCGGTCTGGTCCTGGCGATTGCTCGCCCGGATCTTGACGTGGTGCTCGTCGAGCCGATGCTGCGACGAACCACCTGGCTGGACAACGCGGTGAAAGAACTTGATCTGCTCAACGTGCAGGTGGTCCGCGGCAAGGCGCAGGACTTCTGGGGCAAGCTGCGCGCACCCGTGGTGACCGCGCGCGCCGTGGCCCGACTGGGGGAGCTGGCCGGGTGGTGCCTGCCACTGCTGGAGGCCGAGGGACGGCTGTTGGCACTCAAGGGAGAGACTGCGGCGCGCGAGCTCGCTGAGGATGAGAGTGCAGTGCGCCGTGCCGGCGGGATCTCCGGTCGCCTGGTGCTCGTGGGTGAGGACGTGCTGCCCGAGCCAACTCGTGTCGTCGAGGTCCGCATCGGCGGACAACCGGTGCGGCCCACCGAGTCAGCCACCTCGCGCGCGGTCAAGGGCCCGAGAAGCTCAGCACAGCGACCCGGCGGTGGTCGCAGGTCCGCGCGGCGTGGGTCCACGAAACGTTCGTCCCACGAGTCATGATGGAAGCGATGAAAACCCTGACCCTCAAGAAGCCACACTCCCTGGTGGGCTGGCCACAGCCAGCCACGTCAACCGGGGTCGCGGTGATCCGTGAAGCTGGGGGGAAGCTGTCGAGCCCCCTCGGGTGGCCCTCGAAGCATGTTTCACGTGAAACGGACGGGCCACAAGAAGGCTGGCCACAAGAAGAGCCATCAGAAGACGTGACGGGGTCCGCGAGTGTCGCGAGCCATGTTTCACGTGAAACTGACCCGACCGACACCACGACCGACACCCGGGCCGATGCCCTCGATGCCCGCGAGACGGGCATTCATGACGAGACGGACACGCGTGACGACACGGACACGCGTGACGACCTGAGTGCGACCTCGGTTTCACGTGAAACCGCGGGTGTTGCCTCCAGCGATGCCCCGCGTGCTGTCGCCGCGGCACACACCACCGACCTGCCTCGCCCCCGGGAGCCACGTGTGCTGACGGTGGCCAACCAGAAGGGTGGGGTTGGGAAGACCACGACGGCCGTCAACATGGCCGCTGCTCTGAGCCAGTCGGGTTTGCGCGTCCTGGTGATCGACATGGACCCTCAGGGCAATGCCAGCACGGCCCTCGGGATCGACCACGGCGGTGACGTCGCCGGCATCTATGACGTGCTCATCGATGGCGCCCCCCTGGAGGATGTCGTCCAGGAGAGCCCCTCGCTGCCCGGGCTGCTGTGCGCGCCCGCCACCATCGATCTGGCCGGCGCTGAGATCGAGTTGGTGCCGATGGTGGCGCGGGAGAGTCGACTGCGTAAGGCCGTGGCGACCTTCCTGGCCGCACGGAAGGCGGCTGGATCGCCCGTCGACTATGTCTTCATCGACTGTCCGCCAAGCCTCGGACTGCTGACCATCAACTCCTTCGTCGCCGGGTCCGAGGTGCTGATCCCGATTCAGTGTGAGTACTACGCACTGGAAGGCCTCAGTCAGCTCCTCACGAACATCGAGCTGATCAAGGAGCACCTGAACCCCACGCTCACCGTCTCGCACATCCTGCTGACCATGTATGACGGCCGCACCCGGCTGTCATCCCAGGTGGCCGATGAGGTGCGCAGCCACTTCGCCAGCACGGTGCTGCGCACGTCAATCCCCCGGTCGGTGCGCATCAGTGAGGCGCCCAGCCATGGCGAGACCGTCATCACTTACGACCCCGTCAGCAGCGGGGCCCTGTGCTATCTCGAGGCAGCCAAAGAAGTGGCGCGAGCCGCCCAGAGCAAGGGTGCGCAGACCAACCAGGAAGGCAGTGACCAATGAGTGATCGGCGACGAGGACTGGGACGTGGGCTGGGGGCACTGATCCCGCCGGCTCCGTCGGGCGCCGATCGCCCCAGTGATGTCTTCTTCCCGCGACAGACCAGTGTTTCCGCAGGTCAGGAGGCCGCAGGTGTCCTGCTTGCCACGCATCTCGAAGACTCGATGAAGGATTCTGTCGAACCGCTGGAAGGCACTGCGGACACTTCTGAAGAGGCGCCAGCACCCGAGGACCCCGATCTGGCCCCCGTGCCGGGAGCCCAGTTCGCGGACCTCGAGATCGACCTGATCGTCCCCAACGCGCGCCAACCCCGACAGGTGTTCGACGAGGATGACCTGTCGGAGCTGGAGCACAGCATCCGTGAGATCGGCGTGCTGCAGCCCGTCGTGGTGCGTCCGGCAGACCAGGGCTACGAGCTCATCATGGGCGAGCGACGATTGCGAGCGGCACGCCAGGTCGGGCTGGAGACCATCCCGGCCATCATCCGCGACACTGCGGATGACGACATGCTGCGCGATGCGTTGCTGGAGAACCTGCACCGTGCGCAGCTCAACCCCCTGGAAGAAGCAGCGGCCTATCAGCAGCTGCTGGGCGACTTCGGGTGCACGCAGGACGAGCTGGCACAGCGGATCGGACGCTCCCGACCGCAGATCAGCAACACGCTGCGTCTGATGAAGCTCCCACCGCTGGTGCAGCGTCGCGTCGCGGCCGGGGTCCTCAGCGCCGGACACGCCAGGGCGCTGCTGGGCCTGTCTGACGGGGCCGCGATGGAGCGCCTGGCCCAGAGGATCGTTGCCGAGGGGCTCTCTGTGCGCACAGTGGAGGAGATCGTCGTGCTGGGTGAGGGTGGTGAGCCCGCGACACGACGCAGTCGGGCACCGCGCGAGGCACAGCCGGAGCTGGAGGAGCACGCCGCCCGCCTCGCTGATCGCCTCGACACCCGGGTGGCGATCGCGATGGGCAAGCGCAAGGGCAAGGTCACCGTGGAGTTTGCCTCACTGGAGGACCTGGACCGCATCCTCGGTCTGCTCCACGACGCCTGATCTCAGACGCCTGATCCCGCAGGCCTGATCTCGGCAGACGCGAAACGCCCCGGACCACTGGTCCGGGGCGTTTGCTCTGTTCCTAGGCGCCTCGAGTTGCGCTGTGCTGCAGGCGAATCAGCCGAGGTAGTCCTCGAGCTCACGGACCAGCTTCTGCTTCGGAAGAGCACCGACGAGGGTCTTGACGACCTCGCCGCCGACGTAGACGTTCATCGTCGGGATGCCGGTGATGCCGTATTTGCCGGTGATGCCCGGGTTCTCGTCGGTGTTGAGCTTGACGACCTGGATCTTGTCGCCATACTCCTCGGAGAGCTCCTCCAGGATCGGGGCAACCATCTTGCACGGGCCGCACCAGGGCGCCCAGAAGTCGACCAGGACCGGGGTCTGCTGGTCCAGGACGTCAGCCTGGAACTCGGTGTCGGAAGTGTGCTTGGTGGCCATGGGATTCCCTTTCCTCGTGGTGTGGTGCACGTTCTCGCTCAGGGGCATTCTGTGCCAGTCAGCGATACATCTTGAAACTGCTGATTCTGTTGTGTCAGTAAGCGATTGGGGTCAGTGAACGAGCTCCTCGGCCAGGTCGTCCGCCTCGATCCCGGCGAGGTAGCGCTCGGCGTCGAGGGCCGCGGAGCACCCGGTGCCCGCCGCAGTGACGGCCTGTCGGTAGGTGTGGTCGACCAGGTCGCCGCAGGCGAAGACGCCTGGCAGGTTGGTCTGCGTGGTGCGGCCCTCGACGAGGACATAGCCGCCATCGTCGAGGTCGACCTGCCCGGTGATGAGCTCATTGCGGGGGTCGTGGCCGATGGCGACAAAGACACCGGCAAACTCGCCCTCGCGCTCCTCGCCGGTGACCGTGTCGCGCAGCGTGACCCCGGAGAGCTTCGGGTCACCGTGCAGCGCCGCGATCTCGGTGTTCCACAGGAACGAGATCTTGGGGTCGTTCTGCGCACGCTCGGCCATGATCTTGGAGGCCCGCAGCTCGTCGCGGCGGTGGATGACCGTCACGGAGCGCCCGAAGCGGCTCAGGAAGGTGGCCTCCTCCATGGCGGAGTCGCCACCACCGACCACGGCGATGTCCTGCTCACGGAAGAAGGCACCATCACAGGTCGCACACCAGGACAGGCCGTGGCCGGAGAGTCGCTTCTCATCCGGCAGCCCCATCTCACGGTAGGCCGAACCCATCGCCAGGATGACGGTGCGGGCACGGTGCACCTGGCCGGTCGCGTCCGTGACCAGCTTCTCAGCGCCGGTGAGGTCGAGGGCGGTGACGTCCTCGCGGACCAGCTCGGCCCCGAACCGCTCGGCCTGGCCGCGCATGGCGAACATCAGGTCCGGGCCCATGATGCCGTTCTCAAAGCCGGGGAAGTTCTCCACATCCGTGGTGTTCATCAGGGCGCCACCAGCAGTGACAGCCCCCTCGAAGAGGAGGGGCCGCAGGTTGGCGCGGGCTGCATAGACCGCCGCGGTGTAACCCGCCGGGCCGGACCCGACGATGATCACGTCGCGCAGCTCATCGCCGTGGGTGGCGGGGGCTGTGGGCTCCTCGGGAATGGTGATCAAGGCTGGACTCCAGGGTGCGAGGTCGGTGGCAGGTGCCCACCCACGGGGCAGACACCATCAATATGCTCAACCGATCCTACGTGGAGGATGTTCCCGGTCCGTGAACGCGCTGGTCAGTCGAGGAGCGTCGGGCCGGAGAGGATCTCCTGGCAGTCCGGGCTCAGCACCCAGGCTGTGTCCCCAGAGGTCGCCTCGGCGACAACCAGGGTGGCCGGCTCGTCCTCCCAGAGCGCCTGCGACAACAGCACGGTGTTGGCCTGGCGGGTGTCCAGATCGCTGTTCTCGACGCAGTCGCGGGCCTGGGTCGCTCCCCACATGGGCTCATCGCGTGCCAGGTCAGCGCCCAACCACGCGCTGACCTCATCGGCCCAGCCGGTCGTGCTCAGCTCGACGGTGCCCGCCATGGCTTGAACCTGGGTGGAAGTGAGCACGTCGCCGGCCCCGGCGCTCTCCGACTCCTCGCCGGGAGCGGGCGTCGGCTCGGCCTGAGGGGCCGCCTCGCCCTCTTCATCAGGCATTGCCGAGTCCGCACCACCCTCCTGGGCGGAGTCGTCCTGTCCCTCGGCAGCGTCTGCGGCGCCGCCAGCCTCGGCACCACTGTCGGCGGAGTCGGTGGTCACCGGGATATCGGCTGCGACACCGGAGTCGCCAGCACCGTCGGTGCCCACAAGCTGGTTGACGGAGACGGTGGCGACCATGGCGACCGCGGCGGCACCGCCGAGCCACAGGAGCGTGCGCCCCGGGCGACGGCGCTGGCGCTCTGCGGTCAGGGACACGACGTTGTCGTCGGTGCCAGCTGAGGACGGCGCAGACCCGGTGGACGTCTCGGAGTCGGCCGGAGCGCCGGTGGAGGTGCCCGCGCTGGCGCGTCGCTCCTGCTCGAGCACCAGACTCTGCGAGATCCGCGTCATGAGTTCGTCGGGCATCGGGCCAGGGTCAGGAAGGTTCGCGAGCAGAGCCCGGACTCCAGTCGGATCCAGGTCGTCGTCAGATGCGCGCGGATCGGGGTGCGATCCAGTCACGGAAACCTCCTCACGAGGGCGTCGAACGGGCGTGCTCGGTGGTGGCTGCAATCAGCCCCACGGAGATACGACGTGCGAGCAGAGCCACAGGTTCCCTGCGATTCTGTGCCGCCGTCGGAGGCCTGCACCGAGAGCACGCACCTCATGCCGGCTCCAGCAGTTGCGCCATCGCGGCCCGCCCGCGGGCGCACCGGGACTTCACGGTGCCCTCGGCGACCTCCAGGACCTGCGCGGCCTCGGTCACGCTCATCCCGTGCATGTCGACCAGGACCAGGGCCATCTTCTGCCCCTCAGGCAGTTGGTCCAGGGCCTCCCGCACATCGAGGCGCACCTCGACGCTGCGGTGGTGGTCGCGGGCGTCGGCAGGATCAATGTCGGTGATGTCCGAGGTCGGCTTGATCCGGCGCAGCCGGTCCAGGCAGGCATTGACCACGATGCGGTGCAGCCAGGTGGTCACGGCAGAGTCACCGCGGAAGGACCCCGCCCGTCGGAAGGCGTTGATGAAGCCGTCCTGCACCGCGTCTGCGGCGATCTCCGGGTCGCGCGCGGTGCGCAGCGCGACCGCCCACATGCGGTCCTTGTGGCGCCGGAACAGCTCACCGAAGGCCTCCGCGTCACCGTCCTGGTGCAGCTTCAGCAGCTCGTGGTCAGTCCGCTCCTGCAGATCCGGGGTCACCACAGTCCCAGCCTGACCTGATCGGGCTGGTGAGCACGCGGCATACGGGGGCTCATTGGCGCGCGGTCACCTCGGAGACCCTGACGATCTCCCCGCCGGACCCCTGCCAGGCCCGGTCGAAGTAGACCACGACATAGCGGCCCTCGACGGGCTCGTCGGCGGTCACGGTCCAGGTGCCGCTCGCGTCGTCGGAGGAACCGATCTCGGTGCCGGAGTTGGTCGGCTCGTCGCTGACATAGATCGTCGCGCCGTAGTCGCCCTCGGGGAACTCCACGGTCACCTCCGACACCGGCGTGGTCTCACCCATGTCCAGGGCCAGGCCGACCCCGGACTTCAGGCCACCCCAGTTGGACGTCAGATAGGTGAAGGTGTTCCAGGCCGTGTCGGGGTCCCCGTCGATCGCGTTGCCGGTCAGCTCCGGCTTCTCGTCACCGCCGGTGGAGTCGAAGTCCACGGCGTCGACAAACTCGATCTCCGCGCCGGGCTCGGGTGCCTCGGTGGTCTCCTCGGCATCGGCCGGGGGGCTGGTCTGCTCCGCGGTGTCGTCGGGGGTGGCCGTCTCCGAGGGCGCCGCGGTCGGCAGCGGGCGCCGGTCGCCCGCGGTGTCATCGCCGCCACCCAGCGTGTTGCTGATGGTGCTGTAGGCGACGAAGGCGGCCACGGCGATCAGCGCGACGATGAGCAGCATCACGACCCAGGTCTGGCCGCGCCCGGTGTCGCGGTTGCGCACCCCCGGTGGCAGGCCCCGGTCGGGGGTCTGCGCATAGCGCTCGGCGAGGTCGGGGTCGTCGTCCTCCGGGACGTATGTCGTGCCGCCGGCTCGGTAGGTGGCCTCACCGTCGTCCTCGGCCTGGGTGCGGAAGTAGGCAGGGGAGTCCGTGGCGGAGCTGACGGCACCCGAGCTGGCGGCTGCCGCACCGATGGCCGCTGCAGCGGCCTCGTCGCCCGCAGTCTCATTGCCTGCGGTCTCGTTGCCCGTGGCGCCGGTGGCCGACGGTTGTGAGGTGGGCTCGACGGCGGTCGGCTGGCCGGGCGCGGTGGTGACCATGTCGGAGGACCAGGGGGAGAGCTGGCGGGCCAGCTCACCCGGGGTCTGGGGGCCGTCGGCCGGGTCGTAGTCCAGACCGAGCATGGTGCGGCACAGCGCGTCCAGGTCGCCCGGGATGCCCCCGACGACCTCGGACGGGGCCGGCAGCGAGCCGTCAGCGAGCCGGCGGGCGGAGGGGAGACCGTCGATCTCGTCGCCGGGCCAGCGACCGGTCAGGCCGGTGTAGAGCAGGCTGACCAGGTCTGCGGTGTCGATGAGGGAGGCCTCGCGTGCGCCGAGGTCATCGGTCTGCTCAATGGCGGCGGTCACGCCGACCCCGGAGACCTTGATGCTGCCGTCGCGGGTGCGCAGGACCGAGTGCGGGTTGAGATAGAGGTGGTGCAGGCCACGGCGGCGGGCGGACTCCAGGCCCACGGCGGCCTCACCGACGATGCGCCGGATCTCCTCGGCGGGCAGCGGCCCACCACTGGTCAGGGAGGCCAGCGACTCCGCGTCGGGCAGACCCTCCTCGACGATCCAGCAGTGGCCGTCCTCCTCGCCCACGTCGAGGACGCGCACCAGTCGGGGGTCGTCCACACCAGCGGTGCGGCGGGCGCCGTCGAGCACGGCGTGCGCCAGGATGGCGCGGTCACCGGTGGAGGGCAGCATGGTGACGGCGACGAGGCGGTCGAGCGTGGAGTCGAGGGCTGACCAGTACTCCAGCACGTCACCGCGCTGCGCCAGGAGCTCTTCCAGCGCATAGCGCCGTCCCAGCATCGTCCCCGGTTCGAGGCCCATACCCCACACCTCCCAGTCCTGTGCGTGCTCGGTCGCCGCTAATCCTATGGCGGGACCGGTGCTGGTCCACGACGACGAGCCCTGCTCAGCGTGCCGCAGGTCCTCGTAGGCGGTGTGCCAGCCCGTGTCGTCGTCCTCCGGAGTGGTTTCTGACGGCCTCTTCTCCTGCGGCGACGACGCCCCCGCGAGGGCCTCGTGGGCGGAGCCGGGCCCGGTGCCAGGTGTGGAGCCGGGCCGGGTGTCGGAGGGGGAGTCGGGCCCGGTGTGGTCGCCGGCTGAGGGGCCCGTCCCCGACCCCGGCGGGGTGGAGCGGCCCCGTCCCAGTCGGCGCAGGAGGGGACCAAGCACCTCGGCCAGCTCCGTGACGCCGAGCCGGTGGGCGGCGACGCCATAGACCACGAAGAACAGCGGTCCGCCGACGAACAGGGCGACCAGCGAGGCGGCCCGGCCCTCGAACAGGGCGTTGGTGCCCAGCACGACCGCCAGGAGGACGACCGCGGCGACCAGGGTCGCCAGGATGATCTGGCGATAGCCACGGACCACGTCGCCGAGCGGGACGTGGCCCAGGCGCCGGCGGACCCAGAAGACGCCCAGCACGGCCGCGGAACCCTGACCGAGGGTCTGGGCCAGACCGATCCCGATGGCGGTCTGGGCCGGGGGCGCCATCGCGGCGATCAGGATGCCCACGACCGAGACGGCCGTGATCACCACCTGCATCTGGAACGGCGTGCGGCCGTCCTGGAAGGCGTGGAAGACCCGGCTGGCGAGGATGTAGACGGCGTAGGGCGCCAGGCCGATGACCATCGCCATCGTGACCCAGGCGGTGGCGAGCGTCTCCTCCTGGGTGTTGTTGAAGAACAGGGTGGCGCTGACCGCTGGGGCGAGGATGAGCAGCCCGATGCTGATCGGCACCATCGCGACGCCGAGCAGCCGCAGGCCGTGGCGGAACTGTGTGCCCAGCCCCGTCAGGTCCTCCTCGTGAGCCGACCGGGACATCTGCGTGAACATCGCGGTGATCAGCGAGGTGGCGATCAGGCTGTGCGGCAGGATGTAGATCAGGAAGGCGTTCTCGTAGAGGATCTTGCCGCCCACGGACGAGTCCAGGTCGGTCGCGCGGTTGAGCACGTTGGTCGACAGCCACATGCCGGCCTGGGAGACACCGATGATGGCCAGCATCCACAGCGCCATCCGGGAGGCGGCGCCGAGGCCGACCCCGCGAAACCCCCAGCGGGGTCGATAGCGGAAACCGGACCGCCAGACGGGCCACACCAGGACGGTGGCCTGCACGGCGACGCCCAGGGTGGCGGTCCCGGCCAGCAGCCAGATCATCTCGCCGGTCCACGCGCCGGGAGCGAGCGTGCGCGCCTCGGGATAGAGCATCATGAACAGCCCGAGGCCCGCGATGGCGACGATGTTGTTGGCGACCGGAGCCCACATGTACCACCCCCACTGCTCGCGGGAGTTCAGGATCTGGCCGAGCAGGGTGTAGAGCCCGTAGAAGAAGATCTGCGGCAGGCACAGGTAGGCAAAGGTAATGGCGAGCGCGAGCTGGTCGCCGGTCCAGGACAGCGCATAGAGCTTGGTCAGCAGTGCTGCCCCTGCGGTGAACACCACCGTGATCAGGACCAGCCCGGTCAGGGCCAGCGTGAGCAGCCGGTCGGTGAAGTCGCGGCCCTTCTCCGGGCTCATCGCCATGGCCCGGGTCAGCGCCGGCACGAGCACGACGTTGAGCACTCCGCCGGCCAGCAGGATGTAGATGGTGTTCGGCAGCGTGTTGGCCGTCTGCCAGGCGTTGCCCGCGGGGGAGTTCAGGACGCCGACGGCACCGGCCAGCAGCAGGACGCGGACCATGCCGAGGATCCGGGACACGAAGGTGCCCGAGGCCATCAGCGCGCTGGCCCGGGCCAGGGAGGACGACGAGTGCCCGGAGCCCTGGGTGGGCGTCGGTCCGGGGCTCGCCGGGGTGGGCTGCTCGCTCAAGGGGTCTCCACGTCGGACGCTGAGGTCGGGACGTTTCCTGTGCTCGGGTCGGTGGGCTCGGCATCGCGCCGGGTGCCGGCCGGACGCAGGGCGCGCCACAGGCCGAGGACAAGGATGACACCTGCCACGCCCCCGAGCAGCCAATAGATCCACACCCCGGTGGGCTGGACCCGCACCACGGTCTCCTCGGCCGAGCCGATCTGGGTGCCGTTGGGCGTGCTGAGACTGGTGTGCAGCGGCACCTGACCTGCCGCCACAGCCTTGGCACGGAACTGCACCGTCGCTCGTGACTCGGGGCCAATCGTGATCGGGTCGGGCTGCCCCAGGACCCGCAACCGTCCGTTGCCGGGGTCCACCTGCATCTGCAGGCCCTCGATCGGGATCGGCAGCTCGTTGACGACGGTGATCTGCATCAGGCCCTCGTCGGCATACAGGTTGATCGTCGTGGGGTTGATGGTCAAGCCGGTGGTGATCTCGCTCGCCAGGTCCTCCGCGACCTCGACGGGGATCTCCCAGTCCTGGGGGGCAGCGCGCCAGCTGGCGGAGAACTGCCGGTCGAGCACGTGCATCCAGGTGCGCCGCACCGCCTCGCTGCCCGGGACGATCTCGGAGACGCCAGTCACCTTGCTCCGGGTCAGGTCGATCCGGGCCAGGCGGCTGGGGGTCAGGGGGCTCTCGCCCGGGTCGGAGTATGCCGAGAGGTCACCGAGCGCGGCGACCGTCACCTGGTCCTCGGTCGGGTCAGCATCGATTGGGTCTGGGTCGGTCGCGTCAGGGTCTGCCTGCTCTGGGTCTGCCTGCTCAGCGTCTGCCGACGGTGGGTCGGCCTGCTGCACGGTGGCCGGCGGTGCCTGCGCGGCATCGGTCAGGAGCTCGCTGGCGGTGGTCTCCTGCAACCAGGGTGCCCTGGCCGCAGCTGAGGTCAGGGCCTGGAGCTGGTCGGCGTCGGCCGCTGCGGTGCGGGGGATCGCGACGACCAGGGAGCGGTCGGTGGCCGGCCCCTCCTGATAGATGGCGAGGGTCTCGGCCAGGAAGCGCTGGGTCGCGTGGCCGGCCTGCTCCGGCTCGCCAGACCCGGCGACGATCCCGCTGAGGCGCTCGTCGTAGCCGATCAGTTGAGGCCCCGCGCTATGGGTGCGCACCGCTGACCCGGTCAGGACGGTGTCATCGAGGGTCGAGTTGGGCAGCACGACGGCGCCGAGGCTGCCGTTGTCGGCCCCGGCCGCTCCGGTGGCGCCGCCCGCAGCGGACCACACCTGGAGCAGGGACCCGATCATCGCGTCGCTGAAATCCTCGGACAGGGGCCAGGCCAGGTCCGTGCGACCAGGTGCTGGCAGACCACCCGATGGGGCGGCCCCGACGAGCTCGGCGATGTCGTCCACGGACGCTTCGGCCTCCAACAGGCCACCGACGTCGGTGTCGCCCACCGGCAGCCACCACAGACGTCCCTCGGGGACCTGCTCGATCCGGTTGCCGAGGTCGCGGACAGCGCTCTGGATCGTGGGAGGCGTGGGCGGCTCCACCGGATCGTCACCCTCGATGGGTGTCGACGGCGGATCAGCAGGAGCCGATGTGGGCGCCTCGCCGTCCCCGGGCGCCTGCGTGGCACCGCCTCCGGGACCTGTCGTGGCCACTGATCCCTGGACCCCGGCCGAGGGTGCCGACTCCGACCCGGTCGGCTCTGGGGAGTCGGTGGATTCGGAGCCAGTGGGCTCGGAGTCAGTCGGTTCGGGGTCGGTGGGCTCGGGGTCGGTGGGTTTGGGGTCAGTGGGTTCGGGCGACTCGGACGGCTCCTCCTGATCACCAGGCAGCTCCACGACCTCCGTCAGTGAGGCGACGGGGTCGAGCGGCTCAATGACGCCAGGGTCGACCACAAACGTGGCACTCGTGTCGGCGAGCCCGTCCAGCAACTCCAGGGTGCGTGAGTCGGGGCCGATCGCGTTGAGCCAGGCGTCGCTGCGCCGAGCGTCGTCGACCGCCACCAGATCCGGGTTCCCGGGCAGCGTGATCGGGGCGAGCCAGGCGATCTGGACCGGGTTGAACTCAGGGTCCTCCGCATCGGTCCACGGCAAGAAGGTGCGCACCTGCGCGCCCGGCACCACGGTGGTCTCGCTGTCCGTGCCCTCGCTGTCCGTGTCTTCGGTGCCCGGGCTCTCATCGGTGCTCTCGCCGGTGTCCTCGTTGTCGGTGTCGGGGGCCGGCCCCGTCGCCAGCACCTCCACGCGCAGCGGCAGGGTGGCGAACTCGAAGCCTGGCTCGAGCTCGTCGGCGGGGATGTCCACAAACCAGTGCACCGTGGATCCTGGTGCGATGGCCACGCCGATGTGGTCCTCCCCGAGCGCGATGGGGGTCTCCAGGAGCCCCTCCTCTGCCCAGTCCTGGACAGCCCCGCGGGTGTCCAGGCCGCGATAGGCGGTGCTGACGCGGACGGCGTGCACCGGTGCCGGCGTCGCGCCCAGGTTCTGCAGCGTCCCCTCCAGACGCACCTCCGTGCCAGGCCCGACGATGGCCGGCGAGACCTGCTCGAGCTGCACGTGCAGGAGATCGTCGTCGGCGGCTGACGCGCTCGAGGCACCCCAGGTCAGCGGTGCGGCGACCACGGCAGCCGCCAGCACGGCATACGCCATGAGCAGGACGAGCAGGCCGCGCGTCCGGCGCGCGGTGCGGTGCAGGCTCACGCCGTCCCGGCCAACCGATGCCAGGCGACCTCCGCGATCCGGCGCTCGTTGGGGAAGGTCAGCACGCGGTGCGCCTCCGTCAACGGGCACCAGATGGCGTCGAAAGCCTCCTGGTCAGGGTCACCCTCGACGGACAGCTCGCCCCCCGTGGCCTCCAGCAGATAGTGGTGCACGCGCTTGTGGATGCGGTGCTGAGGCGTGGAGAACCAATAGTCCACGGTCCCCAGGGTGATCAGCACCCGACCCACGATGCCGGTCTCCTCGGCCACCTCACGCTCGGCGGCCTCCTCCAGTGTCTCGCCCGGCTCCATGTGGCCCTTGGGCAGGCACCACTCGACGCGTCCGGCCCGGTTGCGGCGCGCGATGATGGCGATGCGTGCAGCTCCCTCGTGAATGTCGATGACGACACCGCCCGCCGACGTCTCCTGGACCGACGGCAGACGCTGCTGCCAGTGGCGAGGAGGCGGGGCGGTGGTCATCTTCCTCACTCTAACGAGCCGTGAGCCGGTTGCACGGTCTCTCGGGTCGTAGGCTTGACCCTCGTGTCCCCCACTCCCTCCGAGGCCGAGCTGCTGGCGCGAGCGGTCCGCCACCTGACGCCGGTGCTTCCCGTGCTGACCGAGCTCGGCGAGCGCTTCCGCGATGCCGGGCACGAGCTCGCGCTCGTGGGTGGACCGGTGCGCGACGCCTTCCTGGGCCGGACCTCACTCGATCTGGACCTGACCACCTCCGCGAGCCCCGACCAGATCGAGGCGACCCTGGCCGGATGGGCCGAGCAGACCTGGGACATCGGCCGCGAGTTCGGCACGATCGGTGCGCGGCACCGGGGTCAGACCTTCGAGATCACGACCTATCGGGCCGATGCCTATGACCCCGACTCCCGCAAGCCCGTTGTGGCCTTCGGCGACAACCTCGACGACGACCTGGTGCGCCGTGACTTCACGGTCAACGCCATGGCGCTGCGGCTGCCGGACCTGCTCTTCACCGACCCACACGACGGTCTCGAGGCGCTGGCTGCCGGCGTCCTGACCACCCCGCACACGGCCGAGGTGTCCTTCTCCGACGACCCCCTGCGGATGATGCGCGCGGCCCGCTTCGTCTCCCAGCTCGGGGTGCGCGTCGACGCCGACGTGCGCGGCGCGATGACGGACATGGCCGAGCGCCTGTCCATCGTCTCCGCCGAGCGGGTCCGTGATGAGCTCAGCCGCCTGCTGTTGGGCGCGAACCCCCGGGCGGGGCTGGAGCTGATGGTCGACACCGGGCTGGCCGACGTCATGCTCCCCGAGCTGCCGGCCCTGCAGCTGGAGATCGACGAGCACCACCGGCACAAGGACGTCTATCAACACTCCCTCACCGTCCTCGAGCAGGCGATCGCCCTCGAGGACGAGCCCGACGCCGAGGGGCCGGACGTGGTCGTGGGACCAGACCTCGTGCTGCGGCTCGCGGCGCTGCTGCACGACATCGGCAAGCCCGCGACCCGCCGGTTCGAGAAGGGCGGAGGAGTCAGCTTCCACCACCACGAGATCGTCGGTGCCAAACTCGCGCGCACCCGGCTGCGAGCGCTGCGCTATGACAAGGACACCATCAAGGCGGTCACCCGGTTGGTGGAGTTGCACCTGCGCTTCCACGGCTACGGCGGTGGCGAGTGGACCGACTCGGCCGTGCGGCGCTATGTCACCGACGCCGGCCCGCTCCTCGGTCGCCTGCACAAGCTCACCCGCTCGGACTCCACCACGCGCAACCAGCGCAAGGCTGCTCGGCTCTCGCGCACGTATGACGACCTGGAGGCGCGGATCACTCGGCTGCGCGCCGAGGAAGAGCTCTCGGCCGTGCGTCCCGAGCTCAATGGCAACGAGATCGCCGAGGTGCTCGGCATCGCGCCGGGGCCGGTGCTGGGGCGTGCCTACAAGCACCTGCTCGCCGTCCGTCTTGACCAGGGCCCCATCGGCCGCGAGGCGGTCGAGGACGAGCTGCGCGCGTGGTGGGCGCAGCAGCCGGAGTCCCAGGAGGCGCCATGACCGAGCACGGCCGGGCAGGCGGCACTCCGGAGCGCCCAGCACGCTTCTTTGCCTCAGCCGAGGAGTTTGAGGCCTGGCTGGCGGCACACCACGACAGCGAGCCGGAGCTGTGGATGGGCCTGCACAAGAAGCACGTCGCAGACCGCGGCCTGACCTGGGCCGACGCCGTCCCGGTGGCCCTGTGCTGGGGGTGGATCGACTCGGTCTCCCAACGCATCGACGAGGACTCCCGGCGGCAGCGCTGGACCCCGCGCCGGCCCGGTGGCAACTGGAGCGCGGTCAACATCGCGCACGTGGAGCGGCTGACGGCGCAGGGTCGCATGCAGCCATCCGGCCTCGCGGCGTTCGAGGCGCGGCGCGAGGACCGTTCCGGCGTCTATGCCTACGAGAACCGGGATCGTGAGCTGCCGCCCGCCTACGCGGCCCAGCTCGCCGGGTCCCCGGCCGCGACCGCGTTCTGGGAGGTGGCGACGCCGTCCTATCGCAGGACCGCGGTCACCTGGGTGCTCACCGCCAAGCAGGAGGCCACCCGCGATCGGCGCATGACCCAGCTGGTGGAGGCCTGCGCCAGCGGGCAGCTGATCCCACCCCAGCGCTATGGCGCCACCCCACGGTGGCTCGAGCGTGCCGCCTCAGCTGCAGCGGCTGCCACCGGATCCTGACCGGGGCCACGACCGAGCCAGGCTCGCGGCCAATTGGGGGCACGTGCTGAACCACGCGGCCAACTAAGAGCACTTGCCGGTTCTGGGAGCCTGTCGCGGCGGGCTCCAAGAACCGGCACGTGCTCCAAGACGCCGGTGGGGACGCAGACCTGCCGGGCGCGCTGCCACAACGGCCTGACCGGCGCGGGTTGCACCCGGCCCACCGACCCAGCCCACATGGACCGCCCGACCTGCGCCTCGGCATACTGGCAGGACACCGAAGATCCAGGAGGCAGGCATGCGTGCGGTCGTGGTCAGTGAGCAGGGCGGTCCCGAGGTGCTCGAGGTGGTCGAGCGCGAGACCCCGGAGCCCGGTGAGGGGCAGGTGCGCGTCGACGTGCAGGCGGCCGGGGTGAACTTCATCGACATCTATCAACGATCCGGGACCTACCCGATGACCACGCCCTTCATCGCCGGCTCCGAGGGCGCCGGCACGGTCAGCGCGGTGGGGCCCGGGGTCACCGACGTCGCGACCGGCGACCTGGTCACCTGGGCGATGGTCCCGGGCAGCGGCTACACCGAGCAGGCGCTCGTCCCGGCCGACCGGCTCGTCCCGGTCCCCGAGGGCGTCTCGGCCGAGCAGGCCGCGGCGGTGATGCTGCAGGGGATGACCGCGCACTATCTGGTCGAGTCGACGTTCCCCGCGCAGGAGGGCCAGACCGCGCTGGTGCACGCCGCTGCCGGAGGGGTGGGGCTGCTGTTGTGCCAGCTGCTCGCCGCCAAGGGGGTGCGCGTCATCGGCACCACCTCGACACCGGAGAAGGCCGAGCTCGCCCGGGCAGCGGGCGCGGACGAGATCGTCTTCTATCGCGAGCAGGACCTGGTCGCCGAGGTGCAGCGACTCACCGATGGCGCGGGGGTGCAGGTCGTGTATGAAGGCGTGGGCGCCTCGACCTTCGACGCCGGCCTCGAGGTGCTGGCACCGCGCGGCATGATGGTCCTCTTCGGTGGGGCCAGCGGGCCGGTGCCACCCCTGGACCCGCAGGTGCTCAACCAGCAGGGCTCGCTCTTTCTGACGCGACCCACGCTGGCCAACTACATCGCCGAGCGCGAGGAGCTGCTGCAGCGTGCCGGGGACATCCTGGGCGCCGTGGCGCAGGGCCGGCTCGACGTGCGGATCGGCGGGCGCTATCCGCTGGCCGAGGCCGCGCGGGCGCACGAGGACCTGGCCGCAGGCCGCACGACGGGCAAGCTCCTCCTGGTGCCCTGACCGACCGTCGTCCCGGTCACCCGCGCGAGGCGGCGCCACACCCGCGCCGCACCCGGCCGCGCGCGACGGTGGTGGCGAGCCTCGGCATACGGGAGCAGGGCAGTGCACAATGTCGGGAACTGGAACGGCGTGTGGCGCGTCACACCGCCGTCAGTGAGGCCGGATGCCATGGGGGCATCCGCTCGGGAGACCAGGAGACCCACCGTGACCCGTCGACGCAGCACCAGCCTGGCTCTGGCCGTGCCCCTTGCCATCGCCCTCACCGCCTGTGCCGGCGGGGCACCCGACACCACGTCGGTCGTGGTCCAGGAGATGAACAGCGATCACGTCGACGAGACCCTCGGTGACGACACGAGTGCGACGACCGGCCCCGACGTGGACACGACCGAGGTCGACGGGGTGGAGGTCGCCGGAGCCGGTGAGGCGGTCGACAGCTTCTCGGAGGCGCGGCCAGCCGTGGTCCAGATCATCGCCGAGGGCACCCTGCGTGACCCCGAGGTCGGGGTCACGGTCACCGCAGGATCTGGCAGCGGCTTCCTGATCAGTCCCGACGGCCTGGCCGTGACCAACAACCACGTGGTGACCGGCTCCAGCACGTTGGATGTCTACATCGGCGGCGACACCGGCACAGCCCACCACGCGACCGTCATCGGCGCCTCCGAGTGCAGCGACCTCGCCCTGATCCAGATTGACGTGGACGGCCCGCAGGCCTATCTGGAGTGGGCGGACGAGGAGGCCGAGCCCGGTCTCGACGTCTATGCCGCGGGCTTCCCGCTCGGCGACCCCGAATACACCCTGACCAAGGGCATCGTCTCCAAGGCCCGCGCCAATGGCGATGTCACCGGATCCTCCTCGATCGACCACACCATTGAGCACGACGCGACGATCCAACCGGGCAACTCCGGTGGGCCGCTGATCACCATCGACGGCGAGGTGCTGGCCGTCAACTATGCCGGGGGCTCGCTCGCCGAGGGGGCCTCCAAGCAGTTCTGGGCGATCGCCGCCAACCTGGCCGAGCCGATGGTCGAGAAACTCGCCGACGGGGACGCCGAGTCGCTGGGCATCAACGGCCGGCCGGTCTTTGACGACACCATGGCGCTGAGCGGCATCTGGGTCAGCGGCATCAAGCCGGGGACCCCGGCCTCCGACGCGGGCCTGTTGCCCGGGGACATCGTGCTCACCCTCAACGGCGTGCCGATGGCCACCGACGGCGGTTATGCCGACTACTGCGACGTCGTGCGCACCAGCGGCAGCAACACGATGAGCGTGGAGGTGCTGCGCTGGGACACCGCCGAGGTGCTGCGCGGCGAGATCAACGGCAGCGCGGAGCTGGAGCCCATCCTGTCCCTGACCGATGTGGCAGGCGGTGAGGTGCCCGAGGGCGACGAGCCCGACGGGGGCGACATGCCGACCGATACCGTCTATCAGTATGAGAAGGTCACCGACGACACCGGCGCCCTGACCATCGACGTGCCGACCCACTGGAGCGACCGGCAGACCGCCCCCAGCTATTCACCGGAGGGGCTGGCCTTCATCGGGGCCTCCGACGACCTGGACGCCTTCCGGTCGGGCCACACGCACCCAGGTCTGGTCTTCTACCTGCGGCCCTATCAGGGCAACGAGCGCGACATCCTGCACCACTACACCTACGGGGACGTGTGTGCGGAGGAGGTCACCGAGGATTTCGAGGACGCGATGTATTCCGGCGTCTATCAGATCTGGAGCTCGTGCGAGGACACCGGCGGGCTCGTGGTGAACCTGCTGCTGTCCGACAACGACCACTCGTTCACGGCCGTCATGACGACCTATGTGGCCACCGAGGACGACCTGGAGGCGCTGGACCGGGCGTTTGCCAGCTTCACGGTGTCGGCTGGGTGAGTGTCTGCTGGTTGGGCGCCTGCTGGCTGATCTCCGCACCACCACCGGCCGTATGCCGTGGGGCCGGCTCAGGTGGTCGCCTCCCCCGGGACGGGGTCAGCCAGACCATGCCGAGCACCCACGCCCACGCGCTGAGGCGCAGCAGGATCGCCAGCCCATAGGTCTCCGGTGGCAGGCCCTTGCCGGCGTCGGAGCCGAAGCCGATGTGCAGCCAGGTGGCCTCGAAGTGGATGATCTCGGCGCCCGCCCAGATGAGGTGGTCGCGCCAGCGGAGGCCGGACAGGGCCAGCAGCGGGAGCAGCCACAGACCTGACTGGACCGACAGCGACTTGGCGGTCAGGGCGACGACCAGCAGCATCACCGCGGCGACCTGCACGGTGTCGGGTCGCCCAAAACTGCGCAGGGCGAACCAGGCACCGATCGCCAGGGCCAGCACCCAACCGGCCAGGGCGATGCCGGTGGTCACCGGGGCGGGCACGGTGAGCCCGAACAGCTGGGGGAGCAGGGCCGGTGCGCCATAGCCGGGTCCGGCAGCCCACCAGCCCCGTGGCGCGGCCAGGACGCCGTCGCCGATGAACAGCAGCGCGGGCACATACAGCGCGAGCGCCCCGAGCATGGCGGCCACCACGGCGGTCGCCGCGGCGCGGGTGCGCCCATCGCGCAGGGCCACCAGCACCATCGCGAGCAGGAAGACCAGCGGGAAGGGACGCACCAGGAAGGCCAGGCCCACCAGCACCCCCGCGAGAGCCGGTCGTTCGCGGGTCCAGGCCCACCAGGCCCACATGACCAGGGCGACGCCGACCAGGTCGGTCGAGATGAGGGCCAGCACGACCAGGACCGGTGAGGCCGCAAGGTGGGCGAGGTGCCAGGGGTCGTGGGGCAGCAGGGCGATCCCAGCCAGGACCGCAGTGGCCACCAGCAGGAGAGCCAGTGCCGCCCAGAGGGCAAAGATCCACTGTTGTGCGCCGACGCCGGTCCCGGCCTGGGGTGTGATCCGCGCCAGCAGCCACATCACCAGACCGGACAGCAGCGGCTGGTCGCTGCCGGTCCCGGCATACGGGAGCTGGCGATCGGCCAGGCCGGTGGTGACGTGCAGCACGGGGAGGTCGGAATAGCAGGCTCGCCAGAACTGGTCGGGGTTGGCCCACCCCTTGACGACGCAGTGGCCCTTCTGGAAGACGCCGAGGGCCAGCATCACACCGGCGAGGGCCATCAGGCCGGCGGCCACCGCCCGCAGCCCGCGGGCGCCGGTGCGCGCGTGCCGACCGAGGGGTCCACCGATCACCCGGCTCGCGGTCGCGACCACCGGGTCGACCCGCGAGGGCGCGACATAGGGCGGTCTGGGCACGGCAGCAGGTTAGCCGGTCGCGCTGGGTCCGCCCGCTTCGCCAGGACCGCCGGACTCACCGGGGCCTCCCGGCCCGCCCTCGCCCGGTGGCCGCTGCCCCGGCGGACCGTCAGTGGGGGGACCCTGGCCCGGGTTCGTGGGGCCGGTCGGTTGCGGCGGGGTGGTCCCCGTGGGCGGTCCGGTCGGCTGCGGTGGATCCGTGGGTTGCGTCGGTGTCGGGGGCTCGGGCTCCGTGGGCGGGCCGGTCGGGGTGGGCTCGGTCGTCGGGTCCTCGGTCTCGGTGGGCTCCTCCGTGGTCGGGTCCTCGGTGGTCGGCTCCTCCGTGGTCGGGTCCTCGGTGGTGGGCTCCTCGGTGGTCGGCTCCTCCGTCTCGGTCGTGGTGTCCTCCTCGTCCTCGGTCGTGGGCGGGGCCGTCTCCTCCAGCTCGTCACCCACCCCGACCCGCTCGGGGAACTCCTCGACCGGCTCACCCTCGAGGGCGCCGCGCATGAAGTCGCCCCAGATCAGGGCGGGATAGGTGCCGCCCGTGACCTGGTCGTAGTCGCCGATGTCCTGCATCGAGACGGTGCCGTCCCCCTCATACAGGCCGACGGTCCCGGTCAGCTGCGGGACAAACCCGTTGAACCATGCCGACTTGTTGTCCTCGCTGGTGCCCGACTTGCCGGCGGCAGGTCGCCCGAGGTCACCGGCAGCGGTGCCCGATCCCTCGGTGATCACGTGCGTCATCGCCTCGGTGACGTCGGCCGTGACGTCCGGGTCGATCACCTCGTCGGTGACCGGGTCGCGCTCAAAGTCGAAGACGCCGTTGTCGCTGGTGACGCTGGTGACCAGATAGGGGTCGGCGGCCACGCCCTGCGCCGCGATCACCGAGAAGGCCGAGGACATCTCGAGCACGGTCGGGGCTGCGGGGCCCAGCACGTTGGACAGCGCGGAGTCCAGGCCGGGGGTGTCCTCGGGCAGCCCGAGCTGCTCGGCCACCTCGCGGGTGCGCTCCGGCCCGATCTCCTCGTTGAGCTGGACATAGACCGTGTTCACCGAGTTGGCGGTGGCCTGCCGCAGGTCGATGGGGCCGAACTGGGCATCCCGGAAGTTGTTCACCTCGTAGGGCTCGGACTGGCCCTCGATGGTGAACTCCATCGGGCTGGGCCCGGGGAAGACCGACTCCGTGCTGATGCCGTCCTGCACGGCGGCGATGAGCGTGAAGACCTTGAACAGGGACCCGGCCTGCAGGTGGGCGTCGGTGGCGGTGTTGAGCTGCTGCTGGCTGTAGTCGGCGCCGCCATACATCGCCGTGATCGCCCCGTCGCCGGGCCGGGTGGCGACCAGGCCGACCTGCAGGTCGTCCGGCTCCTGCGGCAGGTTGTCGTTCACCGCGCTCTCGGCGGCCTCCTGGTGCTGCTGGTCGATGGTGGTGACGATGCGCAGGCCGCTGCGGTCGATGTCCGCCTCGGCGATGCCGAGCTCGTTGACCAGCTCCGCCCGGACCTGGGTGGCGATGTAGCCCTCCGTGCCCGTGGTGGCGGTGGTGCCCTCCGGGTCCTGGATGTCCGGGAAGGTCACCGAGGCCGCGTCCTGCGCGGAGAGCCACCCCTCCTCGACCATGCCGTTGATGATGTAGTCGACGCGTGCCTCGGCGCGCTCGCGATTGCCCTCCTGATAGGCCGGGTCGAACAGCGAGGGGGCGTTGGTCACGCCGGCGAGGAAGGCCCCCTCGGCGACGCTGAGGTCGCTGACGTCCTTGCCGAAGTAGGCCTGGGCGGCGGTCTGGATGCCATACGCGCCGCGCCCGAAGTAGATGGTGTTGAAGTAGTTCTCCAGGATCTCGTCCTTGGACAGCTCGCGATCGATCTTGACCGCGATGAGCACCTCGTTGACCTTGCGGGTCACGGTGCGGTCCTGGGTCAGGAAGTAGTTCTTGACGTATTGCTGGGTGATGGTGGAGCCACCTTGCACGTCGTCCGTGGTCAGGGTGCGCCACAGGGCTCGGCCGGTCCCGGTGATCGAGACGCCCTGGTTCTCATAGAACGAGCGGTCCTCCGCGGCGAGCATCGCCTTCTGCACGTGGTCCGGGACCTCGGTCAGGGGCACGGACTCCCGGTCGTAGCCACCGGTGAACCGGGCCAGCTCGGTCTCCCCATCGGCGTAGTAGAGGATCGAGCTCTCGGACGTGGCGAACTCATTGGGCTGCGGGATGTCGGTGCGGGCATACAGGATCGCCACGGCGACCGCCCCGAGCACCAGCGCGAGCACTCCGAGGCCGAAGAGCCAGCCCAGCACCCGCTTCCAGATCGGGCGACGACGTCTGCCACGTGACCGTTGGGCATTGCGCCCACGTGCCGATCGTTGTGGTCCCTTGGCCACAGAGGCCTCCTTGCGTTAGCTGTCGATCCATACTGCACCCGACGGAGTGCCGAGGTGTGCTGCGTGGCTGCGCGCGGCGAGCCCCAAAGATGTCGTACGATATATCGGTTCGATACATCGGGACGAGCCAGGTGCTCCGTTTCCCGGCCAAACCCCGGCTCGGACCGGGTGATGCAGATTCAGATCCTGACCAGGTTCGAGGAGGTGTGGCATGACTCGGCGCTCAGACATGCTCGAGCTCGCCATCCTCGGTCTGCTGCATGACACCCCGATGCACGGTTATGAGGTCCGCAAGCAGGTCCACCGTGTGCTGGGCACCGTGCGGGCGATGTCCTACGGCACGTTGTATCCGAGGCTGCGCCTGCTGGTCGAGCGCGGGCTCATCGTTGAGCAGGACGCTTCACCCACGGGCCGTCGGGCCCGCATCACGTATGCCGTAACGCCCGCCGGTCAGGAACGGTTCCAGTCCCTGTTGACCACGGCTGGACCCAGCGCGTGGGAGGACGACGCCTTTGCCGTCCACTTCGCGTTCTTTGGCCGTGCAGACCGCGCTGTGCGGTTGCGTATCCTTGAGGGTCGGCGCGCCCGCCTGGAGGAGCGACTGGCGATGTATCGCGCCAATGGACTTGTCGACGACGACACCCTGGACGGCTATGCCGCCGAGCTTCACCGCCATGGCCTGGAGTCTGCCGAACGCGATGTGCGTTGGCTGACCGGGCTGATTGAAACCGAGCGCAGCGCGGGCCACCGCGGTGTCGCACAACACGAGGAGTAACTAATGGGAGCAGTTCGAGTCGCCATCGTGGGTGTGGGTAACTGCGCCAGCTCGTTGGTGCAGGGCGTCGAGTATTACAAGGACGCCGACCCGTCGGCCTCTGTGCCGGGCCTGATGCACGTGAAGTTCGGGGAATATCACATCAGCGACGTCGAGTTCGTGGCGGCTTTTGACGTTGACGCCAAAAAGGTCGGTTTCGACCTCGCTGAGGCGATCAACGCCAGTGAGAACAACACCATCAAGATCGCCGACGTGCCCCCCACCGGGGTGCTGGTGCAGCGCGGGCCGACCCACGACGGCATCGGCCGCTACTACCGCGAGACCATCGAGGAGTCCGACGCGGAGCCGGTGGACGTCGTGCGTGCCCTCAAGGACGCCGAGGTCGACGTGCTGGTGTCCTACCTCCCGGTCGGGTCCGAGCAGGCCGACAAGTTCTATGCCCAGTGCGCCATCGACGCCAACGTGGCCTTCGTCAACGCCCTGCCGGTCTTCATCGCCTCCGACCCGATGTGGGCGGCGAAGTTCGAGGAGGCGGGGGTCCCGATCATCGGAGACGACATCAAGTCGCAGGTTGGTGCCACCATCACCCACCGCGTGATGGCTCGCCTCTTTGAGGACCGCGGTGTCGTGCTGGACCGCACCTACCAGCTCAACGTCGGCGGCAACATGGACTTCAAGAACATGCTGGAGCGGGACCGCCTGGAGTCCAAGAAGGTGTCCAAGACCCAGGCTGTCACCTCCAACGTGAGCCACGACCTCGGTGCCCGCAACGTGCACATCGGCCCCTCGGACTATGTGCAGTGGCTGGATGACCGCAAGTGGGCCTACGTCCGCCTTGAGGGCCGTGCCTTCGGTGACGTTCCGCTCAATCTCGAGTACAAGCTCGAGGTGTGGGACTCGCCCAACTCGGCCGGCATCATTATCGACGCCCTGCGCGCAGCGAAGATTGCCAAGGACCGCGGCGTGGGTGGACCGATCATCTCGGCATCCGCGTATCTGATGAAGTCGCCGCCGGAGCAGATGCGCGACGAGGATGGCCGCGCCCAGGTGGAGGCCTTCATCCGCGGCGAGGCCGAGCGCTGACCGCGAGCACCTGAGGGCGCGTCACGATCTGCGCGACCCCGTCACGAGAACCCGCCGCCCGAAGAGGGTGGCGGGTTCTTTCGTTGCGGACTAAGAGGCACTAATGACACACGTGTTATTCCGGTGTGCACGCAATGACACCGCTGTCATTTAAGAAATTGTGACCTTCCTAACTGTCGGGTAGCGCTCAAAATTGTGTATTCTCCTAGCGCCTCATAAGTCACAACCACACCACGGATCACAGGGTGCCTGGGCCCCCGCGCCCTCTGTGAAGGGAAGTCACATGCGCCTGCGCTCTTCGCGCCATCTCGTCACGGCCAGCGTCACCGCGCTGGCCCTTGTCATGGCCGCGCCCGTTGCGCTGGCTGACCCGATCCCGGAGCCGGAGGACGACGCTCGAGGCGTGGAGCTGCACACGGACGGGCACTCCCACGACACGGATGGACAAAACGTCCTGCAGGGTCTGGGCGACCCGTTCGCCGAGGGCCTGCTGCTGCCGGACGACCCGTTCGTCGTGCCGGAGGACGACACGTCGGGGGACCCCGCACCCGGTGAGGGCGTGCGCGTCATGCCCGAGAGCCCGATGGACTGGATCGGATCGCCGCCGGACCCGGGCGAGCTGCCGGCCGAGTGGTTGACCGAGCAGCCGGCCGAGGAGATTGTCCCGTCCACGGGTGCGGCCCTGATGACGGCGGGCGACGGCTATCTCGGCGGTGGCTTCGACGCGCTCGGAGACGGCCCCGAGCTGACGGACGCGGAGATCGCTGCCGTGCCCGCACCGCCGAGCAAGACCCTTCCGCCCACCCTGGACGCGGCGCCCCCGTGGTTCTACACCTACTCCTGCGACCCCAACAACAAGCCAGGCATGGTGGCCTTCGCCAACCTGATGGCCAACCACTACGACCGGCCGACCTGGTGGGGCTCACGCAGTTGCATCGCCGGCGACAACAGCCAGCACTATGAGGGCCGGGCCGTCGACTGGCCGATGAACGCCTACAACGCAGCGGACAAGGCCATCGGCGACTCCGTCGCCCAGTGGCTCACCGCCAACAACGGTGAGATGGCCCGCCGCTTCGGTGTCCAGTCGGTCATCTGGAACCGTCAGTCCTGGTACCTCTACAAGCCGGGCTCCTGGTACCCGTACAACGGCGCCTCCCCGCACACCGACCACCTGCACATCAGCTTCAGCTGGGACGGCGCGATGGGGCGCACGTCGTGGTGGGACGGGACGCCGATCACGGCGCACGACTACGGCACCTGCCGTGTCTACCGCAATCAGTACGCCCCGCGCTACCAGGGCCTCAACGGCAGCGCCTGCTCGACGAACCTGCCTAACCCGCCGGCTGCGCCAAACCCGGTGGTCCTGCCGGGAGCCCGCAACAACTACGTCAAGACCGCCCAGCAGCACCTGGGCTTCAGCGGTGGGGACGTGGACGGGATCTTCGGCCCGATGACCCTGCAGGCCCTGCTGACCTACCAGACCAACAAGAAGCTGCCCTGGACCGGCGTCCTGGACAAGGCGACCTGGGCCAGGATGCTCAGTGGCGCACCGCCGAAGCCTGAGCCGGTGGGCGTCAAGCGCCTCGCCGGTGGCAACCGCTATGAAACGGCTGCCAAGGTGTCCGAGCTCTTCCCGACCGGCAAGCCGCTCTACATCACGGTCGGGCAGGACTATCCCGATGCGCTCGCCGCGGCGGCCCGAGCCGGCTCCAAGGATGCTCCCCTGCTGCTGGCCCAGTCGGACAACCTGCCGGCGCCCACCCGCCAGGCGATCACCCGTCTGAAGCCCTCCAGCGTGACGGTGGTCGGCGGTGGCACCGCCATCAACCCCTCGGTGGTCCAGGAGATCAAGTCCCTGACCAGTGCGCCGGTGGTCCGGGTGACCGGCGGCAACCGCTATGCGACGGCGGCCAACGTGGCCAAGACCTTCGGTCAGCGCGTGGACGTGGTCTATGTCGCGACCGGGCTGGACTATCCCGACGCGCTCGCTGGCGCCGCACGGGCCGGCTACAACAACGGTCCGGTGCTGCTGGTGCAGCCGGGCAACGTGCCCGCCGCGACGCGCGAGGCGATGAGGGCGATCAACCCCTACCGCGTGGTTGTGCTGGGCGGAAACATTGCCATCAACGGGTCCGTGGCCAACGAGCTGAAGAGCCTGACGCGGGCCAAGAACCTGCAGCGGGTCGCCGGTCCGGACCGCTACTCCACCGCCGCCGAGTTGGCCAGGTACTACCCCAACGGGCTGGACACGGTCGTCATCGCCACCGGTCGGGAGTTCCCGGACGCCCTGTCCGGTGCGGCCCGCGCCGGCGAGCAGGCCGGACCGGTCCTGCTGGTCACGGCCGACTCGGTCGGGAGCACGACCCGGGACGTGCTGCGCTATCTCACCCCGAAGCAGATCCTGATCGTCGGTGGTCAGGGTGCGGTCTCCAACAAGGTCGAGACGATCCTGAAGGACTATGTGAAATAGCGGGCGACACCGGCCCAGGCCAGCAGCGCGACGGTGACCACCGTGCCGCCGCGCTCGAGCCACCGCGTGTGGCTGGACAGGAAGCGCTGCCAGCCCGGACGCCCGAGCACGATGTATTGCAGGACCGCGAGGGACCGGGAGGCACCGAACGCGGCGCCGAGCAGCATCGCCCAGCCCAGCGGCAGGCCGGCCAGCAGGATGAAGAGCGCGGCGATATAGGACGCCGCTGAGGGCACCAGGGTGCGGAACCCGCAGCCGTATTCGACGCCGAACCGGAAGCCGCCCCGGCCCATGCCGCGGGCGAAGACCTCCTGCGGGATGAGCTGACTGCGCTGCGGCAGCCGCAGCAGGGGTTGGCGGAGGTCCATCACGAGCAGCACCAGCGCGAGGATGCCGAAGGCGAGCGCCCGCACGACCACCGGGACGGGCGAGAGCAGCCCGGAGAAGACCCCGAGCGCGGTGCTCGTGAAAGTGCCACCGACGGTGCAACCCACCAGGAAGGCGAGCCACAACCGCACCTGAAGTGATGGGCCTCGGACCGAGGCCACCAGCGCCCACGCGCTGTTGAGGCCTCAGGTGGAGCCGGACAGCGCCAGGCCAGCGGCCACCACGGCCAGCAGGGCGGGCACCGGCCACGGGATGGGCGTCGCGATCAGGTGCAGGACCCCCAGGACGATCCCGGTGAGCGCCAGCAGTCCCAGCAGCGGCAGGGGGTCGGCCGCCCAGCGACGGGCCGACGAGACCGGGGCGTCAGCGCCGGGGGTGCCCAGGGGAACGCCGCCTAGATTGCCCCCTAGATTGCCCCCTAGATTGCCCACGGGCAGATCGACTTGCTGCACGCGCCGGAGGAGCTGCAGCTCCAGCCGTCGGAGCAGCGATAGGTGTTGCCGTCGCTGAACTTCCAGTGCCAGGAGTCATAGGTGCCCTGGAAACAGTCATCGGGGCGGTGGGTGTAGTAGCCGCTCGACCCCGGCGCGTGCTTGTGCCAGCCCACCAGGTTGCCGGCGCCGTTGCGGTATTTCCAGCAGCACGACCGGGAGGTGCACATCGGTGACGGCCCGCACATGATGCCGTTCTCGGTGTGGTCCCGGGCATAGGTCGCGCACGGCCCGGTGGAGGTGTTGGTCCAGTCCTCCCAGTAGGCAGCCTGCGCCGTGTCGGCCGCCTTGTTGACCAGGAAGAGCGAGCCCAGCCCCACAGCCGCACCGGCGCCCAGGACGGACCCCATGAAGGTGCGCCGGCTCGGCTTCGGCCGCAGCCGCTTGCGCAGGTGGGTGGTGTCGGCGACCGGCAGATCGTCGAAGCTGATCTGGTGCGTGGTCTGATCGCTCATGATTGCTCCTCGGTGAGGCTGATCGAGCCCCGGGTCTGGTGGACCCAGGCAGTCAGGTCGGTGTCCTGGTCAGGCAGCGTGGCCGCGACGATGGTGCCCGCGCCGTCCAGTGCCATCAGATAGGGGGTGGCCGGGACGTGCAGCGCCTCCAGCAGCGCGCGTCCCTGGGCGACGCAGCGGCCCGTGCCGGCCAGGTTGTCCAGCGCGGGCTCGCACGACCCGGTCGAGACGGCGACCAGGGCGACGGAGCCGTCCTGCACGTCGGGGACCTGGGTCAGCCCGGTGAGAGTGATGGCGCACGACGAGCAGCCCGGTGAGACGAAGACGACGGCGGTGCGGTGGGCACCGGGCTCGACCAGGTCGGGCAGGTCACCGTGGGCGGGCAGCCGGAAACCGACCAGGTCGCGGGTGCTGCGCGGAGACCCGACGGCGGCCGCGCTCGTGGCGGTGCCGCCTCCGGCCTGGCCGCGGGTCAGCAGGGTGACCTGTCGCAGCAGCCCGGCATAACCCAGGGCCAGCAGGACGATCGCGACCCAGGCGAGCAGGACGGCGGACTGGATGAAACTCATCGGTGGCTCCCGTGGTCGTGTGCCCGGGCCGGCATCAGCTCGGCCTCCGGCACCGCGCGGGCGGCCGGCAGCAGGGCGGTGGCCAGGGCCAGCACCAGCATCGCGGCCAGCGCGACAAAGATCTCGGCGGCGGGGGCGGTGTGGACCGCCCACCCGTTGGCGGTGGTTGCCCCGGCAACGGCCAGCACAGCCAGTATGCCGCCGCGCAGGACCGCGGACTGGCTCACCGGAGCCTCGCCCAGGCCACAGGCGCACGGCACGACCTGCCCTGCGGTGACCCGCAGGACCTGCCACAGATAGAGGGCGAGGGCCAGGGAGAGTCCGGCGAGCGGCATACCGATCAGCAGGGCGGCGCCCAGGGGCGCGCCAGTGAGCGCGACGACCAGGGCAGCGGCGCCGAGCACTGCCTCGAGCGGGCCCAGCACACGGGAGACCGGGGTGTGGAGGCGCTCGGGGAGGACCTGGTGGGCGCGCAGCCCGCGTCGCAGCGCCTCCGGGGAGCGCAGGTGACTCAGCGACGCGGCGACCATGACCAGGCCGACGGCGCCGAGCAGGGCGGGGGACAGGATGCTCACGCCAGCTCCGCGGTGACCTGACCGAGGGCGGAGGCGACCGTGTCCATGTCCTCGATGGTGCCGGGGACGCCGTAGACGATGAAGGCCGGAGCCTCGAGCACCGCGTAGTGCGCGCGGTCGGACTCGGCCGACCGGCTCAGCTTGCCGCCACGGACGTCCAGCCCGGCGGTGGACGGGCGCGTGACGCCGCTGCGGGTGCGGCGGATGTCCAGCAGCGCGTGGCCCCCGGACGTCAGCTCGACCACCTGGGCGATGTCGTGGGTGCGGAAGGGCGACCACTCCACCGAGCCGCCGGGCGTCAGCACCGGGCCGGCCGGGTCCGGCGCGAACTGCACCTGGGAGAGCAGGGCGGTCAGACCCTCCAGGTCGAGGGTCGGGACGGTGAAGCCATAGACCTCGTGGTCTCCGACGGCCAACGCGAAGGCCAGCCCGGAGGCGGGGTCGCCGCCATAACGACCGTGCCGCAGCGTCAGCCCGTCGCGCAGCTGCACCTCGTGGGTCAGGGTGCTCCCGCTCGTGGCGAGATAGTGCTCCAGGTGGTGGGCCGACCCGCTGTTGATCTCCAGCTCGAGGCCGTCCTGGGACAGCACGCTGATCGCGGCGGCCGGCGGCAGGTTCGCGGCATCGGGCACGTCGAGGGCCAGGGTCTCGCCGTTGTGCAGGCGTCGTGTGGTGTGCATCTGCGTCTCTCCTCTGGGTCGCCCGGCTCAGCCGACCCGGCGACCGAGCTGGTCCAGGACGATGGAGTTGACCGAGGTGTAACCACCCAGCACGACGCCGTTGTCCGGGTTGAGTCCGGCGATGGCGTCGCCGACGGCGTTGGGCAGATTGGACGGCTGGGCCAGCAGGACCGGGTTGGCCTGCTTGCCGGCCAGGGCCGACCCGGACAGCGCGTCGGGGAAGTCCAGCCCGGTGGCCACGAAGACGCGGTCCCGGTTGCCGGGGAAGGTGTCGGCGATCAGCGCCGAGGTCTCATAGCGGTTGGCTCCAGCGATCCGGGTCACGTCGCCCGCCGTGAACTCCTCGAGCTGGTTCTGCACGCCGTTTGACACGGCCTGGGCACCGCCGAGGATCACGATGCGACCGGGCTTGAGACGCTCCAGCGCCGCCCGTGTCGCCTGCGGCAGGTGCGCGGAGTTGGCCAGCAGCAGGGGTCGACCGTTGCGGGCCGCCGAGGCGCTGCCGGACAGGGCGTCGGGATAGGTCGCGCCGCTGGCGATGTAGGCCGTGCTGATCCCGGAGGGATAGGTGTCGGCGATCGCCGCCGCGGTCTCGTAGCGGTCCGCGCCGGCCAGACGGGTGACGTCACCGCTGGTGTGCTCGGCCGCTGCCTGCAGGACGTTGTCCGAGATCGCCTTGGAGCCGCCGAGCGCGACGATGCGGCCCGGAGCGAGTCGCTGCAGCTGGGCTGTGACGGCCGCCGGGATCTTGTCGTGCTGCACGAGCAGCACCGGCGCGTCCAGCTTGCCGGCCAGGGCGGCCCCGGTGAGCGCGTCGGGGAAGGTGGTGCCGCTGGCGAGATAGACCACGCCGACACCCTGTGGATAGGCCTCGGCGATGGCCGCCGAGGTGTCATAGCGGCTCTCACCCTCGATGCGGTAGACCGAGGACGGTGCGCAGGTGTAGATCTGGACGTTGTCGACGTCCCACCACTGGCTCGCACCCTGACGAGACCGGTGCTGGAACCACGGCCCGAGCCGCCCACCCTCGTCATCGGTGGCTGCGGTGATGTCGAAGACCTTGCCCCGCCAGTCGCCGGTGTCGGCCGCAGCGTGGAGGGTCAGCGAGTTCACGTCTGCCCGGGAGTAGTTCGAGGAGCTGACATTGCCACGGGAGGTGAAGGCGAGCATGGTCTGGGCTCCCACCGGGGCGGTGGCCCAGCGGGTGAACATCCAGTCCTCCTGGTCCCCACCGTTGACCTCCGAGCGCACCGCCACCGTGCCACCGATGCCGCTGTGCACCCGGCGCCACCCGTTGTTGAAGTCGTTGTGCGGGATGCCGTTGGTGAAGCTCTCGGTGAGCAGCGTGTCGTCGCGGCTGCTGCCCTCTGGGCAGGGTGCCTGTCCGTCGAGACCACCGGTCCAGCGCGCCGCCTGGGTGCTCTCCTGCGGTGCCGTCTCCGCGGTGGGCAGCGGCGCTGTGCTTGCTGTGCTGGTGGTCAGGCTTGCCGCCACCACGATCCCGGTCAGGGCCGCGATCCCCCGTCGTGCTGTGCGCAGTGTGAGCGCCATGGCCCTGCTCCCCGTTGCCTCGGAATGTGTGCTCTCCTGGTGCCAGACGCTACCTGGTGGCGCAAAGGTTGCACGGGATGTGCAGAAAGTTTTGGGGTCACGTGGTGCGTGAGACGATATGCGCTGCCCAGACCCCCGACCCGATGCCTTCGTGCCTGCCTCCATTGACGAGAACGTGCAACAGACCCGCCAACCCCGGCCCCGGCCCGGCAGCGGGTCCTCTGGGGGGTCCCCTTTCCGCGGCGACATCGAGGGCCTGCGGGCTATCGCCGTGCTCCTGGTGCTCCTCTATCACGCCGGAGTCACGCAGCTCTCCGGTGGTTTCGTCGGCGTCGACGTCTTCTTCGTGGTCTCCGGTTTCGTCATCACCAACCAGTTGGTGCGCGAGATCGAGTCGACCGGCCGGTTGTCCCTGTGGCGGTTCTATGGCCGGCGCGCCAAGCGGCTGTTGCCCGCGGCCGGTCTGGTGCTGGTCGTCACGGCGGTCGTGGCGTGGTTGCTGGCGCCGAGGGTGCACTGGCAGAGCATCGGCGGCGACATCGTGGGGGCGGGCGCCTATGTCGTGAACTGGGTGTTCGCCGCGCGCTCGGTGGACTACCTGGCCGAGGACGTCGCCCCGTCCCCGGTCCTGCACTTCTGGTCGCTGGCCGTGGAGGAGCAGTTCTATCTGCTGTGGCCCCTGGTGATCCTGGCCCTGATCGGGCTGTGGCGGCTGCGCCAGCGCCGCTCGGCCAGCAAGCACGTGTCCGGCACCCCGCGACGAGGCCACCTGGCGCTGGGTCTGCTGCTGCTCATCGTGGTGCCGTCCCTGGTCTTCTCGATCGTCTACACCCAGTCCCACCCCAGCGAGGCCTTCTTCGTCACGCCGACCCGTCTGTGGGAGCTCGGTGTCGGTGGGCTGCTCGCGCTCGGGGCGGCACGTCTGGAGACCTGGCCACGTTTCGTCGCGGGTCTGGTGGCCTGGCTCGGGCTGGGCCTGCTGCTGACCAGTGCGTTCCTGGTGGACGCCACCACGCCCTGGCCCGGTCACTGGGCGCTGGCCCCGGTCCTGGGGACGGCGGCCGTCATCGCGGGCGGTTTCCGCGCCAAGCGCTGGGGGCCGGCGGGGCTGCTCGGGACCGCCCCCTTCGTCTGGGTCGGGGGTCTGTCCTACTCCCTCTATCTGTGGCACTGGCCGCTGCTGCGGTTCTGGGAGTGGGAGCAAGGCACCCCGACGGTGTGGGTGGGCCTGGGCATCGTCGCGGTCTCCTTTCTGCCCGCCTGGCTCGCCCACACCGTCGTGGAGTCTCCGCTCCGTTATGCGCGGGCGCTCAGCACGACACCGCGGTATGCCGTGTCCGTGGGTCTGAACTGCTCGCTCGCCGCGGTCCTGGCCGGGGTCCTGCTGATCGTGGGTGCCCTGGGTGGGTCGTCCGCCGGTGGGCAGTCCACCGGGGCGCAGTGGTCCTCGGACGATGCGGCGGTCAGCAGCGCGCCGGGGGAGGACGGGGCAGAGTCGACGGCCGGTCCCGGCGAGGACGAGGCACTGACGACGGCAGACCCGGGGGAGGACGAGCTCGACGAGCCAGCGGTCGCGGGTCTGCCGCTCCCGGAGGCTGAGCAGCCGGGCGACGAGCCCTTCTTCGACCAGATCACACCGGACCCGCTCCAGGCGACGGCCGACGTGCCCGGGCTGTATGCGTCCGGCTGCCAGATTGCGGAGGCGGACGACACCTCCGAGCCGTGCGACTTCGGAGACCTCGACAGCGACGTGGTGGTGGCCGTCGTGGGGGACTCCAAGGCGGCCCAGTGGGTGCCGGCCCTGGAGCGGATCGGGGAGGAACAGGGCTGGTTGATCCGCACCTACACCAAACAGAGTTGCTCCTTCGCGGACTCACTGCAGGACACCGCGCAGGGCGAGCCCTACACCAGTTGCCGGGCCTGGGGTCAGGACGTGCTGGACCGGCTGACGGGGGAGGAGCGACCCGACGTGGTGCTCACGTCGGGAGTGCGCAGCACCGGCCTGGTCGGTGACGAGCCTGGCGAGCCAACCGCTGAGGGGCTCACCGACGGCTACGTGCGCTATTGGCAGGCCCTGGCCGACGAGGGCGTCCCAGTCATCGCCCTGTCCGACACCCCCTCCCCGCCCATCGGCCCGGTCTATGAGTGCGTCGACGAGCACCGCGACGATCCCGCTGAGTGCTCCTGGCCGTATGCCGCGTCGCCGGGCTCGCAGGTCCTGCAGGACGCCGCGGCGCAGGTGGACGACGCGACCTTCGTCGACATGGGGCCCTGGGTGTGCCCGGGCGGTGAGTGCGTGGGTGTCTATCGCAACGTGCTGACCTATCGCCAGGGCTCACACATCACGGCGACGTTCGCTGAGGTGTTGACCGAGCCGCTCGCGGCCTATCTGACGCCCCTCGTCGAGCCCTGAGGCTCCAGAGGCCGATCCACGCCTTGTCATGGACTGATGAGGCCCGGCACCAGATCCTCCAGGGCCGAACGCTCAGCGTCAGCCAACCCGGGCTCGGCCACCCAGCGTGGCGCGGTGCCCCAGGCGGACCGACACACGTCCCCGACCTCGAGCAGGTCAACCGCGAGGCCTGAAACGTCCGGCTCGAGCACCGCGGGTGACAGCCGCACCTCCACGCGGGAGACCTCCAGGCGCACGGGCTGGGCCCCGGCCAGGAGCAGGACGGCGGGGTCGAGCACGACGAGCCGCTCCACGACCACCGGCTCCAACCGGGTCAGCGGCACCAACTGGCCCGCCGACGCGACGATGCGGTCGAACCAGACGTCGTGCATCTCCGCGCGCTTGCGTTGCGGCGGCGTCGGTGACTCCAGGTGCCACAGGCCCACCCGTGGCAGGGCAGCGGTCGGGTCCTCCGGCAGCCCGTCCATCTCACGCCACAACCGCGCCCCCACCTCAGCCGACTTTCTCGTCGCAGCGGACTCTGCGGCAGAGGTCGGGTCGCCGGACAGGTCACCCAGATAGGCCACCGGCACGGACTCCCACGTCGGGGCGTGCGGCAGACCTCGCAGAAATGAACGAGGAACGGGAAAGCTCAGGTCGTCGCGACGGTGCGCCGCCCGATAGCTTCCCTTGAAGACCAGCCGTTCCGGTGTGGACCACTGATAGGTGAAATCACCGCGCGACAGTGTGCCCGTGCGCAGTCGGGTGATCGCGAGTGGCGTCCCGGTGTCCAGGACGGGACCGACGCGAGAGGTGACGCGCTCGGCATACTCAGAGTCGGCGCCCTTGCGGATCGGCGCGAACGGCCCGATCGCCTCGATGACCGACCGTCGCAGCAGCAGGCTCGAGGCGTTGTCGCGCAGGGAGCGATAGCCGAACCACTGGTGGGTCAGGTCGTCCTTGGCCCGCACTGCCTGGCTGCGGCTTGCCGGGGCCGCGTCGTCGTCAAGGAGCAGCCGGACCTGCTGCTCAAGCCGTCTCGGGTGGGACCAGTCGTCGGCGTCCTGAAAGGTGATGAACTCACCCCGAGCCTGCTCCAGGGCCGCGTTGCGCCCCAGATAGCTGCCGCCGTTGCGCTCCATGCGCACGAGCCGGGCGCGCTCGTCTGAGGCGACCGCCCGGGCAAAGATCTCCTCGTGGCCCGCTCCGGAGGCGTCGTCGACCACCAGGATCTCCAGGTCGCCCCACGTCTGGTTGCTGATCGAGGCGATCGAGGTGAGCAGCCCCTCGTCGGGCTGGAAGCAGGGCATGATCACGGTCACCAGTGGCCCCGACGTCACCGTGCCGCCCAGCGCAGGGTCGGTGCTGAGCCGGTCGAAAAGGTGGTCGGCCGTCCCCTCGACGCGTGGCGTCTCCAGACCGGCGTGCCGGAAGCGCGCGCCCAGCAGCTCCACCCAGCGCGCATGGTCCTGGGCAGGCACCGGGTCACCGGACAGGTGGGGGTTGGTCAGGTCGGTCTCCAGATCGAGCCGTATGCCGTCGGGCAGCTTGGGCAGGTCGCTCACCACCTCCCGGAGGACCTGGTGGCGACCGGACAGGAAGAGCGCCTGGCCCACGGCCTGGTGGTGGATCGGGGAGAGAGTCGGCAGTGCGCCGCCGGCTCGCAGCTCCAGATAGAGGTCGGTGGCCAGGTGCAGGTCCTCGACCGACCGGCCCATCCCGGCCAGCGCGAGAGCGAGCGCGGCGAGCTCGCGGGCGCGGTCGGGCAGCAGGCGGGGCCCGGTCGCGGCCCGCAGCTGGGCCAGGGTCAGGGCGCCACCGGTCCCCGCCAGGGCAAGGGCATCCAGGACGACGGGCGACTTCGAGCGCAGGGTCAGGTGGGCCAGGGCGTCGGGGTGCTCCGCGCTGTGCCACAGCTGCCAGGCGGTGCGATAGCCGGGCTGGTCCTGCGGCGGGGAGGGCAGGCGTGGCGCTGGCACCGTGGCGGCGGATGCGTCGGGCATGCTCGTCTCCCTCGGTGGGTTGTGCGGGCACCCGAAACGTTACGCGGTAGCGTGCTGGCGACACGATCAGGCTCGCGGCAGGTCCCGCCCGAGGCTGCCGACGAGGCCGAGGAGGACGCGATGAGATCCACGTTCGTGCTGGCGGGTGCCGCCCTGGCCGCAGTCCTCACCGTGGTGGCCGTGGTCGGAGCGCTCCAGGAGTGGTGGTGGCTGGTCGTCGGGGCCGCGATGCTGCTGCTGAGCGCCGTGCTGATCGTGGCGATGGATGCCGACCGCCGGGTGCGTGGCCTGCGTCCCTATATCCGCGCTGAGGTCGCGCGCGGCGCTGCGGTCCCCACCTCCGCCGCCACCCCGCCGACTGTCTCCGACGCTGACATCACAGGCGCCGTGCGGGTTCTGCAGGCGCAATACACCGGCCGGCTGGACCGCATGCAGACCTCGGTCGACGAGGCCCTCGCACAACTGCGGTCCCAGGGCGAGAGCGCCCGGGAGCCCAGGGACGACCAGGAGTGACCGCAGGACCGCGCCCGACCGCGGGGCCGGTGGTGGCCACCCGCGATCAGGTGGCCCGGGACCACACGGGGTTTGCGCTGCGCAACCCCGGTGCCCTGGTGTCGACGGCGCTGCGGACCAAGTCAGTGCACGCCCGAGAGGTCCTGGCCGAGCTGGCCTGGCCCGGGCACGGTCGCGACGAGGTGGAGGACTGGGCGCGCAGCGGTGCGCCGTGGCCGGCCCTGGTGGAGGGGATGGACCCCTCCTGGGTCGGGTCCTACGGGCAGGTGCTCGCCCTGCAGACCGGCCTGCCGGACGAGCGTGCCGCTGGCCGCGCCGCGATCGAGGCGGTCGTGGCCGCGGGCCACACCGACGCGCTGCCCGAGAGGGTGACCGAGCTGCTGCTCCAGCTCCGCGTGGCCGACCGTGATGCGACGGCCGCGCGGGAGCTGGTCGCCCACCCGGCGGTCCGCGAGCCGATGTCAGAGGCGGTCACCACGGACCTGGCCAACCCGGCTCTCTTCGCGGACGGCACCTCGACACTTGGCTGGCTGGGGGCACTGGAGCGAGCCCTGGGCAGTGAGGGCATGGCGCCGCTCGCGCTGCTGCCGGACCCGGGTGGGGAGAGCACGGTCTTTGACCGCTTGTCAGCTCCGGGTGCCTCGAGGGTCGCCGCGACCCACCTGGTCACAGTGTTGATGAGTTCGTTTCGTCCCGGCCCCCCGCTGCTCACCGCCCTGCGGTCCCTGATCGAGCAGACGTGGGACAACCTGGAGATCCTCGTCGTCGACGACGCGTCGGGGTCGGAGTTTGCCGAGCTGTTGGCTCAGGCGGAGCGCCTTGACCCTCGCATCCGGGTGATCCGCAAGGCGGTCAATGGCGGCACCTACCGGGCCCGCAACACCGGCCTGCGGCAGGCCCGCGGCGACTTCTTCACGGTGCTCGACTCCGACGACTGGCTGCACCCGCAGGCGATCGAGGTCGGGGTGGCCACCATGCTGGCGCAGCCCGGCACGATGGCGACCCGAGGCCAGGGGGTCCGGGTCAGCGAGCAGCTCGAGCTCAACCGGCCCGGCTATCTGCCCCGTGTCACCTCGGCTCCGTCGCTGCTGGTGCGCACGCACCCGGTCCTGGACCGGATCGGCTATTTCGACCCGACCAGCAAGAGCGCCGACACCGAGTTTGCCCGCCGCATCCAGGCCGCCTTCGGCGAGCACGCGGTGCACGACCTGCCGGTGGTGGTCACCTTCCTGCGCGGTGGCGACACGCTCTCCTCCAGCGAGTTCTCTCGCGGGTGGCGCCACAGCGCGCGGCACGCCTACAAGTGCGCCTACACCCCGTGGCACCAGCGCATCGCCAGCGGTGAGGAGGCCGACAGCTTCGTCGATCCCGGGGCGCCGCGCCGCTTCCCCGAGCCGCGCCGGTGGGCCAAGCCGCTGGCGCCCGACCTCACGGCGCAGCGGCACATCGACCTGTGCCTGGCCGGTGACTGGCGCAGGTGGGGCGGCCCGCAGGCCTCGATGATGGAGGAGATTGCCGCCGCCCGGGCGGGCGGCCTGACCGTGGCGATCATGCACCTGGAGGCCTTCCGGTTCATGACCGTGAAGGACTTTCCGCTGTGCGATCCGGTCACCGAGCTGGTCAACAGTGGTGCCGTGGAGTGGATCCACCCGGACGACGACGTGGACGTCGACGTGCTGATGATCCGTTATCCCCCGATCCTGCAATACCCCCCGCTGCCAGGACGTCGCACCCTGCGGGCGCAGCACGTCCTGATCATGGCCAACCAGGCTCCGCTGGAGCCGGACGGCTCCGACCAGCGTTATGTCGTGAGCGACGTGACCGACCGCACCCGGGAGCTCTTCGGGCAGGACCCGGTGTGGGTGCCGCAGGGACCGGTCATCCGGCGCGTGCTGCTGGAGCAGGATCCTGAGCTGGCGCTCACCCCGTGGGACAACCCCGGCCTGATCGACGTGGATGCCTGGACCGTGCGCGAGCACGCGGCCCCCGGCCGTGACGGCGCACCGGTCGTCGTGGGGCGCTACTCGCGCGACAACGTCATCAAGTTTGCTCCCACTCTCGCCGACATCCATCGCGGCTATGACTTCCCGGCCGGCTATGAGGTCCGGATGATGGGGGCGCAGAACACCCTGGCCAAGCTCCTCCGGGCTCAGGAACAGACACTGGAGGATCTGCCCGACAACTGGGTCGTGCTGCGACACAAGAAGATTGACGTCGTGGAGTTCCTCGGGGAGCTCGACTTCTTCCTCTATCTCGACAACCCGGCGATGCACGAGGCCTTCGGGCGCACGATCCTGGAGGCCGCGGCCAGCGGTGTCCTGACGATCGCGCACCCCAAGCACGAGCCGGTCTTCGGCGACACCATCGACTACGCCCTGCCAGGGGAGGCCCAGGGCCTGATCGCCGCCTATGTCGCCGACCCACAGTTGTATGCCGATCGCGTCACCAGATCTCGGGCCCGGGTCCAGGAGCGCTTCGGGCACCAGGGTTTTGTGGCCCGGATCAGGGCGCTGCTGCGACCGGAGCCGACGCAGGTCGCGACCGTGGAGACCACGGTCGAGGGGCAAGGGGAGGAAGGGCACCGGGTCACGCGTCAGGTTCCACTGAGGTCAGCTGCCGACGCGAGCCGCGCGGACCACCTCAGGGTCGTGCACGTGCCAGGCGCTGAGGAGGTGGTGGCGCAGTGGCTCGGGGAGCAGTTGGCGCTGCACCCGGGGGACAGCCTCCCTGATGCCCTCCTGGCGACCGCGCCACCTGCGGTGAGCAGCGTGGTGACAACGCGTGACGGGTTGGTGCACACCGCAACCCGGGCCCACGGCATACGGTCCGTCCACGAGCAGCAAGACCTGGCGGCCTCCCCTGTGACTCGCGAGGCGCAGGGAGGCCTCTCCGCGATCACGCTCCCCCAGGGCTGGGCTGCTAGTGAGGCCTGGTCCGTCGCTGACCCAGCGGTCAGTGCTGGGCCGGGGACGCCACCGTCGGATCAGCCGACGGGGCAGGCCGAGCTGGGGCGATATCAGTCGTAGACGGGGTCAGGTCGGCACGCAGTTCATCGAGCGGAACGCGGGTGCCATCGTCGTCCGCCTTCGCCTGTCGGTAGGCGGCGAGGTCCTGGACCATCTCGATCTCGTCATGCGTTCGCATGTCGCCACAGGTTAGGCCACGTCCAGCTCGGCGGCCAGCCGGTTGACCAACAGTCCCTTGGTGCGCTGCTCGGCTGGGAGGCTGAGCATGATCTCCAGCAGCCTCCGGTCGTTGAAGGGCAGCAGGACCCGGTGGGCGAGGTCGCCCTCGAGATAGTCCTGACCCAGTTGCTCCCACGACTGCAGATCCACGACGTCGGCGCCGGCAGCGTGCAGCTCGACGGTGTCACGGGGCAGGGTGTGCCGGGCAAAGGCACTGGCCAGCGACGTGCCCTGCGGGAATGTGCGGCGATAGGCGACCGAGAACGAGTCCCCCCAGGGAGGCACGACCGCGCGGACCACCCGGTGGGCGATGCCGAGCTCGTGGGACACGCGACTGGCCTCGAACAGTTCGTTGGCCTGATCCTGGCCCGTGCGGGCGGACTCGGTGGCGAAGGAGGTGAAGGTGTAGCCGCCGTCGCGCCGGTGCGGCAGATAGGCCGCCAGGACCGCACGGCTGGCGGGGGCAGTCGTCAGGGGCAACCCGGGACGGCCCAGGTCGGAGAGCAGCCGCGTGTGGGCCACGACGCGTTTGCGGAACTCGGCATAGGCAGCCGCCAGGTCCGTCGTCGGGGCCCCCTGCCCGGGCGGGTCGGTGTCGGGCCAGGGATAGAAACGACGCACGGTCACCTCGCCGGTGCCCGTCACGTGAAGCAGCGAGTTCGTCGGCAGCGCAGTGCTGTCGGGCACGAGGGCGGCGTAGGATCCGATCGTCCGGGCGTCGGGGGAGTGCCACACCCGCTGGCTCGCCAGGGCATCGGTGAGGACCGTGCAGGAACCGTCGGGACTGTGCCGAAAGAGGGTCCAGCTCCCCCCGAGATAGGCGGCGCGCCGGATCAGGGCCTGGGTGCTCTGAGCTGCCAGCTCGGAGAGCTCGTCGGTCAGGCGCTGCGGGGAGACGTTGCCGGTGTCCACGTCGACGGCGCGGCCGACGAGCACGACCGCACCCCCGGTGCTGACCGGGCTGGCGGTGATCCGGGCCCTCGCGTGATAGACGAAGCCACTGATCGTGCGGGTGCGCCACCCCGCAACCTCCGGGGGGCGAGGCACCCCCGGAGCCCGCACCAGATAGCCGTGACCGAACGCGAGGTTGCCAGAGTCCGCCTGCGTCGTGTGGGACTGCTCGCGTGCACGCACCGTGGCGACCCGCTGCTGGACGCTCTCCTCGACCTGATCCCGCAGCCGGCCCACGCGCCGGGTGACGCGGGCGGGCAGCGAGCTCACGGCATACCTCGTCTGTGCTCGGACACCCGATCCAGGGCCGTGCGGATCCGGGGCCGCACATGGGGACGGGCCGCCACCAGGTCACGCCAGGTGATCGGCTCCGGGGCGGGGGCTGATGGGCCGGCGCGCAGGTGCGGGGGCAGCCGGGCGTCGTTGAGCATCGGCACCGTCGCCAGCATGGCCTGCAGGAGCACCTTGTCGGCGCGTTGCTGATAGGGCAGGGACTGCATGATCTCGATCAGACCGCGGGAGTTGAACGGCATCAGCATGCGGTGGGAGAAGTCGCCGTCCTGGTATTTCTGATAGCCCCACTTGCCCATCCGCTGCTCCCAGTAGAAGACATCGTGGTAGTCGTAGCCACCGATCGCCGACTGGCTGAACTGCGCGTAGTCGAGATAGTCGGCGAAGGCGTCGTGGGCCATCTGCTCGGGCAGGTCGTGGCGAGCCGTGACGATCTCCAGCAGCCGCTGCGGGGTGATCGGCACCCCCGGGCGGGCGGCATAGAAGGTCGTGCCCAGCTCGGCGCCGATGGACTGCAGGTGGATCACGTCGTGCGGCAGGTCGGCCCACATGGCGTGCGCTGCACCGGTGGACCCGCGCCGCACGGGATAGGTCCGGTCATAGATCTGCGCGAACACGCTGCCCTTGGCTGGTTGCCGCCAGCGGAGCACGCGGTGTTGCACGCCGACCGCGTTGGACAGCGCGTTGGCGGTGAAGACATCCAGGGGCGCACCCTCACCGACCAGTCCGTCGCGGGGGTTGTAGTAGGTGAACGTGAAGGAGTCGCGGTGCAGGTGAGGCAGGGCGGCAGCCAGCGTCGTCCGGCTGTCCAGACCGCCGGTCAGACTGACGATCGGCCGGTTGATGCTGCACAACAACTGGGTGTGCTCGCGGAAGTAGTCGATGAACTCGCGGGTGACCCGTTCGGTGTCGGTGATCTCGACCCGGTCCTGGAAGGGCCAGAACCGCTCGTGCGAGACCTCGGCGCTGGTGTCCCGCAAGCGGATCCGCAACAGGTGGTTCGGGACCAGGGGCAACACCTGCTCGTGGGTGGTCATCGTGCCGGGCAGGAAGACCACGCCCTTGCGCCGTGCCGCGCGCAGGTCCTGCAGCATCTGCTCGGCGGCCTCGTCCGGCCCCGCGCCGGTTGCTGCGGCGACGAGTGCCGGCTGCGAGCCCAGCGCGATGCCGGCGGAGGTGGAATAGAAGACGGCCTGGGTCGCCTGGCAGTCCGGCACCACCGTGATGTCGGCGGGGGCCGGACTGTCGGCCGGTGCGCTGGCCTCGAGGATGGCCGTCCACCGACCACCGAGGTAGGCCAGGTAACGCACGACCGCGGACAGACCGCCCGATGCCCACACATCGAGCGCGGTCTCCCCGATCCTTGTGCCGTCCACCGTGCCGGTGTCGACGTCGACCGGGTCGCCGAGCAGCACGATGCGACCGGGCCCGTGGTCGCGGATCACCGTGTGCAGCCGGGCTCGCGGGTGCAGGTGATAACTCAGCGACCCCAGGCGGTGGACCGGCCATCCCGCCACCAGGTCGGGCGCGCTCGCACGGGTCCCACCCAGCACCAGATAGCCGCAGCCAAAGGCGCCGTCGACCACGGCCTGGTCACGGTCGTCACGGCCTGCTCCGGCGTGCTCGATCACTGATGCGCCTCTCTGTGCTGTCCCTGCGTCAAGAGTAGGCTGCGGGACGCTGACAGGTTGAGGTGCCGCGCGGGGACAAGGAGGGACGATGGCTTCTGCACGACGGAGCGCACTGGTGCGACGTCTTCCGGGCATCGGGTGGCGCGCTGACCTGCTCGAGCGGCGGGCCGGGCAGGTCGCAGATCTGCGGGGCCGGTTGGCCGCTGCGACGCAGGACGCAGCAGCAGCGCAGGCCGAGGTCTCGTCGCTGCAGGAGGAGCTCGGGCGGGTCAGCCGTGAGCGAGATGAGATGCGCGCTGCCGAGCAGGCCATCCCCGGCTGCTCGTTCCTGAGGCACCTGCAGGAGTTGCGACGCGGTGCCGCGCCGCTGCGCGCCCTGGACCCCGACCGGCACCACCCGGCGATGCAGATCCCCCGCAAACTGCGCAACTATCGGCTGGCGGCCAGCCACGGCGTCCCGGTCCCGCAGGTGTATGCCGTGTGGTCCCGGCTGGAGGAGATCGACCTGTCCGGCCTCCCGGACGAGTTCGTGCTCAAGGGCGAGATCGGGTCCAGCGGCAAGGGCGTCTTCCCGTTGCGACGGGTCGACGCCGAGCGGTTCCAGCTGGTGGGGGGCGAGGAGACCTACACCCGGGACTCCCTGGTCGACCTCCTGACCGGCCACCCCTCGGTGTGGGGCCCCTACTTCGCGGAGGAGTTCCTGACCCAACGCGTGGCCGGTGAACAGATCCCGGACGACGTGAAGATCTATGCCTGCTATGGCCAGGTGCTGATGGTCATGCTGCGGCAGATGCCGCTGCACGCGGATCTGAGCACGGCCCGCTATCGCTATCTGGACGCTCAGGGGCGCGACCTCGGCAGCGATGCGGCTCCAGACCGCACCGTGCACTCCTCGATCCCAGCGCCCGAACCGTTTGCGGACTTTGTCCGGCTCGCTGAGCACCTGTCACGAGCCGTTGCGCTGCCGTTCATCCGGGTCGATGTCTATGACACGACCCGGGGGCCGGTCCTCGGCGAGCTCACCCGCAGCCCGGGCGGCAGCCAGCGCTATCGCAACGATCTCGATGCGGCATGGGGCCTGGCCTGGGACGAGGCTCAGTGGCGGCTGGAGCTGGACGTCGTGGACGGTCGCCCCCTGCGCAACCTGCATGGTCTGCACCCCATCCCGGACTACTACCCCGCCTCACACCAGTCGAACCAGCCCGACCCCAAGGGCTGGGAGGTGGTCACCGCCGACTGCGCCCAGTGGTGTCATGGCGGTCACCTGCCGGGCACGGTGCCGGGGGCATGACCGGCCGCTCGGTCCGCGGGATCCTGCGCCGGCTCCCGGTCCTCGGGCCGGTCGCCAGACGCGCGCGCCAGGCGGTGCACGCCGAGGAACTGATCGCGGCACGGGACGACAAGATCGGCCGCCTGCGCCGACAGGTGGCCAAGGAGACCGCGGCGCGCAAACGGGCGCAGGAGCAGCTCGCCATCGATCGTCCCGAGCGCCTCGACAGCACCCCGCCGTCGTTTCGACGCAACCTGCTCGAGCTGCGCCGCAACATCGACGTGCTGCGTCCGCACGACCCCGAGGCCTTCCATCCAGCCCTGCAGATCCCCCGCAAGCTGCGCAACTATCGGTTGGCGGCCAGTCACGGTGTCGCCGTGCCAGACATCCTCGGCGTGTGGGCCCGCGCACGGGACATCGACCTGTCCGACCTGCCCGAGGTGTTTGTGCTGAAGTCGGACGTGGGGGCCGGCGGCAACGGGGTGTTCCCGCTGCGCCGCGTCGAGGCAGACCGCTATGCCGTGATCGGTGGTGACGAGGTCCTGTCCACCGCGGACCTGCAAGAGCGCCTGGCCACGCGGAAGTCGGCCGGGGCGCCCTTCTTTGCCGAGCGCTTCCTGCAGCAGCGAGTGCCGGCCGAGGAGATCCCCGACGACGTGAAGATCTACGCGCACTATGGCCAGGTCACCATGGTGATGGTGCGCCAGATGCCGGTGCACGCCAACCTCGACCATGCCCGTTATCGCTACACCGACGCTCGCGGCCAGGACCTGGGAGAAGACATCGCATCCGGCGCGAGGGTCGACCTGTCGATCCCGCTGCCGGAGCCACTGGGTGACTTCATCCGTGTTGCCGAGCACCTCTCCAAGGCGCTCGCGGTGCCGTTCATCCGGGTCGACATCTATGACACCGTCGACGGCCCGGTGCTGGGCGAGCTGACCCGCGCTCCCGGCGGCAAGCAGCGCTATCGCCGGGATCACGACATCGCGATGGGCCGGGCCTGGGACGAGGCGCGGTGGCGGCTGGACCTGGACGTCATCGACGGCCGTCCGCTGCGCAACCTGCACGGTCTGCACCTGGCGACCAACCACTATCCAGAGGGGCACCGGTCCCGTCAGGAGGACCCCCGCGGCTGGGAGGTCGTCACCGCCGACTGTGCCCAGTGGTGCTTCGGTGGCCACCTGCCGCCGGCTCAGGGCTGAGGCGGGTCGTCAGCCCACCGCAGCGCCTGATCGAGGGCCACGCCCGTCAGCGCCCGTCCGGGTGTGCACCCAAACAGGCGACGTCGACCCAGCTTGTGTATAAGTGCTGGTCAGGGCGTTGCGTTGGTGCGAGTGTCCCCACTTCGCCTGTTTGGCTGCACGGCGTGAGCGGTGGCTCAGGGGGTCGCGGGACCCAGGTGCCCACGGCGTGAGCGGTGGCTCAGGGGGTCGCGGGACCCAGGTGCCCACGGCGTGAGCGGTGGCTCAGGGGGTCGCGGGGCCCAGGCTGTGCAGATAGGTCAGTGTCAGCGGGTGCTCCGGGCCAAACTCGAGCAGGGCGGCCGCGCGATAGTTGCGGCGGATCGCCTGATAGCGGCGGGTGAGATAGGCGTCCCACCCGCTCTCGTCGCGCAGGTGTGACTCGCTGTCCCACTGCTCCCGGCTCAGGACCAGCTCGACCGGCCACCCGAACTCACGGACCGCGGAGAAGTGGTCGCCGTCGATGATCAGCACCGGCCGGAACCCACCGGTCAGCAGCTGCTCCTGACCGATCTCCTCCAGCCGCTGCTCCATCAGGTCGGCGGGCGTGCCGACGAGGGAGAGCACGACGACGGGCACGTTGTCCAGACCCTCGCCGGCGAGCAGGTTGCCGCCGTCGACGAAGACGGTGCCGCCGATGCCCTCCAGATCCATGTCGAAGGCGCGGGACACGGCAGTGCGGGCCAACTGGTTGCCGCGCAGCGAGGACGCCACTTTCAGTGCCGCCGCCTCGGCCCGCGGCACCCGGCGGGCGCGGCGCACGAGGGCCAGGGCCAGCCGTTCCGCGGACATCCCGGAGCCGGACTTGCCGGAGCCGGACGTGCCTGAGCTGGGTGTGCCTGCCATCAGAGCCGCCCTCTCGCCTGCTCGGTGAGGAACTGCGCCGCCGCTCGTGCGCCATTGCCCGGGTCGGCTTCCTGGGCCTGGGCCGCCATGGCGGTGCCGCGCTCGAGCAGATCCTCCAACAGCGGGGTCGTGGTGTCGACGCCGAGCTGGGGGAGCTGGTGGGCCCACCCGCGGTCCGCGGCGAACCGGGCCCGAGCCTCCTGGTCGTCCAGCGAGGTCTCGGTGTTGGGGACGAACAGGGTCGGCACGCCCATCCGCAGCAACTCGTGGAAGGAGTTGTAGCCCGAGGCGCTGATCACCACGTCAAAGGCGGCATAGCGGCGCGAGAGGGGATAGTCACGCACCAGGTGGATGTCCTCACCGGCAGCGGCCCCCGCGGAGGCGATGTCGGGCACGGTGACACACACCCCGACCCCCAGACCGGACAGGGCGTGGATCGCAGCACCGACGTCGGAGGCGGTGTCGTTGATGTTGCCAGCGCCCAGGGACACCAGCGCCAGCGGCCCGTCGGCGGGCAGTCCGAGCGCCTCGCGCGCCTGCGCCCGCGGCTCCAACTCGTCGGGGTCGAGCAGGGTCACCGGTCCCACCCGGTGCGACGGAGCCTCGGCGGTGACGCCCCGGTCATAGTCGGCGGCCAGGTCACCCGGCTCCAGCACGCTGTCGAACCAGGCGGTCTTGGCCAACTGCTCGGTGTTGCGTCCCTCGCGCCACATGCCGCGGCGCGACCACACCCAGTGCGCCTGCGGATGAGCGGCCCGGATCTCCTCCATGCCGCCATAGGGCCAGGTCCCGTCGAAGACCACGACGTCCGGGTCGAACCGGTTGAGCGCATCCCCCACGCGGTCGGCAAAGATCGGCCGCCACCGGCCGGGCGGCATCGCGAGCGCCTTGGCACTGGGCAGGTATTCATAGCTCAGCCCCAGCCGCCCCGCCAGTGGCGCCGCCTGCGACAGCGAGACGATGTGCGCCCGCGTGCCCTCCTCCAGCCGCGTCGCATAGGAGAAGAGCCGGGTCAGATGACCCATCCCCGCACCGTTGCTGGACATCAGCAGGATCCGCGGACCCCCGGAGCGACGACCACCCGCCGTATGCCGAGGCGCCCGTGCCGCGGACTCCTCACCTGGGGCCTGGGTTGACTGGGTGGGAGTCAACGGGGTCTGGGTTGTCTGAGCAGGGGGGCCGATCAGTGCGGCAACGCGCTCGACGTGCGCCGCATAGCTGAACCGTTCGCGCACCAGGGCGCGGGCGCGGTCACGCTGGGCGACGTAGGCCGGTCGGTTGGCCCGCAGTCCCTCGACCACCTCGCGCACCTGGGCGGGCTCGGCATACACCGCTGCCTCTCCAAAGAGCGCCCGGAAGTGCGGCGGCAGGACGGCGACCGCTCCGGCCGCCAGGGCCTCCAGGATGGTGCGGCCAAAGGCCTCCACCCACTGGGGGTCGTGGTAGTAGACGAAGAAGTCCAGGCTCTGCAGGAAGGTCTGGGGGCTCAGCTCGCCGAACTCGGTGACCGTCCACGCCTTCGGGATCCCGCGCAGCGGTCGCTCGACCGGGTCGGCGCCGCCCAGGACCCGCACGTCCCAGGATCCGTCCACGGGATAGACCGCCTTGAGGGTGGCCGCGTCACGCGGCCACTTCTGGGCGGAGGGGCGGCTGTGCCGACCGATCACCGGGCGGTCCCCGGCCCACTCCTCACGGGGGGCCGACGGCGCCCAGGCGTCCACATCGATGATGTTGACCCAGTCCGTCTCCATCAGGCGCCCACCGGGCACCACGTCCTTGATCTCGTCCCGCACCAGGGGACCGATCGGGGCCCACTGCGGATCCAGCCCCAGGGCCTGGCGAGCCGCACGATCGGCCAGCCCCACGTCATACACACTCTTGCCTCGAGCGTCCTGCGGACCGGAGTTGGCCAGGATCACCGCGTGCTCCGCGCTGATCGGCGGCAACTGGTCGGCGGCCGCCTGCAGCACGCCGGCGTGCCGGAAGACGACGAGGCGGGCGGTCACCGGGGCCGACCCGATGAGCAGACTGGCAGCACCCGCCCGGACCAGGCCCGCAATGGCCGGGTTGACCGGGCCGACGCGGGCGACGAGGGGACCATTGAGGTGGACCAGGCCGACACGATAGCCCGAGCCGTGCAGCGCCTCGATCTCGGCGGCGATGCTGTGTGACGTGCCTCCGGGGAAGCGGAGATCGGAGACGAGGAGCACGTCCACGTCACGGCTGGTTCGGCTCATGGTCTGCACATCCTGCCACGCAACGGCAGCCCCGGCCCGGAAGCCTCGGAGGCGGGACGGGGCACGTGAGATGGAATACATCCGTCGCGCAGCGGTGTTGGACACAGCTCTTCGACCCCATTTCGCAGAGGTCGCTGCGATATGCTGCCCTGCACCTCCGGACCGATCGGCCGGCGCTGACCAATCACCCTCGGGTGAGCGGCACCACCACGGGGGTGGCCGAGGGCGCCGCTGCCGTCAGGACCAGAGACCACAGACACGCAAGGAGCACTTCGTGGCCGTAGACGCCGTCATTATCGGCCTGGGATATGTCGGTCTGCCGTTGGCCCAGGAGGCCACGCGGGCAGGCTTGACGATCCTGGGTTATGACATCAATCAGGGTGTGGTCGATGCCCTCAACGCCGGGACGTCCCACATTGATGACCTGACCGATGAGCACATCGGTGAGATGGTCGCTGGCGGGTTCCGCGCGACCACGGACGAGGCGGAGATCGCCACGGCCAAGGTCGCCGTGATCTGCGTGCCCACGCCACTGTCGGACGAGGGCGGCCCGGACCTGCGCGCGGTCGAGGGTGCTGTTGACGCGGTGGCCCGCAACCTGCAACCCGGGATGCTCGTGGTCCTGGAGTCCACGACCTATCCGGGCACCACCGATGAGGTCGTGCGCCCCAAGCTCGAGGCCGGCGGGCTGGTCGCGGGCACGGACTTCCACCTGGCGTTCTCCCCGGAGCGCATCGACCCGGGCAACGAGACGTTCGGGGCCAAGAACACCCCGAAGGTCGTCGGTGGTCAGACCCCGGCGTGCACCGAGGCCGCAGCGGCGTTTTATGGGCAGTTCGTCGACACGATCGTGCGGGCCAAGGGCACCCGGGAGGCCGAGACGGCCAAGCTGCTGGAAAACACCTACCGCCACATCAACATCGCCCTGGTCAACGAGATGGCCCGGTTCTGTCACGAGCTGGGCATCGACCTGTGGGACGTCATCGACGCCGCAGCCTCCAAGCCGTTCGGGTTCCAGGCGTTCTATCCCGGCCCCGGCGTGGGTGGACACTGCATCCCGATCGACCCGAACTACCTCTCGCACAACGTGCGGGCCCGGTTGGGTTACCCGTTCCGGTTCGTCGAGCTGGCCCAGGAGATCAACTCCGGGATGCCCGGTTATGTCGTCTCACGCATCCAGGACCTGCTCAACGAGGACGGCAAGTCCCTGAAGGGCTCGACGATCCTGCTGCTCGGAGTGACCTACAAGCCCAACATCGCCGACCAGCGCGAGTCCCCGGCCGTGCCCCTGGCCCGTGCCCTGGTCGCCAAGGGCGCCACCGTGCAGTTCCACGACCCGCACGTGGCCTCCTGGGGAGCCCTGGGCGAGTCCGCGACCCGCGTCGAGGACGCCCAGGCCGGCGTGACCGAGGCCGACCTGACCGTCCTGGTCCAAAACCACCGTGAATACGACGTCGACGCCCTCGCCGACGCCGCGACCCGGTTCTTCGACACCCGTGGCAAGGCCACCAGCAGCGAGCGGGTCAGCCGGCTGTGACCGATGTCGGGCCCGACCCGAAGTATTCGCCTCCGGTCCTGCCGGCTGAGGATGCGGCGGCGTTGGCTGCCCGACACGGGCTGGTCGAGGCCGGAGTCCGTCCCGGGTTCATTGCCTACCTGCGGGAGTTGTGGCAGTTCCGTCACCTGACCTGGGCGATGGCCAAGGGGGAGGTGGTCTCCGAATACCAGGACAACCACCTCGGGTGGCTCTGGGCGCTCATCAACCCGATCCTGCTCGGCGTCTCCTACTATCTGATCTTCGGGGTGTTGATCGGCACCCGGGAGGGCGTCGACAACTTCGTCACCTTCCTGACGATCGGGTTGTTCATCTTCATCCCGATCAGCCTGGTGCTGGCCTCGGGCAGCAAGTCTCTGCTGAGCAAGATCAAGATGATCCGCTCGCTGAGCTTCCCCAAGCTGCTCCTGCCCGTGACCGTCACCTTCGCCCACTTCGTCTCGGCGATCCCGGCTTTCGTCGTGCTCGTGATCATCGCCCTGATCACCGAGGACGAGGTCACGGCCGAGTGGTTGCTCTTCCCGGTGGCGCTGCTGGTGGTCCTCGTGATGTGCATGGCCTTCGCGCTGATCGGCTCGCGGCTGGTCCACGCCTTCCGGGACCTGTCCAACCTGATGTCGCTGATCACCCGCCTGCTGCGCTATGTGTCCGGCGTCTTTTTCAGCGTCCAGGTGTCCATCGAAAGGTTCGACGGTGCACCGGCGTGGGTCGGCCACGCCCTTGAATACCAGCCGGTCGCGGTGGCGCTGACGCTGTGTCGTGAGCCGTTGATGGCCGAGTATCCCGTCCAGTGGCAGACCTGGGCCGTCGCCCTGGCCTGGGCCTTCGGGCTGCTGATCGTGGGCTTCGTTTACTTCTGGCGTGGGGAGGGCACCTATGGCCGCGCCTGAGTCTGAGCGGGACGCCGTCGTCGCGGACCCGGGCCGGGTCCCCTCCGTAATCGCCTCGCACGTCAGCATCACCTATCGCGTCTTCAGCCCCGGACGCGCCGCCGAGGACAACACCGAGGACGCTGAGACCGGTGCCCTGAAGCGGCTGCTGCGCCGCAGCACCCAGGGCGTTGGGGTGCGCGAGGTCGCGGCGGTCAAGGACGTCTCCTTCGTGGCCTATCCGGGAGAGTCGATCGCTGTCCTCGGCCGCAACGGCTCGGGCAAGTCCACCCTGCTGCGCACCATTGCCGGCCTGGTGCCGCCCACCTCGGGCCGGCTCTGGCTCCACGGCCGCGCCGCCCTCCTGGGCGTCAACGGTGTGCTGATCGCCAGGCTGAGCGGGCGGCGCAACATCTGGATCGGGTGTCTGGCGATGGGCATGTCGCCGGACGAGATCCGGGCCAAGCAGGACGACATCGTGGAGTTTGCGGACATCGGTGAGTTCATCGACATGCCGATGAACTCCTACTCCTCCGGCATGGCCGCGCGCCTGCGGTTTGCCATCTCCACCGCGATCGTGCCGGACATCCTCGTCGTGGACGAGGCGCTGTCGACCGGTGACACTCAGTTCCGGGCTCGCGCCACCGCGCGGATCAAGGAGATCCGGCAGCAGGCCGGGACCGTCTTCATGGTCAGCCACACTCCCGCCACGATCGAGTCCATGTGCGATCGGGCGCTGTGGATCGACGAGGGCCGACTGCTGGCCGACGGCCAGCCAAAGCCGGTCGCTGGCCTCTACACCCGCAAGTACGGTGAGGACAGGCACGTCTGGCGCGAGCGGTATGCCGAGGTGCACCGCGTCATCGACGAGCAGGGTCTGGAGGCGGCGCGGGATCTGTTGCGCCGCTGGGAGCCGGAGGGAGGGTGGTGAGCACGATGCGACGCATCCTGGTCGTCACCGTCGTCCACCACCCGGGCGACGCCCGGATCCGCCACCGACAGATCGAGTCGCTGCTCGCAGCGGGTTGGCGCGTGACCTACGCCGCGCCCTTCTCGGACTACGGACTGACCCGGCCCGTCGGCATACCGGGTCTGGTGCCGATCGAGGTGCCGCGCGCCTCCGGGCGCCGCCGCCTGACCGCACTCAAGGCCGCCCGGCAGCTGCTGCGCGACCAGGCACCGGGTCACGACGTCGTGCTCCTGCACGACGCCGAGCTGCTGCTCGCGGTGCGGGGCCTGCGCGACCTGCCGCCGGTGGTGTGGGACGTGCACGAGGACACCGCTGCTGCGCTGGAGGTCCGCCCCTGGGTGCCCGACACGCTGCGCTCGCCCGCTGCCTGGGGCGTGCGCCGCCTGGAGCACTGGGCCGAGGATCGGATGCCGCTGCTGCTGGCCGAGCACGAATATGCCGGGAGGTTCCGCAAGGAGCACCCGGTCGTCCCCAACACCACCCGCGTGCCGATCCACCCCATACCGCCGGGCCGACGTGACGACGAGGGACGCCAGCGGGTCGTCTATCTGGGCACCCTCACCGCCGAGCGCGGCGCGCACGAACTGATCGCCGTCGGTCGGCACCTGGAGGCCGCGACCAGCGGAGACGTGCGGGTGCACGTCATCGGCCAGGCCCACGGGGAGGCCGTCCCTGCGTTGCGCGAGGCTGCGCGGGAGGGGGTCGTCGTGTGGCACGGGTTCGTGCCCAGCGACAAGGCCCTGCCGATGCTCGACGGGGCGCTCGCCGGCCTGTCCCTGCTGCACGACGAGGCCAACTTCCGGCACTCGATGCCCACCAAGGTGATCGAGTATCTCGCCCACGGTGTCCCCGCGATCAGCACCCCGCTGCCGGTCCCGGCAGAACTGTTGCGCCGCACCGGGGCTGGCGTGCTGGTGCCGTTCAGGGACGTCTCGGCGACGGTCGATGCGGTCCTGGGGCTGCACCGCGACCCGGAGCGTGCGGCCGAGCTGGGCCGCGCGGGCCATCGCGCCGCAGCCGAGGGCTACAACTGGGAGACCGTCGCTCCCGTGTTCATCGCGGCCCTCGAGGCCGCCGCTTCCCCCCACTGACCGAGCGCGCCGTGTTGCGCTCTAGGGTGACCGAGCGCGCCGTCGCCCGCTCCACCACTCGCTCCGGCCGTGCATTCAAACAGGCTATGTCGAAGGCTCTTTTGCCAAGGCGCAGGTCAGCGCGGTGCGCCTCCTCGGGCATCCCCACGTTGCCGGTTTGGCTGCACGCTGCTGGGCGCGGGGTAAGGCGCTCGAGCTGCCCCTGGCGGACCTGGGGGAGACCGGCGCCGCGGCGTGGGCTCAGGGGCGGCCGAGGCCGACGTAGGTCCACCCGGCCTGGCGGTAGGCGTCGCGGTCGAGCAGGTTGCGGCCGTCGATCATCAGCTTGTTGGCCACGTCGGCGCCGATCACTGCCGGGTCGAGCTCGCGGAACTCGGGCCACTCGGTCAGGTGCAGCACGGCCTCGGCGTCGGCGATGGCCTCGGTCGCGGAGTCGGCATAGTTGAGCGTGGGGAAGATCCGGGCGGCATTGGGCATCGCCTTGGGGTCATAGACGCTGACCTGTGCGCCGGCCAGGTGCAACTGACCGGCGATGGACAGCGCGGGCGAGTCACGCACGTCATCGGAGTCCGGCTTGAAGGCCGCGCCGAGCACGGCAACCCGACGTCCGTGCAGCGTGCCGAGGTGCTCGCGCACCAGGTTGACCACCTGCTCGCGGCGCCTGAGGTTGATGGCGTCCACCTCGTTGAGGAAGGCCAGTGACTGACCGGCGCCCAGCTCGGACGCCCGCGCGCTGAACGCCCGGATGTCCTTGGGCAGGCAGCCGCCGCCGAAGCCGACCCCGGCATTGAGGAACTTGCGGCCGATCCGCTCGTCGTGGCCGATCGCGTCAGCCAGCGCGGTGACGTCAGCGCCAGTCACGTCGCAGATCTCGGCCATCGCGTTGATGAACGAGATCTTGGTGGCCAGGAACGAGTTGGCAGCGACCTTGACCAGCTCGGCGGTCGGCAGGTCGGTGACCACGACCGGGGTGTCGTCACCAATGGCGCGGGCATAGACCTCGCGCAGGATGCCCTCGGCGTTGTCGCCGTTGACGCCGAACACCAGACGGTCCGGGTGCAGCGTGTCCTGGACCGCGAAGCCCTCGCGCAGGAACTCGGGGTTCCACGCCAGCTCGACCGAGACGCTCTCCGGCGTGGCGACCTCGATCCGCTCGGCCAGCTTCTCGGCGGTGCCAACCGGCACGGTGGACTTGCCCACCACCAGCGAGCCGTCCTTGAGGAAGGGGATCATGGCGTCGATCGAGGAGTTCACAAAGGCCATGTCCGCGGCGAGGCTGTTCTTGCGCTGCGGGGTGCCAACGCAGACAAAATGGACGTCAGCATCGGCGATCTCGGCCATGTCGGTGGTGAACCGCAGCCCCTTTCCAACGTGCTTGTCCAGCAGCGGATCAGAGTTGGGCTCATAGAACGGCATCCGGCGCTGGTTCAGCGACTCGACCTTGGCCGCGTCGATGTCGACCCCGACCACATCGAAGCCGAGTTCGGCCATCCCCGCGGCGTGCACCGCCCCGAGATAGCCCGTTCCGATCACGGAGATGCGCATGTGTGTCCCTTGGTTGTCGCACGGAAGTCCTCATCGAGGCTACCGAGCGCCCCCGCACGGAGACAGTGGAATTCGTGTGTCGTTGGCCACCCCTGAGCACGGCGTGTGACGCGTCCGACAGGCGCGCTGGCAGGATGGCGGACCATGACTGTCCAGGATGTTCGTGCGGCGGCCCGGCCATGAGTCGGGTCCTGCGCACCGGCGGCGGTGGGACCGCGCGCACCAACCCCATCTCGTATGCCGTGTCCGGCCCCAGCGCGCCCGGCACCGCTGACCTGGTCCTGGTGCACGGGTGGTGCTGTGACCGCACCGCCATGACGACGTTGCGCGAGCGACTCGAGAAGCGACACCGCGTGCTGACGCTGGATCTGCGCGGCCACGGACAGAGTCAGGAGTTCGACGAGGACGGGTCCGTGGGGGCTGGTGCCCGCCGCGTCGACGCAGACCAGCCCGCACCCACCGGCACGGTCGCGACCAGCATCGCGCAGTTCTCCTCCGACGTCGTCGCGGCCTGTGAGGCAGCGGGATTGCGGTCCCCGGTGGTGATCGGGCACAGCCTGGGCGGGCTCATCGCCCTCGACGCACTGGCCCGCGCAGACAGTCGGTTGCGGGAGGCGCCCGGGCGCCCGTGGCAGCCGGCCGGTGCCGTCCTGCTGGACCCCGCGCCGATTGCGCGCGAGAAGGGCAAGGAGTTCTGGGCCGGCCAGGTCGACCCAGTGTCGCGAGACCACACCGGTGACCTGCGCCGTGACTTTGCCCGCTCCCTGGTGCTGCCCACCGACCGCGTCAACTATGACCAGATCGTGGAGGTGATGGCGGCCACGCATCCGCAGGTCGCCGCCGGGGGTGCCAACGCCATGGCGACCTTCGACGGTGCCCAGGCACTCGAGCAGCTCGCCCTGCCGGCCCTGATCATTCACGCGGCCACCGCCGAGCGCGGCCTGGAGCAACTGGTGCCGGACCGGAGTCTGCTGACGCTCGGGCGCACCGTCGGCGCGGGGCACTTCCACCACATCGAGGTCCCCGAGCAGGTGGTGCCGATGATCACCCGCTGGCTGGAGAACACCTTCGGCACGAATGCTTGAGAGCCCAGCTTGAGCACCTTGAGACCCAGCAGTGGTGCCGGATCGGTGCTGCCGTCGTGGTGCTCCAGCCCCCGACACGCCGCAACGATCTCAGCACAGTGCGCGACACGCCGGTGGGGCCGAGCGGGTGGCGGGGCGGGCCGCCTGAGCCGCACGTAACCCGGGAAGCGCGTGGAGCGGACCGAAATTAGGTCGCGGCGTCGGCCACTCGGTATCGTGGACGGGTTCACCGTTGACGGCCGCCTCTGGCCTGCCCTGTGGACCGACTCGTGCACGTGTCGGTCTCCTCTGGCAGGGTTGAGGTCAGCACGAAGCGGTGGGACGAATGCAACCCTCCTGTCACGGAGAGACCGTGACCGTTAAGACCGAAGGAGGTGGGTTCACGCATGCGTCAGTACGAACTCATGATCATCCTCGATCCCGAGGCCGATGAGCGCAATCTCCAGCCCACGCTGGAGAAGCTGCTCGCTGTTGTCACCAAGGAAGGTGGCAGTGTCGACACCACAGACATCTGGGGTCGTCGCCGTCTGGCCTATGAGATCAAGAAGCAGTCTGAGGGCATCTACGCCGTGGTCACCATGACCGCGACGTCGGCCACCGCACAGGAACTCGACCGCCAGCTGGGCCTGAACGAGACCGTTCTGCGCACCAAGCTGATGCGCGTCGGGGCCTGACCGACTCCCGACAGCAAAGGACTCAGACATGGCTGGCGAAACCCCGATCACCATCGTTGGCAACCTCACCGCCGACCCCGAGCTGCGCTTCACCCCTTCCGGTGCTGCCGTCGCGAACTTCACCGTGGCCTCCACGCCGCGGCAGTTTGACCGGCAGACCAATGACTGGAAGGACGGCGAGACGCTGTTCATGCGCTGCTCCATCTGGCGCGAGGCGGCCGAGAACGTTGCCGAGAGCCTGACCCGCGGCGCCCGCGTCGTGGTCACCGGACGGCTCGTCTCCCGCTCCTGGGACTCCCCCGAGGGCGAGAAGCGCACCGTGATGGAGATGCAGGCCGACGAGATCGGCCCGTCGCTGCGTTATGCGACGGCCAAGGTCACCAAGGCCCAGCGTGGCTCCGGTGGCGGAGGCAGCGGCAACTGGAGCGGCGGCCAGGGTGGTGCCCAGCAGGGCGGTGCCCAGGGCGGCCAGCAGTTCGGTGGCCAGCCAGCAGCTGGCCAGCAGCCCGCTCCCCAGCAGGGTGGCGGCCAGGCCAGCAAGTCCGAGACCGACCCGTGGGCCACCGGTGGCAACGCCGGCGGCCAGCAGGGTGGCGGTTGGAACAGCCCGTCCTACGACGAGCCCCCGTTCTGATCACACCCTGATCGCAACCAGCACCCGGGTTTCCCCGGGTGCCCTGAAACACCCCATCCCGAGGTGACCCCTCGGGCTCTCACAGAATGGAGAGCACCACGATGGCCAAGCCCGTTGTGCGCAAGCCCAAGAAGAAGGCGAACCCTCTCAAGGCCGCCAAGATCGAGTCGATTGACTACAAGGACACCGCGCTGCTGCGCAAGTTCATCTCCGACCGCGGCAAGATCCGCGCTCGTCGGGTGACCGGTGTCACCGTGCAGGAGCAGCGTCGCATCGCCAACGCGGTCAAGAACGCCCGCGAGATGGCACTGCTGCCCTACTCCAGCTCGGCGCGCTGAGCACCAGGACAAGGAGAGATCTGATGAAGCTCATTCTCACCCAGCCGGTGTCCGGCCTCGGTGTGGCCGGTGACGTCGTCGACGTCAAGGACGGTTACGCCCGCAACTACCTGCTGCCCCGCAAGCTGGGCACCGCCTGGACCAAGGGCGGCCAGAAGCAGGTCGACGCGATCCTGGCCGGTCGCGAGGCCCGTTCCCACAAGACCGAGGAGGAGGCCAAGGCCGCCAAGGCGTCCCTGGAGGGCTCCTCGGTGACCGTGTCCGCCAACGCGGGCTCCGGTGGTCGCCTGTTCGGCGCCGTCACCGCCGGTGACATCGCTGACGCGATCGCCACCGCCGGTGGCCCCAAGGTCGACAAGCGCCGCATCGAGGTGCCGCGCCCAATCCGCAACGTCGGCGAGCACACGGCCCACGTCCGCCTGCACGACGATGTCGCTGCCGACATCACCGTGCTGGTCGAGCAGGCCTGAGCCACCAGCACCACCAGCACCACCCACGAGGGGCCGGTCGGGAGAGATCCCGACCGGCCCTTTGTCGTCTCCCGCCCGGGGCTCCCGGGGCCGAGAACAGCGGATCCGGCCACCTCACACGTGACAAGAACCACGTGCCGGGTGACCAGGGCACTTGGTTGAGCCTTCACCCGGTAAAGTAGCCCCGACTCCAACCCCCTTCCGCCCAGCGGATCGTGGGTCGAGGGCTCCCACTGACCAGGGCCTCGGCTGCACCGCCTGACTTCGAGGAGGCCCATGCTCGCACTGGTCGTTGCGCATGCTGTTGCTGCCCTCCTCGCGCCGACCCTCGTCCGGTTCCTCGGGCCCCGCGCCTTCGTGCCGCTCGCGGCGGTGCCAGCGATCACTGCTGGCTATGCCGCGTGGCAGTTTGCCCGGGTCGACTCCAGTGCGCCGCCGCTGGAGGAGTTCCTCTGGGTCGACAGCCTCGACCTGACGCTGACCTTCCGGATGGACACCCTCGCCTGGTTGATGACGCTGATCGTCGCCGGCGTCGGTGCCCTGGTGCTGCTCTACTGCGCGCACTACTTCGACGACAAGGAGCGCACCAAGGGGCTGGGCCTGTTCGCCGGCTCGTTGACGGCCTTCGCCGGCGCGATGCTCGGCCTCGTCACCACCGACGACATGCTCCTGCTCTACGTCTTCTGGGAGCTCACCACGATCCTGTCCTACCTGCTCATCGGCTATGTGTCGACGAGCAAGGCGAGCATCGCGGCGGCCAAGCAGGCGCTGCTGGTCACCACTTTCGGTGGGCTGGCGATGTTGGTCGGCATGATCATGATCGGCGAGAGCCAGGACACCTACCTGATCAGCGAGATCCTGGCCGACCCGGGCTCGGGCACCTTCATCAGCTGGGGTGTCGTGCTGCTGCTGGTCGGCGCGATCACCAAGTCGGCGCTGATCCCGTTCCACTTCTGGCTGCCGGGCGCGATGGCCGCCCCCACGCCGGTCAGCGCCTATCTGCACGCCGCCGCCATGGTCAAGGCCGGCATCTACCTGGTGGCCCGGTTCGCCCCGGCGTATGCCGATCTGCCGGCTTGGCGCTACACCATCGTCACCCTGGGCGCGGCCACCCTGCTGCTCGGTGGCTATCGCTCCCTGAGACAGCACGACCTGAAACTGTTGCTGGCCTACGGCACGATCAGCCAGCTCGGGTTCATCACCCTGCTGGTGGGCTACGGCAACCACGGCACGACCGTGGCCGGCCTCGGCATGCTGGTGGCCCACTCGCTGTTCAAGTCCTGTCTGTTCCTGACCACCGGCACGGTCGAGCACGCGACGGGCACCCGAGACATCCGGCGGCTCTCCGGCGTCGGCAGACGTATGCCGTGGCTCGCCGGAGCAGCGGGCCTGGCCAGCCTGTCGATGGCTGGCCTGCCACCAGTGCTGGGCTTCGCCGGCAAGGAAGCGGCCCTGCACTCGCTGATGCACCCGAGTGGCGGGTGGTGGTCCTATGACGGTCTCGTGCTGCTGATGGTCGCGGTGGGCTCGGTGCTGACCTTCGGCTACACCGCACGCTTCATGTGGGGTGCCTTCGCGCGCAAGGACCCGATGCTGGCCGGCGACGCCGGTCAGGTCACCACGGTGACCCACCACCCGGAGTGGCTCCTCGTCGCCGTCCCCGGTCTGCTCGCACTCGCCGGCCTGGCCCTCGGCCCCGCCGCACCGTGGCTCGAGGACCTGATCTCACGGCATACCGGCCTCTATCCGGCCGGCGAGGACCCCGCCCACCTGGTCCTGTGGAGTGGCGCGGTCACGCCCGCCCTGCTGCTGTCGATCGTGATCTGGGTGCTGGGCACGGCGCTGTTCCTCGGGAGCGCACCGGTCGCCGCGCTGCAGCGCAAGGCGCAGGTCCCGCTGGACGCCGGACGCACCTATCAGCACATCGTGCGCGGCGTCGACCGCCTGGCGCTCGAGGTCACCGGTGGCTTCCAGCGCGGCTCGCTCCCGACGCTGTTGGCGATCATCCTGCTCGTGCTCGTCGTGCTGCCCACGATCGTGCTGGTGCGCGGCGTGACCTGGCCTGAGGACGTCCGCTGGTTCGACACCCCGGCCCAGGTCGGCGTCGGGCTGGTGATCGTGATCGCGGCGATTGCCACGACCCGTGCGCGCCGCCGGTTGCGGGCCGTCTTCCTGGTCAGCGTCACCGGCTATGGCACCGCGCTGCTCTTCCTGCTGCACGGTGCGCCGGACCTGGCGCTGACGCAGGTGCTGGTCGAGACGGTGACCCTGGTGGTCTTCGTGCTGGTGCTGCGCCGGCTGTCTGGTCGCTTCCCCGACAACCCGACCGTGCTGACCCGGCGCCTGCGCGCCCTGCTCGGGCTGGCGACGGGTCTGGTCGTCGCAGCCGTCGCGCTCACCGCCGCTGCCGCGCGCAACCACGACCCGGCCGCCCAGGGGCTGGTTGACACCGCCAAGGAGTATGGCGGCGGGAACAACATCGTCAACGTCATCCTGGTGGACGTGCGCGCCTGGGACACCATGGGCGAGCTGTCGGTGGTGCTGGCCGCGGCGACCGGCGTCACGAGCCTGATCTTCCTCAAGCAGGACGCCGTCATCCGGGCCCGCCGGGCCCTGCGGCACAGCTGGCGCAACCGGGTGACAACTCCCGACGACGGCGCCTCGACGCGGTGGATCGCCGCCGTGCAGGATCTCGACCCCACCCGCCGGTCCACGATCTTTGAGGTGGTCACCCGGATCGTCTTCCACACCATCGTGTTGTGGTCGGTCTATCTGCTGTTCGCCGGGCACAACGCCCCTGGTGGTGGCTTCGCTGCCGGCCTGGTCGCCGGGCTCGCGCTGGCGCTGCGCTATCTGGCCGGCCGCGGCTATGAGTTGCGCGTGGCGCTGCCGGTCATGCCCGGTCTGCTGCTCGGTGGCGGGCTGTTCATCGCTGCCGCCTCAGCGATCCTGCCGATGTTCTTCGGTGAGCCGCCGCTGCGCACCTGGATCATCGACGTGCCGCTGCCCCTGATCGGGGACGTGCACATCGTGACCTCCCTGCTCTTTGACCTCGGGGTCTATCTCGTGGTCATCGGGCTGATGCTCGACATCCTGCGCAGCCTGGGCTCCGCACTGGATGACCAGATCGCCGAGGAGGAGGCCGGATGAGTCCCAACATCACCTTGATCCTGGTCGCCGCCACGCTGCTCGGCACCGGTGTCTATCTGCTGCTGGCGCGCTCGATCGTGCGCGCCCTGGTCGGCTTCCTGCTGATGGGCAACGGCATCAACATCCTGTTCATGGTCGCCTCCGGCCCGGCCGGCGACGTGCCGATCCTCGACCAGGGTGATCCCGACCAGATGGCCGACCCGATCCCGCAGGCCCTGGTGCTGACCGCGATCGTGATCACCCTGGCGATGACCGCCTTCGTGCTCTCGCTCGCGCACCGGGCCTGGCAGCTCGGTCGCGATGACCTGCTGGAGGACGACGAGGAGTCGGCCCGCATCCACCGCCGGGCCGAGGAGAACGACATGTCCGGCGAGTCAACCGACGACGCCGACGTCATCGCGGCCGAGTTTGCCGAAGAGGACACCGGGGAGGAGGAGCGTTGATGAACGACTTCTCCTGGCTGGTGCCCCTGCCGGTCGTGCTGCCCCTGGTCGGGGCCGGCATCAACCTGGCCGCGGCGGGCCGCACGCGCGTCCAGCGGATCGTCAGCATGACGACGCTGACGGTGATCCTGCTGATCACCATGGTCCTGCTGTTCGCGGCGGACCAGCGCGGTCCCCAGGTCGTGCAGGTCGGTGGGTGGGCGCCCACCGAGGGTGTGGTCCTGATCGTGGACCGGCTCTCGGCGCTGATGGTGATCGTGTCGGTCGTCGTCACGATGGCCGTGTTGCGCTATTCGATCGGCCAGGGCCGCTCGTCCTTCGACAACGAGAGCGACGGGCACGCGCCGCTGCCGGTCTTCCACCCCACCATGCTGGTGCTGTCGGCCGGGGTGTCCACCACCTTCATCTCCGGCGACCTGTTCCACATGTATGTCGGCTTCGAGATGTTGCTGGCCGCGAGCTTCGTGCTGCTCACTCTCGGAGGCACCGAGGCACGGGTGCGGGCCGGGGTGACTTATGTCTTCGTCAGCCTGCTCTCCTCGATGCTGTTCCTGATCGCCATCGCGATGATCTATTCGGCGACCGGCACGGTGAACCTGGCGGTCCTGGCCGATCGGCTGGATCAGATCCCGACGGACACCGCGGTCGTGCTGCACGTGCTGCTGATCCTCGGCTTCTGCGTCAAGGCAGCGGTCTTCCCGATGTCTGGGTGGCTGCCGGACTCCTATCCCACGGCTCCCGCCCCGGTGACGGCCGTGTTCGCCGGCCTGCTGACCAAGGTCGGCATCTATGCGCTGATCCGCACCCAGACCCTGCTGTTCCCCGACGGCACCCTCAACAACGTGCTGATGTGGGCCGCCCTGCTGACGATGCTGGTCGGCATCCTGGGGGCGGTCACCCAGGACGACATCAAACGGATGCTCTCCTTCACCCTGGTCAGCCACATCGGCTATCTGCTGTTCGGCATCGCCCTGGGCTCCCCGGCGGGCATGTCCGCCGCGATCTTCTACGTGCTGCACCACATCACGATCCAGACCACCTTGTTCCTGGTGACCGGACTGGTCGAGCGGGTCGGTGGCACCACCGCCTCCTCCCACCTGGGGGGACTGGCCAAGATCAGCCCGCTGCTCGGCATACTCTTCTTTGTCCCGGCCATGAACCTGGCCGGCATCCCGCCGTTCTCCGGCTTCCTCGGCAAGGTCGGCCTGATGCAGGCTGGTGTCGCTGAGGGTGGCTGGCTGCCCATGGTCCTGGTGGCCGGCTCGGTGGTCACCAGCCTGCTCACCCTGTATGCCGTGGCGCGGGTCTGGGGGCGTGCGTTCTGGGGGGCGGCTCCCCGGGCGGACGAGGGCATGACCTACACCCCAGCGAGCACCGGCAACGGTCGCGCGATGGGTGCCGGTGTCGTCCTGCCCACGGTGTCGCTGGTGGCCTTCGGGTTGGCGCTGACCTTTGTGGCCGGGCCCTTGTTCGAGATCACCGACCGGGCCTCGCTGGACCTGCTGCTGCGCGAGCCCTATCTGATCGCGGTGCTCGGTGAGGGGAGGCCGCGATGAGGCGGATGCTGCGCGGCATCCACGGGATGTCGATGGCGATGCTCACCGTCGTGTGGGTGCTGCTGATGGGCGAGGTGACCCTCGGCAACGTGGTGGCCGGCGTGCTGGTGGCCTTCCTGGTGCAACTGGTCTTCCCGCTGCCATCGGTCACGGTCGGGGTGCACTTCCGCCCGATCGCCTTCGTGGTGCTGGCCGTGCGGTTCTTGTGGGACATGTCCTATGCGTCCGTCCACGTGGCCTGGCTGGCCGTGCGGCCCGGGCCCACCGTCAGCGGCATCGTGGTGGACCTGCGGCTGCGCTCGGACAACGAGCTCTTCCAGACGATCACCGCGGAGATGGTGGCCCTGGTGCCCGGCACCGTGGTGATCGACCTCGACGGCGAGCGCCAGATCCTCACCCTGCACCTGCTGGATGTCACCACCCGCCAGCAGGCAGAGGTGATCAGGCACCGCGTGATGGCACAGGAGGCCCGGGTGCTGCGCGCCTTCGACCCCGATCCCGAGGCCGTCCTCAACCCGCGGCGCGCGCGGGAGGTGACCAGCTGATGGGTTTCTCCGACATCATGACCTGGGCGATCGGCATCCTGTTGGTCGCTGCCGCCCTGCTCACCGTGGGGCGCATCATCACCGGCCCCAGCGTGCTGGACCGGGTCGTGGCCAGCGACGTGCTGGTCTCCATCGTCGTGTGCGCCCTGGGGGCGCAGACCGCGCTCGTGGAGGGCCCGAGCACGATGGGGCTGCTGATCACATTGTCCCTGGTCGGTTTCATGGGGTCGGTCGCCGTGGCGCGCTTCGTCGCGCGCGATCGTGACTATCCCGTGGACTTCGACGAGCCCGACACCCTCGAGGACCCGGACGCTGACGACCCCGACAGCTCTGCTTCTGATGGCGGCGCCGACCCTGATCGTCAAGACGCCGACCTCGACGATCCGGAGACTTTCAAGGACCCCGACCGCGACGAGGGACGGGCGCAGGCTCAGGCGCCGGGGGCCACGGACCGATCCGGGACCGAGCAGGAGGGCCGATCATGACCTGGACCCTGGACTCGGTGACCGACGGCATCGGCATGGTGCTGATCCTGCTGGGTGCGCTGCTGTGTCTGACGGCGGCGATCGGTCTGCTGCGCTTCGGTGATCTGCTCACACGCATGCACGCTGCGACCAAGCCGCAGGTGCTCGGGGTCCTGCTGGTGCTGACGGGCGTGGCCCTGAGCAAGGAGAGTGGCCTGCACATCGGCATGCTGCTCCTGGTGGGTGTCTTCCAGATGCTGACGATCCCCGTGGGTGCGCACATGGTCGGCCGCGCCGGCTTCCGCACCGGTCAGGTCGCGCCCTCAGACGTCCACCTCGGCCCGCCTGCTGACCACCCGGCCGACGAGACCGCGGCGGACGCAGACGGGGCTGACGGAGACGGGGCCGACGAGGACAATCCCACCCGCTGACCCGCCTCAGCCGTCACCCCACACGCGCGGGATGACCGCAGCCGCTCCCGGCCATCAGTTGCGTGCATTCGAACAGGCAAAGTCACCGTCGGTGATCGTGGGCGACCCGTTGACCTGCGCATACGCCCGGGCAACTTTCACGTTGCCGGTTTGGGTGCACGCCGACCCCGCGCTCCAGTCAGCCGCGTGGCGTCATCGGGAGGAGCCGGTGACGAGCCACTCGTCGCCGCGGGCACGCCAGTGCAATCCGGCAGCCCGGATCGCCATGAAGAGTCCGAAGGCCACCCAGAGCCACACGAGGCCGCTGGTGCCCGTGACGCCGGAGGCCTGCAGCAGCCACACCATCGGCAGATAGGCGAGCAGGAACCCGGTCTGGGCAAACGCCAGCCAGCGCGCGTCGCCGGCGCCGATCAGGACTCCGTCCAGGACGAACGCGATCCCCGCGACCGGCTGCCCGGCGGCCACGATCAGCAGTGCTGCCGCCAGGGCGGCCCGCACCTCAGGGTCGGTGCTGAAGCCCAGCGGGATCACCCGGTGCAGGGCGACGATCACGACCGTCAGGATCACCCCGAACCAAACACCCCAGCGCACCATCGTGGACGTTGCTGCCCGGACTGCGGGGACATCGTTGGCGCCCAACGCCTTTCCGGTGATCGCCTGACCCGCGATCGCCAGGGCATCGAGGGCGAAAGCGAGTGAACTCCACACCGTCAACGCGACCTGGTGGGCCGCCAGTTGAGGCTCCCCGAGTCCGGCGGCGACCCAGGTGGTCAGCAGGAGCACCGCACGCAGCGCCAGGGTGCGGACCAACAGCGGCACTCCACCGCTGGCGGCCTTGAGCACGCCCTGGCCGTGCAGCTTCAGCGGAACGCGCAGACGACGGGCGCCCCTGACGACGACGGCGCCCAGGGCGAGGGCCATCCCGGTCTGGGCGATGACCGTGCCCCAGGCTGCTCCGGCGATGCCCATGCCGACCGGGTGAACCAGCACGAAGGACAAGATCGCATTGGCCGTGAAGCCTGCGATGGCCGCCACCATGGGGGTGCGGGTGTCCTGGAGCCCCCGGAGCACTCCCATCGCGGCGAGGACCACGAGCATGGCCGGGATGCCGAACGCGCTGATCGCCAGATAGATCGCGCCCTCGGCCACCGCCGCGTCGGAGGCGCCGAACACCCGCAGCAGCGGCTCGGCGAAGGCGACCAGGACTGCGGTGGCCCCCAATCCGAGGAGCAGCGCCAACCACATTCCGTCGATACCCGCTGCGAGAGCGCCCTTTTCGTCATGGGCACCAGTGCGCCTGGCGACGACCGCAGTGGTGCCGTAAGCGAGGAAGACGAAGATGTTTGCGGCAGTGAGCAGCACGCCACTGGCGACGCCGAGCCCGGCCAGCGAGGAGGTGCCGAGATGACCCACAATGGCGCTGTCTGCCAACAGAAACAGCGGTTCCGCAACGAGTGCAAGGAAGGCCGGGACGGCGAGGCGCAGGATCTCTCGGCGGTGGTCGGTCGGCACGCAAGGAGTCTAGGACGGAGCCACTCGACCAATTCTGGTCCACACCCGGGGCCTAGAGTTTCCGCAGGTCAGGGCCTCTTCGAGCGACAAACATTTTCGTTGTCCACAGGCCTGTGCACAGACTGTGAACGACGAGACACAACCTCCTGCACAGGTGATCCCCAGAGTTATCCACAGGCGCGTTTGGGGACCCACGCCACTAGCCGTAGCGTGGCTCAATCACCAAGACAGCCTCTGGGCTCCGTGCGCTTCAGCGTGCCTGGAACCACTGTCAGTGGTCGGTGGTGTGCTGTGGTGCAAGTGGTGCAGGAGTGACTCGACGGGAGTGGGAGGCGTATGTCGCTCAGTGAGCTGGAGGCGAGTTACTCCGAGGTCCCCGACGGGCCCCCGGAGGACCGGCTGCCCCCGCAGGACGTCGCGGCTGAGCAGAGCGCGCTGGGCAGCATGATGTTGTCCAAGGACGCGATCGCGGACTGCGTGGAGACGTTGAAGTCCGTGGACTTCTATCGCCCGGCTCATGAGTCGATCTACGAGGCCGTCCTCGACCTCTACGGACGTGGCGAGCCGGTCGATGCGGTGACCGTGTCCGACGAGCTCAGCAAGCGCGGTGATCTGGCCCGCATCGGCGGCACGCCCTACCTCTATCAACTCATCAATGGCGTCCCGACTGCCGCCAACGCGGGCTACTACGCCGAGATCGTCGCCGAGCGCGCGGTGTTGCGCCGGTTGGTTGAGGCTGGCACGCGCATCGTGCAGATGGGCTATGCGCAAGGTGGCGGTGACGTCGATGACATCGTCAACCTGGCTCAGGCAGAGGTCTATAGCGTCGCGGACAAGCGCGGGGGCGAGGACTATCACCAGTTATCAGCGCTGCTCGAGCCGACGATGGACGAGATCGAACACGCTGCAGGCACCTCGGGGGAGATGCTCGGGGTCCCGACCGGCTTCACCGATCTCGACGAGCTGACTAACGGTTTGCACCCCGGACAGATGGTCATCATCGCTGCTAGGCCGGCTGTCGGGAAATCTACCCTTGCCTTGGATATTGCCCGTGCCGCTGCCATTAAGAGCGACCTGGCAACTGTTGTCTTCAGCCTGGAGATGAGCCGCACCGAGATCACCATGCGACTGCTGTCTGCCGAGTCGGAGATCGCGCTGCAGCACATGCGCAAGGGCACGATGCGTGACCAGGACTGGGCCCGCATCGCCGAGACGCAGGGCCGCATCCACGGCGCACCGCTCTTCATCGACGACAGCCCCAATATGTCTCTGATGGAGATCCGGGCCAAGTGCCGCCGGCTCAAGCAGCGCCACAACCTCAAGCTGGTCATCGTTGACTACCTGCAGCTGATGAGTTCGGGCAAGCGTGTCGAGTCCCGTCAGCAGGAGGTCGCGGAGTTCTCCCGTGCGCTCAAGCTCCTGGCTAAGGAGCTCGAGGTGCCCGTCATTGCTCTTTCGCAGCTCAACCGTGGCCCCGAGCAGCGCACCGACAAGAAGCCGCAGATGTCAGACCTTCGTGAGTCTGGATGCCTCACCGCTGACACCAGGGTGCTCCGAGCCGACACTGGCGCACAAGTCACCCTGGGCGACCTGCATCAGTCGGGGGAGCGTGACGTCCCGGTGTGGGCACTCGATGACTCCCTGCGCTATGTGCGACGCCACGTGACCCACGTCTTCTCGACCGGGCAGAAGCCGGTGTTCCGGATGACGTTGGCGTCGGGCAAGACGATCCGTGCGACGGAGAACCACCGTTTCCTGACCTACGAGGGGTGGCGCGCGCTGGGCGACCTCCGCACGAGTGACCGCCTGGCGGTCCCGCGGCACGTGCCCGCCCCAGAGCAGCATGAGCCATGGGCCGACGACGAGGTGGTTTTGCTTGCGCACCTGATCGGTGATGGCTCGTTCGTCAAGAGGCAGCCACTGCGTTATGCATCCATTGATGAGGAGAACCTGCGCGCGGTGACGCGTGCCGCGCTGCACTTCGGGGTCATGGCGGTGCGTGACGACTATCCGGCTGCACGCTGCACAACTCTCCGTCTGCGAGCGCCGTACCGGCTCGCACGTGGTCGTCGCAACCCGATCGCAGAGTGGCTCGATGGGCTGGGGCTGTTTGGTCTGCGGAGTCATGAGAAGTTTGTTCCAGCGGGGCTCTTCCATGCGCCCAAGCCGCAGATCGCGCTGTTCCTGCGTCATATCTGGGCGACCGACGGCTCGGTCACGGTCAACAAGTCTCAGCGCGGTGGACGGATCTACTACCACTCGACCAGCCGCACCCTGGTCGATGACCTGTCCACCCTCTTGCTGCGCTTTGGCATCTCCACCCGTACTCGGACCGTCCGCAAAAGTGGTTACAAGGACGGCTACACGATCGACATCTCGGGAGCTGACAGTCAGCGGCGCTTTCTGCAGGAGATCGGGGTCCATGGCGGGCGGTCGGCCTCGGCGGCGGCGCTGCTCGAAATCATCCGCGACTGCCAGGCGAACACCAACGTCGACACGGTGCCCATCCAGGTGTGGGACGCAGTTCGCGCGGAGATGACGGAGCAGGGGATGACGACCCGGGAGTTCCAGGCTGCGTTAGGCACTCATCACTGCGGCAGCACGCTCTACAAGTCAGCGCCTTCCCGGGAGCGCCTCGCCCGAGTGGCGACGGTTTTGGATAGCGCTGAGTTGGAGATGGAGGCGACGAACGACGTCTTCTGGGACCGGGTCACTTCGATCGAGCTGGAGGGTGTCGAGGAAGTTTTCGACGCCACAGTGCTTGGCACCCACAACTTCGTGGCAAACGGGATCGCCGTTCACAACTCGATCGAGCAAGATGCTGACGTCGTCATCCTCCTTCACCGCGAATCGATGTATGAGCGGGAGTCGCCACGCGAAGGTGAGGCTGACGTCATCGTGGCCAAGCACCGTAACGGCCCGACCGACACAATCACAGTCGCTTTCCAGGGCCACTACTCACGATTCACGAATATGGCTAGCAGCTTCTAGTGAGCGCTTGTGTCGATGTCTGTCGAGATTCAGCGAACTCCGCACAAACGCCACTCGTATGCGGCAATAGGCTGGCGTGATCCGAAGCATCACACTGCGTGATCGCCCGATGGGATGGCTTCCTCAAGCGCTCCTGTCTACGCGCGATCTCACTCTCATGCCGATGAGCGTGTAACGAGGGACTCCTGGATCGTCGCCTATGATTTTTTTTATGCTCGGTGAACTCAACTTTGTGCCCTACCAGTCTTCGTGGGCCACCCGTTTTGAAGCTCTTCGTGACATGTGGGCGCCCGTGCTGCCTTCCGGGGCGAAGGTTGAGCATGTTGGTTCCACTTCTGTGCCTGGTCTAGCGGCGAAGAACTGCGTGGACGTCCTGGTGACCGTACCCAGGGGCCACCTAGTACCGGCGACGACTGCGTTGGAAGAGGCAGGGCTTCAGTACCGGCCGGGCACCTTCGCAGATGATCCGGACCGCCGCTTCCTTCGCCTGGTGGAGAACGACAGCAGGGCCGCCCATGTCCACCTCTTCAGCGAGGGACACCCGGCAATCGACGAGATGATCGCCACCCGTGATCTCCTGCGCCGAGACGCGAGTTGGCGTCGGCGCTACGCGCAGATCAAAGAAATACTGGCGACGCGCCACCCTGCCGACCGACCGGCCTACCTTGCTGGCAAGGACGCCTTCGTGAAGGAGCTCACGGCTGTGGCGGTCAGTCAGCCGAGCCCGTCCGCCGACCCCTCATAGAGCGCCGGCACCTCGCGTGCACACTCGGTGCCCGCCGGTCACCCTAAGAACCGTCCGACTCTGCCGCGCGGAGGACTGCTACGTTCGTCCGACATTTGCCGCAGGGGGCGTGGTCGCACGCCTAGTGCCGCTGCCCGCACCGCACGTAAGCGGTCAGCTGCTCGGCGGCAGACTGCGCACGGCCTCGTCAACAAAGCGAGACAGGATCTCCAGCGGAATGTTGATGGCGCGGTGAGCGAAGAACGTAAATGTCTTGTCCGCGTCAGACCAGAAGATCTCGAGGGCTGGCCCGGACCCCCGTTCCGAATCCAGGTCCGAGAGTTCGAGGGCCATGCCGTCACGGACGATATCCGACGCCATCAGCACCTCGAACCGGCGTCCGTCGGCCTCCCACTTGTTCATCCGAAAAGCATGCCTCAAGATTCACTCTCATGCCGCGTAGCGTGGCCGCATGGCGATGCGAGACGGTGGGTCGGGCAATTAAGTGGCTGGCGCCACCATCCGCGACACGCTAGCGTCCTGAGGCAGCCGCACAGATGAGAAGAGGCGTTGTTACATGCAGGCACAGGCATTGGAACCCACCGCACGGCCTCGCTGGGCAGACCGCTGGATCAATCCCGCGAGTCTGTTTACCGCCTTGGCCGTGGTGTTCGCGGTGGCAACGTTGAACAGTTTGCACGTCGCTGAGAGTTTCCTTGAAAGCGACGCCGTCATGATGGCCACCGGCAAGGTAGCCCGCGCGGTGTGGTGGCTGCTCCTCACTGTTGCGGCCACAGGCATCGCGTCCGTGCTCTGGGCTCGCCAACGCCGCTAGTCCACCAAGGCCAGCCCGTATATGGCCCGATCATCAGCGGTGGTCGCAGAAGCCTATCCTTCTGCCGCGAGCATCGTCTACGTCGCCAGGTACCGTCTTTCACTTCGCTGCACGCTATTGCCGCTGACAGTGAACCGCCTACCTTGCACGACCAGCCGCGGTGGACTCGATCGTGCAAGGTTCGCCGCTCAGGGTTGTACGACCTCCGCTGCATCTCGACACCTCCCTATGTAACATTTGTCGAGATGCACTCAAGACTGTAAGAACGGCCGTTGATTCCAGAAATTAGCTGAAGTGATGCAGTTCGGGCGTTTTGCCAACATCATGTTATGAGACGGTGGCGCCCGTTGTCGCCTCGTTGTTGAGGGATTAGCCTGCGAGCCATGGAGCAGGTCAGCATCGACACCGCCATTCAGGAGTACTACTCGCGCGTGTTTGACGAGGCAGATCGCCTCGTGGAACGGTCGGCCCAGGGAGCGCTCGAGTTCATCCGCACCCAGGAACTGGTGACGGAACGGATCACGCCCTCCTCGCGCATCATCGACATCGGCGGTGCTTCCGGCGTCCACGCAGCGCCCCTGGCCGACAAGGGCCACTCCGTTCTCTTGCTCGACCCGGTGCAGGCCCAGGTGGACAAGGCGCAAGAGCGTGGGACGTTTGAGGCCCGTGTCGGCGACGCGCGCCACCTCGACGTCGACGACAACTCCTTTGACGTGGCCCTGCTCTTCGGCCCTCTGTACCACCTGCACGACCTTGCTGACCGGCTCCTCTGCCTGCGGGAAGCCTCCCGCGTCGTTCGACCCCGCGGGTGGGTCTTCGCGGCAGCCATCCCCAGATTCAGTCGGCACGCCGATTTCAGCCTCGCCCAGGATGTCCCAGTTCCCTACCCCCAAGAGTGGGTCCAACTGCTGGAAAGTGGAGTTCCTGGTTCCTACGGCCGCTTCCCGGCGGGCCACTTCCACACCGGAGAGGAGTTGGCCCAGGAACTCGCAGAGGCCGGCTTGCTCGAGGTGGAGGTCCACGCCATCGAGGGATCCGCGGGGCTGGCTCTGGAACAGATCTCCGGCACTGACCCCGACCTGGTCGAGGCTGCCCTCGCGATCGTCCGGCGGACAGGATCCATCCCCGGGATCAGAGACATGACCAACCATATGATGGGCATCGCCCGGGTCGCCTGACTTTGACCGTCGCTCCCGGACGATGACGAACCGGTTGTTGCACCCGCCAGACTGGCATCCCGCCTGACCCGGTCGCGTCAGGGAGGGGCATCACCCTGCGGAAGTCACCGGCTGAAGGCGAGCAGCGAACTCTTCGACCGCCTCGCAGAGCTGCTCGAGGCCAGCTAACTCCTCGCGCCAGTGCCCTGTCTCCCAACTGTGGTCAGCACCGGGCACGATCACGCTTGGCAGGCCCGTCATGGCTGCCGCTGCGTCGTCCCAGGAAGAGTCGTCGGACCCGCCGATGAGTAGGGCGGGCGCTGCCGAACGCGCGAGGTCACGAACACAGCCCTCGACATTGAGCAGCGGCGTAGTCCAGATTGCCGGCAAATCATGATCCGCGACCCAGCCTGCTGCCAGCGTGCCCATCGACTTGGCGAGCACCAGATGGGGCAGCCTCCCCATCCGTTGCTCGAAGGTCTCGCATGCTCGGACCACAAGGGCTTCGACTGCCTCTAGGTCGCCCAGCCCGTCAATCCCAGACCAGGTCGCCGTCCACACCTGCCACCCCTGTAGAGCCAGCGTGCGCATCGGCAGGTGCAGGCCGGGCAACTGGACGGTGTAGCCCCTCCCCGGCAGGACCAGGACATGACGGTTGGGAGCGTTCTCATGACGGGACCCGGGCCACCTGTTCAACTCCACCTTCGGCTCCATCCGACAAGCCTGCCACGAGGCGCGCTACTTTTCACAGCACGTGCCGGGAGGCCCTGATCGTGCAAGGTTCGCCGGGGCCGGGCTGTGCAGTCTTCGCTGCACCTCGACAATGTCGAGAAGATGCAGCGAACTATTCTTAACTGGTACGTCTATGTCGCATAGCCTGCACCTGTGAGAGGGCTGTCGTGAGTCGAGTCTTGATCTTGCGTCACGCGATGCCGCATCTCGACCGCTCAGTGTTGCCGCAGGACTGGGCTCTCTCGAGTGAAGGCCGTGCCGCCGCGGAAAGTTTGCGGGGGCAGCTTCCACCTGAGGCCCACCGCTGGGCTTCCGCGGAACGCAAGGCCCAGGAGACCCTGCAACTCGCACTCCCTGGGTCCTTCAAGATTGACTCCCGATTCAACGAGGTGCAGCGGCCGAACGAGGCGATGGAAGCGGACGTCAAGCCGAGGCGACGCGCGTGGGTCGCCGGACTGCTCGACGAGCGGCACAAGAACTGGGAAGGACCAGCTACCGCAGCAGCGCGGTTCGACGCCGCTGTCCGCGGAGCTCCGGATGGTGACCTGGTTGTAGCGACCCACGGCATGGTGCTAACCGCCTGGCTCTGCTCGATTGGACACCTCGCCTCCGGCGAGCAGGCAGCTCAGTTCTGGGGGAACCTGTCCTTCCCCAAGCGTCATCGAGGTGGCCCGGCAGTGACCCGAACGGACCGGACCCGACGTGCAGTCTTCCCCGCATGCCGACAGTTGACCCGCCACTCCGTCCGTGCGCCCGCCCCCGAGTCTCTGGCGCGCGAGGCACGCCAGGACGCCTACCCGCCGAAAGCAGGCGCTCACCCCGACGCTTCCCGATCCGCAGGGCGAGCAGGTTCGTGACATCGCTCGACTGCCCGTGGTCGTGACATCGCGACTCTGCTTGAGTTGCGGATGTCTCCTGCCGCACGTTCCAGCTTGGCGTTCAGACCATGGAGGGTCTAGAGTGGGGTGATGTGGAGCGTTGACATCGAGCTCATCGCGGAATGGCTCGCTTCTCTAGACCAAGGATCTCAAGAGCAGGTTGTTGCTGCGATGGAGTTGCTCGAAGACCGCGGGCCACAGCTTGGACGACCTGTCGTTGACACGGTAAGCCGTTCTCGGCACCGCAACATGAAGGAGCTGCGGCCTGGGTCGTCGGGGAGGTCCGAGTTGCGCATCCTGTTTGCGTTCGACCCAGAGCGGCAGGCCATTCTGCTGCTCGCTGGTGACAAAGCTGGCAACTGGCAGCGTTGGTACAAGAAGAACATTCCCCTCGCGGACAACCTGTTCGATGAGCACCTGCGCAGACTGGAAGGGCAGTGAGCGGTATGGCCAAGACCATCAGCGACTTCCTCGCCGAGCACCCGGTGGATCGGGAGCAGGTCGAGAAGCATAAGCGGCGCATGCTCACGGAGGTGCGCGCCTACAGACTGCGGGAGCTGCGTGAGGAGGCTGGGCTGACCCAGGCCCAGCTGGCTGAGCGAATCGGTGTCGGCCAGCGCCAGGTCTCGAAAATCGAGAGCGGGGACCTCGACAGCGCCAAGATCGGCACCATCCGCAACTACCTCCAGGCTGTCGGCGGAGACATGGCGATCGAATACGTCATCGGGGACAACAGGGTCCAAGTCGCCTGATCTGGCTGAGCGGCTTGCACGCAACTGCCGCACTGAGCGTGGCCGCACGCTGCTGCCTCGATCAGCGCGGTCGTGCCGAATACGGGGCACATGGTCCGGCCCCGAATTGTCGGACTCACCATCTTGCCTGGCGCGGCTGTGAACGGGCAACGACCATCGACTCGACCTCTTGGCGCGAAGCGATGCTGATTCGTTCGTCGACCAGACTGAGAAGCCGGGTCGGCCGGAGGGACGCGGCCGCAGCCTCGATCTTGTGGTGACCGTCGAGTAGGAAGTGGGACACCACCCAATGCTCGTAGTAGTCCTTCCCCTCGTCCATCGCCGGTTGGAGAACGTCCAAAAATGAATAGGCGACGGCGGTGGCGGGCGATGTCCCGCCGTCTAAGTAGTCGGCGTTCGTTCTCTATCGTTCCAGGCGGGCGGGACCATCGGCACCACGAATCCGTACAGATGTCGGTTGTCATCGACCGGCGCTTCAAACGTCCTGTAGTAAGGGGTGCCTGGATCCTCGGGCGCCCCAACAAAAGGGTCGACGCCCCACGTGGCGACCTGCTCATGACTGAAGTAGTCAGACGACGTTCCGGGCCTCACGAGCTGAGGGGTGAGTTCCAGAAGGAGCACCGTGTATACGGACTTGGGCAGGACATTGCCGTATGTGCGCAGCACTTCGTCGTCGATTCGGTCGAGACCTGTGTTGAGACGCTGGTTCGTTAGTCCCAGGGAGGCGATCGGGGGCTCGTTCAACTTCTTGAACAGCGCGGGGCAGGTCCCGCACCACAGGTTCAGCTCGAAGACCGGAGGTTTCACGGAGAGTCAGTCGCCGGGGTGGAAAGGCTGCGCCGGGCGGGGGCTTCGGCGTAGGTACCGTTACCAGCGCACGCTTGTCGCACACCCCTAACGCGAGACCATGCCGGACGCCCACGATCACACGCGAGAGGCTACGCGCAGAACAGCCGCTTGCACGCCGTACTCACCGGATTCGCCGCGCGCTGCACGCGGTGGCGTCCTCAACTGCCGCAACCGGTAACCTTCTGATCGGCGGCCGAGTAGCCGGTAAGGCACCACACGGGTCGTCCCGACTGGGTTCGAGTAGGGCTGCAAGTAGACCCCGGTGGTGCGCCGCCAGACGAGCGCTTCAGCCGCCGGTCGCGCAGGCGGTTGTACCGGGATTTCGGTTGTGGCTCTGCCTTATACGCCTACGTTGCGTTTCGTCTTCGAATGTGCTTGTGAAGTCCGTTCGTCTCGGTCGTCGGGGTCGGGTGTGGGACTTGGCCCGGCTAGGTGTCGGTGCCATGGCACGGGCGATGCGTCGTCGCCTGGCCGGGCCGGCGGGCCCAGGAGCTGGCGATCATCGGCCACGACGGCAGACAGCTGGGGCAGGTCGCGCTGCGTCCCTCGCCATAAGGCAAATCATCCGGTCAGGCCGCGGACTGTCAAGCAAACTTCACGCTTCCGTGGAGGTGCCGGCCGACACCTCGTCTTTCGCCAAGCCATCGCGTGCATCAGCCCGCGTGCAACACGTCTCTGTCCGTCTGTCTTTGCCGTGACTGCGAGTTAGCTGCTCTGCACGACCGACGTGACGTCCGTCGGCCGCACGGAGAACTCGTTGCCGTCCGGATCCTTCAGGACAACGGTGCCGTCATTGTGGGCTCCGAGTTGAGCGGCGCCGAGTGAGATCAACTCGTCGACAGCCGCCTGCTGGTCACCGTCCACCGCAAGCAACTCGAAGCGCTGCTGGTGTGGCTCTGCCTGGGCCGCAGGGGTGCTGTCCCACGCGTCCCAGGCGACTTTCGTGCCGCCGCGCGGAGACTGGATTGCCGTCTGCTCGCCCCGGTCCCAGACGAGGGGCCAGTCCAGTGCCTTGCTCCAGAACAGGCCGACCTCTCTCGTGCCCGCACAGGTGAGCTCACCCAGTGGGCCGCATCCGGCCAGGTAGCCGTTGTCGGGCTCAATCACACAGAACTCGTAGCCTGCTGGGTCGGCCAAGACGACGTGCCGCTCCTCAGGTCGCTGCCCGACATCGAGGTGGTCGGCGCCGAGCCTGACCGCCGTGGCCACCGTGTGGCGTTGCTCGTCGAGGTCGGCGCTGGTGACGTGCAGGTGCATTCGGTTCGCGCCGAGCTGGCCCGCGCGGCCCGGGACAAACCTCAGGCCGAGCTGGGCGTCCTCGCCCGGCAGCAGCACGCCGTTGGCATCCTCGATAGCCTCCCGACCGAGCAACTCGGCCCAGAACCGTGCCGCCTCAACTGGGTGTTCCGCCTCGAAGGCCACTGCCTGCAGTCGCGAGCCCATCTCCGCAACGTAGTCCCGCCCCACCGGGGTGGCAAGGGAGTATTGACTCTGCGTCATCCCCGCGCTGAATCCAACTGTCGGAACAAGGTTGGGGCCTGGGTCACCCCCTCGCGGACCGCTGGGCAATCACGACCCACTCCCGCTCGGGACGGTCGGGGGCGTCGCGGACCTCGCGGATCGCGAAGCCGGCCTCGATGAGGGTCCGCTCCAGTTCGGGCATTGAGCGGAAGATCAGCGTCGACTCGCTGGGCACCACGGAGCCATCGGGCAACGTGTTGTCGGCCCGGAACGTCACATAAGGCTCGTCCACACTGATTACTTCGAAGGTGTCGCGCACCTCCCCGACGCCGTCGACCTGGAACGTTGACGAGCCCCACGTGGCCCACTCCTCCCAGGCCCTGCGCTCAGGGATTCGGGTCTCGAACACCAGATGGCCGCCCGGCACGAGCGCGTCGTGGATGGCACGCAGGGTGCCGAGCCACTCCTCGTCGGTGAGGAAGACTTGGGCGACGTTGCCGGTCATCACGGCAAGGTCGACAGGCGGGCCGGGTTGCTGCTCGCCGATGGCGCTCGCGTCCGGGACCAGCGTTCGCAGGTCCTCGGCAGTCCCGTGAACCCACCGGACCTGCTCGGCTCCCGGCTTGGCCCGGGCCACGTCGAGCATGGCACCAGCAGGGTCAACCCCCGTGACGGCACACCCGCGTCCTGCGAGGAGGATCGCCAGCACCCCGGTGCCGCAGCCGACGTCGATCACAGACCGGGCTCCGAGGTCCTCAACGATGGTGGCGTAGTGATCGAGGTCCTCACGTGAGCCCTCCGCGAGGTCGTAGATCGCTGCGGCCAGGGGGTTGTCAAACTCATTGGCCTGTTTCGCGTCTGTCACAGCGCTGATGGTTCACGAGCGGGGCCATCGGAGCAACCGAATTCGGTGATCCGAGCACGTGCGGGACCGGGCCACCCGCCCTACGGTGGGTTGGTGAACTCCGACGCGACGTTGAAAGTCACGCCTCTCACCACCGAGACCTGGCCAGCTTTTGACGCGCTCGTGCAGCGGCACAACGGCACCCGTCAACTCTACGAACGACTCGGCTTCACCTATGTCCGACCCAAGGGACTGAAAAACTGCGTGATGTCGATGAACGTGCCTGCGCATCCGTGACAGGTTCGAAGCCGGACGAGAGGCACCATCCAATGGACATGTTGATGGGTGAACAGATTGCCGCAGCTCACCTGACCGACTGGCGCAAACTGGCCCAGGGGCTGCACGCCCGCTACGTAGTCGACGACTTCCGGGCCGGCGTGCGTTTCGTCGCCGCTGTGGGTGAGGCCGGCGAGGCTCTCGGACACCACCCGAGCGCGTCGATCGGTCGGGGCTACGTCGACCTGAAGCTGGTCAGCGACGACGCCATCTACCGCGACGACGAGGGCACGGAGCATGCCGTCCAGTGGGTGACGCAGCTGGATGTTGACCTCGCGCGACGGATCACCCAGATCGCTGCTGACCAGCAGCTCGTCGCCGACCCGGGCTCGGTCAGCCACATCGAGCTCGGCCTCGACACGGCACAGTCCGCGACCATCGCCCCGGTGTGGGTTGCCCTCCTGACCGGCAATGCCGAGGACCAGGGCAGGGGCACCCCCGGGGGCGACGAGATCCGCGACGCCTTGGGTCGGGTGCCCAACCTGTGGTTCGGGGAGGCCAACGAGCAGAAGCCACCGGGTCAGCGGTTCCACCTCGAGGTCTATGTGGCCCCCGAGGTGGCCGAGGAGCGGATCGCGACGGCCGTCGCCGCTGGTGGCACCATCGTCGACGACAGCAACGCCCCCTCACTCACCGTGATTGCCGACCAGGACGGCAACACCGGCGTTCTCTGCGTCGACACCTCCGCTGCGTGAGCCGGCAGGCCCGGTCCGCCCACCCGGCAAGCCGGGACTGCCCACCCAACTCTTACGCCTCAGGCGGCGCCGGGCCGTCGACCTTGAGGGAGGTCGCCCACACGGCCGCGACGGCGAAGGCGATCCCGCCGGCGAACAGCGGGGCCGCCAGCGAGAGCGTCTCGGCCAGCACGCCCCCGACGGCACCGCCCAGGGCCAGGCCGGTCAGGGACAGCACGCGGGACCCGGCATACGTCCGGCCGCGCAGGTGAGCCGGGACGAGGCGCTGCCGCAGTGAGGTGGCGGCAATGCTGTAGACGGTCGCGTGCAGGATGTAGAGCGCGAGCAGGAGGCCGGCCACCACAGGGTTGGTGGTGAACCCCAGACCCAGCAGGGTGGCCGACCCGAGCACCATGCTGAGCGCCATCGTGAAGCGATATCCGAGCCGGCGTCGCACCGAGGCAGCCACGGCAGCACCGACCAAACCGCCGAGGGAGCTGACGGCGAGCAGGACGCCGTATCCAGCGGCGCTGAGGTGCAACCGCTCCAGGGCGAACAGCACGAGGATCGAGAAGGGCACCATGTAGGCGAAGTTCGCCAGTGCTCCGATGCCGGCGAGGGTCCGGATCTGTGCGTGCCCCGCCATCCAGCGCAAGCCCTCCACGGCCTCCGCCCACAGGCCAGGTCGTGGCTCCTCGAGGTCCACGTCGGGGCCGGGGCCCTTGCGCGGCAGGAGCAGGAAGGCAAGAGCAGCCAGGCAATACAGCGAGCCGGTCGTGATCACGGCCAGCCCGGCGGCGATGCCGAACAGCAGGCCACCCAGGGGCGGCCCGGCGAACTCGTCGGCGATCAGTTGCACGCTCGAGATGTGACTGTTGGCGCTGTCCAGCTGATCCTCGGCCACGAGATCGGGCAGGATCGCGACCGCAGCATTGTCCGCGACGTTCTCCATGATGCCGACGAAGCAATACACCGCATAGAGGACCCAGATCGAGGGTTGACCGACGAAGAGCAGCCCGGCCAACGCCACCAGAGCGAGCCCGCGCAGCAGGTTTGCGGTCCACATCAGCGTGCGCCGGTCCAGGCGGTCGACATACACCCCGATGGGCACGGTCACCAGGAGCCTGGTCAACGAATAGGCCGTCGCGAGCCCAGCGATCAGCGCAGGGCTCGACGTCAGCGCGACGGCCACCAGGGGGATCGTGACGAACGCCAGACCGTCAGCCAGGTTGCCAAAGGCGTTGCCGAACCACAGTCGCTGGAACGCAGCCCCTAATCGCACGCGGTGACCTTACGGGGGCGCCCGGACCCGGCAAAGTCCTTTGTCCATCACGGATCAGGAACGGCAGACCTCGTATGCCGAGGCTCACCTTCCTGACGTCGGTGCCCCTCAGCAGGGTGCGGCTGGGGTTGCCCCGCGAGGAGGACCGCCAAGGCACCGATGAGAAAGACGACGGACGCGCCGAGGAACATCGCGAGCACCGAGATGTCCAGCATCAGCCCGGCCGCCAGGTAGGACGCGGGGGACGCGACCAACTCGGCCAGCTCTGCCAAGCTCATCATCCGGCCCAGGCGCTCGGGGCTGGTGCGCTCCTGCAGCCAGGTGACCAGCACGATGTTGAAGGCACCGGCAGCCGCACCCATCAGCAGCAGGCAGACGGCGGCCACCGGCAGCTCACGCACGAGGCCCAGCGTGGCCAGGCTGACCGTCATCACCAGCGTCAGGACGGTCATCAGGGTGCGCCAGGAGGGCAGGCGCTCGCTCGATCCGGCAGCCAGCACCCCCAGCAGGGACCCTGCGGTCCACATGGCCAGCAGCACGCCGAAGGCCGAGGCGCTCACGCCGAACTCCTCGCGCGCCAGCCACGGGATGCCGACCGTGATCGGACCGGACAGGGCCACGGCCGCCACCGCCAGGAGGATCAGCACACGCACCAGGAAGCCGTCGTTGCGCACGGTCGCGAAGCCGTCCCGCAGGTCGTGCACGAGCTGGCGTCGCCGCGGAGTTGACCCGGTGGCTTCGCCGGCGACAGGCGCTCCCACGGGGACCCCGGGGCGGACCCAGCCACCGGCGCGCAGCAGGAGGGCCATGGTCAGGCACGCCACGGCATACAGCCCGGCAGTGCCCCACATCGCCCAGCCGGTCCCCACGAGGGCAACCAGCGCACCACCGGCCACCGGGCCGATCACGCCGGCCGCCTCGGCCGTCCCGCGCATCAGCGCGTTGCCGGCCCGCAGGTCCTCGGGAGGGCACTCACGCGGCACCGATGAATAGATGGCCGGGGCATAGAACGAGCTGATCGACCCCAGCAGCAGCGCCACGACATACAGGTGCCACACCTGGACCATCTCGAGGACGGTGGCCAGTGCCAGCGCGCCGACGATCACGGCACGGATCGCATTGCACCAGACCAGGATCCGGCGGTGGCCGAGCCGGTCGGCGGCGACTCCGCCGACGAGTGTGAAGACGATGCGGGGCAGCAGGCCGACCCCCAGCACCGCCCCCAGGGCGAAGCCGGAACCGGTGAGCTCGAGCGCCAGCCAGGCAATGACCACCAGGTGGATCTCGGCCGCGAACAGCGCCGCGACCTGGCCCGGCCAGAGCCGGCGCAGCCCAGGGGAGCGCAGGGGCGTGAAGATGCGGAGCGCAGACATGGCGACCCTTCGTTGGGATACCGGTGAGAACTGAGATTCTCAACGGTATGTGAATTCCCGCTGGGATGTCAACGCGTATCCTCGGGCCATGGTGGAGAAGTTGCTGTCCCGGTCCGAACGTCAGGCCCGCACCCACGAGGAGTTGCTCGACGCGGCCCAGACCGCCTTTGCCGAGCGCGGCTTTCACGCCACCTCGGTCGCGGAGATCGCGCTCGCCGCGGGCTACACCAAGGGGGCCGTCTATGCGAACTTCTCCGGCAAGACCGAGCTGTTCCTCGCGGTGCTCGACCGGCACATCCGCCGGACGCGGGAGGCCGACCCCGCCGGTGCCGCGGACACCGCCGACCAGTTCCGCCGCGACTGGGGGCTGCTGACGTTCGAGGCCCTGATGTATGCCGTGCGTGAGGACCCCGAGATGCTCCAGGAGATCGCCGAGCGCTATCGCCAGGTGGACCAGCTGCACGCCGAGCACCTGGCCGCGGGGGCTGAGGATGCTGCTGCGGCGCAGGACCTGGCGATCGCGTGGGCGGCCCTCGGTGAGGGGCTGATGATGCGCCATCTGGCCGACCCGGGGCACATCACCCACGAGGTCATCGAGCGCGTCTTCACCCGCGTCTTCCCCGCAGCAGGAGGGCAGGCCCGATGATCCTGGATGACTATCGCTCGCCCTGGCTGACCGAGGAGCTGGAGGATCTCGGGACGCTGGCTCGCACGTTCCTGGAGCGGGAGCTTGTGCCGCACCAGGCGCGCTTTGCCGATCAGCACATGGTGGACCGTGACCTCTGGCGAGCCGCTGGCCGGGCAGGCCTGCTGTGCATCAGCATCCCCGAGGAGCACGGCGGCGGTGGCGGCACCTTTGCTCACGAGGCGGTCATCGCCATCGAGCAGGCCCGGGTGGCCGACGATGCGTGGTCTAACTCCGTGCACAGCACGATCGTCGCGCACTATCTCAACGCGTTCGGCACGAGCGAGCAGAAGGCCCGGTGGTTGCCGGGGATGGCCTCCGGTGAGCTCGTCGGGGCCATCGCGATGACCGAGCCGACCACCGGGTCGGACCTGCAGGCCATCCGCACCCGCGCCGTGCGCGACGGCGACGATTATGTGGTCAATGGCGCCAAGACCTTCATCTCCAACGGCACCCACTGCGACCTCGTCATCATGGTCGCGCGCACCAGCGACGAGCCTGGGGGCAAGAGTCTGTCCCTGATCGTGGCCGAGACCGCCGACCTGCCGGGCTTCGAGCGGGGCCGCGTCCTGGGCAAGATCGGTCAGCACGGCCAGGACACCCGTGAGCTGTCCTTTGTCGACATGCGGGTCCCCGCCGCCAACCTGCTCGGCGGGGTCGCGGGGCGAGGGTTTGCCCAGCTCATGGCGCAGCTGCCGCAGGAGCGGCTCATCATCGCGGTGTCCGCGGCAGCGACGGCGGAGGCCGCGGTCCGGCTCGCCGTCGCCTATGCACGAGAGCGCGAGGCGTTCGGGCAGGACCTCATGTCCTTCCAGAACACGCGCTTCGTGCTGGCAGAGTGCGCCGCGGACGCCCTCGCGGCCCGCACCCTGGTGGACAGCTGCCTGCAGCGTCATGTCGCCGGCGAGCTCGACTCAGCGACCGCGTCACTGGCCAAGTTCTGGTGCACAGACGTCCAGAGCAAGGTGGTCGACCGGTGCCTGCAGATTTTCGGTGGCTACGGCTACATGTCCGAATACCCCATCGCCCGGATGTTTGCGTCCGCGCGCGTGCAGAAGATCTATGGCGGCACCAACGAGATCATGAAGGAGATGGTGGCCCGCTCCCTCTGATCACTGGCAGGCTGTCGACATGACCATCAGCACAGCTCTGGTCGGCTTCGGGCTCGGTGGGCGCATCTTCCACGCGCCCTTCCTGGCGGCCGACCCAGACTTCACCATCGCGGCCATCGTCACCAGCGACCCGGAGCGGGCCGAGGCGGCGCGCGCCGAGCACCCGGGGGCGCGGATCGTCCCGGATCTCGACACTCTGCTGGGGCTGGCCCCGGAGCTCGATCTGCAGCTCGGGGTCGTCTCCACGCCGCCGGTGCGGCACGCGGAGCAGGCGAGCGCGCTGCTGGAGGCTGGCTTCCACGTCGTCGTCGACAAGCCGCTCACCGTCACCGCCGAGGAGGGCCACGCCCTGCTCGCCCTCGCCGAGCGGGTGGGACGCACCGTCATCCCCTTCCAGAATCGCCGCTGGGACGGTGACTTCCGCACCCTGCGTGAGCTGGTGGAGACGGGACAACTCGGCGAGGTCCGACGGCTGGAGTCGCGCTTCGAGCGGTGGAAGCCCACCGAGACCAAGGCCTGGAAGGCGGGGGCCACGGGCACCGGGGTGGGCGTGCTCTATGACCTGGGGGTGCACCTGATCGACCAGGCGGTCCACCTCCTCGGTCCGGTCGAGGATCTGTATGCCGAGGTGCGGGCCCTGCGTCCCGGTCAGGGGGCCGATGACGACACCTTTGTCGCACTGCAGCACGCCGGTGGCGCGATCTCGCACCTGTGGATGAGTGCGGTTGCCCCGCAACAGGGCCCACGCTTTCGGGTGCTGGGAGACCGGGCCGGCTTCACGGCATACGGATTGGACCCGCTGGAGGGGCAACTCGTCGCGGGCGCACGGCCGGGCCAGGAGGGGTTCGGCCAGCGCGAGCAGGACCGCGACGCCCTCGTGGGGGTGCACGGAGAGGACGAGCGGCGCGTCCCGTTGCTGCCGGGCGACTACGGCGCCTTCTATCGCGGCGTGGCACAGACGCTGACCACCGGTGCGCAACCCCCCGTCGACCCGCGCGACAGCCTGGCGGTCATCGAGCTCATCGAGCGGATCCACCGTGACGCCGGGCAGGCTCAGGTGGGATAGCGCATCACCAGGACGGTGCTGCTGCGCGCCGTGATCCCCTCATAGAAGTGCTCCGTGTCCCCGGCAAACGTGTGGCTCTGGCCGTTGGACAACTGCGTGGGGGTGGCGTGAGTCCCCACCACGACGGTGCCGCTGATCACTGTGATGCTCTCCAGCACTCCCACTGCGTGTGGCTGGGACTGACGGCGCCCCGCCCCGATCGTCATCCGATAGGTCTCGACGATCTCGGCCCCGTCCTCCCACCGCCCGAGCAGCTCGGCGTCGACGTTCTGGCCGTGGGCAGTGGGGCCGGCACTGACACGGGCACCGTCCCCGGCACTGACACCGGCACCGTCCCCGGCACTGACACGGGCACCGACTCCGCTGTCGGGTGTGGTCGCCAGCAGGTCGCTCAGCGGCACGGACAGGGCGGTGGCGATCGCAAAGAGGGTGTCGAGGGTCGGGTTGCGCTGACCACGCTCGAGCTCGGACAGCGTGCCCTTGCCGAGGTGGGTGGCGGCGGCCAGCGCGCTCAACGGGATGTCCCGGCGGGTGCGCAGCGTCCTGATCCGGTGCCCGATCGCGGCCCGCAGATCGGGAGACGAGGAATCTGGTGGCGTTGCGTCGGGCACTGGCGTAGTTTATGGGTTCTGTAAACAGAACGATGGAGAAGACCATGACAGTGACCCGCCTGCACGGCATCCCCGGCATCGGTGTGGACCGGATGGGTGACCGGGCCGACCAAGAGGGCGATGACAGCCTGCTGCGCCTGGAGAATCTCGACACCGACCTCCGGCCACCTGCCGTCGCTCTCGACCAGACCCGGATCGCCGTCGACGCGGACGCAGCAAACAGTTACCTGCCGTTCCAGGGCAGCCTGACCCTGCGCCGGGCAGCCGCCGCACACGTGGGCCGACTGTCCGGGCACACCTACGACCCGGTGAGCGAGTGTGTGATCACGGCGGGCGGCCTCAACGGGATCCTCAACACACTTTTGGCCGTCATCGAGCCGGGTGATGAGGTCGTCCTGGTCGACCCGATCTATGCCGGGCTGGTCAACCGGGTCCGGCTCGCCGGGGGAGTGCCGAGGTTTGTGCCGCTCCGGCCGACCGGAGCTGGCTGGGAGCTTGACCCGGACGAGCTGGCCGCCGCTGTCACGCAGCGAACCGCCGCGGTGCTGATGATGTCTCCGGCGATGCCCACCGGCTCGGTCCTCGGGCGCCCCCACTGGGAGGCGCTCGCACGAGCGCTCAGGGGCCATCGGGCGTGGCTCATCTATGACGCCGCGATGGAGCGCATCCGCTTCGATGCGGCCGAGCGGGTCCACCCGGCCCAGGTCGAGGACCTGGCCGAGCGCACGATCACCGTGGGCTCGGCCTCGAAGGAGCTGCGCATGATCGGTTGGCGAGTCGGGTGGGTGGTCGGCCCGGAGAGCATCATGGCGGACATCAACCTCGTGGGTCTCACCAATGTCGTCTGCCAGGTCGGGCTCGCCCAGGAGGCCGTGGCCGCCGCGCTTGATGCTCCCGATGCCGACGAGGATGTCCGTCGAGCCGTGGACACGTGGCGGGAGCGGTGCGAGGTGATCCTGGAACAGCTCTCTGGGTATCCCGTGGTGCGTCCCCACGGTGGGTGGTCACTGTTGATCGACACGGGCCAGCTGGGTCTGACGCCGGCCGAAGCCTCGGAGCGACTCTTCGAGCGGGGACGGGTCGCTGCGACGGCGATGTCCGGCTGGGGGCCGACGGGCAGTGCCTATCTGCGGCTGGTGTTCGCGAACGAGCCGGTGGAGCGTCTGCACGACCTCCGGTCGCGCGTCGAGCAGGCGTGGGGTTAGGGGTTATGGGTTAAGAGGAATTGGAGCATGGACCGAGATCGCGTTTGGTGCCACGATCACCTGACGGGCCCCTGCAGGAGGGGCCACGTCACGAGCTGAGGAGATCGATCACCGTGGAACTCGTCCCGGGAGACACCCTGATGACCGCAACACCCCAGGAGGGTCGTGAGTTGGCCATCATGCTGGCCCGCAAGACGATCGGGGCGATGCAGCCGGATGCCGAGGTCCGCCAGGTCCTGCGGCCCGGTTATGCGACGAGCGCCGAGGCACTGACTGCGGCCGGTCACGTGGTGGCGGTGGAGTTCGCCACGATCGCAGCTGCCAACAACTACTGGCGCGACCAGGCCTGACCACCGCTGCGTCCGGGCTGTGTTCCGGATCAGTGCGCGCTTCGCTCGTCCAGCTCGCGGACGAGGCTGGCCGGTGCGGTGAGTCGATAGGACATCTCGATGAGCTCGCCGACCTCCTCCCAGTCCACCTGATCGACCCCGCCCACGAGGTGGAAACTGAGGCCCAGCCAGCCCGATGGCCCGACATAGGCCGGCACAAAGAACCGCTCGTCCTCGACGAGGGCCTCGCGCTCCGAGGCGTCGGGCAGGAAGAGCAGGGCGTGCCGGGCGATGGGCGAGTAGTGGTCCCCCTTGCGCGAGCCACCGAAGGTCGCAAAAACCTTGCGGGTGAAGAAGGTTGGGCTGCCGTGTGACCGTTTCTCGGCGGCGTCGGGCAACGCCAGACAGAGGGCGCGCACGCGTGCCAGGTGCGGGTCGGCGTCGTCGACCTTGCTCGGGTGGGGGTCCTCGCTCATGTGAGGTGAGTATGCCGCGCACCCGCCGGTCGTGCGAGGGGTTTGGCAGGCTCAGGTGCTGGACAGCTCGTTGCGCACGGCCTGGACGAAGAAGGCGATGCCCGCCGCCAGGATGTCGTCGTTGAACTCATAGTCGGCACTGTGCAGAGGCGTGCCGCCGTGCCCCGGCTCGGTCCCGTTGCCCAGCAGGGCGAAGCAGGCCGGCACGTGGTGGGCGAACACCCCGAAGTCCTCGCTCGGCATGATCGGCGCACAGTTGGCCTCGACGCGGGCGGGTCCGAGGGCCGCACGGGCAGCAGCGACGGCGCGCGAGGTGACCTCCGGGTCATTGATCGTGGGCGCGAACTCGTGGGTGTAGGTCACCTCGACGCTGGCCCCGTGGGCGGACGCGATGCCGGCCGCCAGGGCGCGGATGCGTGCCTCGAGCAGTTCCTGGACCTGTGGGTGGAAGCTGCGGGTGTCGCCGCTGATCCGCACGGTCGAGGGGATCGCGTTGCGGGCGCCATCAGTCTCGAACCCCGTGCACGAGACCACCGCCGGCGACACCGGGTCGACGTTGCGCGCGACCACGGTCTGCAGGGCCAGCACGATCTCGGCTCCAACGACTAGGGGGTCCACGACAGCCTCAGGGCGGGCAGCATGGCCGCCGCGGCCGTGGACGACGATGGTGAAGTTGTCCTCGCTGGCCATGATGCCGCCCGCCCGCACGTGCAGGTGGCCGGCCGGCAGTCCGGGCAGGTTGTGCAGGCCATAGAGGACGTCCAGGGGAAAGCGCTCCAGCAGCCCGTCGTCGAGCATGGCCCGTGCTCCCCGTCCCGGCTCCTCGGCCGGTTGCAGGATCAGCCGGACGGTCCCGTCAAGACCGTCCTGCTCCGCGAGGACGGCTGCTGCCCCGAGGACCATCGCCAGGTGTCCGTCGTGGCCACAGGCGTGCATGACCCCGGCGTTGACCGACCCGTGCTGGCGTCCGGCCACCTCCTGGATGGGCAGGGCATCCATGTCCGACCGCAGGCCGACGGCCCGGTCAGACGTCCCTCGGGTGAGCGACGCGACGATGCCGGTGCCACCGATCCCCGGCACCACGGCATACCCCTGGTCCTCCAGGACCGCGGCGACGTAGGCCGCGGTCTGGTGCTCCTCGAAGGCCGTCTCGGGGTGGGCGTGGAGGTGGTGCCGCCAGGCACGCGCTCGGGCCACCAGGGTCGGGTCGGGCGTGGGCGAGGACGTCATGCTGAGTCCAGCCCCTCCGTGGACAGCAGGACGACGACGGCGTCCTCCGGAAGGTCGAGCTCGGTCCGCCGGCCCGGGTCGCTCAGGGCGGCACGCACCCCGGCCAGGGTCGCGGCACCGCAGGGGCCGGCGGAGACGCCGAGGGCCTCAAGGTCTCGCGAGGCGGTCAGGGCAGCCTCGTCAGGGACGGCGACGGCGGCGTCGCAGCCGTCGCGCAGCACGGGCCAGGCCAGGCTCGAGATCGTCCCGCAGTTGAGGCCCGCCATGATGGTGGCCGCCGTCGGCACGGAGGTGGGTGTGCCGTGGTGCAGGCTGGTCAGGACGCAGGCGGCGGTGTCGGGCTCCACCGAGAGCAGCCGGGTGCGGTGCGCTGGGTCGGCGGCCGCGTGCGCTCGGGGGCCGGCCATCCGATAATGCTCCACGACCGCCTGGGCGAGGGACCCGACGCCCACGGGCACGGCGACGAGGTCGGGTTGTCTGCCGAGCTCCTCGTCGACCTCGGCCAGCAGCGTCTGATAGCCGTCGACGATCCACTGGGGCACCTGCTCATAGCCCTCCCAGGCGGTGTCCTGCACGAGCTCGCGGTCCGGGTCAGCGGCGGCGTGCCTGGCAGCAGTGCGCACCGACTCGTCGTAGTCCCCGTCCACGCGGACCACCTCGGCACCCTCGGCGGCGATCAGGGCGGCAGTGCTCCCAGGCATGACGGCCGGCACGAAGATCGTTGCGCTCGTGTCCAGTTCGCGAGCCATCCGGGCCACGGCCCGTCCGTGGTTGCCGTCCGTGGCCGTCACCAGGTGGGCTCCGGGGCTGCGGGTGACCGCCTGTCGGCACGCCCAGGAGGCCCCGAGGATCTTGAAGGCCGGCAGGCCGAGACGGGACGACTCGTCCTTGACGAGCACCCGCCCCACGCCGAGCTCGGCGGCCAGGGCAGGAAGGTCCACGAGAGGGGTCGGCGCATAGTCGGGCAGGGTGCGGTGGAAGTCGCGCGCGGTGCCTTCGGCCGGGTCGTCTGAGCGGCGATCGAGGGACCACCGGCGGGCTGCAGGGTTGTTGAACCAGGACGTCATGGGCTCAAGTGTCGGGCCCAGCGCGGTTGCCGTCCAGGGTCGGCCAGTCAGCGCAGGATGACCGTGCGGTGGCCGTGCAGGAAGACGCGGTCCTCGCAGTGCCAGCGGACCGCATTGGACAGCGCCTTGCACTCGGTGTCGCGCCCGGCGGCGACCAGTTCCTCCGGGCCAAAGGAGTGGTCCACCTCCTGCACGCTCTGGGCGATGATCGGGCCCTCGTCCAGGTCGCTGGAGACATAGTGCGCGGTCGCCCCGACCGTCTTGACACCGCGGTCATAGGCCTGGTGATAGGGCTTGGCCCCCTTGAAGCTGGGCAGGAACGAGTGGTGGATGTTGATGGCCCGCCCGCTGAGGGTGCGGGACAGCTCGTCACTGAAGATCTGCATATAGCGAGCCAGCACCACCAGCTCGACGTCGAACTGTTCGACGAGCTCCAACAGACGGGCCTCGGCCGCTGGTTTGGTGTCCCTGGTGATCGGGACGTGGAAGAACGGGATCTTGTGCCACTCCACCAGCTGCTGCGCGTCCGGGTGATTCGACACGACGGCGACGATCTCGGCGCCGAGCTCATCGTTGCGGGCGCGAAAGAGCAGGTCGTTGAGGGCATGGGGGAACTTGCTGACCATGATCAGCACGCGCCGCCTGGCGCTCGCAGCCCGGATGTCGAAGGTGCCGTCACACTGCTCTGCGAGCGGTGCGAAGGCGGCGCGCAAACCCTCCGCCCCGGGGTCCTCGTGTTGGCGGTCGAGCACGAAGTGCACGCGCAGGAAGAACCGCCCGGCACGGAAGTCGTCGAACTGCTTGAGCTCCAGGATGTCCGCGTGCCAGTCCTGCAGGAAGCCGGTCACCAGGTGCGCGAGCCCGGGCCGTTCGGGACAGTCGATGTGCAGGACGTATGCCGATCCGTCGGGTAGTCCCGCGGCCGCCGGTGTGGGTTCTGGCTGGGCGGGTGCTGACTGGGCGGGTGGTGGTTGGGTCATGGTGCGTCCTTTCGTGGACGGTCGCCCTCGGTCAACATCCTGTCCCGACATCCTGGCCTCTCTGCGCTATTCGCGCACCTGGGTGGCCAGCTGTTGCAGGGCCTCCAGGGCCACGGCGGAGGCCCGGGTGTGGGCGGTGAGGTGGCGCTGGTTGGCGACGATCCGGCGTTGGGGCACGGGGTCCACCAGCGGCACGGCGACCACGCCGTCCGGCAGTCGGTGGGCTGCGAGGGAGGGCAGGCCGGTGATGCCGAGCCCGGCCGCGACCAGGCCGAGGGTCGCCTGGTGGTCATCGCAGCGGGCGGCAAACTGTGGCTGGAACCCCGCGGCCCGGCACGCCTCGACCAGGATCCGCAGGGTGGGGCTGTCATAGACGACGTTGTCGATCCAGGTCTCGTCGGCCAACTCGGCGACGCGGACCTCATCAGCTGAGGCAAGCCGGTGGCCGACGGGCAGGGCCACGACGAAGGGGTCCAGGCCCAGGTCGTGGCGGACGAAGGCCGCGCCGGTCGACCCGGCTTCATCCGGGGCCTCTGAGGCCACCTCGAGATCGGGTGCTCGTCGTCCTCGCCCGCCGTGGGGCTCGCTGATGCTGACCTCGAGGACCACGCCGGGGAGCTCGTGACGCAGCCGCTCTGCGACCTCCGGCACCCACGTCTGGGCGACCGACGCGAAGCACGCGATGCTCAGGTGGTCGGTGCGACCATCCCGCAGGTCGGACACGACGTGATCCAGTCGCCCCAGACTGGAGATCACCTCGCTGCCCTCCTCGGCAAGACGCAGCCCGGCAGCGGTGGGCTCGATGCCCCGCCCGACTCGCGTGGCCAGCACCAGGCCGGTCTCGCGCGCCAGGAGCTTGACGTGCTGACTGACCGTCGACGGGGTGTAGCCCAGGTGCCGGGCCGCCGCGTGCACCGAGCCACTCGCGACCACTGCCTGCCAGACCCGAAGGCGCTGCACGTCGATCATGTGCTCAAAGATAAGGCAGGAACGAACGATTGTGTGCAGATCATTGCTTGTGCCGACATGGTGGCGGCCTCATTCTGAGAGAGTGCCCCACCGCCACTTCCTCCCTGTCTCGCCGGCTCCGTTCGCGCGGGTCTGCTCAGCAGTCCCGGCGGTCCCAGCGGTCCCGACGGTCTCAAGGGTCTCGACGTGACCTGGCCACTGCTCAGCGGCCTGATCTCGGTCAGCGTGATTCTCGCTCTCACTCCGGGGCCGGACACGTTGCTCACCCTGCGCTGTGGCGCCCGTTCGGCGACGGCGGGCTATCGCTATGCGGCCGGTGCGGCAGCCGGGATCGTGGTCTGGTCACTGTTCGCCCTGACCGGCCTGCGGCTGGCGCTGGACGCCTGGCCGCACCTGCTCCCGACGGTCACTGCCGTCGGCGGCCTGCTGATCCTCGTCCTGGGACTGCTCGCCCTGCGCAACGGGCTGCGTCACCACACCTCCGGTGCCGCGCTGGCGCCCCCGAGTCGACCGCTGGCCGTCGGACTGGCCAGCAGCCTGACCAACCCGAAGACCGGCCTGATCTTCCTGGCCGCCTTCCCCCGCGTGCTGCCGGCGGAGCTGACGGTCGGCTCAGCGGTGGTCGTCCCGGCCATCGCCGCCGGCAGCGTCGGCCTCTGGCTGGTGGTCCTGGCCTCGGTCGCCGGACGTGGCCGGGTCGGTCGGGTCCTCACCGGCTCGGCGTTCGAGATCCTGTCCGGACTGGTGCTCGCTGGCATGGGAGCCCTGGCGCTGGTCGAGGGCCTCAGCCACGCCGTCTAGAGCCAAGTTGTCCCTACCAAGTCGTCACCGCCGGGTCAGCCGGACCGCCAGTGCACCGACGCCGACGAAACCGGCCGCCATGCGCAGCGCCGCACCACCGACCGTTGCCCAGTCGGTCTCCGTCTGTCCGACCAACTCGTTGGGGATCGCCGTGATCACCCCGAGATAGGTGCCCCAGGCGACCACGGCCCCGGTCCCCACGAAGGCGACCACGAGCGCTGTCGTGGCCCTCCGACCGCGCAGACTCGGACGGCCGAGAGCGAGCAGTGCTGCAGCGGTCACCACCGCGACCGCCAGATCGAGCAACCGGGCATCCAGCGGCACACCGGACACGACCGTGTGCACGACGCCAGCGCCCACGATCAGGACTGCCGCACCGCGCAGCATCCGGCGTGCCCGCGCGGTCACCGGTGGCAGGGACCGTCCTCCCCAGCGCTGCCGGGCATAGATCGCGAACGCCCCGAGCAGGCCGATGCCCAACCCGGCGAAGCCGGCATACACCAGCGGATAGACCCAGTCGGCCAGCGGCGGGATCTCGTCGGTCGGCGGGTGCGAGGGAGCCACGGTGTTGACGAACACCGCCAGCGGCAGGGCGAGCAGGATCTGGCCCAGCAGACCGGCGCCGATCCACATTGGCGGCAGGACCAGCCAGGCCGGAGCGCGCAGGCCGCGCCGCGTCAGGAAGATCACGGCGAGCACGAGGGCGACGACATCCAGGCCCATGGTCAGGGAGTTCAGCCAGAACATGGTGCTGCTGTGGCCGAACTCCGGGTCGTTGAGCCCGGTCCGCATCCCGGCCAGCCAGGACACCTTGAGGGCCAGATAGGGCAGGGTCGTCAGTGCGGCGAACCCGGCGAGTGCCCGACGTGCCGGCCCCACCGGCGGCAGGGACCCGGAGTCGGGACGATGCGTGGTGGTTGGTTGTCTGGTGGCTGGAGCGGAGCTTGTTCTGGTGTTCATGGCTCCACCGTCCCGCGGTGGTGGCCAGGCGCACCTCCCACCGGCGAGGGTTCGCGCTCCCTCATAAGGGGGAGGAGGCCGCCGCCGTCTGCTGCCAGACTGGCAATCATGGTCGGACGCTGGACGAAGGGACTGCTGCACCTGTTGGTGGGCGGTGCCTGCGCGGCCCTGGTGGCGTGGCTGACCTTCGGATTCAGCATGACCATCGTCACCACGCAGGGCTCGGTGCGGCTGGTGATGGCGACCCTCGTTGCGCTCGTGGGTGTCATCGTGGTGGCCCTGCTGCTCGCTCCGCCGGTCCGCGCGGCCGAGGTGGGGCTGGCCAGCACCCTGCTCGAGGTGCCACTGACTCGGCCAGCCGACAGTTCTTCCTGGGAGTCGCGCCGTCGTGGGTTGCTCTGGGCTGTCATCGTCATCCTGCTCGGGGGCACGTCGCTGCTGGCGCTGCTCTGGTGCGTGCCCCAGGGTCTCGTCCTGCTGGTCGCCACGGTCAATGACGGTGTCGGCGAGTCCCTGCCGGAGATGTTGCGCTCCCTGCCTGCTGTGGCAGTGGGTGCCCTCGGCCTGGCCCTGTTGCTCCTCGGGACCCTGGGGCAGGTGGTCCTGGTGGCGCTGCTGCGTGCCCTGGCACCGCGCGTCCTGGGACCAACATCTGGCGACCTGCTCCTGCTGGCCGAGGAGGATCGTGCGCGGCTCCTGCGCTCGCACGAGTTGGCGCGTGAGCTGCACGACTCCATCGGGCACTCCCTGACGGCGATCGGGGTGCAGGCCGAGGCTGGCGCGCGGGTCGCCAGCCGGGATCCTGCCTTTGCCCAGCGGGCTCTGGAGCAGATCTCCAAGGCCACGCGGGCAGCGGTGTCCGAGCTCGACGAGGTGCTCGGCTCGCTGCGTGAGGGCACTCGCGTCGATGGCCCACCCCTCGACCCCGCGCCGAGCCTGGCGCCGATCGCCGACCTGCTGGGCGACCTCGGCCCGCAGGGCCGCTCCACCATCACCTGTGACGACGCCATCGGTGACGTGGGTGCGGAGGCCGCGCGCACGGCATACCGGGTGGTGCAGGAGGCCCTGACCAACGTCCACCGTCACGGGTCCGGTGAGGCACGTGGCCGGGTGCAGGTGGAGGATGGGCGCATCGAGATCCTGGTGGAGAACCCAGTCCTTGGCGAGGGGACAGCACGCGCCGGCGGCCGCGGACTCGTGGGGATGCGCGAGCGCCTGACCCTGGCCGGTGGAACCCTCGTTGCCGGTCCGGTCAGCCTCGACGGGCGGCCGTGGTGGCGGCTTGAGGCGAGCCTGCCGGCCAGAGGTGACTCATGATCAGCGTGCTCGTGGTGGATGACGACGCCATGGTCCGCTCGGGCTTCGCCGCGATCCTCGGATCCGAGCCCGACCTCGAGGTGGTGGGCGAGGCAGCAGACGGCGCGGAGGCCCTGACTCGAGCGCGGCAGGTCACGCCCGACGTGGTGGTGATGGACGTGCGGATGCCCCGTCTGGACGGCATTGAGGCGACGCGGCGGTTGCTGCGAGCCGACGACCCACCGCGGGTGCTGGTGGTGACGACCTTCGAGCACGATTCGTATGTGTTGGAGGCGCTCGAGGCGGGCGCCCACGGTTTCCTGCTCAAGCGCGCTGGCGCCGATCAGTTGGTGCACGCGGTGCGGACCGTCGCGGCGGTGGATGGACTGCTCTTCCCGGATGCCATCCGCGACCTGGTGCGTCGCACGGCCCGGCCTGCTCGGGTGCTGCCGGCGTTGTCGACCCGTGAGGCTGAGGTGTTGCGCCTGCTGGCTCGGGGCCACAGCAACGCCGAGATCGCGGCCGAGCTCTTCCTGGGCCGCGAGACCGTCAAGACCTATGTGCGCTCGCTGCTGACCAAGCTCGACGCCCGCGACCGCACGCAGGCGGTCATCGCTGCTTTTGAGTCCGGCTTCGTCGGCACCGACTAACCCCCTCCCGATCCTCGTTCCCTTGCCACGTTGCCCTCGACACCTCTGCAGGTTGCTGCAAGACTCCGCAGGGTGACTGACCGGATCGATCCACTCGCCCAGACCACGTCCTATCCCGGGCTCGGGCCGGCACCGCAAGCGACGGAGTTCGCCGACCCCCACGTCATCGTGCTGTTCGGGGCGTGTGGCGATCTCGCGCGGCGCAAGCTCCTTCCTGGACTGGCCTATCTGTCCGTGTCTGAGTTGGCCCCGGAGATCAGGGTCGTCGGGACGTCGTTGGAGGAACTCGACGATGCCGAGTTCCGGGAGTTCGCCAAGCAGGCCATCCACGAGTTCGGCAACCGGGACCTCAGTGATCAGGAGTGGGCCAAGTTCGCCGAGCGTCTCCACTTCGTGCCGTCCGCAGCGGGCGCACAGGCGCTGGCGCGGGTCGTCCGCGAAGGACAGGCGTCGATGGGGGAGGACGCTGGACTGCTGCACTATCTGAGCGTCCCCCCGAAGGCCGCGCTGTCCGTGATCGAGTTGTTGCGCGACGCCGACCTGGTCACCGACTCTCGCATCGTGATGGAGAAGCCGTTCGGCACGGACCTGGCCAGCGCCGTCGACCTCAACGCACACATCCACGAGACCTTCACCGAGGAGCAGATCTTCCGGATCGATCACTTTCTCGGCAAGGAAGCGGCCCAGAACATCCTGGCGTTCCGCTTCGCCAACGGCCTGTTCGAGCCCATCTGGAACCGCAACTTCATCGATCACGTGCAGATCGACATCCCAGAGACTCTCGGCCTGGACCGGCGCGCCGGGTTCTACGAGGCAACCGGAGCCTTCAAGGACATGGTGGTGAGCCACCTGTTCCAGGTGCTGGCCTTCGTCGCGATGGAGCCGCCCACCGCTCTGGAGCCGGGGGCCATCAGCGAGGAGAAGAACAAGGTCTTCCGCTCACTGCTCCCGCTCGATCCGGCGCATGTCGTGCGCGGGCAGTATGCCGAGTACCTCACCGAGGAGGGGGTCGCCAGGGACTCGGACACCGAGACCTTCATCGCGCTGCGCTGTCAGATCGACAACTGGCGCTGGGCGGGTGTCCCGTTCTATCTGCGCACGGGCAAGAGGATGGCTGAGGGAGCGCGCATCATCTCCATCGCCTTCAAGGAGGCCCCGCGCTCCATGTTCCCGTCCAACTCCGGTGTCGGACAGGCTGGCCCGGATCACCTGACGTTCGACCTGGCTGATGAGTCCAAAGTGTCGTTGTCCTTCTATGGCAAGCGACCCGGGCCGGGGATGAAGTTGGAGAAGCTGTCCATGCAGTTCTCCACCCGGGAGACAGCGGCGGCCGGTGACGTCCTGGAGGCCTACGAGCGGCTGATCCTGGACGCGATGCACGGCGACCACACGCTGTTCACGACCGCCGAAGGCATCGAGAGCCTGTGGGCACGCGCCGCGCCGCTGCTGGAGAATCCGCCGCCGGTCAAGCCCTACGCTCCAGGAACCTGGGGGCCGAATGCGATCCACCAACTGATCGCGCCGCACGCCTGGCGACTGCCCTTTGAGCGGGCCTGGCGCGAGCAACCAAAATCCCCCTGAGATGAGGGTGCCCCGGCGTTGCTGGCGGCTCACGTGGCGGTCAGCCGTGCATCCGGCGGCTTCTCGTCAGGAGTCCCGGCGGCGGTCGAGGCGCTCGTAGAGGGACCGGAAGCCGGCTGCCTCGTAGGCAGCGACGGCGCCGACGTTTGAGCCAGGCGTGGCGACCATTGCGGACGTGGATCCCATCTCCAGCAGCGCGCTCGCGGCGGCGAGGTTCATGGCGCGGCCGTGGCCCTTCCCCCGGTGATCCGGGTGCACGCCCATCGGCTCGACGATGCCGTGCCGGCCGGGACCTGCTGCCCACACGGTGACGGTGGCGACGGCGTTGTCCTCCTGGTCCCAGCCGACGAGGCACCGTGCGTTCGCGAAGGCCGGACCGCCAGCGAAACGGTGCCAGCGTGCTTCGACCGCGGCCTCGTCGCTCGGGCCCCCACCCCAGGCAGCGCCGTGGACGTGAGCCCACACCGATGCCTCTTGCTCGGTGATCACCTGGATGCGCAGCCCGTGCTCGTCCACCGACGCGAGGTCGTGGTGCAGGATCGGCCAGGGGTCGACCCGGGCCCACCCGTTCTCGTCGAGCAGGTCGTGGAGGAGCACATCGCGAGCCACCTCCAGGGTGACCGTGCCCGCAGGCAGCACCCCGCTGTCCGGGTCAGCGATGTCGTCCGCCAGCTGCTGGGCCAGCTCGTGGTCCTGGTGCGCGCCGGGTGCGATGGCCAGGCGCAGCAGGTCCGGCTCATCAAGAAGCCCCAGCGCGACCAGGGACCCGTCGCGGCTCCAGGTGCGCACGGCAGCCGCCGCTGCTTCCGGCCCGTGCCGCCAGAACCAGCCGATGTCGCCGGGGTGCAACTGGAATGGTGCCTCCTCGGTCTGCCAGGAGGCCAGCACGTCCAGCGCGGCAGCCAGCTCAGCAACGGTGGGAGTCCTCAACGCGATCGTCATGGCCCGATCGCACCATGAGGCAGAGCCAGGCGCACGTGATTTATTGGGTCGGCCGTCTCTGGCGGACCGGGGCACACTGGGGTCATGCGCTTCTCCCAGGTTGATGTCTTCGCAAGCGAACCGTGCCGCGGCAACCCGCTCGCGGTGGTGCACGACGCCGACGGCCTCACCGATGACCAGCTTGCCCGGTTCGCGAACTGGACCAACCTCTCCGAGACCACCTTCCTGCTCCCGCCGACGGATCCTGGGGCGGACTATCGCGTGCGCATCTTCACCACGAGCGAGGAGCTTCCCTTCGCGGGCCACCCAACGCTCGGCAGTGCCCGCGCGTGGCTCGAGGCCGGCGGGGTGCCCGCCACGGATGGCGTGGTCATCCAGGAGTGCGGGGCCGGGCTGATCCCCATCCGGTATGCCGAGGAGCAGCTGGCCTTCGCCGCGCCGGACTTCCTCCGCTCGGGTGAGGTGGAGGAGCCTGATGTGCAGCAGATCGTGGCAGCGCTGCGGATCCGTCCCGAGCAGATCAAGCACGCCCAGTGGATCGACAACGGTCCCGGTTGGGTCGGTGTCGTGCTCGACTCAGCCGACGAGGTCCTGGCTCTGGAGCCGGACTTCGCGGCCCTCGGCGATCTCGACCTCGGCGTCATCGGACCGCACGCCCCAGGTGGCCCGGCCGACTACGAGGTGCGTGCCTTCGTCCCCGGACCCGGAAGCAACGAGGACCCCGTGACAGGCAGCCTCAACGCCGGCTTCGGCGTGTGGCTGACGGGTGCCGGTCTCGCCCCGGAGGCGTTCACCGTGCGCCAGGGCACAGCACTGGGGCGGGCCGGCCGCGTCGACCTGCGGCTCAAGGACGGGCAGGTGTGGGTGGGTGGCCAGGCCAACGTGCTGATCAGCGGTGAGGTCGCCCTCTGAGGCGACCACTCGGCATACGTCAGGGTCGGACGGTGAGGATCTGCGCCATCGTGCCGACCGGGCCGGTCTCGTCGTGCAGGACGCTGCTGGTCAGCCCGACTCCGCTGGCGCCGAAGCTCACCGAGGTGTCGAAGCCGACCCAGTCGCCCTGCGGTTGGGCGAAGAAGTGTGCGGTGAGGTCGATGTTGGGGAAGGCGACCTCCTGAGGCTGAGCGCGCACCGTCATGCCGTTGGAGATGTCGAGCAACCGGACCGTGTGGGCCAGGCCGCTGACCGGCACGCCCTCCAGCAGCGGCTGGTCAGAGCGCACCCAGAAGGCGCCGCGACCGGGCTCCACCTGGTCCCGTCGGACCTCCGCGCTGGCGATGAAACCCCCAGGCCACACCGTCGTCGCGTCCCAGGTCGGCATCGCCTCGGGTGCGGGGATGGTGGGCAGCGGTGTGCCAGCCAGGGCCGAGGTGTCACCAGGGCGCATCAGCCAGGCCCGCAGGATCACACCGTCGCGACCCCCGTGGCTCAGGCGTGCCTCGACCAGCTCGATCGTCCTGCCGGGACGCAGCACCGTCACCGAGCAGTCGACGACATCGACCGGCAGCGTGCCCAGAATGTCGTAGGACAGCCGGCCAATGATCAGATCGTCGTCGCGTCGGGCGTCCCGGTCGGCCTCCACAGCGTGCGCGAGGAGCCCCAGAGCGGGAGCAATGTGCTGCTCGGTGATGTTCCAGGCGCCGCTGACGTGCTCGGTCGCGCGGAAGCTGGTGGCACTGACGGGTTCGAAATAGGCCATGGGGCGTGGGTTTCCTTCTCGTCCGGGTTCTGACCGGCAGTATGCCGTGGGTCGGGTCGTGCACTGCGCGCGGCCGGTCTGGTCTGGCCTGGGTCTCGATCGGTCTCGTGTCTGACCCAATCACGTGGCTCGTCGGTGTCAGGAGTGTGCCGTGTGCTCCCGCTCGGCGTGGCCGGGAGGCTCAAGCTGGAAGGTCGAGTGCTCGACACTCACCTCGAAGTGCGCGGCGACGCACTCCTGGAGCTGTCCCAACATCTCGGCAGCGTGGCCGTCGCGGAAGCACTCATCGTCCAGGACGACGTGCGCGGACAGCACGGGCAGGCCGGTCGCGATGGTCGAGGCGTGCAGGTCGTGCACCTCGTGCACGTGCGGCACCCCCAGGAGGTGGGTGCGCACCGCCGCCAGGTCGAGACCCTTGGGAGTGGACTCCAGCAGGATGCTGCCGGCTTCGCGCAGCACCGTGATGGCTCGGGGCACGATCAGTGCGGCGATGAGCATCCCTGCGATGGCATCGACGCGGGTCCATCCGGTGGTCGCGATGACGATGGCGCTGATGATCACCGCGACGGAGCCCAGGGCGTCGTTGACCACCTCGAGGAAGGCGGCCCGCATGTTGAGGTTGGCGCTGCGGCCTGCACTGAGGACCCACATGGACACGAGGTTGCCGAGCAGGCCGATGATGCCGAAGGCGAGCAGACCGGTGGAGCTGACCTCCGGCGGATCGTCGAGCCGGCGGATCCCCTCGATGAAGGCATAGGCCCCGACGGCCAGCAGCACCGTCGCCTGCGCCCCGGCGGCAAGCACCTCCGCGCGCCGGAACCCCCAGGTGCGCCCGGGAGTCGGCGGCCGCAGAGCCAGGGATGCTGCGACCAGGGCCATGAGCAGGCCCGCGGCGTCGGTCAGCATGTGGCCCGCGTCCACCAGGAGTGCCAGGCTGCCGGTCCAGAACGCACCGATGACCTCGGCGACGAGGATGGTCGCGGTGATCGCGAAGGCGATCGCCAGTCGCCCTCGGTGAGTGGTCACCGCCCCGTGATCATGGCTGCTCATGGGGCATCGGAGTCGGGGTGCGCTCGCAGTTGCTCCGGGGGCAGGCTTTCGGTGGCCCCCACCCCGAAGTTCGGGCACAGGGCGACGCGGTTGCCTGACGTCGCCAGCAGGACTTCGGCCGCCGACAGCAGGCTCATCAACTCGGGCTCGTTGTTGAGAGAGAACATGGAGGCGCGACCCTGGGGCCGTGAGGTCACCAGTCCGCAGTCCCGCAAGCAGGCCAGGTGAGCACTCACCGTTGATTGGGCCAGGCCGAGGTGGTCGGTCAGGTCTCGCACGCGGTGCTCTCCAAGCGTCAGGTGCTGGAGGATCGCGAGGCGTGAAGGGTCGGACATCCCATGGAACAGGGCTGCCGCCGAGATCAGGTCGCCGGCAGTGGTGGCTGCGGATGTAACGTCGACTCTGTCCGATGCTATCGCCATACGACGATCATACTCTCGTCCACCACGCGTTCGCGCTTGCGGCGCCGCTCGTCGCTCTCGTGCTGAGCCGGGGTCCTCGCCCTAGGGTCGGAGATGAGCGACCCCTCGATGACCTGGAGTCCAGGTCCGGCCTCGGTGCTGTTGAGCGGAGTCCCGATGCGGAGCTGCGGCGTGGTGGCCGCGTGGCGATGGTGGGTGCCACCGGGACTGGAAAGTCCTCGATCATGTCCTATGTCCTGGGGCCACAGGTGGAAGGCTCAGCACACCGGCGTGGATGCCGGGTCAGCTGCAGTATGAGATGACACAACTCGCTCAGGACCAGGCGCGCGCGAGCACCCAGGTCTTGGATCAGCTGCTGCAGCTGCTCGGCCTCGTGGGTGACCACGACCTCGTGCCGGTCCTGCTCCTGGACGATACCGACCGTTGGGTCGGAGCGTTGGAGGTCGAAGCAAGCCGCACGTTGCGCGCCGCATTCTTCGGGCGAGTGTTGCGACTGTTGGCAGATGACCTGGGGGTCGCTGCCGTCGTCGCCGTGCACCCCACTTACGAGAGCGACGCCGGGTATCAGAGTGCCCAGCCGTTCTTTGACCACGTGTTGCGCATTCCCGACCTCACCGTGGACGGTGACGTGCGGGCGCTGCTCCAGCGTCGGGTCGCACGGATCTTGGGCCACGACGAGGAGGATGGTGCACTGGATCTCGTCATGACACCGGAGGCGGTCTCAGTGCTGTTCAGGGGATACCAGGTGGCTCCTGATATTCGGCGACGGATCCTGCTGTCCTCGACGGCTGCGCTCACACTGGCTCTCGGTGCTGGTGTCGAGCAGATCGACGAAGGTCACGTCCGGGCGGCGCTGAGCGAGCAGGGCGGGTAATTCAGGCGCGGGAGTCAGCTGCGATGTCGCGGAAGAGTTCCTCGCGCCCGACAGAGAAGGTGATGTCGACTTCGTTGCCCTCCGGGTCGGCGATGGTCCATGTCTGGGGTGTGGCGGCCTCCCGCACGACCGTGCCGCCAGCCGCAACAGCAGCGGCAACGCGCTCCTGCGCCTGGTCGTCAGACAGGAAGATGTCGACATGGATGCGGTTGCGCTGCGCGCGACGCTCCATGTCGGACTCGTCCATCGGCTGGAAGAAGACGACAGTGTTGAGCCGTCGTGGATCGAACAGGTCAGTGACGCCGTCGCGGGGGTCCTCGTCATAGCGAAGGACAGCCCGCCAGAAGGCGCGCACCGCCACGATGTCCACCGCGTCGATCCCGACCTGGATGAAGCGAGCGAGCGACGGATCGGCAGTCAGCCCCAACTCCCGCGCGGCGGCCTGCACGTGCACGGCGAGCTGCTCATAGCCGTCCTGATCCGGGACGTCCTTGCCCGTGTCGATGACGACGACCCCGGGCCGCAGATCAACTCCGAGTGGCAGTCCCGCCTCGTCCGCCAGGCGAGCCACAGCCTCGGCCAGCTCGACCGCCTGGCGTGTGGACGAGACCGGATAGCACGCCATCCCCGCGAACACGAGCCGCCAGTCCTCCAGATCGGCCTGGTTGCCGCCGGACTCAGCTGACGGGGCCCAGAGGTCCGCACCCTCAGGCAGCGGCAGCAGGTCGACCTCATTGCCCTCGGCGTCCGCCACCGTGGCGTAGTAACCCTGCTCCTTGACCGAACTGGCGTCCGCTCGCACCGACTCCAGGGCAACCGCCGCGCGTGGTTGCGGCGCCACGGAGTCAAGATGCACCCGGTTGCGCAGTGGGCGCGGTGCGTCCTGGTCTTGGAACCAGATCGGCGGGTGCCGCCGCAACGGGTCCACCAGGTCGTCCTCGCCGACCAGGTCATAGCCCAGGGCCGTCTGCCAGAACGGCATGACAGCGGCCTGATCCAGCGTGTCAAAGGTCAGCTGCACATCCTGGAGAACACCCGGGTCGGACACCATCTCGAGGTCGGCCGCAGCCCGCGAGATCTCCTGGGCCAGCGTCACATCGCCCTGGCTGAAGCTCCCCTTGTCCGGCGCGAGACGGACCCGGACGCCGCTGGAGCGCAATTCAATGAAAGGCATCGCGACATCAGCCCCTGCCGCCGCCTCGACAACCCCGCGGACCAGCGCGGCACCCGTCGCGTGTGAGGTCGCGCCAAACCAGGCGCACGCCCCCACCCCCAGAGCCCGCCAGTCCGAGACGCCCGCTGAACCCTGGAACTCCCGCGCTGTCAGGGAGCGATGGTTTTGCGTCATAGAACCACTGTGGCACCACGCACCGACAGCCGCCAGGGTCGCCGGCCGGCCGGACCTGACCCCGGATTTGCGGCCTCCGACGGGAAGCACGCGTCGCCTAATTCGGTGGCAGCCACAGACCGCACGCCGCACGATGGACAGATGAGCGATGTGCCCTCGCGCTGGACGCCGGCCACCATCTATCCCGACATGTGGGTCGACCCGGCGCACGATCCGCGCAACACCGACGGGGTCAGCCCGGATGGCGAGCTCGAGACCCTGCTGGACATGTTGCGCGACTATCGGCTCACGCTGCTGATGAAATGTGATGGCCTGGACGCCGAACAACTCGCCCGGCGCAGCGTGCCTCCCTCGACCATGTCGCTGCTGGGCCTGCTCCGGCACCTCGCCGAGACTGAGCGCGACTGGCGCACCTGGCTGGGGGGACCATCGCTCGACAAACTCTATGGACCACACGACGCCGATTTTGATGGGGCAGTGGGTGATCCGGCAGTGGTGGATGCTGCCTACCGCGATCTCGAGCGTGAGCAACTGGCGACGGATGCCGCCCTGGCGGCACTGCCCGACCTTTGGGAGCGCGTCGGGAGCGACCGCATCGCCGTGCGCGAGCTGCACGTGCACCGGATCGATGAGTATGCGCGTCACGCCGGACACGCGGACCTGCTCCGAGAGTGCGTGGATGGCCGGGTTGGGCAGTGATCGGACCGCCGGTGATCGGACCGCCGGGGCTCAGTCAGCTTGCGAGCGCCGGATCAGTTCGGGGACACCGGGACCCGAGAGATCGTCGTATGCCGAGGCGCGCCCGACCATGGCCAGCACCAGGGCGAGGGTTGGCCCCGTGACCAACGGTCCCGCACCCGTTGTGAAGCCGCCGTCCGTGGACTCCAACCGCAAGCCCTTGACCGCGCTGCGACTGTTCACGGCAAAGTCCTGCCCGGCAAAGAAGATGGCGACGGCGCTCACGGCACGGGGAGCGGGAACGTGGGGGATGCCCAGAGGCCGGCGAATGTCCGCGCCGTGCACGATGACCTCGCCGAGCCAGGCGGCGGTGTGACCCGACGGTGCGACCGTGCTGGTCACGACGGCCCGGAAGCGTTCCAGCGTCTCGGCTGGCGTGGCTCCGAGGTGCTCCACGAGGCGGCGCTGGTTGTGCACTGCCGGGCGGAAGCGGGCGCCGACGATGCTGCGGATCCACGCCAGGCGCGAGGTGCTCGCGGCGGCCGTCAGGTGGGCCACGACCTCCCGGACGGACCACTGCGAGCAGAGAGATTGGGTGGCCCATTGCTCCGGGGTCAATCCGGTCAGGTCATCAGCGAGCGCGGCGCGCTCTGCGTGGACGGCCGCCCACAACTCGTCCGAGGTCAGCGGGAGATCAGCCACTGGGTGTCCTTCCGTGGTCCGTGGTGGGACTCGTGTCCCTGCCGATGTGGACTGTCCCCAGGAGGGGGACTCATCGCCCGTCGACAGAGCCGCGTACGGTCGGGGACATCATGACCGCTGCAACTGACAGCTCGGCGAGTGGGCCGACTGTGCGCGTGCCGCTGTCCCTGCTCGATCGGTCGCGCACCCGTCAGGGAGAGAGCCCTGGGGCAGCGCTGCGCAACACGATCGAGCGGGCGGACCGCGCCGAGGTGCTGGGATTCCACCGGTTCTGGGTGGCCGAGCACCATGCCGTGCCGGGGATCGCCAGCGGCAGCCCACCGCTGCTGATGGCGGCCATCGCCGAGCGCACCGAGCGGATCCGAGTCGGCTCGGGCGGTGTGATGTTGCCGAACCACCGGCCCCTGGTCATCGCGGAGCAGGCGCGGATGCTGGAGGCCCTGCACCCGGGGCGAATCGATCTGGGCGTCGGCCGTTCTCTCGGTTTCACCGCGCCCGTGCGGGAGGCGCTGGACGTCCTGAGATACACGCCCGAGGACTTCGCGCGGGACCTCGTGGATCTTGAGGCGTTCCTGACCGATGACGGGCCAGTCACCGCGATGCCCGCAGGGGTGCCAGCACCGCCAATCTTCGTGCTGGCCACCGGATCCGGACTCGCGACGGCAGCAGAGCGTGGCCTCCCGGTGGTTGTGGGAGGCCCGGTGTTGCGGGGTGACCTCGCACCGCTGAACGACTATCGGAATCGCTTCCGTCCCAGTCGATCCTGCCCGGAGCCCCATCTCATCGTCAGTGCCGACGTGATGGTCGCCGAGACCACCCAGCGAGCGCGCGAGCTGATGCTGCCCGAGGCCTGGGCGATGGTCACCTCGCGCTCGACCGGAGCCTTTCCACCACTGAGCTCCCACGCACCGCAGCACCTCACGGATCGTCAGCAGGCCCAGATCGAGGACCATGTCGCCCAGTCGGTGCACGGGACCGTCGCCGAGGTCGGCCGGCAGCTCACCGAACTGGTCCACCGCACTGGTGCCGACGAGGTGATCGCCTTCGCCTCGACATACGACCGGCAGTCCCTGGCCGACTCCGATGCCGCGCTGGCCACGCTGATCACCCCCTGAGGGCGCCTAGCCGACGAAGGCCTCCGACCCGAACCGGCCCCAGGCCACGAAGGCAGCGCAGGCAAGAAACACCAGGTCGCCGACGGCGTTGGGCCACTCCTGACGGATGATCCGCACCGTCGTCGCCCCGGTCATGAGCAGGACAAAACCGAGGGCGGCCCACGGCACAAGACCGGGAGCGATGCCCAGAACCGCCGGCAGGATCAGCCCCACCGCGCCCAGGATCTTCACGCCGCCGAGGGCCGTGATGAAGCCGGCCGGGAAGAGTTCGACGTACTCCTGGCTGGGGTGCAGGGCGAAGTAGCGCTCCTTGGGCAGCACGAGCATCGCCGTCCCGCCCATCAGATAGCCGGTCGCGAGCAGCCCCGCTACGATCCACAGAGCGATGTTCATCAGCTCTCTCCTTTCGACGGGCCGCCCCTGCGGCGGCTCGACCTTGGGACGAGACAACGGCCAGCCCTGTGACACCGGGCCGCGGTCAGGATCCGGTGTCGGGCACCGCCGAAGTCACAGTCGCCGCCGATGTCACAGATCAGGGGGCCGCCTCGTCTCAGGGGCATGGCGGAGACGACTTTCTGGAGGCAGGGCCCGACTGTCGGGCGGCAGACCGGGGCGCAAGTGATGGACGCCCAGCGGTTCGAGGAGCTGCGGCCACTGCTGTTCTCGATCTCCTATCGGATCCTGGGCAGCGTGGGCGAGGCCGAGGATGCGGTGCAGGAGACGTGGTTGCGCTACGCGGGGACGGACACCGAGCCGGAGTCGTTGAAGGCCTATCTGTCGACCGTGGTCTCGAGGATCTCGATCGACGTCCTGCGCTCGGCCCGGGTGCGGCGGGAGGCCTATGTCGGCCCGTGGTTCCCCGAGCCGCTGCCCACGGACACCCTGCAAACCCAGCCGTATGCCGAGCCCGCGGACTCCGCGGAGCTCGCCGACTCCGTGTCGATGGCGGCGCTGCTGCTGCTCGAGCGCCTCAGCCCTCTCGAGCGCGCTGTCTTCGTGCTGCGTGAGGTCTTCGACTTTGGGTTTGCTGAGATCGCCGAGACGATCGAGCGGTCCGAGCCCGCCGCCCGCCAGCTGGCGGCTCGTGCCCGTCGCCACATGCGGGACGGACGGCCCCGTTTCGAGGTTGACCGGCGCAAGCGGCTCGACCTCGCGGACAGGTTCTTCGATGCCCTGCGAGAGGGCAACCTCGAGGCCCTCCAGGGTCTGCTGGCCGCCGATGTCGAGACGGTGAACGACGCTGGCGGGAAGGGTGGCGGCGAGGGAGGGCGCTTCGGTGCCGAGCGAGCCGCCCGCATCCTGGTGGCGACCGTCCCACCGCTGCTCGCCAGCGGTGCGTCGCTGGAGCCGCGTGAGTTCAACGGCTGGCCCGGAGCGATCCTGCGGGACTCCGAGGGCAAGGTCGTCGGCACCTGGGTCCTGGACATTCTGGACGGGCACATCCAGGCGATCCGCTCGATCACCAACCCCGACAAGCTCAGCCATCTTGGCCCGACCGGGGACGTGCGTGCCATGACCGCCGAGCGCAGCCGCTGGCGCCGCCGCGCCCGGGAGGCCACCGAGCAGGAGGACGACTGATCTGGGGCCCGCCGGGTGAGCGCTGATATCGCTCGCGGGGCCGGTCACCGATAGATTTAAGGGGTGCTGCCCGCCCCACTGAGTGCTCAAGCCCGCTGATGCAGGTCTCCACCACGGTCTGGATCCTCACCCTCCTGGGGATCATCGGCCTGCTCGCCTACGACTTCTTCTTCCACGTGCGCAAGGCGCACATCCCGACGCTGCGCGAGTCCGCGATCTGGTCGGCTGCCTATGTCGGCATCGCCCTGCTGTTCGGTGTCGGGGTCTGGGTGTTTGCCGGCAGCGACCCGGGGACGGAGTACTTCGCCGGCTACGTCACCGAGAAGGCCCTGTCGGTCGACAACCTGTTTGTCTTCCTCATCATCATGGGCAGTTTCGCGGTGCCGCGGGCCAACCAGCAGAAGGTGCTGCTGTTCGGGATCGTCTTTGCGCTGATCTCACGCACGGTGTTCATCTTCCTGGGGGCTGCCGCGATCGACCGGTTCGCCTGGGTCTTCTACGTTTTCGGTCTGATCCTGCTGCTCACTGCGGGCAACATGCTCAAGCCGGACGACGAGGACTCAGAGGGCGAGAACTTCGTGGTGCGGCTGATCCGCAAGGTCATCCCCACGAGCGAGGGCTACGACGAGGACAAGCTGTTCACGGTCGAGAACGGCAAGCGTCTGATGACGCCGATGATGGTGGTCATGCTCGCCATCGGCGGCACGGACATCCTGTTTGCTATCGACTCGATCCCCGCGATCTTTGGCCTCACGCAGAGCACCTACATCGTGTTCACGGCGACGGCTTTCTCCCTGCTGGGGCTGCGGCAGCTCTACTTCCTGATCGACGGGCTGCTGGACCGCCTGATCTACCTGTCCTTCGGACTGGCGGCCATCCTGGGCTTCATCGGCGTCAAGCTGATCCTGCACGCCCTGGCCGAGAACACCCTGCCCTTCATCAACGACGGCGAGCACGTGCCGGTGGTGGAGGTCAGCACGGGGATGTCGCTGGTCGTCATCATCGGTGTCCTGGTCATCACGGTGGTCGCCTCCCTGGTGAGCCCGGCCGGCAAGGCCAAGAACGCCGTCGGCAACGCCCGTCGGCACGCGACGCAGTATCTCGACATTGGCTACTGGGGCGACCCGGACGCCCGGGAGAAGAGTTACGGCGCCCTCGAGGAGGAGATCAAGACCATCAAGGCGCTGCCGGAGAAGCACCGCGCGCGGATCCGCAACGAGCGTGAGTTCCTGGAACTGCTCGAGGCGGCCGAGCAGGAGCACGCGAGGGCAGCCCGGGGCGAGGCGCCGGCCGAGACACCCACCGACGAGCCCCCGTCGGGACGCTGAACCGCCCCACCTGTCGTTCGGGGGCTCAGCTCCCGGGCAGTTCCCGGGTGAAGTGCCCGGTCTCGAGCCAGTGCTGCAACCGGTCGACGGCCGTGGGCAGATAGGTCCTGGCCATCTCGCGGAACTGCGCGGTCGTGCTCTTGACGATGTCGTTGGCCAGGAGCAGCTGTCGTGAGGCGATGATGGCCTCGAAGTGTTCTGGGCTGACGTCCGGGAGCGGGGCGACCGTCGCATAGCCCTCCCGCAGCGCTTCCTCTGACCCCGGGGCGCCGCCGCGCAGATAGAAGGTGCTGATCGCCAGGTCCAGCGTCGGCACCCCCAGCCCGCAGTCATCGAAGTCGAAGACTGCGAGTCGGCCATCGCGCCACTTGAGGTTGCCGCCGTGCAGGTCGGCATGCAGGGCGATGACCTGGTCGCTGGCACCGACGCGGGCAAAGGCGTCGGCTGTGATGCACGCGGTCCGCCCGAGCACCTCCCGCTGTCCGGCCTCCAGATCGGCGACCGCCAGGTGATCCGGTGCGCCGAACAGGGGCTCGTCGAACAGCGGCAGCGTCGCACCGTCCGGCAGGCGCCACGACCGTGCTTGCCGGTGCAGGTGGGCCATCGTCCGACCGAGCTCGTGGGCGACCTGCGGAGAGGGCGTGCCGACGTCGGGTCCCTCGAGCCAGCTCGCGCAGGTCACCAGCAGCTCGCGCCCGAGGGCGTCGGAGTCGACGGCGGCACACCACTGGCCGTCTGTCGTCCGCCGCGGTGTGGCCACGTGCACCGGGGTCTCCTCGGCAATGGCCAGTTGCCAGGCCTGCTGGGTGGCGATCTCGCGCCGCGGGCTGGTGGAGCTGGTGTTGACCCGCAGTGCGAACCTCTCCCCGACGACCGTCTCGACGGCGTATGTCGTGTTGTAGGCGTGCAGGTGCACGTCCAGCCTGCGCGGCTCCAGTCCGAAGGCGGTGGCTGCCGCCGCCGCGACAGGGCGCAGCGCCTCCGCCTGCTGCTCGTCGCTGAGCTCGCCATACGTCGTGCTGGTCGTCATGCAGTCCCCAAGTCCCTGTGCCGTGGTGTCCTCGGCACTGTATGACGACGAGACTGGGTCCGCCGACTGAGTTTCGGGTGGCGGTCAGGTCTCGGGCGCCGGCGCGTGGGGGCCGGACACGCAGAACTGATTGCCCTGCGGATCGGCCAGCGTCACCCAGCGGAAGTGCTCGTCTCCGCGTCGTTCCACCAGGGTGGCCCCGGAGGCGAGGAGGCGCTCCACCTCGGTGTCCAGACCGCCGCTGGCGGTCAGATCCAGGTGCAGGCGGTTCTTGCCGGGGGTGACCTCCTCGACCTTCTGAAAGGCGAGCCAGACCGGGAGGGTGCCGCCTCGCACGATCACGAACCAGCCCTCGTTGGTCTCGGCGACCTCGGCCCCGGTCTGCTCGGCCCACCATCTGGCGAGCGCCTCGGCGTCGGTCGTGTCGGTCGTGATCATGCCCACTGTGAGAGTCATGTCGTCACGCTAGGGGCGAGCACTGACATCGCGGTGGACAGGCGGAATAGCAGGTGGGTGCTACGCTTCCATATACCCCCTTAGGGTATACAAAAGGAGCGAGTGATGACGCAGGGAGCGCACGGCCACGGTGACCACAAGGGCCACGCCGGGACAAGCAACGACCACCACGCAGGCCACGACGTAAGCCGCGAGGGTCACGGCACGCACGACGGTCACGAAGGCCCTGCCGGACAGGGTGGCCACAGCGAACATGGCGGTCACGGTGGTCATGGTGGCCACAGCGGACACGGCGATCACGTCGCGATGTTCCGCAGGCTGTTCTGGATCATGCTCGCGCTCGCGGTGCCAACGGTCCTGACCAGCCCAATGTTCGCCGACCTGCTCGGCTATGACCTGCCGGACGTGCCGGGGATCGGCTGGGTCGCGCCAGTCCTGGGCACGGTGATGTTTGTCTGGGGTGGCAAGCCGTTCTACACCGGCGCGATCGAGGAGATCCGCACCCGCAAGCCCGGCATGATGCTGCTGATCGGCATGGCCATCACGGTGGCCTTCGTCGCCTCCCTGGCGGCCAGCCTCGGGCTCATCTCCCACGAGCTGGAGTTCTGGTGGGAGCTCGCGCTCCTGGTCGTGATAATGCTGCTCGGTCACTGGATCGAGATGCGCTCGCTGGCGCAGACCTCCTCTGCGCTGGACTCGCTGGCCGCGCTCCTGCCCGATGAGGCCGAGCGCGTCGAGGGTGGAACGACCGTCACGGTGGCGCCCTCCGACCTCGCCGTGGACGACGTGGTCGTGGTGCGACCCGGTGGGCGAGTCCCCGCCGACGGGGTCGTGGTCCAGGGGGCGGCTGCCATGGACGAGTCGATGATCACCGGGGAGTCGGCGGCCGTGCGGCGCTCAGAGGGTGACCAGGTGGTGGCTGGCACCGTGGCCACCGACTCCGGTCTCCGCGTGCAGGTCTCGGCCGTGGGAGACAACACGGCCCTCGCCGGCATCCGCCGACTCGTGGAGCAGGCGCAGGGGTCCTCCAGCCGTGCCCAGCGTCTCGCCGACAAGGCGGCTGCCTGGCTGTTCTGGTATGCCCTGGCGGCGGCGATCATCGCCGCGATCGTGTGGCTGTTGATCAGCGACCCGGGCACCACGCTGGAGCGCGTCATCACCGTCCTGGTCATAGCCTGTCCCCACGCCCTGGGGCTGGCGATCCCGCTGGTGGTCTCGATCACCACCGAGCGTGCGGCCCGCGGCGGCGTGCTGGTCAAGGACCGCCTGGCGCTGGAGCAGATGCGCGCGGTCGACACGGTCCTGTTCGACAAGACCGGCACCCTGACCCGTGGCGAGCCGGCCGTCGGTTCCCTGCACGGCGCAGGCGGTATGCCGACAGCCGAGTTGCTCTCCCTGGCTGCGGCTGCGGAGGCGGACAGTGAGCACCCCCTGGCCCGGGCGATCGTGCGCGCCGCCCGCGACCAAGACCTGGAGGTGCCAGCAGCCACGGACTTCAGTGCCTCACCGGCCGTCGGTGTGACGGCCACGGTCAACGGCTCCACCGTCCGTGTGGGTGGCCCCTACCTGCTCGAGGAGGAGGGCCTGAGTGCGCTGCCGGAGAGCGAGCCGTGGGCTGCAGACGGGGCCACGGTGCTGCACGTCGTCCGCGACGGTGAGCTCATCGGTGCCCTCTCCGTCTCCGACGAGGTCCGGCCGGAGTCGCGCCAGGCCGTGGACGCCCTGCACCAGCTGGGCCTGCAGGTCGTGATGATCACCGGCGATGCCGAGCCAGTGGCCCACGCTGTCGCCGCTGACCTGGGGATCGACGAGGTGTTTGCCGGGGTGCGGCCAGAACACAAGGCCGACAAGGTCGCCGAGCTGCAGGACCGCGGTCGGACCGTGGCCATGGTCGGCGACGGCGTCAACGATGCCCCCGCTTTGGCCCGCGCAGACGTCGGCATCGCGATCGGTGCCGGCACCGACGTGGCCATCGCCTCCGCTGGCGTGATCCTCGCCAGTGATGACCCGCGGTCGGTCCTGTCGATCATCCAGCTCTCCCGTGCCGCCTATCGCAAGATGACGCAGAACCTGTGGTGGGCAGCGGGTTACAACCTGATCTCCGTCCCGCTCGCCGCTGGCGTCCTGGCACCGGTCGGCTTCGTCATGCCGATGGCTGTCGGTGCCGTGCTCATGTCGCTGTCCACCGTCATCGTCGCGCTGAATGCCCAGACCCTGCGCCGACTCGACCTCAGCCCCGAGGCCAGCGTGCGGGAACTCACCTGAGCCACCGTCACTAGGGTGTTGCGTGGAGGGAAGGGGACGCCGATGTCCACTGGCGGAGTGCTGATCGTGGGCGCCCTCGGCTGCATCGGCTTTGTGGTGTGGCTCAGCCAGGACGCCCGGAACTTCGGCATCGGACTCTGAGGGATATTCGACAGCGATGTCGAGAACGGTTGACCGGCTCCGTCCCAGGGGTGAGGGTGGCCAGAAGGACCACCCCGGACCAAGGAGATCGTCATGGCCAAGTACCTGCTCCTCAAGCACTACCGCCGCAACTCGGGCCCGGAGAACCTGCCGAGCGCGGATGTCCTGATGGACCAGTGGTCCCAGGAGGAGATCGACGCTCACATGCAGTTCATGAACGACTTCGCCGACCGGCTGCGTGAGACCGGCGAGTTCGTGGACGGGCAGGCGCTCGCGCAGGGCGGCACCTTCGTCCGCTACGACGGCCCGGGCAAGCCACCGGTGACCGACGGACCCTTCGCCGAGACCAAGGACCTCATCGCGGGCTGGATGGTGATCGATGTGGACAGCCAGGAGCGGGCCTATGAGGCGGCCGCTGAGCTGTCCGCGGCCCCCGGCAAGGGTGGCGCGCCGATCCACGAGTGGCTGGAGGTCCGCCCGTTCCTCGGTGAGACCCCCACCGTCACGGAGTGAGCGCCATGCCCGTCATCGTCAGCAACATCATCTCCCTCGACGGCAACTATGAGGGGCCCGACGGGAACCCGATGGGCCTGAACATGGACGGCGCCTTTGACGCCTACAACCTGGAGCGCATCTGCGCGGCAGGCACGGTGCTGCTCGGACGCCGTTCGTTCGAGATGTTCAGCGGCCACTGGCCCGGCGTGGCGGAGGCCCCCGCCGACCCGCAGGACCTGACTCTCAGTGCCGTCAACCGGGAGATGAGCAGGCGCTACAACGCCATCCCCAAGCTCGTGGCGAGCGATTCCTACGCGCCACCGGCGGACAACCCCTGGCACGACACCACCGAGGTGGTGTCCGGGGCCGACCTCGCCGACCGGGTGCGGACGGAGCGGGATCGCGGGGTCGGCGACGTGCTGATCTTTGGCAGTCGCGCCCTGTGGCACTCCCTGCTCGGCCAGGGGTTGGTTGACGAGCTGCACCTGATGATCAGCCCGGGTGCGCTCGGCGGCGGCACACCGGTGTTTGCCGACCCGTGTGACCTGACCCTGATCGACTCCCGGGGCTTCGAGGACTCCGGCAACGTGCTGCTCCGCTATGCGGCGCGGGCCTGAGCCCGGTGGGGTCGGTGGAGGGGGATCTCAGGACGCTCGCCCCGCAGGTGCTGGGTGTCCTCATCCGCCGCGGGGCTGACTTCGCGAGCGCGGAGGACGCCGTGCAGGAGGCCCTCATCGAGGCGCTCGGGCACTGGCCAGACCGTATGCCGAGTGAGCCCCGAGCGTGGCTCGTCACCGTGGCCTGGCGCAAGTATGTCGACGCGCACCGCTCGCAGACCGCTCGCCGGCGGCGGGAGGAGGCCGAGTTTGAGGCGCCGCTGCCCGGACCGACCGAACAGTCCGACGACACCCTCCAGCTGCTCTTCCTGTGCTGCCACCGCTCCCTCACGCCATCGTCGGCCGTGGCACTGACGCTGCGGGCCGTCGGTGGGCTCACCACACGGCAGATTGCGCAGGCCTATCTGGTGCCGGAGGCGACGATGGCCCAGCGGATCAGCCGGGCCAAGCGGATCGTGGCTGCCGAGGGTCTCTCCGGACGTGGCGACCTCGGACGGGTGCTACGGGTGCTCTATCTGATCTTCAACGAGGGCTACACCGGCGACGTCGACCTGGCGGCCGAGTCGATCCGACTGACCCGTGAGCTGACCGCGCAGACTGACGACCCAGAGGCCACCGGGCTGTTGGCGCTCCTACTGCTGCACCACGCCCGGCGGGCCTCACGCTTCCGGGACGACGGCGCCCTGGTGCCCCTCACCGAACAGGACCGAGGACGGTGGGACACCGATCTGATCAGGGAGGCGATCGGCATACTGCAGCCGACTCTGGCCCGAGATCGCCTGGGGGAGTTCCAGATCCAGGCCGCGATCGCGGCGCTGCACGCCGATGCACCGAGTGCCGGGGAGACCGACTGGGTGCAGATCGTCGAGTGGTATGACGAGCTCGCCGCCCTGACGGACAGCCCGGTCGTCGCCCTCAACCGGGCCGTTGCGGTGGGTGAGGCCGACGGGCCGCAGGCCGGGTTGCGTGCCCTGGGCGAGGTGCCGGCCGAGGTGCCGCGGCGCACGGCGGCGCAGGCCTACCTCCGGGAGCGGGCGGGGGAGGTTGCGCGAGCCGCCGACCTGTATGCGGAGGCTGCGCGGCAGGCGACCAGCGTCGCCGAACGGGACCACTTGACCCGCCAGGCCGCCCGGCTGCGCGACCGCGAAAAGTAGCGTAGGAACCCCGCGAAAGGTCGCGTGCGGCTGGTGACGGTTAGGCGACGGCTCGCAGATCTCGGTGCATGACGAGCCGGGGCATCTTGCTGGCCACCGCATCGGTGACCCCGATCTGCTCGAATCCCGCCCGCTCGAACATCGCCTTGGTGCCGACGAAGGCCATGGTGAGGTCCATCCGCTTCGGCGGGTCCACCGGGTAAGCCTCGATGGCGGGCGCCCCCTGCGCCTCGGCATACGCCACCGCGCCCTGGAGCATGTGCCCCGTGACGCCCTGCCGCCGGTGGCCGCCGCGCACGACCACGCAGATGATGCTCCAGACCGGCACGTCGTCCAGGGCCTGGTATTTCTTCGAGGCCATCATGATCGGGATCTCGGTGCGCGGGCTGATGCTGCACCAGCCGACCGGCAGACCGTCGCGGTAGGTCACCACTCCCGGGGCGTGCTCGCGACGCGTGAGACACCGCATCGCATCCTGCCGAGTGCCGCCGCCGCTGAGCTCCCGGATCTCGGGCGCAGGCAGGCGGTGGGACAGGCACCAGCAGTGGTTCTCGCGCCGGTTGGGGTTGACGATGTCCGCAAAGTCCTCGAAACGGTCCTCGGTCACTGGATGCGTCTCCCACGTGGTCATGCACCCAGCAAAGCACTGCCCTCTGACAGTGGTCCGTGCTGCGCCGTGGGGCTGCGACCACCGCGGTTCCGAGTGCTGACCAATCCCAACACCGAGCACGTGTGTCCGTGCCGCCGCTCGTTCGGCACGCCCTGGCCTGGTCCCCGCCAGCCGACCTGTCGGGCCTACCTGCCGATGTCCTGGGACACGGACTACGACCCGCCGCGTGCGTGGAAGCGCCAGACCGGGTGGCAGTGATCGCGGCCTGATCCGACAAACCGGTGGCCCTGCCGTGCGTTCCTCGCCGACGATGGCAGGCATGGACCTCACGAGACTGGACCACCTGACGCAGGACGACTTGTGGGACGCCCGGGCTGCCTCGGCATACGACACCCCGGGCCGGGGCATGGAGGCCCCCGAGGTGCTCGGGCCCACTGTCGACCGACTGGCCGAGCTGGCCGGTGACGGGGCGGCCCTGGAGTTTGCCGTCGGCACCGGTCGGGTCGCGATCCCGTTGGCCGAGCGTGGAGTGTCGGTGACGGGGATCGAGTTGTCCGCCCCGATGATCGGGCGGCTGCGCGAGAAGGTCGGTGAGCAGACGTTGCCCGTGGTGCACGGGGACATGGCGACCACCCGGGTGGAGGGCGAGTTCTCCCTCGTCTACCTGGTCTTCAACACCATTAGCAACCTGCTCACGCAAGACGAGCAGGTCGCCTGCTTCCGCAATGCTGCGGCGCACCTGCGACCCGGCGGCTGCTTCGTGGTGGAGCTGTGGGTGCCGGACCTGACGGGCTCGGCCGGTCGGGAGTCGGCGCGGGTCGGCGTGGCGCAGGACGGCTATGTCCTAGTGGACGTGCTTGACCCGGTCACGCAGCGCCTGACCTCACACCACTTCCGGTTCGACCAGGACGAGGATCGCCGGGCCGCCACCGTCAGCCGCACGCCGCACCGTTATGTCTGGCCTGCCGAACTCGACCTGATGGCACAACTTGCCGGGCTGCACCTGGAGTCGCGGCATGCGGACTGGGCGGGTGGGGAGTTCTTGGCCGACTCCGGCTCGCACGTCTCGGTCTATCGCCGCTGACTGGTAAGTGGCCTCATGAGTGCGGACAACGACCCTGGAGGGGCGTTGTCCGCACTCACGAGGCGCGGACTCCCGGCCCGGGCGAGCGTCGTGGGTCCGGGGCGGGGGTTTCCACAGAAGTATGCTGTGAAAATGCTTGGGCCCAACGTCACCGGTTCCGGGACGGGGTCGCGCTCGCGTGCAGGCCAGCGGCGCGCCGACCTGCTGGCAGCCATCGCGCAAGCCCCTGCAGGGTTGGGGATCAAGGCCCTGGCGGAGGCCACCGGCATCCACGAGAACACTGTGCGATTCCACCTGGACCGGCTCCTGGACGAGGGGCTCGTCGAGCGTCGCGCCGGCACGTCCACTGGCCCCGGCCGACCACCGCTCACTTTTGTGGCGCGGCAGGAGAGGCCAGGCCGGGACAACTACGAGCTGATCGCGCAGGTCCTGAGCGACTCCCTGAACAGCTCGGCACCGGACCCGGCCCGAGCAGCCCGCGAGGCAGGGCGGCAATGGGGTCGCTCCCGGATCCGTGACGGGGAGCGGGGCCGCACGCCAGCGGGAGGAGTCGCCAGGGGGCGCGGGGGCGATGCCGTGCTGGAGCGGCTCACCCACCTGCTGCGGGAGGCGGGCTTTGCGCCCGAGTTGGTGTCGGAGGATGCGGGGACGACCGTGCGGGTCCACCGCTGCCCGTTCCTGTCGCTCTCGCAGGACGACCAGGCGGTGCCGTGCGGCGTGCACCTCGGCCTGATGGAGGGGGCGCTGGAGGCGCAGGGCTCCACACTGCAGGTGACGCGACTGGAGCCGTTCGTGACGCCGTCACTGTGTGTCGCTCACCTTGAGGGCGCCACCGGAGGCTGACTGCCCGCGGCGCGGTCCCCGCGGTCGCTCTCCCCAGCACGTGCCACCCGGACCGCGCGTGTCCTCAGGTTCGTCAGTATCCCTGCGGTGGATTGCCAGCCACGAGCGGGGTGTCGACGCCCAGTGCGCCCAGTTTGGCCGCACCACCGGGAGAGACCAGGGGCTCGTCCCGTCCCGGCAGGGCCTGCTCGAAGAAGTCGGCGTTGTCCTGCAGATAGGGCGCGAACTCGTCCGGCAGGTCGTCCTCGTAGTAGATCGCCTCCACGGGGCACACGGGCTCGCAGGCGCCACAGTCGACGCACTCGTCCGGATGGATATAGAGGGCCCGCTCGCCCTCGTAGATGCAGTCCACGGGGCACTCATCGACGCAGGCACGATCCACGATGTCGATGCACGGCTGGGCGATCACATAGGTCACGGACGGGCCTCCTCACAGTTCCGAGACCAGTATTCACGGGATTTATCGTGAAAACAAGACGTCCAGTCCGAGCCAACGGGCCAGGGCCGTGATCTCCGCATCAACCTCGGCTCGGGCCGTCCGGCTCAGGCCGACGTCGTCGTGCACCGCATCGACCCGCAGCGTCCCGTGCTCGTGATCCGCGGTGGCGTCCACCTTGCCGACGAAGTGGTCACCGCGCAGGACCGGCAGGGCGAAATAGCCCCAGCGACGCTTGGCCACGGGCTTGTACATCTCGAGCTGATAGTCGAAGGCGAACAGATCGACCATCCGCTTGCGATCGAAGATCAGCCGGTCCAGCGGAGAGATCAGGACCGTCCGTCCCGCGAAGGGCTCACCGAGACGCGCCAACTGCTCAGGGTCGACGCGCCAGCGACCGCGGACCCCGTCGATCACGGCTTCCTCGCCGACGGGTCCGACCGAGTTGGGCTCCCCGGGCGTCTCGGTGGTTTTCTCCCGGGCGATGCCGAGCCCTGCGAGACGGCGCTGGGCGCGGATCGCGAGGGCCTCGTCGACGGGGAGGCTCGGACCGTCGGGATAGATCCGCTCTGCCAGGTCCCACAGCCGGTCACGTCCTTCTCGCCCGGCCACAGCCACATCGCCGCGTGCCTCCATCATCTCGATCAGCATCCGCACATTGCGGTTGTTGTTCCACCCGCTGGAGCGCCAGGGACGCACCGTCGTGTCGGGCAGATCGCGAACCGGCAGCGGGCCATCCGCCCGCAGCGTCTCCAGGATGTCCTGACGGCAGATCTCGTTGTCCTCGACCCACTCGGCCATGCTCTGCCGAAACGGCTCGACGTCACCCACCCCTGGCCAGGTCTGCATCGCCCGGCGGAACAACTCGAGGTCTGACCCGGGGCGCAACATGCCCTGGACCTCGATCAACCGCTGGCTCGCCACCGCCTCATCCAGATCGTCAGGGGAGTAGGCGGCACCTAGCCTGCTCCAGAACACCAGGTCGGCGTTGGGCGCCACGGTCGCCGTCAGGTCCACCTGGATCACGGCGAGCTGCCGGGCCACCTCGAGCAGGTCCGTCGGGCGAGGGGCATCCAGCAGTTGGGCGCGGACGGCGATGCGACGCGCCTCGCGCGGGGACAACTCGTGAATCATGGACGCCACGCTAGGCCGCATCCCGGACGATCCGGGGTCAACTCACCCTTAGGTATCACCCGAAAAGGGTCGGATGGGTGATGTCTGGGAGCCCCGGTCGTTCCTAGGTTTTAGGTATGACACAGCAGACCTTCACCCGAGACCGGCAACCCACCGGCCTGCCCGCCACCATGCCCGTCGGGTCCGCCACCGGGTCCGCCACTGGGCCCTCCACCGGGGACTCCACCGGGGCCGGGCACCGCGATCGCCGGGTCGCTCGCCTGTCCTGGCGGTCGGTGGGGCCGGACCTGGCCTACCTGACCTCGGGATTCTTCCTGAGCCTGTTCAGTTTTGTGCTGCTCCTGACGCTGTTCGTCCTCGGTGTGTCCACCGCTGTGCTGTGGATCGGGCTGCCGATCCTCGGGTTCGCGCTGCTCACCGCGAGCTGGTTTGCGCGGGAGAACCGCGAGCTGCTGCGCCGCTGGGGCGACCCGGTGGCCGAGCCGGTCCACCGCTGGTCCTCGCGGCGTCGCGTGCTCTCGATGCTCCTCGACGCCCAGGCCTGGCGCGAGCTGCTCCACGGCACGCTGATCACGCTGCCGCTGCGGATCTTCACCTTCGTCGTCCCGGTCAGCTGGCTCGCGGCCGGCCTCGGCGGCGTCACATGGTTCATCTGGGGCGTCTTCCTGCCGCGCGATGACTACAACGGGGTGGCCTGGCTGCTCGTGCACGGCGCCGGACTCGACCTCGGCTCGAACCGCTATCTCGCCGAAGCCGGCACCATGTTCGTCTCCGGAGTGATCCTGCTCCTCCTCGCCCCCGTGGTGACCCGTCTGTGTGCCCTCGCCGACGCGAGCGTGGCCCGCATCCTGATCGGCGGGCACTGGTCTGCTGCCGGCGACGGGAGTGACCGATGAGCGGCACGACGACCCACCCGACGACGACGTCCAGTGCCGCGGTGGTCCTGGCGACCGTGCGAGCTGGCACCAACCACGGGCAGCGAGCCAACAGTGGGGAGCAGAGGGCTCACGGGGGCGGCGCGACCGCTGTGACCCTGGACCGTCCCGGATCCCGGCTGCGGCCCGGCGTGTGGCAGGGGCTGCTGTCAGGCCTGCTCGCGGTCGCCGTCACGGCGGTGAGCATCCCGCTGCTCGCCACGTTGTATGACGTCTTCGTCCCCCTCGCGTTCCTGCTTGCTGCCACCCACGCCGCGGCACTGGTCCTGGCCCCCTTCCGGCCCCGAGCAGCGATCGCCCTGTCGGCGTGGTCGGTGCTGGTGACCGCGCTGCTGAGCCTGGGCGCGTCCGGGCTGGCCGGCCTCGCGTGGCCGCTGCCGGTGGCCACGCTCATCACGGCCCTGCTGGTCCTGGTGCTCATTGGCCTGCGGGGCGACGTCGGCACGGCGGTGACGGCCCTGCTGGTGAGCACCGCGGCCGCGTGGGCGCCCCTGGTGGCGACCCTCGCCGACGGCGACCTGTGGGCGACCGCCGTGCCCAACCTGCTGACCTACCACTCCGTGGCGGTGCTGGTCACCGCGCTCTCCCTGGTGGCGTCCCGGGTCATCCCCCGGGTTACTGTCGCCCAGTGAGCAATCCGACCGGGCGAGAGAGCCTCACCTGCCCCTGCGGGACCGGTCAGCCGTATGCCGAGTGTTGCGGACCGTATGTGCGTGACGGTCTCCCGGCGCCCACCGCCGAGGCCCTGATGCGCTCGCGCTACAGCGCCTATGCGCTCGGCGTCGACGACCACATCTTCCGCACCTGGCACCCCCGGACCCGCCCGGCCGACACCCAGCCGGAGCCCTCGATCCGCTGGACCGGGCTGACGGTCCGGGAGGTCACGGCCGGCGGCGAGGATGACGAGGAGGGCTTCGTGACCTACCGCGCCGCCTGGTCGACGCCCGCACCGGACAACCAGCGTGGTGAGCTCGGCGAGCGCAGCCACTTCGTGCGCAGGGCCGGTCGCTGGGTCTACCTCGGTCCCATCACAGAGTAGTCAGGCGAGGTGGCTGCGGATCACGGCGTAGGCAGCGGTCGTCGCCGTGCTCAGCGTCGGCTCAAGCACCGGGGCAAAGTGTGGGGAGTGGTTGGAGGGCGTCGGCTCGGGAGCGTCGATGACCTCCTGCGCGAGGCCGCCGAAGAACCAGTAGACGCCGGGGATCCCGAGCGCGTCCGGCAGCGCACCGAAGTCCTCGCTGCCCATCTGGGCCGGCCGGGGCGCCACCAGGTCGGCACCCAGAGTGTTGGCCAGGACCGTGGTCACCCGCGCGGTCTCCGCGGGGTCGTTGGCCAGCAGCGGGAAGGTATAGAGCTCACGCACGTCCGGCTCGGGCGCCCCGGACGCCGCGGCCTCGGCGGAGAGCACCCGGCGGACTGCCGCGAGCAACCGCTCCCGCACCGACTGCTCGAGCGAGCGGATGTTGACCGTGAACACCGCCTGGCTCGGGATGATGTTTTCCTTCAGTCCGGCGTGGAAGGTCGCGACCGACACCACCGCAGCCTCCTGGGCGGACACCTCGCGGGAAACGATCCCCTGCAGGCGCACCACCATGTGCGCGGCCAGCAGCACCGGGTCGACCGTGTCAGCAGGCCGTGACGCGTGGCCACCTGTGCCGTGGACCGTCACCTCCAGCGAGTCGGCCATCGCCATCGCGGGCCCGCTGCTCAGGCGGATCGTCCCGGCCAGCCCGTTCGAGACGTGCTGGGCAAACATCACCTCGGGGCGAGGAGCCTTGTCCCACAGGCCATCCGCCAACATCGCGACGGCCCCGGCCGCGGTCTCCTCGCCTGGCTGGAAGACCAGGACGACCGTGCCCGACCAGTCCTCGCGACGCTCGGTGAGCAGGGTCGCGGCCCCGATCGCCGCCGTGATGTGGGTGTCGTGACCGCACGCGTGCATCACGGGCACGTCGGTGCCGTCGGGCAGCGTGCCGCGCGCGGTCGAGGCATAGGGCAGGCCGGTCTCCTCGGCGACCGGCAGCGCGTCGGTGTCGGCGCGGAACCCGACCACCGGGCCAGCGCCGTTCTCCAGGATCGCGACGACACCCGTGCCGCCACACCTGAGGGTGCGCCATCCCAGGACCCCCATCCGCTCCTCGATCAGCGTCGCGGTGACGCTCTCCTGCATGGACAGCTCAGGATGGGCGTGCAGGTGACGATAGAGGTCGTGCAGCTGCTGGGTCAGGTCCTGGGGGAGGGTGCTCACCCGGGCATCGTGGCAGAACCCTCGTGGCAGGACACCGTAGGCTGGCCCGACACATCACGACATGTCCCGTTGATCACCGCGGGGCCGGGGAGGAACCATGAATCAGGATGAGCGCGCCGCACTCTATGCAGACCTGAGTCGTGATCTCCTCGCCCAGAAGGACGAGCCGCTGACGCTGCAGCGCATCGTCGAGCTCGCGGTGCAGGCCGTGCCCGGCTGCGACTGGGCAGGGGTCTCGCTGCGCGGTGACCGGTCCGTTGCCGAGGCTGCCGCGTCCACGGGGCCGGTCGTGCACCAGGCCGATCGGCTCCAGCAGGAGCTCGACGAGGGCCCCTGCCATCAGAGCTCACTCGACAACGAGACCTACATCATCTCCGACACCCGGAGTGACCGCCGGTGGCCGCGGTGGTCCCCCCGCGTCGCCGAGCTCGGCATCCGCTCGGTCCTGAGCGTGCAGCTGCTGGACTCCGAGGACGAGCTGTTGGGGGCGCTCAACCTCTATGCCAGCCAGGTCGGTGCCTTCTCCCGCAACGACCTCGATGAGGCGCTCGTCTTCGCCGCCCACGCCGGCGGCGCGATCGGGGTCTCTCGTGAGGTCAGCGGACTGCGCGAGGCCCTGCGCTCGCGCCACCTCATCGGGGTGGCCCAGGGGATGCTGGTCCAGCGCTATGACCTGACGGTGGACCAGGCGTTTGCGGTGCTGGCGCGCCAGTCGCAGGAGAGCAACACCAAGCTGCGGGACGTGGCCGCCCACATCGTCGAGGGCGGGCGGCTGATGGGTCACCCGGAGGACCTGGTCCCCGACGGCGACGTGCCCCTGGTGTCCGAGACCGGCTGACGGCAGACCCCCGCCCGAGACGTGGGGCGAATATTGCTCTGCCGGGTGTTTCAGGCGATACTGAAACCGCCTCGAGCAGTGGGGCCTCAGAACAGCCGACCGGGTTGTGGATCACCGCGCGACCTTCCCGACCGGTCGCCCCAGACAGACAGTAGGGGCAAGCATGCACGAACCCTCCCCGATCCACCCCGTGGGCACCGAGTGGGACTGGCAGCACGAAGGGCTGTGCCGCACGCGCAGCCCAGAGCTCTTCTTCCACCCCGACGGTGAGCGCGGATCAGTCAAACGAGCCCGCGAGGCCCGCGCCAAGAAGCTGTGCGCGGCCTGCCCGGTCATCGAGCAGTGCCGCGAGCACGCCCTCAGCGTCCCCGAGCCCTACGGCGTCTGGGGCGGACTCACCGAGGAAGAGCGCGTGGAGATCCTGTCTGTCGATGAGCGGAGGATCTCTTGACGCGACTGCGGACCGCCCTGATCACCACGGTCCGTCGTCAGCACGACGAGGTCCTCGACCAGGTCAGCGGGTTCTCCCTGGGCGCTGAGGTGCCGGAGTTCCACGTGGTGGTCGCGCTCGCGGACCGCACGGTCAGTCAGGGCCAGTTGCCGATCACCAGCGACCGCTGGACGACGCTGATCGCTGGGTTGCCGACCGTGCGGCAGCAACTGCCGACGGCACGCGGTCTGCAGCTCGGGGTGGAGCGGGCCGTGGAGGCCGGCGCCGAGCTGCTCGTCCTGATCGACGTGACCTGCATCCCCGGGCCCCGGTTCCTCGAGCAGCTCCACGACCACCTGGCCACCGCGGACCAGGAGGGGCCGACTCCCAGCGGGTCGACTCCCAGCGGGCCGACCCCCGCCGGACCAACCCTGTGGGCGCCGATGGTGCAGCGGCTGCGGCCCGCCCCGCCGGAGGGTTATGAGTTCACCCGCCTGGAGGAGTGGGTCCGGGCGGCCGAGCGTCACCCCGTGCTGCCCCTGCGACCCGAGCTCGGGGACGCGGTGGTTGACCCCGACCAGTTCAGCAGCCCAGTCCTGGCGATCAGCACAGCTGACCTGGAGTCGGTGGGCGGGCTCTGCCCGGACTACGTCGGCGGCCTCGGACACGACACCGACCTGGCTGCCGCGGTGACCGACGCCGGTGGTTCCGTGCGTCTGGTGCCCGGCGCCACGGCATACCGGCAGCACCAGGACACCGACGAGCCGGACGAGGCGCACCTGGCCTCGGCCACCACCGATGCCCAGCTGTTCCGGGAGCGGTGGGGACGGTGGCCACAGGCACCGTGGCTGACCGAGCTGACCGAGGCGGGTCTGGTCACCCTCCCGGAGGAGCCCCAGCCGAGCAACCGCAACGACTGAGCCGTATGCCGTCGCCCGGCTCGGGAGCTCAGATCCCGAAGACCTGGCGCGGCTGGTCAACCACCAGGTAGCGCGCGGTCTCGGCGGCCTCGTCGAGGCCCAGGCGGTGCTGGGCGACCAGCTCGGCCAGGTGGGCACAGTCCAGCCGCCGTGACATGTCGTGGCGGGCGGGGATGGACAGGAAGGCCCGGGTGTCGTCGATGAAGCCCGAGGTGCGGGTGAAGCCAGCGGTCTCGGACACCGCCGCGCGGAACCGCCGGATCGCGTCGGGGGCGTCGATGAACCACCACGGCACACCGATCCGCAGCGCCGGATAGAACCCAGCCAGCGGTGCGAGCTCGCGGCTGTAGACGGTCTCGTCGATCGTGAAGACCACCAGCGTGAGGTTCGGGTGGGTGCCATAGCGCCCCAGCAGTGGCGCCAGGGCCTGCGTGACCTCGACGCCGATCGGGATGTCGGCACCGACATCGGCACCGAACCGCTCCAGCGTCGGGCCGTGGTGGTTGCGGTGCACCGCTGGGTGCAGGGTCATCGTCAGGCCGTCCTCGGTGGCCATCCGGGCCATCTCGTCCACCATGTGCCGGCGCAACCGGTCACCATCGGTGACGCTGATCCGCCCGGCCCGCGCCTCGGCATACAGCGTCTCGGCCTCGGCCGCCGGCAGCCGCTGGGTGCCCAGGTCGCGGTGTGAGTGGTCGGTGGAGACCGCGCCGTGCTCGCGGAAATAGGCGCGACGGTCCTCCATCGCGGCGACCCAGCCGGCATAGTCGCCGGTGTCGATCCCGCTGACCTCGGCGAGCCGGTCGACCGCCGGGACCCAGGTGCTCCGGGCCGGCTCCAGATAGACGTCCGGGCGGAAGGTCGGCACCACCCGCGGGGTGAAACTCTCGTCACCGGCGATCCTGGCGTGGTGGGCCAGGTCGTCGCACGGGTCGTCGGTCGTGGCCAGGAACTCGATGCCAAACTGCTGCATCAGGGCCCGCGGCCGTGAGGTGGGTGCCTCGATCCAGCTGCTGATCCGGTCATAGAGCGCGTCGGCCGAGGTGGCACTGGGCTCGAGGTAGGCCCCGAAGACCTCCACCAGCTGGGACTCGAACCAATAGCGCATCGGGGTGCCACGGAAGACCGGCCAGTGCTCACAGAGCAGCCGGAACGCCCGGCGGGCAGCGTCGGCATCGAGGTGTGTCCTCACCCCCAGGTCGGCCAGGTCGACACCGCTGGCGTGCAGCAGCCGGGTGATGTAGTGGTCGGGCGTGATCAGCAGCGAGGTCGGGTCCTCGAACGCGACGTCGTCGGCGATCCACTGCGGCGGGACGTGGCCGTGCGGGGAGATGATCGGCAGGGTGGAGACCGAGTCATACAGTTCGCGCGCGATGTCCCGGACCGTGGGGTCCGCGGGGAACAGCCGGTCGGGGTGCAGCTCCAACGACATGGGTGGTGACCTATCTGCGTGCCGCCGGTCCAGACGTGGGCGGGGTTGTTGTGGGGACTCTCCCTCGGATTAATCCACTCCCGGCGGCCTCGGGGGTGCGATTGCCATAAGTTGCCCGCGCGCCTAGCGGCGCGGGGCGGTGGACTGGCGGGTGACCAGGCGCACGGGCAGGACGGACAGGGCGTCCCGACTCTGGGTCGTGCCCTTGACCAGCCCGACCATGTAGAGCACCGCCGTCTCCCCGAGCAGGACCGAGGGCGAGGCGATCGTGGTCAACCCGACCAGCTCGGCGGCCTGGGTGTTGTCGAAGCCGATGACGCTCACGTCCTCCGGCACGCGGGCCCCCAGGTCTGCGATGCCGCGCAGCACACCGACGGCCAGCAGGTCGTTGTAGCAGATCACCGCCGAGAGCTGCTGCTCCATGACCCGGCGCGCTGCCCCCCGCCCGCCGGCGACCGTCGGGTGGATGGGCCCGATCCGCACGTCCTCCAGCCCCAGCTCCAGGGTCGACTCACGCACAGCACGCCACCGCATCCCGTCGGCCCAGGACGCCTCCGGCCCGGCGAGATAGCCGATGCGGGAGTGGCCGAGCGCCCCCAGGTGCTCGACGGCACGCCGGATGCCGCGGGCGTTGTCCGGCACGACGCAGGGCAGACCGGTGACCTTGCGGTTGAGCACCACGACCGGGACACGGCGGGCCAGGCTGCGCAGCTCCTGGTCGGACAGCCGGCTCGAGGTGATGACCATGCCGTCGACCAGGGGCAGGTGCCGGTTGAGCATCCGCCGCTCGGCCTCGGCCGACTCGTGCGCGTCGCCCACCATGAGGGTGAAGTCGGCGGTGGCGGCGGCTCGCTCGGCGCCGCGGATGATGCCGAAGTAGAACGGGTTGGTGATGTCACTGACCGCCAGGCCGATGACCCGGGTCCGGCTCGGGGAGACCGGGCGAAAGACGGTGTCGCGCCGATAGCCGAGGTCGGTGGCGATCTCGTGGATCCGAGCAGCCGTCGTGCTGCTCACCCGCCCCGGTCGGGCGAAGGCGCGGGACACGGTGGAGGCACTCACACCAGCCGCGCGGGCGACGTCATAGATCGTCGTCCGCTGCGGCACCTCCTCGTCCGCCACCACCCCGCCAATCTAGCCGTGCAGGCCGGCACGGCAACGGCGGCGCGCACCGGTGGGGCAACGGCGGCGCACACCGGGCACGGGAATACCTCTCCAGCCCGTTCGTTGAAACTGACATGAGTGCTCCGCTGAAGGTTGACATCTGGTCCGACATCGCCTGCCCGTGGTGTTACATCGGCAAGCGCAAGTTTGAGCGTGCCGTTGACCAGTTCTCCGCCGAGGGGCGTGAGGTCGAGGTCGAGTACCACTCCTTCGAGCTCAGCCCCGACACCCCGGTCGACTTCGAGGGCAGCACCACCGAGTTCCTCTCGGAGCGCAAGGGGATGCCGGTCGATCAGGTCGAGGGGATGCTCGCTCAGGTGACATCGATCGCCAGCTCGGTCGGCCTCGACTACGACTTCGACAAGGTCGTCCACACCAACACGCTGCGGGCCCACCAGGTGTTGCACCTCGCCAAGGCCAAGGGGCTGCAGGCGCAGCTCAAGGAGCGCCTCCTGAAGGCCTATTTCGAGCAGGGGCGGCACATCGGCCGCGCCGAGGACCTCGCGGACCTGGCGGCCGAGGTCGGTCTCGACCGGGCCGAGGTCCTGGCCGCCCTGGAGTCGGAGGAGTTTCTCGCCGATGTCCGCGCCGACATGAACCAGGCCCGCGCCTACGGCATCAGCGGCGTGCCCTTCTTTGTGATCGACCAGAAGTATGGCGTCTCCGGCGCCCAGGAGAGCGACGCGTTCGTGCAGGCGCTCACCCAGGCCTGGGACGAGAGGGCCAGCGCATGAGCACCCCGTCTGCCGAGGGTGCGCCCGACGAGGTCGACCAGGACGAGGCCGCGGAGACGGCACCCCTGAGCGGCGGGCTGGTGTCCCTCGGCTCGCCGGACGCCGTCGTCTGCGAGGACGGCGTCTGCGCGGTCCCACCCGCATTTTGATAAAGGTTTCGTACGCCCCACCCGCATTTTCGTAGAGGTTTCGTACGGCCCACCCGCACTCTGATAAAGGTCTCGTACGGCCCCTGGCCAGCCGTCTGCTGTGACCACCCGGATGCTTGTCTGGGTCTCGAACGTCTTGACCGGGGCTGTGATCCGTGCTGCAATATATTGCATGCCGATCCCTACTACCTCTGCGTCGGTCGCCCGCAACCTGCTGCGGGATGACGTCTACAGCCAGTTGCGCGATGCGATTGTGAACGGCACCTTCGTGCCCGGCGAGAAGCTGCGCGACCTCGAGCTCGCGACCTGGCTGGGGGTGAGCCGGACCCCGGTGCGGGAGGCGCTGCTGCGGCTGGCGCAGGCGGGTCTGGTGGTGACTCGGCCGGGACGTTCCACCGAGGTCGCAGGCTTGGACGCCTCTGCGGTCCGCGACGCGCAGGCGGTCGTTGCCGCGATGCATCAACTGGCGGTGCGCGAGGCGGTGGGTCAGCTCACCGAGGGAGACCTGGAGCAGATGCGCACCGCCAACGAGGAGTTCGCCCAGGCACTGCGAGCGGGCAACGTGGACGACGCCCTCGCCGCTGACGACGCCTTTCACGCCGTCCCGGTCCGCGCCGCCGCCAACCGTGCGGTGATTGCGGTCCTGGAGCAGTTCACGCCCACGCTCCGACGGGTGGAGCGGCTGCGCTTCGGCTCGCTCGCCGGTCGGGCCTCCGTCGCCCTGCACAGCCAGATGGTCGAGCTGTGCGCGGCCGGCGACGCGGAGGCCGCGGCAGCCGTGTCCTTCGACACCTGGTGCACCCTCGAGCCGCTGCTCGCCTCCCTGGCCGAGCCTCGGCATACGGAGGGCAACAAACCTGACCCACGACACGATGGAGACTCCGATGGCCCTGCATGACTTTGAGCGCTACCCGCTCCTGTTCGGACCCAGCCCCATCCACCCGCTCGACCGGCTCAGCGAGCACCTTGGCGGGGCTCGCATCTGGGCCAAGCGCGAGGATGTCAACAGTGGTCTGGCCTTCGGTGGCAACAAGACCCGCAAGCTGGAGTACATCGTGCCCGACGTCCGGGCGCAGGGCGCCGACACACTCGTCTCGATCGGCGGTTACCAGTCCAACCACACCCGTCAGGTCGCCGCACTGGCGGCCCACCTCGGGCTGAAAGCCGTTCTCGTGCAAGAGAAGTGGGTCGACTGGCCGGACAGTGTCAACGACCGCGTCGGCAACATCATGCTCTCGCGCATCATGGGTGCCGAGGTGCGTCTCGACCCGTCGGGCTTCGGCATCGGTTTCAAGGACAGCTGGACCCAGGCCATGGACGATGTGCGCGAGCGTGGCGGCAGACCCTACGGCATCCCGGCCGGGGCCTCCGATCACCGGCTCGGCGGGCTGGGCTTCGCCAACTGGGCACACGAGGTGGCCCAGCAGGAGCAGGAGCTCGGCGTCTTCTTTGACACCATCATCGTGTGCTCGGTGACCGGCTCGACCCACGCCGGAATGATTGCCGGGTTCGCCGGCCAGGACCGCCCGCGCCGGGTCATCGGCATCGACGCCTCGGCCAAGATCGAGGAGACGCGAGCCCAGGTTGCCCGGATCGCCCGCAACACCGCCGAGCTGATCGGTCTGGGTCGCGAGCTGGCGGACGAGGAGATCACCGTCCTGGAGGGGTGGGCCGGTGACTACTACGGCATCCCGGTGCAGTCCACGCTCGACGCGATCCGGCTCACCGGATCCCAGGAGGGCGTCATCCTCGACCCGGTCTATGAGGGCAAGTCGATGGCCGGCCTCATCGACCTGGTGACCCAGGGCGAGATCAGCAAGAGCTCCAACGTGCTCTATGCCCACCTCGGGGGCCAGCCAGCGCTCAACGCCTACAGCGCCCTGTTCACCCACTGACCTCCGCGCGGGGCCGTCGGCGACGCAGCAGGCCAGGACGAAACGGGCGGGTCGCCTACAGTGTGGCCATGCCGCAGAGCACGACCCCCCGCAGGATCGGCCGGTCGTGGTCGGTCCGGGTCCGGGTGATCTCGCTCGTGCTCGTGATGCTGACCCTCGGCCTCGTGGTGGCCGGAGTCGTGACCTTCGCCGTGCAGTTCAACCAGCTCAACGACCGCATCGAGAGCGAGCTGGAGCAGGAGGTCAGTGAGATCCGCGGCATCGCCACTGGCGGGCCCCCGGACAGCGCGGAGAATGTGCCCTACCAGGACCTCTACGCACTCTTCGAGGCCTACCTGACGGTGTCCGTGCCCGGCGACCACGAGTCGATGCTGACGCTGATCGATGGCTCGACGGCCTTCATCCCCGGCGGCAGTGAGCGGCCGTTTGAACTCAACGTCCCGGCGGTGAAGCAGGAGGTCGAGCGCCTGCACGAGCCGGGACGGGCCGTCATCACAGACTTCGCCCTGGACGATCACGATCTGCGCATGGTGGTCGCCTCTGTCTCCCTCCCGGGCGATGACCGTGAGGGCATCGCCGTCATCGCCATCGATGCGGGGGCACAGCGTGGACAGATCTGGGCCCAGGTCGGCACCTACGCCCTGGTCGCGCTCGGCACGGTGTTGGTTACCGGCGCCACCGGCTATGTCGTGACCGGTCGGTTGCTGCGCCCGTTGACCGACCTGAGCAAGGCCACCGCGACCATCGACACCGAGGACCTCACTCAGCGCGTGGAGATCCGGGCCGCTGACAACGACGTCGCGCAACTGGCCCACACCTTCAACCAGATGCTCGATCGGTTGGAGGCCGGCGTGGCCGACCAGCGGCAGTTCCTGGACGACGCAGCCCACGAGCTGCGGACCCCGCTGACCATCATCCGGGGCAACCTGGAGCTGATGGAGGTCGGCGACGCCGAGGATGTCGACCAGACGCGCGATCTCGTCCTGGATGAGCTGGATCGCATGAAACGGCTGGTTGACGACCTGCTCCTGCTGGCCAAGTCGCAGCGGCCGGACTTCGTCGAGTTCGCCCCTGTCGATGTCCAGGCACTGGGCCATGACCTGCAGGACCGCGCGCACATGCTCGCCGACCGGGAATGGGACACCTCGGTCAACGCCACCGGCACCATCCTGGCGGACCGGCAACGCCTGCAGCAGGCTGTCATCCAGCTGGCGGCCAATGCCGCGAAGTTCTCTGAGGCAGGCAGCCGGATCGAGCTCCGGGTGGACTGGGCGCAGCCCACCGACAAGGTGCTCGAGCAGGTGCAGACACCGGCGCGTCGCTATCTCGTGCTCACGGTGCGCGACAACGGCGCCGGCATCGAACCGGAGGAGGCGGAGCGGATCTTCGAGCGTTTCGGGCGCAGCGAGCACCACCGCTCCGTGGACGGCTCGGGGTTGGGCCTGCCGATCGTCGTCGCCATCGCCCAGGGGCACCGCGGCACCGTGACCCTCGACTCCACCCCGGGCCTGGGGAGCACCTTCCGGATGTGGATCCCCGGCGAGATGTGATGCTTAGCCCATGGCCAACATTCTGATCGCCGAGGACGAGGAGCGGATCGCGCTCTTTGTCGCCAAGGGGTTGAAGGCCGCCGGCTACCAGACCCACGTGGTCGGTGACGGCGTCAGCGCGCTCGAGCACGCGTCCAGCGGTGACTACGACCTGCTGGTGCTCGACGTGGGCATGCCCAAGATGGACGGGTTCACCGTGTTGCGGGTCCTGCGCACCCTCGAGCACGAGATCCCGATCATCATGGTGACCGCCAGAGACGCGGTCACCGACACGGTGGCCGGCCTCGAGGGCGGGGCCGACGACTACCTCACCAAGCCGTTCAAGTTCGAGGAGCTGCTCGCGCGGGTCCGCACCCGGCTGCGGCCGCGAGCCGGTGCCCAGGAGTCGACCGTCCTGACCCACGGCACCCTCAGCCTGGATGTCACGACACGGGTCGCGACGGTGGACGGCGCCCAGGTCGAGCTGTCCCCACGCGAGTTCGCGATGGCGCGTGAGTTCCTCGAGCATCCTGGTCAGGTGCTCTCACGCGAGCAGCTGCTCTCCCGCGTGTGGGGCTACGACTTCGACGGCGCCTCGAATGTTGTCGACGTCTACATCCGTTATCTGCGCAACAAACTCGGAGCTGAACGGTTCGACACGGTCCGCGGCGTAGGCTATCGCCTCAAAGAGGTCTAACACGCACCACGGCTCACGCACAGGGGCTCTGCCCCCGTGGACCCCCGAACACCACCACGCACAGGGGCTCCGCCCCCGTGGACCCCCGAACACCACCACGCACAGGGGCTCCGCCCCCGTGGACCCCCGAACACCACCACGCACAGGGGGCTCAGCTCCCGAAAATGAGAGTCCTCTCATCTGCGTCTCATCGAGGGGAAAGATTCAGGGGCCACACTGGAGCCATGAAGTTGATCGCATCGTTCGTCTCACTGACCCTGGTCGCTGCCCTCAGCGCCTGGCTCTTCCTGGGCCAGAGCGACACCGACGTCCAGACCGCCGGAGTCCAGATCGGCGCCGCCGACTCGACGAGCGGGACCAACTCCGGCCCCGCCCACCCCGGTGAGCCCATCGCCCCTGACGACGAGACCTTCTCGGACAGCTATGCCGCGGCCTTCGTCGGGCTGCAGGCTGTGCTGGACGTCTGGCACAACCAGCCGCGCGAGGTGCTGCTCGCCAACCCCGACGCCCTGAACGAGCAGTTCGCCAAGGCTCGAGAGAGCGCCGGGACCGAGATCGCGGCCCTGGAGAAGAAGGCCAAGGAGGAGGCGGCGGCGAAGGAGGCCGCCGCGGAGAAGAAGGCCCAGGAAGAGGCTGCCGCGCAGAAGAAGGCCGAGGAGGAGGCTGCGGCCGAGAAGGCCCGGGAGGAGGCCGCTCAGCCGCCGAAGGCCGTCTCCCCGCCGCCCGTTGCGCCGGCCCAGCCGCCCCCGCCCCCGCCCCCGCCCTATGACGACGACGATGACGACGATGACGACTGGGACGACGACGACGATGATGACGACGACGACGATGACGACGACGACGATGATGACGACGACTGGGACGACGACTGACCGTTAGCCGCAGGCGTCACCGCCGATCACTTCGCAGGCTCAGCCCCGGGACCACCTGGCCCGGGGCTGACCTGTCTTCGGAATACGACGACCCCTCGCGCTCCTTGTCCTTCAGGACGGGCTGGACAGGGAGGTCTGCGCCCGACCCGCACCACCTCCCGAGTCCCGGAGCCACATGACGACCCGTCAGCACCCTGACCTTGCACCGCCGAGCGGCCGCACCCCGCAACCGGCCACCCGCGCGACCCCTCCGGCCAGCCCTCCGCGCGCCCCGCTGGGGCTGATCACCACCGCGCTCATTGTCGGCGGCTTCGCGATCGGCACCACCGAGTTCGTCACGATGGGCCTGCTCCCGCAGATCGCCACCGGGCTCGGCGTCTCGGTCCCGACGGCCGGGCACACCATCTCTGTGTATGCCGTGGGTGTCGTCATCGGGGCACCGCTCGTCGCGGTCCTGGGTGCCCGTCTGCCGCGCAAGGGTCTGGCCCTGGCCCTGATGGCGATTTTCGTCCTGGGCAACATCGCCAGCTCGCTGGCCACGAGCTATGAGGCACTGATGCTCGGCCGCTTCCTGGCCGGTCTGCCGCACGGCGCCTTCTTCGGCGTCTCGGCGCTCATCGTCGCCGCCGTCGCCCCACACCACCAGCGTGGCCGCGCCGTCAGCCGGGTGATGCTCGGCATCCCGATCGCGAACATGATCGGGGTCCCAGCCGCCACCTGGCTGGGCCAGGAGATCGGGTGGCGCTCGGCATACTGGTTGGTCGTTGCCCTCGCCGTGCTCACCATCGCCCTCGTGGCCTGGTGGGTGCCGGCCACGCCCGGCAACCCCCACGCCAGTGGTCGCCGGGAGCTCACCGCCCTGCGCAACCCACAGCTCTGGCTCACCCTCGCCGTCGGCGCCGTCGGGTTCGGCGGCATGTTCGCGATGTACTCCTACATCGCTCCGACGATCACCGAGGTCACCGGGCTGGCCGAGTCCGTGATCCCGGTCTTCCTGCTGATCTATGGCATCGGCGGCGCCGTCGGCAGCCTGGTCGGCGGGTGGCTCGCCGACTGGTCGGTGCTGCGCGGTCTGGTGTTTGCCCTGGTCGGCACCGGCGCGGTCCTGGCCCTGTTCACGGTGACCTCCCAGTGGGCCCTTCCCGCCCTCCTCACCCTCTTCCTGGTCTCGGTGATGGCCTCGATCCTGGTCGTGGTCCTGCAGTTGCGGCTGATGTCGGTGGCCGGCGATGCCGAGACGATCGGCGCCGCCAGCAACCACGCCGCGCTCAACATCGCCAACGCCCTCGGCGCTTGGCTGGGCGGTCTGGTGATCGCGGCCGGCTGGGGCTATCAGGCAGCCAGCTGGGTCGGGGTCGTGCTCTCCCTCGGAGGCCTGGTGTTCCTGGGGGCCTCCCTGCTGCTGCACCGCCGGGGCACCGGACCGGTCCGCTCTGCGAGGATGGCGTCATGATCGTTGCCATCAGCATCAGCCCGTCGGGCGGGGACGAGACCGGCGGTGTCAGCGAGGCCGTCGCCCGCGCCGTCCAGGTGATCCGCGACTCCGGCCTGCCCTGTGAGACCAACGCGATGTTCACCAACATCGAGGGCGAGTGGGACGAGGTGATGGCCGTCGTCAAACAGGCCGTCGACATCGTCGCCGAGGAGTCGCCGCGGGTCGGCCTGGTGCTCAAGGCCGACATCCGGCCGGGTTACACCGGTCAGCTCGCCGCCAAGGTCGAGCGGGTCGAGGCGCACCTGACCCAACGGGACTGACCCCAACCGGCCGTATGCCGACACGCACCGGCCTCCTGTCCCTCACCGCGGTCGTCGGCCTGGTGATCGCCGGGTGCAGCGGGGGAGTGCAGCCGCCGGCAGAAGGAACCGGCCCGCCGGCCCAACCGACGACCGAGCACCCAACGACCGAGCAACCACCAACCGAGCAATCAACGACTGCCGAGCCAACCCGCGATGCCGCTGTCAGCACGACGGCCGCTCCCGAAACCGATCCCCCCGCTGAGGTCTCGATCGCGTTCGTCGGCGACGTGATGCTTGGCCGCTCCATCGGTGAGCGCATCCTGGCCGGGCAGGACCCGTTCGCCGGTGTGGCCGACGAACTCGCGGCCGCAGACCTGGTCGTGGGCACGCTCGAGACAACTGTCGGTGAGGGGGGTGAGCCGGAGGACAAGGCGTTTACGTTCCAGGCGCCGCCGGCGAGCATCGACACGCTGCTGGGCGCTGGTTTTGACCTGGTGGCCCTGGCCAACAACCACTCCTACGACTACGGCGCCGACGGCATCCTCGGCACGCTCGACCTGCTCGACGAGGCGGGTCTGTCGCATGTCGGTGCCGGCGCCGACGCTGATGCGGCGCGAGCACCCGTGGTCCTGTCAGCTGGTGGGGTCGAGACCGCCCTCCTGTCCTATGTCGACGTGCCGGACGACTGGACGGGCTATCGCAACCGTGACTGGGCCGCCACGAGCAGCAGCCCCGGGGTCGCCTGGGCGGAGCCAGCTGACATCGCCGCCGACGTGGCAGCGGCCGGAGCGGACAGCGACCACGTCATCGTCCTGCTGCATGCCGGCACGGAGGGCAGCCACGAGCCCGGCGAGGTGCAGCGCACCGCCGCCGACGCGGCCCTGGCAGCGGGTGCCACCGCGGTGATCGGCGGGCACCCCCACGTGCTGCAGGGCCACCGCCTCGAGGACGGGCAACTCACCGCGTGGTCGCTGGGCAACTTCGTCTTCGACGGCTTCGGCGACGACCCCGACGCCAGCCGATCGACGATCCTGAACCTCACGCTCGACGACGAGGGCATCACCGACCTCACCTGGACTTCCGTGGCCATCGTCGACGGCCTCCCGGAGGCGGTCGATCCGCAGACTCCCGACGGACGGGCCGTCCTGGAGCGGGTCGAGGCCGACGTGGCCCGGCAGGACTGAGCTGGTTGCAGCCTCGCGTGGGTGCAGCCTCGTCGTGAGCGCAGCAAAGTCCCCTCCCGGGGCGCTGGCCACACTCACCAGCCGTCGTGACGCGACGGTATTTCGCGTGCCGGGTGCTGGGCGGGCGCCTACTGTGGTGCCGTGCAGACCCCAGAGCCCGATCTCGTGCTCCGGTGGGGCGACCCGCGGGTGCGGCAGGCCGAGGCGGACGGGTGGGAGTGCATCGCGACCTCATGGGGTGCCCGGCTCACGCTCGACCCAGCGGACAGCGCATCGTTGACCCGGCTGCGCCACCTCGTCGTCCGCGCGCTCCAGGACGGTGACTTCCTGCGCGAGGCGGTGCCCGATGACGTGCCGCAGGTGCTGGACCTCGACGCGCTCACCGCCAACGACTATCCCGGCGGAGTGGCCACGCGTCACGACCCGCTGGATGAGCCTGCGGCCCGTGCCCTGTTGGAGCAGGGGCGCCTGTGGGGTGTCTGGTCCGGCAACGCCCTGGTCGCGCTGACCGCAACCCGGGTGGACGGAGACCGGGTGGAGACCGAGTTCACCACAGTGCACCCCGAGCACCGGCGGCGTGGCCTGGCGACGGCCGTGAAGGCAACGTCGGTGCTGGCGCACGCCGAGCAGGGCGCAACACTGTTCGGCACCGGCGGGGCGGACAGCAATCTCGCCAGCCTGGCCATGAACGAGGCGGTGGGCTATCAGATCACCGAGAGGTGGAGCACCTATCGCCTCAGGGCTGCGGACCTGACCGTGCTGGGGCGGGTCAGCGATGACGAGCTCAACGCGCTGCACGCCGCGGCCTTCGGTCACGCACCGACCAGCATCCCGTGGACCGGCCGGCTCACCACGCGCAGCCTGACGTGGGTGACCGCCCGCTTGCCAGGGGGCGGCCCCCTCGTCGGCTTCGTCAACGTGATCGGCGACGGTGGGGCCCACGCCGTCCTGCTCGACACGATGGTGCACCCCGGCCTGCAGGGGCGCGGCGTCGGGCGCGACCTCGTGCGCACGGCCGCCAAGGACGCGACCCGGCTGGGCTGCCAGTGGCTGCATGCTGACTACGAGGACAAGCACGCCGCGTTCTACGAGCAGGCCTGTGGTCTGGCCCCCACGCGCGCCGGCCTCCTGCGGCTGGGACGAAATTCGTGACCGACCGACACAACCTGGACGGCCCCGCCCTTCGTTAGACCACTATGAGCACATGGGGAGGCGGTGAGCACCGTGCAGGTCGATGACGACTTCCTGGACTTCGTCCGGGCACGGCAGGATCACCTGCTGCGGGCGGCCGTGCTGGTGTGCGGCAACTATCACCTGGCGCAGGATCTGTTGCAGGACGCGCTCGCCAAGTTGGCGAGCCGGTGGGATCAGGTGCGGGACGGGTCGCCGGAGGCCTATGTCCGCACGATCCTCTATCGCGACGCGATCTCGCACTGGCGCAAGTGGCGCCGCGAGAAGCCGTATGACGTCCACTCACCCGACGGCAACTTCGTCACCCGTGCGCAGGCCCGGGACAGTGCAGGGGAGTGGGTGGCTGGCGCCGAGGTGCGCGAGGCCCTGAGCCGGTTGGCGCCAAGGCAGCGTGCGGTGCTCGTGCTCCGCTATTACGAGGACCTGTCCGAGGCACAGATCGCCGAGATTCTCGGCATCAACCCGGGGACGGTCAAGAGCCAGGCCAGCGCTGCGCTGGCCAATCTGCGCCGGCTGCTGCCGGAGCTGGAGCCGGTGCTGACCGGTGAGGGAGGTGAGTCCGCATGACCCGCAAGGAGCTCTACAACGTGCTCGACGAGGCTGTTGGCAACGCGCCTCGCGTGGACCTGGCTGAGGCTGCCTGGGCCCAGGGCGTGGGGATGCGACGTCGTCGCCGCGCGGCCTTCGCCGGCGGCGGCACCGTGCTCGCAGCAGCTGCGGTCGTCGGAGCCCTCGTGATCTCCGGCGGGATCGCGCCGGACGAGGACGTCGCCCCGGCCGTGCCGACCTCGACGCCCGGCCCGACGCAGGTCGAGCCGGGGCCGGTGGCCATGGAGTCCGCAGTCACCTTCATGTTCCATCGGGAAGGCACCCACACTGATCTTGAGACCTCGTCGCTGCATTCTTTGGCGGATCAGGAGGTGCCTGCCGTGGATCAGCTGACCGGCAGTTCGTGGGAGTTGCAGCCCATGCTGTACGCGCCGGGTGCCGAGGACTTCATCGACATTGCCTTCGCGGGACCAGACGATGCGGGCGTCACAGAGCCCACCACGCTCTCCTTCATGGAGGCCGAGGACGGCGACACCCTGCTGTCGATGAGCATCGACGAGTGCGGTGGTGCCACCTTCCAGGAGGACCTGGTGCTGGCGGAGGACGGGCGTTTTGCGGGCCAGCCTGCTGGAACCGATGACCAGGGGTGTCCTGACGGTGTCCAGGCGGCCGAGGACTTCTGGATGGAGGCGCTGCCGGCCGGCGGCTGGTTGCACCAGCCGTCGGAGGACGTGTTGCTGCTGTCGGTCATCGTGCCCGAGGGCGCTGCTCCGACCGAGGAAACCTCCGAGGAACCAACTGGTGAGACCACCCAGGAACCGACCGGTGAGACCACCGCTGATCCCACTGGTGGGCCTGAGGTCCCGGGGACCTATGCAACCCGCACCTTCGTCCTGCTGCGGGAGGGCTCGGAGGCCGACCCCGACGAGCTTGCCGACATCGCTGCCCTGCCGTCGTTGGACGACGTCGACGTTGCGTCGCAGGACCAACTGGCCGGGACCGCCTGGACGCTGCACACCGACCCGGAGCTGAGCACCGCGTCGGATGCCGAGCCTGGTGAGCCGGTCATCGGGGATGGCGGCACCATCGAGGCCGACGTGCCCACGCGAGTCAGTTTCGCCGATGACGCTGCGGGGACCGTGCTGTCTGTCGAGTTGTCATGCGGTCCCGTGCGGCTTCAGGACGACCTGGGCCTGGACGCTGGTGGCTGGTTCCCCGGCCAGTCGACCTGGGCCCTGTATGAGGACTGCCCGGAGGTCGAGAACCGCGCCGCCAGCTTCTGGATGACTTTCTTGAAGACGGGCGGGTGGCTGCACCAACCCAGTGAGGACGTCCTGCTGCTCACGGTCGTGATCCCAGAAAACATGGGCAGCGACTCTGAGCGGGACCCCGCCCCAGAACAGACCGACGACCCCGGGACGAACCCGCCATCGGCCGGCACAGTCTCCATCGGTGGCGGCTATGCGATCACGCTTCCCGACGGATGGACCGATATCGCCCTGACGCGCCACTCGGACTCGGACCCCTTGGTCGACTCGACCTGTCTCCTGCCGGAGGGGGAGAGTGAGCTGTTCAACCCGTTCAGGTGGTGCACCGTGGGTGCAGAGATCCGCGTCGGTGTGGATCCTGAGGCAGCCTCTGTTGACGGTGGTTGGTGGGACCCGGGCGTCTCCAACTCCACCGAGGAGTGTTACGTGGTTCGACAGGGTTACGGGCACCCGGACAACGAGGTGACCTTCGCACCCGATCCGGAGACGGGGTCCACCACCGTCAGTGGTCACCCGGTGGAGTGGTCACGCTGGTCGGCCAGCTGTGCCGATGGCCAGGAATTCACCGCAGAGGTGTGGCGGGTCACTGATCTTGGCATCGAGTTGCGCTCACTGGATGGCTCGCAGGACCTGGAGCCGCTGGTCCAAACGCTCCTTCTGAGCGGCGACGTCACCACCGGCACCCAAGTGGTCATGGAGGTCACGGAGCCAATCGGTGCAAACCTGGCGGGTGAGCTCGTCACGATGGGCGCGCGCAGCACCTGGAACGGCACGGGGGAGTTCGTGACCTACGAGGTGACCGCCGACACGCGGTGCCTGGTCACCAAGCCCGGCGGAGAGCGCGGTGCGGACCTCCAGTTGGGCGTGTGCGCAGACCTGGAGGCTGAGCTGCCGGGCTATCCGTATCTCATCGTCGTCATCAACCCGGACGGCGAGGCTGTCTCTGTCCGCCCGATTGCAGGATTCTGAGCGACAGACAGGCGTCCCGGTTGGACGAGTGGGCTACGGCCGGTTGGTGATGGGGAGCTGGCAACGGGTCCGAGGACGACGGCTTGTGTGCGTCGCGGTGCGAGCCCAGGGCCCGGGCTGAGACCGGTCCGTGACTGGAGCCGCCCTGGTCGCCGCGCGATTGTGACCTCGCTGTGCTTCCCACACCCCCGGGGGGCAGGACTAGCCTGACACGAGCGGCGTCACCGGGCGGAGGTCGAGACAGGTGCCGGAGCAAGCGGGGACCCTCGGGCTCGAGGCGCGAGCCCGCGCGCCCTGGCCCTTCGCGGGACGGGCCGAGGAGTTCGAGATCATCACCTCGGTCATCACCTCCTCGCCCATCACCTCCTCACCTGACGACCGGGCCGCCGGGACCCCGGGCTGCGGCGCGGTGCTGGTCGCGCCAGCAGGTGTCGGCAAGACCCGGTTGCTGGCAGAGGTGCGAGACTGGGCCGAGCAGCGAGGGATGCGCACGGCCACCGTCATCGCCACCGAGGCAGCCGCCCGCACCCCCTACGGCGCCGTCCTGCACCTGCTGCCCCCGGACACTGTCGACCCGATGGACCGCACGACCTGGCACGCGAGCTTTGCCGCTGCCCTGCGAGGCGGTGGAGGACCGACCCTGCTGGTGGTCGACGAGGCACAGCACCTCGACCCCGGCAGCGCCGCCCTCGTCCTGCAGCTGGCCATCGAGGGGGTCGCCGTCCCCGTCGTGGCGGTGCGGCGCGGTGAGCAGGTCCACGACTCGATCACGGCGCTCTGGAAAAACAGCCTGGTCCTGCGGGTGGACCTGCAGCCCTTCTCCGCGACGGAGATGCGCGCCCTGATCAGCCAGGCCCTCGGCGGCTCGGTCAGCTCCCGCGCCCTGACCCGACTCGCCGCCGTCTGCGACGGCAACGTCCTCTATGCCAGGGAGCTGGTGGTGGGCGCCATCCAGGCCGGGTCACTGCAGCAGCGGGACGGCATCTGGACCTGGGACGAGCAGGTCGTGCTGGCCCCACGACTCGTGGAGGCCGTGGGCGCCCGGTTGACCATGCTGACCGAGCAGCAGCGCGAGGCCCTGGCGGTGGTCGCGCTGGGCGAGCCGCTGCCGCCACAGGTCGCGGAGGCCGTCGTCGCCCCGTCCGCGCTCGCCGCCCTCGAGGAGCTCGGGCTGATCCGGACCGTCGGCGCCGACCTGAGCACCGTGTTGCGCCTGGCCCACCCCCTGCACGGAGAGGTGGCACTCTCCGAGTTGGGTGGCCTGGCGCGGCGGCACCTGCTGACTCGGCTGGCCGACGTGGTGGACCACGACGGTTGGCGCAGCGACGAGTCGGTCTTCCGCACGGTGAGCTGGCGCCTGGAGGCCGGTGACCCGCAGTCACCGCACGACCTGCTGCGAGCGGCCGTGCGCGCCAACCAGGCCTTTGACTCCCAGTTGGCAGAGCGCCTGGCCCGGGCAGGCCTGGCGTCCCGCGGGTCCGGGGGGAGCACCGAGCAGCAGTCGGTGGGTGAGGCGCTCACCGTCGAGCTCGCACTCGCCCTGATGCGTGACAACCGGCACGCCGAGGCGCACACCCTGCTGGAACAGGTCGAGGACGCCGTGGTCGCCTCGGCGGACCGGCGCCTCCAGGACGCCTACCTGGACACCCGTTTCTGGGTGTGCGGTCTGGGGCTGGGGCACGTGGACGAGGTGCGGCACCTGCTCAACCGGTATGCCGAGGCGCACCCGGGTGCAGACGGAGCCGAACCGGGGCTCACGGCATACCGGGCCAATCTGCTCCTCTGGGAGGGGCGGCCGGCGGCCGCCCTGGCACTGGCCGAACCACTGGTGGAGGCGGAGCGCGGCGAGGTGTCTGAGCTGCAGCGGATGCTGGCCCTGGAGACCTGCAGCGAGGCCCTGGTCAGCCTGGGACTGCACATCAGGGCTGCTCGGCTGTGGGACCAGCTGCGGGCGATGGCCGTGGAAGGCACAGGCAGGGCGCTCTCGGCCGGGGCGGAGGCCGACCTCCAGGCACTGTGGGCTGCGCAGCTCGACGGGCGCTATGACGAGATCCTGCCGGTGGTCTCGACCGTGCGAGACCGGCTGGAGAACAGCCCGGACGTGGTCACCCGCGGGCTGGCCTCGATGGCCCTGGGACGCATCCTGGTGATGACCGGTCAGCTGGCGCGGGCCCACGGGTTCCTGCTCGATGCGGTGGCGGACTTCCGGCGCGTGGACCTCGGGGGCACGCTGGGCTGGACCATGGCCATCCTCAGCGTGACCGCTGCCCAGACCGGTCGACCGGAGGAGGCCAGGAGGTGGCGGGACCAGGCGCGGACGGCGCTCGGCTCCACGTTCAACCCGCGGCAGGCGGCCGACCTGGCCGCCGCTGACGTCTGGCTCGCCGTGGCCGAGGGCGACAGCACAACAGCCTGCTCCCTTGCCCTGGAGGGGGCCGAGCACTATCCCGAGTTGCAGCTGGCCCGGGCCTGGCAGTTGCACCTCGCGGTCCGCGTCGGGGAGCGTGGCCCGCGGGTGGCCACGGCGCTGCGGGAGATCGCCGACCGGGCCGAGTGCACCTATCCGGCCCTGCTGGCCGACCATGTCGAGAGCCTGCGCGCCGGTGACGGCCAGGGACTTGAGGAGGTGGCGGAACGTTTCGCTGAGCGTGGACTGGTGGTGCTGGCCGCCGAGGCTGCCACCCAGGCAGTGACCGCCCACCGCGCCAGGGGATCCACCGACGGAGCGCGTCGTGCCACCGCCCGTGCCACCAGCCTGACGGCGCAGTTCGATGCCCTGAAGACCCCGGCTCTCGAGGCGCCGCAGGAGCTGGTCGAGCTCAGCAGGCGGGAGCTGGACGTGGCCCGACTGGCTGCCGACGGGTTGACCAACGCAGCGATCGCCGACCGGTTGGTGGTCTCGGTCCGCACCGTGGAGTCCCACCTCTACCAGGCCTTCGCCAAGCTCGGGGTCGAGCGGCGCACCGAGTTGAGGTCGCTGTTGCCGGCCCAGGTGCCACCGGGGCGTGACCGCTGACGGGAGCAAGTTGACCGCTGACGGGAGCAAGCCCTACGCCGTCCGTGATGCGCCAGCTCCTCTCCAGATGCGCCGGCTCCTCTCCAGCCAAGGATTCGCCGTGCCCCCTCCACACCCTGAGCTGGCCGGCAAACGCCCCGGACCGGTGGTGGGCTCGCTCAGTCCGCGTGTTGAGTCGTCGGCCGTTCAGTAGTCGGCTACTGGGGCCCCTGAACCGCCTCCGACCTATCGTTTTCCCATGAGTGTCAGAACGTGGCGACAGCAGCTGGACGAGCTGCCGCCCACGCTCGCCGTCGCGCTGCGCCTGCATGATGCCGGACACCCGGACACAGTGGTCGCGACCGCCCTGGACGTGCCGGTCGAGGGCGTGGCCGCCCTGCTGCAGGTGGCCCAGGCCAAGCTCGCGCACCTGGCCGTCCCCGCCAGCAGCCCCGCCACTGGCCACAACCAGTGGTCCACCACTGAGGGTCAGGACGGCACCGGCACCTAGTGTCGTTGGCAGAGCCCGTCCCCCATGAGTCGGGCTCGGTTGCCCCTGACACCCGCTCCTGACACACCTTCCCGGAGGAGCGCGGACCGCCTCGTGTGGGGCACACCGTGGCGGGGCACGCCGCTCCCCGACCCCCTTGCTCGGGGAGCGGCAACCCGTGAGTGCGTGCAAAGCCCCTCCCGGGTCGCTACAGCCACTCATGAGCATGCTGGGCTCAGCGTGCGGCGGAGATGGTCCTGCTGGAGTTGTCGCATGTCGTCCCTGCCGCAGGACTGATTCCGCCGGCCCCTGGTTGCAGGTGCTCAGCCGGCCCCTGCTTGCGGACGCCTCGCTAGCGCACGATCACGACGGGCACGTGCGCCGCGCGCACGATCCGGGTGCCGGTCGGCCCGAGGAACAACCGGCTCAACCGGCCCTCGCGGGACGACCCGACCACGAGGATGTCGTTCTCGTTCCAGGGCACTCGTTGCAGCGCCTTGGACCAGTCAGCGCCTTGCGCCACGGACTGCTCGACCTGATCGGGGTCGATCCCCAGGTCAGCCAGCTCGGCGACGGCACGTCCCTGCTCGACGTTGACCTGATCGATCCACTGGGCTGCCACGATGCGTTCGCTGCGACCCACGCCAGCGGTGAACATCCCCTGACTGGCGACCGCGAAGGTGACCACGCGCAGGGTGGCACCGGCGCGCAGGCACACCTCTGCCGTGCGGCGCAGGGCCCGACGCGAGGGTGCGTCACCACGGAACGCCACCGTCGCCCGGCCGATGACCCCGCTGTCCGGAGCGCCATAACCGTGCGGACCGATCGCCACCGGGATCGGTGAGGAGTGCAGCAGGGCGTCGGCGGTGGAGCCCAGCGAGATCCGGCCCATGGTGCGGGAGGAGCCGAGCACGATCAGGTCTGCCCCGATCCGGGCTGCCTCCCGGCGCAACGCCGACGGCGCCGAACGGCCCCGCACCCAGGAGGTGGTGATCTCGATGCCCCGGCAGTGCTCCTCGATGAACTCCCTGGCCCGCTTGGCAGCCGCGCGTCCCTGCTCGGCCGCCCACACGGCATACTCCCGGTCTGACCCGCCGGAGATCGGTGTCGGCCAAGGGGCCGGCACGACGCTGACGATCGCGAGGTCCTGTCCGTCGGAGCGGGCCAGAGTGGCCGCGAACTCGATCGTGGAGTGGTCGTCCAGGGGGCCAAGGCCCACCAGCAGGGTCATGACTGAACCTCCGAGTCCTCCGTGACGGCCTGGTTGAGCCGAGAGTGGCGTCGACCATAGAGGAAGTAGAACGCCAGCACGATCGCCAACCAGGTGAGGAAGACGACCCAGGTGAACAGTTCCAGGCCCGTCAGGACGTAGACGCACATGATCACCGTGAGGATCGGGGTCACCGGATAGCCGGGCACCTTGAACGGGCGCTCCAGGTCCGGGTTGGTGCGCCGCAGCACCAGCACCCCGATGGCCACCGTGATGAAGGCGCCCAGCGTGCCGATCGAGACGGTGTCCCACAGATAGTCGGCGGGGACGAACCCGGCGATGAGCGAGACCACCAGGGCCACCACGACCGTGTTGAAGTTGGGCGTCAGGGTCTTGGGGTTGACCGTGGAGAACTGGTGGGGCAGCATCCGGTCCCGGCCCATCGCGAACAGGATGCGGGTCTGGCCATAGAGCGTGACCAGGGTGACCGAGAAGATCGAGATCACCGCGCCCGCAGCCAGGATCGTGCCGGCCGTGGAGTTGCCGGTGATGTTGCCCAGGATGACCGACAGCCCGGCCGACTGCTGCTCCGGGCTGGAGAACTCTTCCAGCGGCTGGGAGCCCACGCTGGCGAGCGCAACGAGGACATAGACGGTGATCACGACCACGAGGGCGCCCATGATGGCCCGAGGGAGAGCCTTTTGCGGGTTGCGCACCTCTTCACCGGCCGTCGAGACGGCGTCCAGACCGATGAACGAGAAGAAGATCGTCGCGGCGGCCGCGCTGACCCCGGCCGGGCCGGCGGCCCAGAAGTTGTCGAACCGGTCGGCCTGGAAGGCGGTGAAGGCGATGATGACGAACATCAGCAGGACGCCCAGTTTGATCAGCACCATGATCGTGTTGGCCCGGGCCGACTCGGTGACGCCGCGGATCAGCAGCAGCATGCACAAGAAGACCAGGACGACTGCGGGCAGGTTGATGAAGCCGGTGACGTTGTCCTCGAACGGGATGGGCGAGAAGGACAGGGCATCCGGCAACTGCCACCCGAACAGGCTGGCGGTGAGCTCGTTGAAATAGCCGCTCCACCCGACGGCGACCGCGGAGGCGGCCACGCCATACTCCAGCAGCACACAGGCGGCGATGATCATCGCGACCAACTCACCCATCGAGTGATAGGCGTAGGAGTAGGTCGAGCCGCTGACTGGGATGGCGCTGGCCAGCTCGGCATAACAGATCGCGGAGAGCCCGGCCGCGACGCCGGCGACGATGAAGGCGACGACGACCGCCGGGCCAGCGTCGGGCGTGGCCTCCTGCATCACGAAGAAGATGCCCGTGCCGACGGTGGCGCCGACGCCGAACATCATCAGGGCAAAAGTGCCGAGGCGTCTCTCGAGGTGTTCGTCACTGTCACCGGCATTAGCGATGTCCAGCGGCTTGCGCCGCCGCAGTTGCTCCCACAGCGTGCTGCTCATGCTGGGCCCCTTTGCCTCGGTGCGATATCGGCTAGTTCAGAAGGTAGACCTGTCGCGCTGCGATCGCACCCCATAGCGTCCGGGCCCTATGTTGGGGGCATGTCAGCAACCTCTGCCTCCCCGCACCCCGGCATGGGTGCCACCCTGCACGACGACGGCACGACCTTCCGGGTCTGGGCGCCCAACGCCAGCGCCGTGGCCGTGACCGGCAGCCACGACGACTGGAAGGCGTCCACCGATCTCGGCCCGGACGGCGACGGGTCTGCGGGCACCTGGTCCGTGCACGTGCCGGGGGTGGCAGCCGGCACGGAATACCAGTTCCGGGTGACCACGGCTGAGGGCGAGGAGGTCTGGCGCGCCGACCCGTATGCGCGGGAGATGACCAACTCTGTGGGCAACTCGGTCGTCTACGACCCGGCCGCCTTCGACTGGGGGCAGGACGACTTCCAGATGCCGCACTGGGACGACGTCGTCATCTATGAGTTGCACGTGGGCACCTTCGCGGCCGACCAGGAGCACCGCGGAGACTTTGACCGCGCGGCACAGCGGCTGCCCTATCTGCGTGAGCTGGGGATCTCGGTGGTGCAGGTGATGCCGCCCTTCGAATACGCCGGCGACATCAGCTGGGGCTACAACCCCGCCCACATGTTTGCGGTCGAGTCCTCCTACGGCGGGCCCGATGCCTTCAAGCGGTTCATCAAGGCCGCCCACGAGCACGGCATCGCGGTCATCGTCGATGTCGTGCACAACCACATCGGCCCGTCCGACCTGGACCTGTGGCGGTTCGACGGCTGGCACGAGAACGACGGCGGCGGCATCTACTTCTACAACGACTGGCGGGCCGAGACCCCCTGGGGCGCGACGCGACCCGATTTCGGGCGACCCGCCGTCCGGCAGTTCCTCTATGACAGCGCCAAGCTGTGGCTGCAGGAGTTCCGTTGCGACGGGCTCCGTTTCGATGCGACCGCCTACATCCGGTCGGTGCACGGCACGGTGCACGACGCCGGGTCGATGCTGCCGGACGCCACCGAATACCTCCAGGCCCTGACCGCGGGGCTCTCGGGCGAGCAGCCGTGGAAGTTGCTGATCGCCGAGGACCTGCAGCGGGATGCAACCGTGACGATGCCGGTCGACCAGGGCGGCCTCGGCTTCCACGCCCAGTGGGATGCCGGCTTCGTCCACGTGGTGCGTCGCGCCCTCACCGAGCTGGACGACTCGGCACGGGACCTCAATGAGGTGGCGCACGGCATTCTGGGCACCGGGCGCGGCGCCGCGGGCAACCGAGTCATCTACACCGAGTCCCACGACGAGGTGGCCAACGGCAAGACCCGTGTGCCAGAGGCCATCTCACCCGGTGCCGCCGACAGCCTCGCAGCCAAGAAGCGGGCCACCCTCGGGTCGGCCGCGGTCTTCTTCGCCCCCGGAGTGCCGATGTTCTTCCAGGGGCAGGAGATGCTGGCCGACCGCTACTTCGACGACTCGGTGCCGCTGGACTGGCACGACCTGCGCGAGCACTACGGCATCGTCGCGATGCACCGCCACATGATCGCGCTGCGCCGCAACCGGGAGGGGACGACCGCAGGGTTGCGCGGCCCCAACGCCAATGTCATCCGGGCAGACCAGGAGCGGGGCATCATCGTGTTGCACCGGTGGGGACGCGGCGGTCCGCACGACGACACCATCGTCGTCCTCAACTTCTCGGCGACCTCGGTGGTCGACTATCGCGTCGGCATACCCCGTCCTGGTCACTGGGCAGTTCGCTTCAACGGCGACTCCACCCTGTATGACCCGGAGTTTGGCGACCACCCGGTCTTCGACGTGGACACCGACCCGGTGCCCGCCGACGACTGCGCCCAGAGCGCCACGCTGGCCGTCGGGGCCTATTCCGCCGTCGTGCTCTCCCTGGAGGCCTGAGCGCGACGGGCCTGCGGCAGGATGGGGTCATGCACATCCCGGACCCCACCCGTTATGACTCGATGACCTACCGCCGCAGCGGCCGCTCCGGCCTGAGCCTGCCGGCCGTGTGCCTGGGGCTGTGGCACAACTTCGGTGACGACGTGGCCTTCGAGCGGCAGGAGCAGGTGCTGCGCCGCGCCTTCGACCTGGGCATCACGCACTTCGACCTGGCCAACAACTACGGCCCGCCCTACGGCGCCGCGGAGGAGAACTTCGGGCGCCACCTGTCACGGTCGTTCGCCGGACTGCGCGACGAGCTGGTGATCTCCAGCAAGGCCGGATGGGACATGTGGCCCGGGCCCTACGGTCAGATCGGCGGGTCCCGCAAATACCTGATCGCCAGCCTGGACCAGTCGCTGCAGCGCATGGGCCTGGACTATGTCGACATCTTCTATCACCACCGGCCCGACCCGGACACGCCGCTCGAGGAGACGATGGGCGCCCTGCACTCGATCGTGCAGTCCGGCAAGGCGCTCTATGTCGGGATCTCGTCCTACTCCGCCGAGGCCACCCGCCGGGCCGCGGACATCCTGGCCGACCTGGGCACCCCCTTGCTGATCCACCAGCCGGTCTATTCGATGCTCAACCGCTGGGTCGAGAACGACGAGCTGCTCGACACCCTGGAGGACGTCGGTGCCGGGTGCATCGCCTTCTCCCCGCTGGCGCAGGGGATGCTCACCGACCGCTATCTCGACGGCATCCCGCAGGGGTCGCGTGCCAGCCAGGGCAAGTCATTGTCTCCGGACCTGCTCACGGACCAGTCGCTCACGCACATCCGAGCCCTCAACGACATCGCGCAGGAGCGTGGGCAGTCACTGGCCCAGATGGCGCTCGCCTGGGTGCTGCGCGATCCGCGGATGACCTCCGTGCTGATCGGCGCCAGCAGCGTCGAGCAGCTCGAGGCCAATGTTGGCGCGCTGGACCAGCTCGACTTCACCGACGAGGAGCTCGCCCAGATCGACCAGCACGCTGTCGACGCCGGCATCGACCTGTGGAAGTCGGCCCGCGAGAGCCGCTGAGCACTCCACGAAAGTGGGATGAAACCGAGTCGATAGAGCCCGTCCCCACGGTGGGTGGTGCAAGTTCACCAATCCCGTGAAGGGGGATCAAATGTCCGCGAGGACACGCAAGATCAGCCGGACCGCACTCGCAGCCGTCGCCGCACCGCTGGCACTGGGGGCGGCCGTCATCGGCCCGGCCTCCACGGCCCAGGCGCATGACGGTGCATGGTCCAGCAGTGAGTGGCGCGACACGTCCAGCTGCTGGTGTGAGTTGCCGGATGAGTGGGACGGCACCTACTTCCAGAAGGACAAGGGAGGCGAGGCGGCCAAGATGCGGTTCTACACCGCGGGCGATCAGCTCGCCGGCAAGGTGGAATTCCATCCGCAGGGCGAGAAGGTCTACGTCTACGACACGCTCGCCAACTCCGACGCCTGGTACGTCCAGGTGAGTTGGACCGACGACAACGGCAGGAGCAAGTACGCCTACATCGACCCGCCCAGCGGGGGCAACTACACCTACGAGGACCTCAGCATCCCGGACGGGCACACCGTTACCATCAAGATCTTCGACGATGGTTGGGGCGACGATCACTTCCGGACGATCCACGGAAGGGCCTGATCCTCAGGGGGTCTGATCGGTTGGGCCGGGGCACTGCCCCCGGCCCTTCCTGCTGCGTCGGTATGCCGAGGCGCCGGGTCACCGGACTCCTCACCCGGGTCGTCCCTCACCGGGGTGCGCCGAGCATTCAAACAGGCAAAGTCAACGTGCAGCGAGCCGGCCAGTCCTGTGACCTGCAGTGATGCAAAACCCTCGGTGACGTCGCCTGTTTGGCTGCACGCCCCGACCGGCCCAAAGACGTATCAGGGCACCACATAGCCCGGGTCGCCGGGGTCGTTCTCGCGCTCGTGCGGCGGAGCCTCGTCCTCCACGCGCGCGCCGGTGCGCTCGGCGCCGATGCCCGCGGCCACGACGAACAGGATCCCGATGATCGGCAGGACCCCCGGCTGCTGACTCAGGATGACCAGCCCGAGGACGAGCGCCATGGCCGGCTCGAGGGCCATCAGCGTGCCGAACGAGGCCGTCGTCATCCGGCGCAGCGCGAGCATCTCGAGCGCGAACGGGATGACGGGGAGCAGGATCGCGAGCCCGAGACCGATCAGGACGTGGCGCCAGGTCAGGTCCGGGATGACCGCACCACCGAGGAGCGCGGTGGCCACCAACGCGGCGACGGGCATCGAGATCGCCAGCCCCTGCAGCCCGGAGACCGCGTCGCCCACCCGCTGGGTGAGCAGGATGTAGAACGCCCAGCAGGCAGCGGCACCGAGCGCGAGAGCCACCCCGACCGGGTCGACCGAGTCGCGCCAGGGCTCGGTCAGCAGCAGGACACCCACCATGGCCAGCACCGGCCAGATGGCCGCCCGGCGGTTCCGGCCGCGCAGCACCGCGACAGACAGCGGGCCGAGGAACTCCAGGGCGCTGGCCGTCCCGACCGGGATCCGCTCGACGGCAAACATGAACAGGATCGTGACGAAGGCCGTCACCACGCCGAGTCCGACGCAGGCCAGAAGATCGCGGCGGGCGAGCTGGAGCGGGCGCGGCCGCACGAAGACCAGGAAGATCAGCCCCGCCCAGGTCAGGCGCAGCCACGCGGCACCGTCGGGACCGATCTGGTCGAAGACGGAGAAGGCCGCGACCACGCCCAGCTGGACGCAGAACATCGAGCCCAGCGCCATCAGGGCGCCGGTGCGCGCTGCCGCCTGGGCGTCAGCGCGTGGCTGGGGACCGGTCACCGACCCCGCCGTATGCCGAGGGGCAGGGGCAGCGGGAGCCGGCCCCTCGTCATACGGCCTGCTGGCGCACCACGTCGAAGGGGGCCTGGGACTGCAGCCGGTCCACGATGCCAGCGGTCACGAACGCCTTGGCGGCACGGGCGGCCTCCAACGGGGAGTCGCCCAGTGCGAGGCGGGCGGTGACAGCAGCGGCCAGGGTGCAACCGGCGCCGGCCACGGCGACCTCACCGACCTTGGGGGCGGTGAGCAGCTCGGTCGTCTGGCCGTCATAGAAGACGTCCACGGCGTCGGCGCCCGGCAGGCGGATGCCGCCCTTGGCCAGGACTGCGGCACCGGAGATCTCATGGATCCGCACGGCGGCCGCGGTGAGGTCCTCGACGGTGTGGATCTCCAGGCCGGACAGCGACTCGGCCTCGAAGTGGTTGGGCGTCACGAACGTCGCGAGGGGGAGTACCTGGGCCTTCAGGGCGGTGTCCGTGTCGAGCGCGGCGCCCGGCTCCTGGCCCTTGCAGATCAGGACCGGGTCCAGCACGACCTGGCGGAAGGGGCGCTGCTGCAGGGCCCCGGCCACGGTCGCGATCGTCGTGGGAGTGCCGAGCATGCCGATCTTGGTCACCGACAGCTGGTCCTCGTCATAGGCCGCCGTGATCGCCTCGAGCTGGTCGGAGATCACCTGGGCGTCCACCGGCACGAACCGGTGGCCCCAGTCGGCCTTCGGGTCGAAGGAGACGATGCAGGTGAGGGCGACCGCGCCGAAGACGTGGTTGGCCTGGAAGGTGCGCAGGTCAGCCTGGGCGCCCGCGCCACCGGTGGCCTCGGAGCCGGCGATGGTCAGGGCAACGGGAGCAGAAGTCATCCCTCAATGTTGCCACTGCCCAGGGACAACCTGGTAGCCGGCTGTTTCACGCCGCTGAGGACAGCATCGCGGCGCGTGTGAGCCACGGTCTACGATCGGGCGCATGACGCTCTCGCTCGCAGTCGGCCGGCCCACCCTCGCTGATCACGTCCTCCCGCGTGGTCTCGTCACCGATGTCTCGCTCGTGCTGGGCGGAGCTGCCCTGACCGGCCTGCTCGCCCAGGTGGCGATCCCGCTGTGGCCGGTGCCGATCACCGGACAGACCCTCGCCGTTCTGCTCGTCGGATCGACCCTCGGTGCCAGCCGCGGGGTGCTCGCGATGCTGGCCTATGCGCTGCTGGGCGTGGCCGGGGTGCCGTGGTTCTCTGACGCCGGGCACGGGCTGGGTGTGATGCTCAGCTCGACGGGCGGCTACATCGCCGGCTTCATCCTTGCGGCGGCGCTCACCGGGTGGCTCGCTCAGCGCCAGTGGGACCGCAAGTTCCTGCAGGCGGCCGTCACCTTCCTGGCCGGCTCCGGCGTGGTCTTCCTGGTCGGTCTGCCCTGGCTGGCGGTCGTCACCGGCGCCGACCTCGGTCAGACGCTCGCCTGGGGCCTGTGGCCCTTCATCCCCGGCGGCATCATCAAGGCCCTGATTGCGGCCGCGATCATCCCGGTGGCCTGGCAGGGCGTGCGCGAGCTCGACGCTGCCAAGCGCGACAACCGGTGAGTGGCGAGGGCCAGCCGATGGACTCTGGTCTGTCGCAGGGCTCTGGCTCCCCGAAGGGGCCCGGACTGCCGCTGGCCGAGCCACAACGTGCCGAGCCCGAAGACCTGTCCGCCCTCGGGGCACAACTGCTGCAGGAGGCGACCGAGCGTCCCAACGGCCTGCGCACCCGCCCCGTCGTTCGCGGTCCGCTGCTGCAGTCGGTGCTCTTCGCCCTGCGGGAGGGCAGCCAGCTGCCCGAGCACGAGTCGCCGCCAGCGGCGACCCTGCAGGTGCTGCGCGGTGAGGTGGTGCTCGTCGCAGGTGGCGAGCGGTGGACGCTGCACGCCGGCGGCCTGCTGCCGATCCCACCGGAGCGTCACCACGTCGATGCGCTGACTGACGCCGTCTGCCTCCTGACGATCGCTCGCCCCTGACGGAGGGTCCTGAAGCTCGCCTGTGGATGATCTGCCCCGGACAGTGCGTGGCCGCCGGAACATTGAGTCATGGTGACGCCAGGACTCAAAGCGACGATTGATCGACTCAGTGATGCTGAGCGTCGTGATCTGCTCCATTACCTGGAGCAGACCGTGGACGATGACTTCGCGCTCACCGAGGACCAGATGGCGGAGCTGGAGCGGCGTGATGCAGACCTCGTCAACGGGATCGTTGAGCCGCTGACAGTTGAGCAGCTGATGCAGCGCGTGACGTCCGAGCTGCGGTGACCTGCCCCGGTCTCCCGATGTGCAGGATCCGCGCTGGAGCGCAGGGCACGCCGCAACGATTCGCGCACCGTGCGCGACACGCGGGGTTCAGCCGGGCCGTTGTGCGCGACACGCGGTGTGAGGTCGCCCGTTCGGAAGGCGCACCGGTGCAGAGCGTGCGTGTCAGCCCCCGATGGCGCTCATCGGGCGTCCGGGCTGCAGGAAACCGGGGTCGTTGATGCCGTGACCTGGCAGCTTGGCGGTGATGCAGGCGCGCACCAGCTCGGCGAGCTCCTCGTCTGAGGCGCCCTCACGCAGGGGCGTGCGCAGGTCCGTCTCGGTGTTCGCGAACAGGCAGTTGCGGACCTGGCCGTCAGCAGTGAGCCGCACCCGGTCGCACGCGCCACAGAACGGAGCGGTCACCGAGGCGATCACGCCCACGGTCTCCGGGCCACCGTCGACGTGGAACCGCTCGGCGGGCGCGCTGCCGCGCTGCTCGACCGGCGTCAGCTCATAGTGCTCGCGCAGCAGCGCCAGCACCTCCTCACCGGTGACCATGTTGTCCCGCCGCCAGGTGTGTCCGGCATCCAGCGGCATCTGCTCGATGAAGCGCAGCTGATAGCCGTGGTCCAGCGCGAAGGCCAGCAGTTGCGGCGCCTCCAGGTGGTTGATGTCGCGCATCAGCACCGTGTTGAGCTTCAGCGGCGCCAACCCCGCCGCGGCCGCGGCCTCGATGCCGGCCAGGGTGTCATCGAGGCGGTCCCGCCGGGCCAGGGTCTTGAAGGTCTCCCGGTCCAGGGTGTCGAGGCTGATGTTGACCCTGGTCAGCCCGGCGGCCACCAGGTCCGCAGCGACCTTGTCCAGCCCGAGGGCGTTGGTGGTCATCGAGACCTCGACGCCGAGGGCCGCGATGCCGGAGACCACGTCGATCAGATCCCTGCGCAGCAGCGGCTCGCCACCGGTCAGCCGCACCTCATCGATGCCCAGGTCGACCGCAATCCGGGCGAGGTGAATGAGCTCCTCGGTGGTCAGCAGCGTCGGCTTGGCCAGCCAGGGCAGCCCCTGCTCGGGCATGCAGTAGGTGCAGCGCAGCGAGCACCGGTCAGTCAGCGAGATGCGCAGGTCGCGGTGGGCCCTGCCGTAGGTGTCCAGGAGTGCCATCAGTGATCCCACCCGATGACCTGGCTGAGCAGATGTGGCAGCAGTGGCATGAGGGCCTCCATGGATTGCTCGACACCCTTGACGCTGCCGGGCAGGTTGACCAGCAGTGTGCCGACCCCGTCGGGGTCGGTTGAGTCGGCGACGCCGACGATGCCTCGGGACAGGGCAGCCAAGGGGGTATGCCGTGTCCCTTCCCTCCGCAGGTGCTCGGCGACCCCCACGAGCTCTCGGGTCACGAACCTGCGGGTCGCCTCGGGAGTGAAGTCACGTGGTGAGACGCCGGTGCCCCCGCTGGTCACGATGAGACCAAAACCCTCGTCGATGCCGACCTGGATGCCGGCGGACACCGGGTCCACGCCGTCGGTCACCAGACGGGGGCCGGTGACGTCATAGTCCGCCGCCGTGAACAGGTCGACCAGCAGCGGTCCGGACCGGTCCTCGCGCGCCCCGCTGACCGCGCGGTCCGAGACGGTGATGACCAGGACGCGCGTGACGGGTGGTGCGGCGGTGTCACTCACACCTCCATGCTAGGCCGTGGGCGCGGACGAACACCGTCGGGTGTGCCCACCGCAGACTTAATGCTCACTGACGTGTTGCGTAATTACCTTAGGTTGCCCTAACCTTCGTCGGGTCCTACTGTCACGCCGAGGGAGCACACACCCCGTGCTGAGCACCAAGCCCCGCTTCACCCGCGCTGCATTCGGCGCTGCCACCGTCAGTCTCGCCCTGTTGGCTGGGTGCTCGACCGGCCCCACCGGAGCGAGCGAGGAGCCGGCCGACGAGGGTCCTGCCGCCGATGCGGCCCCGGCCGCGGACGACGCCGGAGCGGATGATGCCGGAGCGGATGACGACTCCGCCACGGCAACTGACGGCGCCGCGGCAGGAGGCGAAGCGGCTGGCGAGGACCAGTTCCCGGTGACCATCGAGCACGCTTTCGGTGAGACCACCATCGAGTCCGACCCCCAGCGCATCGCGACGGTCGGCTGGTCGGACCACGACACGGTCGTCGCGCTCGGTGAGGTGCCGATCGGGTCCGTCCGGATCGGCTGGGGCGGCAACGAGGCCGGCTCGACGGACTGGTTCGACGTGGCCGTCGAGGAGCTCGGCGAGGACCCGGGAGCGGTCACCCGGTATGACGACACCGACGGCATCCCCGCCGACGAGATCGCGCAACTGTCGCCGGACCTGATCATCGGCACCAACTCCGGCATGACGCAGGAGGAGTTCGACTCACTGTCCAAGATCGCGCCGGTCGTGGCCTACCCCGAGACTGCCTGGGGCACCCCGTGGCGCGACTCCCTCGAGATGGTGGGCGAGGCCATCGGCCGCTCGGACGAGGCCGACACTGTCCTGGCCGAGACCGAGGAGGGCATTTCCGCGGCGATGGCCGAGCACCCCGAGCTGGACGGCGCCTCGATGGCCTGGACCTGGTACACCGCCACCGACCTGAGCACCATCGGCGTCTACACCGCGACGGACCTGCGCCCACAGTTGATGCACGAGTTCGGCATGGTCGACGCGAGCAAGGTCACCGAGCTGACCGAGGCCAACCCGGGCACGTTCAGCGCCAACCTCTCCTCCGAGCAGGCCGACACGCTGGACGCGGAGGTGCTCCTGTTCTATGTCGAGGACGAGGGCCAGGCCGACCAGTTGGTCAACGACCCGCTGATCGGCACGACCCCGGCCCTGGCCAGCGGTGCGTATGTCGCGCTGACCGACATGCAGTTGATGACGGCGATCTCCTCCCCGACCCCGCTGTCGATCCCGGTGGTGCTCGACGGTCTCATCCCGCAGGTCGGCGAGGCGGCCGAGAAGGTGCAGTGACCCAGACGCAGGCGCAGACCCAGACGCAGACCCAGACCGACGCCTCGGCCCACGGCGTGGCGATGCGCACGCGCCGCCTGCCGGCCACTGCGGTGATCTCGTTGGGGATTGTCGCGGTGGCGGTCGCGTTCTGTCTCTCGCTGGCGATCGGCTCGCGCAGCATCTCCCCGCTGGCTGCGATCGATGGGCTCACCGCCGTCCTGACCGGTGATCTCACCGGCACCTTCGAGGAGGGGATCGTGGCCTCGCGCCTGGACCGGAGCCTGATCGGCCTGGTCGTGGGCACAGCGGTGGCCCTGTCCGGGGCGACGATGCAGGGCCTGACCCGCAACCCCCTCGCCGACCCGGGCATCCTCGGCGTCAACTCGGGGGCGGCGCTCGCGGTCGTCCTGGGGCTACGGTTCGCCGGGATCTCGACGGTGGGCGGCTATCTGTGGCTCGCCCTCCTCGGCGGCCTGGTCACCGCCGTCGTGGTGTATGCCGTGGCGTCGGTCTCCCAGGGCGACCAGTCCCTGACCATGGTGCTGACCGGCGCGGCCGTCACGGCGGGGGTGACCAGCGTCATCGCCGGGGTCCTGGTCAGCAACCAGGGGGCGCTGCAGGAGTTCCGGTTCTGGCAGGTGGGCTCGGTCGCCGGCCGCGACGCGGGGATCATCACCGACGTGCTGCCCCTGCTGGTGATCAGCCTGGGCATCGTGGCCCTCTCCGGCCCCATCCTGAACGCGGCCGCCCTCGGCGAGGACCTCGAGCGGGCCCTGGGCCAGCGCGTGCTGCTGGCCCGGTTCGTGGTGGCCTTCGGGGCGGTCGGGCTCGCGGCCTGCGCGGTCGCCCTGGCCGGACCGATCGCCTTCGTCGGTCTGGTGGTGCCTCACATTGTCCGGCTGGCGACCGGGCCCGACTATCGCAAGATCCTGCTCGGCAGCGCGCTGATCGGTCCGGTCCTGATCCTGCTCACCGACACCCTCGGCCGCATCGTGACGCCGCCCACCGAGGTCCAGGTCGGCATCATGACGGCTGTCCTCGGGGCGCCGGTGCTGATCCTGATGATCCGTCGGGCGGTGCTGCGATGACCACCACCTCGATGCCTCCCACCCCGAAGCCCCCCACTCCGAGGCCTCCCACCTCGCTGCCCCCCACCTCGCGCCGACCCGACGTCGAGCTGGCCCCCGCCCTGCGCGCCATCAGCGAGACGCGCGGGCGGGTGCGCCGTCGCGCCACCCTGGTCGTCGGCGGCCTGCTGGTGCTGCTCCTGGCGGCGTTCACGGCGCGCGTGCTGCTGGGTGACTTCACGATCACCGTCCCCGACTTCTTCCGCATCGTCGGCGGTGCCGACATTCCCGCGGCGACCTACATCCTGATGGAGCAGAAGCTGCCGCGCGCCGTGGTCGGGGTGCTGGCCGGCGTGGCGCTCGGTGCCACCGGCGCCACCTTCCAGTCGATGGCCCGCAACCCGCTGGCCAGCCCGGACGTCCTCGGGATCACCCTGGGCTGCAGCGCTGCGGCGGTCACAGCCTCAGTCCTGTTCGGCGCCTCGGCCGGCGTGGTGTCGCTGGCGGCGCTCGGTGGGGGTGCCGCCGTTGCGGTCTGCCTGGTCGTCCTGTCGGGCAGCCACGCGGGGGCGGCTCCGGGGCGGATGATCCTGGTCGGCATCGCCCTGGCCGCGATGCTCGTCTCGGTCATCCACTGGGTCATGGTGCGCGCCGACATCTATCAGGCGCACGAGGCGATGGTCTGGCTCACCGGCAGCCTCAACGGTGTCACCTGGACCGAGATCAGGGTGCTCGCCCTGATCGTCGCGGTCACCCTGCCACTGCTGCTGTATGCCGGCGCTCACCTGCAGGTGGTCGAGCTCGGCGACGACCTGGCGTCGGGTCTGGGACGACCGCCCCAGGCGACCCGGTCCCGGGCGATCGCCCTGGTCGTGGTGCTCACGGCGGCCACCACCGCGGTGTGCGGCCCGATCGTCTTCGTCGCCTTCCTGTCCGGGCCGATCGCCCGGCGCCTGCTGCGCGGGCGGCACTCCCTGCTGGCCGCCGGTCTGGTCGGCGCCGTGATCGTGGTGCTGGCCGACTATCTCGCGGCCTATGCCCTGCCCAGCAGCAACTTCCCCGTCGGGGTGGTCACCGGGCTGGCCGGCGCCCCGTTCCTGCTCTGGCTCCTGGCCACCAGCCGACCCTCCACCCAGAGTGCCTGAGGTGGGGCGCATGAGCAGAAAGCCTGAAGGAGACGGCATGACCCTGCACGCCCATGATCTCTCGCTCGCCTATGGCAAGCGTCCCGTCATCGAGGGCCTCGACCTGGACGTGCCGCAGGGGCAGGTCACGGCAATCGTCGGCTCCAACGGCTGCGGCAAGTCGACGATCCTGCGCGGACTCGCCCGACTGCTGCGCCCCACCGCTGGCCAGGTCCTGCTCGACGGCACCGACATCCACTCGCTGCCAACCAAGACCGTGGCGCAGCGTGTCGGGCTGCTCCCACAGAGCCCGGTCGTGCCCGAGGGCATCACCGTGGCCGAGCTCGTCGCCCGTGGGCGGCACCCGCACCACGGCCTGATCCGGCAGTGGACCCGCGACGACGACCAGATCGTGGCTGAGTCCCTGGAGCGCACGCACACCACCGACCTCGCGGGCCGCCCGGTCGACCAGCTCTCCGGCGGCCAGCGCCAGCGGGTGTGGATCGCGATGGCCCTGGCCCAGCGCACCGGTCTGTTGTTGCTGGACGAGCCGACGTCCTTCCTCGACATCGCCCACCAGGTCGAGGTGCTGGATCTGGTCCGGGACCTGTCCGTCGAGGACGGCACCACGATCGTGATGGTGCTGCACGACCTGCCGCTGGCAGCTCGTTATGCCGACCACCTGATCGCCATGCGCGACGGCGCGATCCTGGCGCAGGGCCGGCCCCGCGAGGTCGTCACGGCCGACACCGTCCGCGACGTCTTCGGTGTCGCGTGTCGCGTCAGCTGGGAGCACGGCGGCGACGTCAGCGTCATCCCGGTGGGTCGTCACCGGCCGACCGACTCCCAGTCTTCTCCCGACCACCACCCGACCCTCCAGGAGTCCCGATGAAGAAGTCAGACCAGTGAGCAAGGCCATCCGCGTGCGCGACAAGCTGATCCGCGCGGCGTTCTCCCGCACGATGTCCATGCCCATGGAACGGGCGGCCCACCAGCTGTTCCCGGTCACCGTGACTGCCGTGCAGGACCTCAGCCCGATCATGCGTCGCCTCACGCTGAGCGCGCCGGAGCTGGGGGACTACGCACCACTGGGCCCGGACGAGTTCTTCGGCCTGGTGATGCCACCCGAGGGCCATGACCTGCCCGAGCTGCCCCAGGACCCGGACCGGGCGACCCCGCGCGGTGCGTTCGGGGACCTGCCGGAGGAAGCACGCCCGGAGGCGCGCTGGTACACCCTTCGCGCCCACCGCCCCGCCCTCGGCGAGGTGGACGTCGACGTCGTCGCACACGGCGACGCAGGACCTGGGTCGAGTTGGGTGCTGCGGGCCGAGGTCGACGCGGTCGCCGGCTTCCAGACTGGCACCGCGGCCTATCGCACCGGGGGAGCCACCGGGCCGCAGGTCATCGCCGGCGACGAGACGGCCGCCCCGGCCATCAGCCGCATCCTCGAGGTGCTCCCGGAAGGCGTCGAGGCCCACGTCTTTCTCGAGGTGCCGACGGTCGGCGACGTGCCCGACCTGCCACACCCGGCGGGTGCCACGATCACGGTGATCGAGCGCGGCACGCACGCCCCCGGTTCGGCCCTGATCAGTGCGGTGGAGGCTGCCGATCTGCCGATCCCCACCGGCTCATGGCTGGCGGGCGAGCAAAAGACGGTCGCGGGGGTCCGCCGCCACCTGGTCGGCACGCTCGGCGCCGAGAAGCGCTCGATCTATCACTGTGCCTACTGGATCCTGGGTCGCGCCCGGGGCTGAAGCCCACCAGGTCCGTATGCCGTCACGCACCTCTACCTGAGCGTGCCACCGAGCAGGTAGCCCAGGGTTGCGGCGGCCGTGCACAGCACCAGCGTGCCGGCCGCCGCCAGGGCAGCTCGGCGCCAGTCGCCCTCCCGCGCCAGGCGCACCGCCTCGACCGTTGCGGTCGAGAAGGTCGTGTAACCACCACAGAACCCGGTCGCCAGCACCGCGAAGACCTCCGGAGAGCCGGTCGCCAGCGTCGCGGCCAGCAGACCGATCAGGAACGACCCGGTGACATTGATGACCAGGGTGGCGAGCGGGAAGCCGTGGTGCCAGCGCCGGCTGATCAGGTCATCCACCAGATAGCGGGTGGCGGCACCGACACCCCCGAGCAGGGCGAGGCCCAGGAGCAGGAGCGGAGAAAGAGTCATGGGCGATCACCTCGCGCACCCAGCGCGATCCCGCCAGCGCAGGCGACCAGCCCCGCACAGACGCTGCCCACGCCGTAGGCCACGGCAGCTGCGACCTCGGCCGCTGCCAGTAGGTCGTGCAGCTCCAGTGCCAGCGCGGAGTAGGTCGTGAAGCCGCCCAACACGCCGGTGCCCAGCCCGAGCCGGACCACCTGTCGGGCCGGGGTCTCGGGGCCAGCTCGCGACAGTCGCTCCAGGAGCAGCCCCAGCAGGAAGGCCCCGACCACGTTGACCAGCAGCGTGGCCCACGGGATGAGGTGAGTGGTGCCGATGAGGTGCGTGACGGCATACCGCCCAGTGGTGCCGAGCGCCCCGCCGACGGTGACGACGAGGACGAGGAGGGGCGAGGGGCGCACCCGGGGGTTAGTCGTCCTTCGTGGTGCCGGGGATGACCAGCACCGGACGGGTCTGCGTGTGGACCAGGTGGCCGGCGATGGAGCCGCCGATGACCTCGTTCATCCAGCCGCTGAAGCCCGGTCTGCGGCCACCGACCGCGATGATGTCGGCGTCCCACTCGTTGGCCACATCGGTCAGCCCCGAGGCGATGTCGCCGACGGCCGTCTCGAGGCGCCAGGGCACGGGGGAGTCGGCGAGCAGCCCGTCGAGGTGCTGGCGGACCTGCTCGCGCACGGCGTCGCTGCTGCTCGCGGCCTGGTCCGGATCGAGCGGCGTGATGAGCCGGGTGCCGTCCAGCGTGGCGCCATAGATCACCTGCGTGCTGTCGACCCAGGCACAGATCAGTCCCGCGGACATCGTGGCCGCGAGCGCGGCGACCTCCTGCACGATGCTGGCCCGCTGCTCGGCGTCCACTCCAACGACGATGAGGCGCTCGGGACGCTGCTCGGGCCAGTGTGGCGATGCTGACGGTGTGGCGCTGTCTGTCACGGTGACCTCCTGGGGTTCGTCCCCATCTTGTCGCGATCGCGGCCGAAACGCACCCACCTGACGGCGGTGATTCGTCCCCGGGTGTTGGGGCGGCACGTTACCGTGGCGTATGACTCAGTCGCCCACCGACGCACCCGTCCCCGCCTCCGAGCATGCTGACTATCTGCTCCAGGCGGTCGACCTGGCCCGTCGTGGCGTCGCGTCGGGCGAGGGTGGGCCGTTCGGCGCCCTCGTCGTCCGTGACGGTGAGGTCCTGGGCGAGGGGTGGAACCGCGTCCTGGGCACCAACGACCCGACCGCCCATGCCGAGGTCACCGCGATCCGCGCAGCCTGCGAGCGCCTGGGCAGCTTCCAGCTCACCGGCGCCGTCGTCTATGCGTCGTGCGAGCCGTGCCCCATGTGCCTGGGCGCGGTCTACTGGGCCCGTCCCACCGCGCTCTACTACGCCGCGACCCGGCACGATGCGGCCGCCGCAGGCTTCAGCGACGCCATGATCTATGACGAGATCGGGATGCCCCCGGACGACCGGACGGTGCCGTTCCGGCAGCTGGAGGTGCCCGGTGGGGCCGACGTCTTCGCGCAGTGGCTCGCCAAGGACGACCGCACGGACTACTGACCGGTCAGGCCAGCAGGAGAGCCACGAAACCCAGCAGCGGCAGGGTGCCCTGGGTCAGGGCCGCCCGCAGGTAGGACCGCCCCGAGCTCAGCAGCACCACGGCCGCCAGCACCATGCAGCCGGTCGTGAAGAGCACCAGAGTGCGGCCGGCCGTATCCGCGCCCGTCAGGAAGAGCACCAGGCCGAGCGCCGCGCCCACCCCGAGGAAGAGGTTGTAGAACCCCTGGTTGTAGGCCATCGGCGCGATCACCTCGGCGGTGCCCTGATCGCGCACCCCGAACCGCCGCCAGATCGCCGGCCGCGTCCACCACATGCTCTCCATCAACCAGATGTAGCCGTGCAGCAGGGCGGCGAAACCCACGAGGACGGCGGCGACGATCGTCATCCTCGGAGGATAGGGCCAGCAGCGCGTGATTCACTCAGGCGTGCGCGAGATCTGGGACGCCGCGACGTCCACCCAGCCCGGACCGTCGCTGGCCGGCGCCCTGGTGCTGGCCGCGCTGGCCTTCCTGATCACGTGGTCACCCGTCGGCTACGGACTGGTCCGCCACGGCGTCACCATCGTTCACGAGGCGGGCCACGCCACCGTGGCGCTGCTCTGCGGGAGGCAACTGCGCGGCATACGGCTGCATGCCGACACCTCTGGGGTGACGGTGTCCCGCGGTCGGCCACGCGGTCCCGGGATGATCGCGACGGTCGCCGCTGGCTATCCGGCGCCCGCGCTCCTCGGGCTCGCCTCGGCCTGGTTGCTGGGGCAGGGGTATGCCGTGGGCTGGCTCTGGTTGATCGTGGCCCTGTGCACGGTGATGCTGATCCAGATCCGCAACTTCTATGGCCTCTGGGTGCTGCTGGTCGCCGGCGTGGTGATCGGTGGCGCGACCTGGCTGTTGCCTGCGGAGGCTGCCGGCTGGCTGGCGCACCTGCTGGTCTGGGCGCTGCTGCTCGCCGCGCCCCGCTCCGTCGTGGAGCTGCAGCGGCTGCGTCGACGGGGCTCGGCCCGGCGCTCGGATGCCGACCAGCTCGCGCACCTGACCGGGCTGCCTGCTGTGGTCTGGATCGGTCTGTTCTGGCTCGTCTGCGCGGCGTGCCTGATCGGCGGAGCGCTGCTCCTGCTGCCGTGAGTTCCTGCTGCCGTGAGCAACGCCCCAGCGCGTCGGCCGCTCAGGTGTCGCTGGGGCCCTCGCTGAGTGCCGTGGCTCCATCTCCGCCGCCGTCCCCTGCGTTGGTGTCGCTGTCATCCCCGGCCGGTCGCTGGCGCTCGACCCCGATCGTCACCTGGGTCACCATGGCGGCGATTGCACCCACCGCCACCAGGACCGGTGCGAACACGGCGGTGACCGCGGTGACGGCCACGCCCGCCGTGAGCGGCACCTCGAGCAGGGTGGTGCCGTCCTTCTTGAGATAGACACGGCGCACATTGCCCTCGGCGAGGAGGCGCTTCATCTGTTCCAGCAACTCGGAGCCCGGCACGGTGAACTCCTCATAGGTGCTGCGACGGCCACCCGTGTCTGCTGCCCCGTCGGCTCCGCTCGTGTTCTCTGTCATCTCGACTCCTCGCTCAGGGGCGCCCCGTTCGTGTGCCCGCGACTCACGCTATCCGTGGCGTGCCTGATCCGTGGCGAATTTTTCGCTGCGACGGATGGCATGACCTGGCGGGGAACAGCTCCGTCAGAGGATGAAGCGGAACAGCGGGCTGTCGGGCGGGATCGCCTCCACCTCGATCGGGCTGACCTCCATCCGGTCCAGCAGCGGCTGCAGATCCTCGGGCGCGCCCAGCTCGATGCCCACCAGCGCAGGCCCGGTCTCGCGGTTGTTGCGCTTGGTGTATTCGAAGAGCGCGATGTCATCATCTGGCCCGAGCACGTCGTGCAGGAACCCGCGCAGCGCCCCCGGCTCCTGCGGGAAGTCGACCAGAAAATAGTGCTTGCGCCCCTCGTGCACCAGCGCCCGCTCGACGATCTCGGCATAGCGCGACACGTCATTGTTCCCACCGGAGACCACCACGACAACCGTCTGACCAGGCTGTATGCCGAGGGTCGGCAGCGCCGCTGCCGCCAGGGCGCCTGCGGGCTCGGTGATGATCCCCTCGGTCTGATACATCGCCAGCATCTCGACGCACACCGCCCCCTCGGCGATGGAGACCAGCTCGGCGTTGCCGTCGCGCACGATGGGATAGGTGTTCTCGCCCGCGCGACGCACGGCGGCGCCGTCCACGAACGGGTCGATCTCGTCCAGCGTGACCGGGCCACCCTGGGCCAGGGCCGCTGCCATGCTGGCTGCTCCGGCAGGCTCGACGCCGACGACGCGACTGTCCGGATACTGCTCGCGCAGCCAGGTCAGGCCACCGGCGAGCAGGCCGCCACCGCCGACGGGGACGACCAGGACGTCGGGCGCGTGACCGAGCACCCCGACGATCTCGCGCGTGACGGTGCCCTGGCCCGCGATGGTCTGCGGGTGGTCGAAGGCGGGGACCAGCGTGGCGCCGGTGCGCTCGGCGTCCTCCGCGGCCGCGGCAGCAGCGGCGTCATAGGTCGACCCGGTCACGACGATCTCGACGAACTCACCACCGATGGCTGCGACGCGGTCACGCTTCTGGCGGGGCGTGGTGCGCGGCAGGAAGATCCGGGCCGACACCTCCAGGGTCGCGCAGGCGAAGGCGACGCCCTGCGCATGGTTGCCGGCGCTCGCACACACCACGCCCTTGGCCCTGGTCGGCTCATCGAGCTGGGCGATGAGGTTGATGGCGCCACGATTCTTGTAGGACCGGACCGGCTGCTGGTCCTCCCGCTTGAGCAGCACCTTGGCGCCGGTCGCCTCGGACAGGCGACGACTCCTGGTGAGCGGGGTGATGCTGACCAGGCCCTTGAGGCGCTCGGCCGCCTCGTCGATGTCGGCGGCGGTGACGGTGGGTGTCGCTGCGTTGGCTGCGGTGGGAGCGCGGCGGCGGTCAGGCGGGGCCGAGTTGGTCATGGTTCATCGTGTCACGCAGGCACTGCGGCACTGCGCGACGGGCGCCCGAATTTAACCCGGTACCTCCACTCGAGCGCTCCTTCTGAAAAGCGGAAGGACACCGTTCTGGACCGGGTCTACTGTCGAAACCATGGCTATCGCAACGTATCCCGGCATCGTCATCGACTGCCCCGACCCAGAGCAACTCGCCCGCTTCTATGCGGGCATCCTGGACTGGAAACTTGAGGTGTCGCAGGGTTGGGCCGACCTCAAGTCCGACTATGGCCAGTGCATCTCCTTCCAGCAGGTCGAGGGGTTCACCGCTCCGGACTGGCCCGGCCAGGGCACGCCGCAGCAGATGCACCTGGACCTGATGGTGGAGGACCTCGACGTGGCCGAGGCCGCGATCCTGGAGCTGGGCGCTCGCAAGCACGAGCACCAGCCGGGCGAGACCTTTCGTGTCTACCTCGACCCCGCCGGCCACCCGTTCTGCCTCTGCAACTGCTGACGATCCCATCGGCTGGAGAACGATCTGAACATTGTCACAGTGCTGTTATATTAGTGCTGTGACATCTGCTGATCCCACCACGAACGGCTACTGGCGTCCCCTGCGCGAGGTGCAGGAAACGATGGAGGAGGGCATTCAGGCGCTGTATGCCGAGCGCGGCGTCGGGAGTCTGCGGCCGCGGTTTGCCTATCCGCTGATCCGGTTGGCGCACACCGGCTCGCTCACCATCAAGGACCTGGCCGCGAGCCTGGACCTCACGCACTCCGCGGTCAGCCAGACCGTCTCCGCCCTGCGCCAAGAGGGACTGGTGGACACGGTGCCCGGGCCGGACGCCCGCACACGAGTGGTCGAGCTGACCGCACGAGGGCGCGAGCTGGTGCCCTTCCTCGAGGACGAGTGGCGTGCAACCGAAGCGGCCGCCGCCGAGCTGGACGCGGCGCTGCCGGTGTCACTGGCCGAGTTCACCGCGGCGATGCGCGCCCAGTTGGAGAAGAAGCCGTTCCTGGAGCGGATCGTTTCGCACCTGTCCAACGACGCCGGTGACGAGTCTGCCTCGGGCGACCCCACGGCACACGACGATCCGGGAAGCACCTCGTGAGGCTGCGCACGGGCCTGCTGGACCTGCGCCCACTGCGCTCGAGCCCACCCTTCCGCCGGCTCTGGGGGAGCAGCCTGCTGGGCGCGCTCGGCAGTCAGGTCGCGGTCGTCGCCGTCCTGTTCCAGGTCTGGGACCTGACGCACGACCCGGTCTGGACTGGTGCGATCGGGCTGGCCAACGCTGTCCCGCTCATCATCTTTGGGTTGATCGGTGGCACCCTGGCCGACGCCGTGGACCGCCGCAGCCTCGTGCGCTGGTCGACGGTCGGGCAGGCCCTCGCCGGTCTGGCGCTTGCGGCCCAGGCCGTCGCCGGCGTCCAGTCCCTCTGGCTCGTGCTGGGCCTGGTCTCGGCGCAGAGCGCGGCCAACGCCATGGGTGCCCCGGCCCGCCGCACCTTCATCCCACGGTTGCTGGGGCCCGAACAGGTGGGGGCCGGCATCGCCCTGCAGATGTTGACCTTCCAGAGCGCGATGCTGATCGGCCCGGCCCTCGGCGGACTGATCATCGGTCAGTGGGGTGTTGGCGTGTGCTACTTCGTCTTCGCCGGAATGGTGACGGCCTCGCTCTATGGCATCGTCCGGCTGCCCTCGATGCCGCCAGAGGGGGCTGGGACGCGCCCGGACCTGCGGTCGACCGCCGCCGGGTTCACCTATGTCCTGCAGCGGCCCGTCCTGCGGGGGTCCTTTGCCAGCGATCTGGCGGCCACCCTGCTCTCCATGCCGGTCGCGCTGTTCCCCCTGGTCAACGAGGTGCGCTTCGGTGGTGACCCGGAGACGCTGGGCCTGTTCCTGTCCTGCATCGCCATCGGCGGTATGTCGGCAGGCCTGTTCTCCGGACTCGTCACCCGAGCCGATCGGCCCGGTCCCATCCAGCTCGGCGCGGCTGCGGTGTGGGGTGTGGCGCTGGGCGTCTTCGGCCTGGTCGGGCCGTTGTGGCTGGCGCTGGCGCTCCTGGTCGTGGCTGGCGCCGCGGACACCGTGTCCGTGACGTCGCGGGGGCTGATGATCCAGCTGGCCACGCCGGACAGCCACCGCGGTCGGGTCTCGGCGGTCGATCACATCGTGGGGGTGGCCGGACCCGACGTGGGCAACTTCCGGGCGGGCATCGTCGCGGGCCTCACGTCGGCGCCGATCGCTCTGGCCACTGGCGGGCTGGCCTGCGCGGCGGCCACCGGGTGGATCGCGCTGCGCAATCGCCCGCTGCGCACCTTCAGCATCCGAGCCGATGCGGTGCGGGACGACGTGCCTGCCACGCGGTGAGGCTCTAGCCGGGGACGGGGCTCTAGCCGGGGACGGGGCTCTCGCCGGGGACGGGGCTCTCGCCGGGGACGGGGCTCTCGCCGGGGACGGGGCTCTCGCCGGGGACGGGGCTCTCGCCGGGGACGGGGCTCTCGCCGGGGACGGGGCTCTCGCCGGGGACGGGTGGATGAGTCACTGCACGACTCACCCCGTGGGGGCCGGGTAACCCTCCGGAGGCATCGGGTGCATCTGGCTCATTCGGATGTGATTGCCGGAGGGGTCGCGGAAGCCGAAGTCGATGCCGTAGGGCTGATCCGTCGGCTCCTCCGGCAGGTCGACACCCTTGGCTCGGAGCTCTGCGTGCGCCGCGTGCGCGTCGTCGGTGGTGAAGAACAGCGTGCCACCACCAGCACCCTTGGTGATCATGCCGCGCACGGCCTCCGCAGTCTCTGGGTCGTAACCGGGAGGGCCCGGCTTCTCCAGCAGGATCTCTCGGTCCGTGCCGGGGACTCGCACAGTCAGCCATCGCATCGGGCCGAAGTCCATGTCGGCGGACTTCTCAAGTCCGAGGACATTGACATAGAAGGCCAGGGCCTCGTCCTGGTCGGTCACGAAGATCTGGGAAATCGTCAGGTTCTTGATCATGCTGATGACACTAGGGCTGGCCGGTGGGCTGCTGCTTATCCAAAACCGCTCACTTCAGATGGGTGTGTGCTCACTCGCCGGTGGAGCCATCCTGCTCACTCTCCCGTAGAGCCATCGATCGACTCCCGGATGAGGTCGGCGTGACCCGCGTGCCGGCCATGCTCCTCAATCATGTGCAAAAGGATGTAGCGCAGGTTGACCGGGTCCTCGTCCGCGGGGTGGCGCACGGCAATCGTGTCCAGCCCCTCGGGCGTGGCCAGCGCTTCATCGGTGATCCGGTCCGACTCCGCGATCGTCGCGTCGAACAGGGCAAAGAGCTCCGCCGGGGTGTTCGCCGCGGCACTGTTGTAGTCCCAGTCCTCGTCGGCGTCCCAGTCGACCGAGGCCCAGGGCTCCGCGAAGTCCCTGCCGTGCAGGACGCAGGAAAACCACCAGTGCTCGACGAACGCCAGGTGCTTGAGCAGACCGCCGAGGGTGAGAGCCGACGGCTCGTGGCGCGTGTGCAACTGCTTGGCCGTCAGGCCCTCCGCCTTCATCCTCAGCGAGTCACGCAGGAAATCGACATAGCCGCGCAACTGCGCGGCCTCGTCACCCTGTTCCGGCGGGGCCACTCGTTGGGTGGGTGGCGTCGAGCTCGATGTCGAAGTCGTCATCGTGCGACCGTAGGCGCAGTAGTGGCCCGGAGCCAGCGATTTCCCGTGTCGAAGCTGCTGAGGGCGTCGAAGGTGCTCCAGGTGTCGAAGGTGAGGCCTGTCGGGCCTCCGTCGCTGGCAGGTGCTCAGAGGGTCGCGCCCAGCGCATCGCGAAACACGACGGCACGTGGGGCAGTGGGCCGCGGCGACGGTAGGCACTCGGACTCGTGCCGACGATCGCGGAGAAGGTCCGGCTGAAGGTGCCGAGGCTGGAGAAGCCGACCTCGAAACAGATCTCCGTGACTGGCCGGTCGCCGGTCCGCAGCAGGAACATGGCCCGCTCGACCCGGCGCCGCTGCAGATAGCGGTGCGGGGTCTCGCCAAACACCGCGCGGAAGCTGCGGATGAAGTGCGACTCCGAGACAAGTGCCACCGAGGCGAGGGATGGGATGTCCAGCGCCTCGGCATACGAGCGGTCCATCACGTCCCGGGCACGCAGCATGCGGCGGTTGAGGTCCTCCTCAGCCAGGCCCACCCGCGCCACCTTGGTCAGCTGCGTCGGCGATGAGCTCGGCCAGCTGCGCCGGGCGCGACCACATCGGCCAGTGCCCGGTCGGCAGGTCCACGAACCGCAAGTGCTGGTGGTCATTCAGGCCAGCCAGGAAGTCGGCGCCCTGCGCTGCGTAGGCCAGGAAGTCGGCGCTGGGGAAACTGGTGCAGATGACCGTGCCCGGCACATCCAGCCGCTGCGGGTTCGTGAGCGTGGCGGTGCCCCGGACCGTCTGTGCCGGCTGCGGCACCGCGCGCTCGCGGAGGGTGGTCAACTGATCGTCGGTGAGGTCGCGCAAGCTGCCTGACTCGACCTGCTCGTCCCAGGCCGCCGACAGCGGGTGCTCGTCACCCTGGACGGTCGGAGCGAGCGCAAAGCTGTCGCGGACCGGCGCGGTGTCGACGAACACGACATGATCAACCAGATCAGCGGCCCGGTCGAGCACCATCGTCCCCGGCACTGCGGCGCCGCTGTGCACCACCAGCACTCGTCGCTCAGCGTCGCGGTCGAGGGCTGCGAGGATCGCCTCGGCGTGCTCGTCCAGTGTGACCTCGCCCCGCCGACTGTTGGCCGGGTCGAGTCCGGGCAGAGTGAGAGCCAGGACGTCGTGGCCCCGGTCGCGCAGGTGCGGCACGACGTCGTCCCACGCCCAGGCGCCGAGCCAGAATCCCGGCACGAGGACGATCTGTGTCTGGGTCATGCGCTCAGTCTGGCAGTGGGCACTGACACTCCGGGTGGCACTTCTTACGCGCCGCGGATCCTGACCGGACCACAGGTGTCAGCGCCGGCGTCGGCGGCCCACCACGCGCCCGATCACCGTCACCAGCGCATTGGCCGTGAGGTGCATCAGTGCTGGCGCCGCGAGGTGGCTGCCCTGTCGGCGGGCCAGGGCCAGCACGAGGCCTGCCGCTGTCGTGGCCATCACGATGCCGCCGACACTGCCGGTGGCTCCGCCCTCAGCGTTGGGTTCGTGAGCGGCCACGAAGTCACGGCTGGACAGGATGTGCCACGCGCCGAAGGCCAGGGCTGGGATCACGACGGTCGCCGGGACCGAGCGCACGTCGGGGTCGAGGAGGGCGGGCAGGACCCCACGGAACGCGACCTCCTCGAGGACCACCGTGCCCAGCGGGATGAAGACGCTCACGTGCACTCCCGTCTGCACCCACGTGGCGCTGACCACGCGGTCGTCGTCGAGCAGCTCCCGCCCGGTGCTGGTGGCGGTCACCACGCCCAGCAGCGTCGCGATGGCGGTCGAGCCGGCGACGCCGGTGATCAGGCCGCGCCGGAGGTGGTGGCGATCGAGCCCGATCGCTGCGCGATCAACACCCGCCCAGTGAGCGAGGCTGAGGAGCACACCGGTGGTGCCGAGGTTCCAGGACATCGCGGCCACCCGGCCCAGCCGGGGCGCGGCCAGGACGTTGGTCGCCCCGAGCGCGGCCGCCACCCCACCGAGAGACAGGAGCCGGCGGTGCACCGGGGTGCGCGGATCGGGCTGACCGAGCGACTCGGCATACGGCTGGTTGGTTGTTGCTCCGGGGTGGCCCACCTTCTCAGCCGAACAGGATCGCGGCCTCGTCCCACCGCTCCCGCGGCACGGACTTGAGCTCGCTGGTCGCCTCGGCGAGCTTGACCGAGACGATGTCAGTGCCCTTGAGCGCGACCATGGTGCCCCACTCCTTGCGGTGCACGGCGTCGATCGCGGCGGTTCCGAACCGGGTGGCCAGGACCCTGTCATAGGACGTGGGGACACCTCCGCGCTGCAGGTGACCGAGCGTCATGCTGCGGGTCTCGATGCCGGTCAGCTCCTCGATGAGAGGGGTGAGCTGCTCGGCGATGCCGCCGAAGCGAGGACGGCCCATGTGGTCCACGCCGTGCTTGGCCGACACGTTCTCGCCGGCCAGTCGGAAGCCCTCGGCGGCCACGACGACCGGTGCGCGGCCGCGGTTGACGGTGGCCTGCACCCAGGTGGCGACCTGGTCGATGCCGACCGGCACCTCCGGGATGAGGATCGCGTGCGCGCCCGAGGCGATGCCGGCGTTGAGCGCGATCCAGCCGGCGTCGCGCCCCATCACCTCCACGACCATGCAGCGGTGGTGGGACTCGGCGGTGGTGCGCAGGCGGTCGATGGACTCGGTGGCGATGGCGACGGCCGTCTCGAAGCCGAAGGTGACGTCGGTCGCGGACAGGTCGTTGTCGATGGTCTTGGGCACGCCGATGACGGGCACGCCCTCCTCGTGCAGCATCCGCGCGACGGTCAGGGTCCCCTCGCCGCCGATGGCGACGAAGGCGTCCATCTCGTGCTGCTCCATCACCTCCTTGACCCGGTCGGCGCCGCCGCTCCCCTCGCCGTAGGGCCCCATCCGCGAGGTGCCCAGAATCGTGCCGCCCTGCTTGGACAGGCCACGGACCTGCTTGCGGGGGAGGGTGAAGATGTCGTCCTCCACCAGTCCGCGATAGCCGTCGCGGATGCCGACGAAGGAGTGCTCATAGACCTTGTCGCCCTTGAGCACGATGCCGCGGATCACCGCGTTGAGGCCCGGGCAGTCGCCCCCGCTGGTCAGGATGCCGATTTTCACGAGGATCAGTCTGTCGGGTCGAGGCGGCGCGATCCAACCGGGGTGCCGTGGAGGGGGTGGTTGCTGACGACATGGCCGCCACGGCTGGTTGCTGGAGACCCGTGCGGAGCGTGAAATGCCCTGGCTCAACGACGGTCCGAGGCGGAGACGGGTGGATGAGTCACCACGCGACTCATCCACCCGTCCCCGAGGGGCCGAGGTCGTGCGCGCGCTGACGCCGTGAGTCCCGCGATCGACCAGTGGTCCACGCACTGACACAACGCCAGCGACCCCTGCGGGTCACCTGGCTCAGCGCGTCAGCGTGAAGGTGAACTGTTCCTCATCGCCGGTGACCGGGCTGCCGTGCAAGTCGGTCAGGTCCGCGACCTGCAGGCCGGCCTCGCGTGCCAGGCCTGCGAAGGACTCCTGGGTGTGCCAGTGGATGACCCAGTCCCGATCGGTGAGTTCCTCACCCTCTGCGGTGTGCCGGCCATAGCGCACCGCGGTCGTCCGGGTCCGCCGCTGCGCGTCGTAGTCCTCGCTGAGGGCCACGAAGGTGAGGCGGCTGCCGTCGTCCGCGGTGGCCTCCCGGACGGCACCAAATTCCTCCGGACCGGCCGGTGCCGGGACCCACAGGGGCACCAGCACGCTGCCGTCGTCGGCGAGATGCTCGCGCACCCGCCGCAGTGCCAGCAACGCCAGGTCGTCGTTGGGCAGCAGATTCAGCGTCGGCCCGGCCAGAAAGATCGAGCGATACGAGCGACTGAGGTCCAGCTCCTCGAAGCGCTGCTGGTGTGTCACTACCTCGAGGCCGGCAGCCTCGGCCCGGGCAGCGCAGCGCGCCAGCAGATCAGCGGAGGCATCGACCCCCTCGACGTCGAACCCTCGGCGACGCAACTCCAGGAGAGGGTCGCCGTCGCCGCAGCCCAACTCCAGGGCTGGCTCACCGGACGCGGCAATGAAGTCTGCATAACGTTCGGCCGGGAAATCCTCGGACTTCAGCAGGGCGTAGCTCTCGGCCACGATGCCGGTGTAGAAATCTGCAGCGTCCATCATCATCACGGTAGTCATACGCCGCCTCAGGGGAAACCCGATTTCGTCACCCACCGCCTCGACCCCGAGCGCACCTTCGCCAACGACTATCTGGACCGGGTCCTGGGGGAGTAGCCATGGCATACGGCCTCCGTCGCGGTCCCAGCCACACCGCGACGTATCGTGATCGGGTGAGCCTCTATGACATTCCCCTGACCTCCCTGGACGGGCAACCGACCACCCTCGGCGAGCACGCCGGCCGCGCACTCCTGCTGGTCAACGTCGCGTCCAAGTGCGGCATGACCCCGCAGTACGGCGGCCTGGAGCAACTGCAGGAGCAGTATGCCGAGCGTGGGCTGACCGTCATCGGGTTCCCCTGCAACCAGTTTGGCGGGCAGGAGCCGGGCACCAACGAGGAGATCGCCCAGTTCTGCGCGGCGACCTATGGCGTCACCTTCCCGATGATGGACAAGGTCGAGGTCAACGGGGAGGGGCGCCACCCGCTCTTCGACGAGCTGACCCAGGTCGAGGACGCCTCCGGCGAGGCCGGTGACGTCGGCTGGAACTTCGAGAAGTGGGTCGTCAGCGCTGACGGCGAGCCCACGGCCCGCTTCCGCTCCCGGACCGAGCCGACCTCCGACGAGGTCGTCGCCGCCATCGAGGCGGCCCTGCCCAGCACGTCCGCGACCGCCTGACCTGATCATGCGCGTCACTGACCTGCGCATCTATCCGGTCAAGTCGCTCGCAGGCGACTCCGTGGACACGGCCGAGGTCGAGCCGTGGGGCCTCGCGGGTGACCGACGCTGGGGGTTGGTCGACGAGGCCGGTGAAAAGGTGACGGCCCGCGAGGAGCACGCCCTGCTCGGGCTGCGCGCCGAGGTCATCGACGAGGACACGATCCGCCTCCACGCCCGCGACGGTGACAGCATCCCGGTGGAAACGCCGTTGGGGCTCGGCCCGGTGCCGGTCAGCCACGCCCGGCAGGGCTTCGCCAACCCAGCCGACGAGGACGTCAACTGGTGGATCCAGGAGCGGGTGGGGCGTCCCCTGCGCCTGGTGTGGCAGGAGGACCCGAGCGTGCGCCGCGTCTCCGGAGCCCACGGCGGTCAGGACGGGGACGTGCTCTCGCTGGCTGATGCCGGGCCCCTGCTGATGACCACGGAGCGTTCCCTGGAGCAGTTGCGCGAGTGGATCGGCGAGCCCTGGGCGCAGGAGGATCCGGGCAAGAGCATGACCCGGTTCCGGCCCAATGTGGTGATCGACGGCGGCGAACCGTTTGCTGAGGACGACTGGGCGACCGTGCGCATCGGCGGCGTCGAGTTCCGCACCGCCGAGACCTGCGACCGCTGCGTGATGACGCAGATCGACCCCGACACGCTCACCACCGGCAAGGAACCGATCGCAACGCTGTCCAGGCACCGCAAGTGGGACGGCAAGACCTGGTTTGGCACCCGCCTGGTCCCCCTGGGGTCCGGCGCCCTGCACGTGGGCGACGAGGTCACGCCGGGCTGACCATCTCAGGCAGGGTCGTTCAGCGAGGAGATGACGTCTTGCTCCTCGTGCCAGGTCAGCCCGGACTTCCGGGCGCCTGATCCGTTCGCCAGCCACTGCAGCGTCGCCTCGGCCGTGTCGGCGAGTGGTCGCGGAGCCAGCCCCGCTGCCAGGGTGGAGCTGACATCCCGATCCCGCATGCCGGCATACTCCGGGTCTGGGAGCCACAGCGGCAGCGAGCGGGCACCCGCCCAGGGGCGCACATCCAGGGCCAGCAGTGACTCCGGGTCGGCCCAGACGAGCCGCAGCGGAGGAGTCTCCTCCCGGCCCGGGTGGCGCACCCGAGACACCCCCTCGGTCGTCTCGGCGAGGAACTCGTGGAAGGGCACCGACGGCGGCACCGCGTCGAAGGTCCCTGTCATCTCCTGCTCGGCGGCCGTCACCAACCACTCGGCAAGATCACGCACATCGATGACCTGCGTTGGGGCGTCATCCGGCTCCGGGACCAGCACCTTGCCGCCGCGCGAGAGCCGCTCGGGCCAGTAGGTGTAACGCCCACTCGGATCACCCGGCCCACCGATCAGACCGGGCCTGGCGATAAGGCAGTGACCGTCCGTCTCGCGCTGGACGGCCTGCTCGCAGGCGATCTTGTTGCGGCCGTATGCCGTGGGGTCGGTGCTGTCGTCCAGGTCACCGTCGGCAGGGTCATGGGTGGGGGTGTTCTCCGGCGTGCCGCCGGGGGCGGAGACATCGGAGTAGACGCTGATGGTCGAGACGAAGACCCAGTGCTTGACCCTGCCCTTGAGCGCGGTCAGGGCGGTGTCCACCCACGACGGGGTACGCGCAACGTCGATGACCGCGTCCCAGTCATGAGAGGCGAGTCCGGTCCAGGTGCCTGCCTGTGGGTCGGTCTCCTCCGACCGGTCGGCCACGATGTGGTGGGCGCCCTTGGGCGGAGCGCCGCTGTCGCCGCGGGAGAGACACACGACCTTGTGCCCGCGGGCGAGGGCCACCTCTGCGACGGTTTTGGAGAGGAAGACGCTGCCACCAAAGATGAGGAGCTTCACCCCTCCATCCTCGCTCAGGGAGGCTAGTGGCGCGCGCGGTTTAGGAACTCGGCGTGTTCGCGACCGAAGGCGGCCTTGCGGGCCCTGGCGGTGTTCGGGGTCAGCAGCAGGCGCAGCTGCTCGCGGCGCTCCCGCCCGAAGGTCGTCCGGGCCGAGGCGTTCCAGCTGCCCTCGAAGAGTCGTTTGGCGGCGGCGAGTGCGTCGGGAGAGCGCGTCAGCAGGCTGGCGGCCAGCTCGTCAGCAGCCGCTGCCGGGTCTGCCGTCACGATGGCCAGGCCCAGCCGGTCTGCCTCGGTGCCGTCGATGATTTCGGCGGTCATCGTGAGTCGTTTGGCCTGGGCCATGCCGATCTGGTCGGCCAGGGTGCGGATGCCCGACATGTCCGGGATGAGGCCCCACTTGCCCTCCAGCACGGACCAGCGGGCGTCCGGGGTGGTGAAGCGGAAGTCGGCGCCGAGGGCGATCTGCAGGCCGCCGCCCAGGCAGTTGCCGTGCACGGCTGCGATCACCGGGACGGGCAGTCGGCGAAAGCCATAGCCGGCTTCCTGGAAGGTGTTCGTTCCCCGCCACGGTCGCGGCAGAAAAGCTCTGGTCAGGCCGGGGCGGTCTGCGAGAGTGCTGGCGAAATCCAGTCCGGCACAAAATGATTCACCCTCGCCTTGGAGGATGACGGCGCGGACGTCTCGGTCCGCTCGCAACTCGTGCGCCGTGCGTGCGAGCGCGTCCAGCATGTCCAGGGTGAGGGCGTTGAGCTTGTCCGGACGGTTCAGGCTGACGCGGGCGACGGGCCCATCGATCCGACAGGTGATGTGTGCGGCAGGGGCGGTGCGCTCGGTCATGGTCCTCATCCTGAGTCATGCGGCTAGCGGCACCAAGCGCAGTCAAGACTCCCCGCCGGTTAGCGGGCAGCCGTCTCGGGGTCAGCCGTCTCGGGGTCAGTTGTCTAGGGGGGTGGTCGTCTCGAGGGTCGGTCGTCCCAAGGGTCAGTGGCCCCGAGGGTCAGCGAGGGCTGCCGCGATCATCTCGTGGCCCTGGGCCTCGAAGGCTTCGTCGCCCACCTGGTGCGCCCACACGGCCGTGCCGATGGCTTCGCGGATCCGCACGCGGTGCCAGGCCGCAGGCTCTCGGGGGTCCGTCCCATAACCGCGGAAGAAGGCCGACTCCAGGCTCGGGTCGCGCGCGAAGTTCTGGGCGGCCAGTCGCGCGAGGTCAGTCATCGCGGGGCGCAGTCCGGCACGGCCCAGGTCGATGATCGAGACCTGCCCCTCGTGGATCAGCCAGTTCCGTGGTTGCCAGTCGCCGTGGGTGGGGACCAGCGTGGTTGGCGGGGTCGGCCACGATGCGATCTCAGCGCGCAGGGCGGCCTCGGTCACCGGGGTGATGCGTGGGAGCCGTCCAGCCACTTGATCGACCGGGCGTTCTGGCGGGCCTCGTCATCGGGGTCGCGGACTGACAGTTGCGCATGGAACTGGCTGAGCAGTTCGCCTGCCTGCTGGTATGTCCTGGGGTTGTCCGCGTGCTTCGTGCCGAGGACCAGTTCACCGGGCAGGTACTTCGTGACCAGCAGGCGCGCGCCGGCATTCTTGTGGACCGCCACCGGTGTGCGGCCGATGCTGGTCCATGGGGTGAGCCATTGGTCGTGCGCGATGATCTCGCGTTCCATGTGGTGGTCGTTCCCGGAGCCTGCCTTGATGATGAAGGGCTCTCCGGACCAAGTCACCTCGAGCACCGCCCGGGCAGCGAGCTCCCAGGAGTGGTCGCGCACCGTGACGGCCCCGGGGAGCCAGCTCTCGAGGAGTTCAGCCTGCCGGGCCGAGAGCCGTGGATCGCGGGTGAGGAGAGGCACCTCGCCACGCTAACAAGCACGGCGTGTGGCGCGTCGTGCTTTTAGCGCAGGGCCACTACTCCTTGTGAGCGCAGCGTCACTACTCCTTGTGAGCGCAGCGCGCTACTTCTGTTCGTGCCCTTGGTCTTGCAGGCCCGAGAGGTGCTCTCTGGCTGTTTCGAGGTCGGTGGCGGCTTGCTTGGCCGCGCTGACGGCCGCCGTGAGCTTCTCGAGCGCCTCGTCATCGTCGGCCTGGGCGCGCTCCAACTGGTCCTTGAGCTTCTGGATGCGTTGCCGGGTGGCTTCGGTGCGGTTTCGCGCGGCATCGACCGCGGAGCGACGGCGGCCAATCTCCCGCTCTGCAGTGGCCAGGGCCTCTTCCGCCTGTGCCAGTCGCTGCTCGTGTTCCGCGGCCGCAGCGGCCTCGGCCAGGGCTGCTGCCCCTTCCTCGGCTCCGTCGTCAGCGGTCTCCTCCTCGCCGGCTCCGTTGTCGGCGGTCTCCTCCTCGCCGGCTCCGTTGTCGGCGGTCTCCTCCTCGCCGGTTCCGTTATCGGCGGATTCCTCCTCGTGGGTCCCGTCGTCGTCGATCTCGTCAGCTGCCTCGGCGGCGGTGTCGTCCGGCCCGGCTGCTTGACCCGCGGCCCGGCCTCCGCGGATCGAGGTCAGCACCACACCGGTGCTGGTCGTCGCCGCAGCCTCTGAGAGATCGACCTCACCGAACCCGGAGTAACTCAGCGCACGGGTCAGTGTCCCCGACGTGAGGACCGTCTCCGCTGCCTCATCTGCGAGCGCGGCGATGCCGGTGTTGCGCACCTCTGACTCGACAGCACTGCTGAGTTTCTGTCCTGACTCGATTGAGGCCTCAGCGGCCGCAGCCACCAGGTCGGCCAGGACCGTGTCTCGCTCTCCTCTCAGCGCCGCGATCGCCGGGGCATCCAGCTGCGCGGTCGCCCGCCGGAGGCGTGCGCCAAGATCGGCCAGCCTCTTAATCACTGTGGCGCCGTTGTGCACCAGTTGGTTGAGCGCCCATGCTGCGACGCTCGGCTTGCGCAGGGTCCCGATCTCCTTGGCAGCGTCCTTCTGCCCGTCCGCCTTGGCGGTCTTCACCATGTTCGTTCGGAGGGGGATGAAGTCGCTGAGAGCACCGGCATACAACTGTGCGGCGGCCTCGCGGACCAGGTCGTGGGACTGCTGGTCGTTATCACCGCCCGCTCCGGGCTTGTCGTCGGTCGGCGTCACGTCACTCACTGTGCCAGAGCGGGACCGGTCAGGCAGTCCGTCCGTGCAGCCGGATTGCGGGCCGACCTGCTGCGCGCCGTGCTCGAGGTCTTAGAAGGGTGGCGGGGAGTCCGGGTCTTGGGGCCAGGCGGTGGGTGAGTCGTCCACCTGCTCGTCGTCCCCGGTGGCCTGGTCGTCCTCGGTGTCCTGCTGGTCGTGGGTGACTCGGTCGTCGGTGTCGTGGTGGCGTTGTGTCTCGGCGCGCATGGCGTCGGGGGCGGGGTGGTAGGTCCGGCGCCCACTCTCAGGAGTGTGAGTCAACGTCACGGAGTGCCAGCCGGTGAACAGTTCGCTGAAGTCGTCGTCATCCTCGGCTTCGAGTTTGGCTCCGGCGGGACGGTAGGACAACGCCTGGTAGACGGCGGCGTCGACTGCAGCGGCAGGGTCGGTGCCTGTGGCGATGGCTTCGTCGACTTGCGTGGTGGCTGCGGTGAGCAGCTTGGTGTATTGGCGGTAGTCGTGGGCTTTGGTGGTGTAGATCCGCCCGAGCAGGGTGGTCCAGGTGACGTCCCTGTTGGCGTGGATGACCGCGTCCCAGAGTTTCTTGGTCTTCAGATCATGATCGGGGGTGTCGAGGGGTTGTCCGTTGGCGATGCAGGTGTGTCCGCCGGGGGTGCCGTGTTCCTGGACGTGATCAATCTGCGCGATCGACGCTGGTTTGAGACAGCCGGGCATGCGGCAGAAAACGTCTGCGGCGATGATGTGAGCGCGCATCCCCGCGTCGAACGGGTAGGCCTTGATGGAGCGTTCCACCAGGACCCCGGTGGCGGGGTCGGTCAGGAGCCGGTACATCGTCGACCCAGGTGTGAGCGCGAGGGTGCGGACCTCATCCGGGGTCAGGAACACACTGTGCTTGCCGATCACTTCGCCGACACCGACCTCACCATCCGGCTCACCGGGAGTTGGTGGCTGGGTTGGTGGGCAGTCTTGTCCTGTGGAGGCGGGGTCGGGGCAGTCTTGTCCCCTCGGACCGTCCCCTGGTGCTTGCTCAGCTGGTCCAGCGGCGGTTTCTCTGGTGTCAGGGGCGGCGCCGCAGGTGCATTCACAGGTGCAGGAGTTGACGCCGCCGGTGCCCGAGGGTCGGGTGCCTGACTGGCCAGGGGTAGCACCAGCGGCGGCGAAGGCTGCGGGGATGGGGTTCCCTTCGGCATCGACACTCGTGTCGGGGCTAGACCCTGTGGGGGTCAGGCCGTCGGGGGTGGTGCCGATGAGGGTGTTGAGCGGGACGATGACGTTGAGCTGCGCAGCTGGCAGGCCATACAGGAGTTTGGTGAGTTGTTCGGACTGCTCGACCGTGATCAGTGCTGGGTCGTCGGGGAGCCCGGCCAGGTCCGCCGTGCCGTGTAACAACAACGCGATGCTGGTGGCGGTGCGTAGCTGGGTCAGGGTGCGTGTGTCGCCGGCTTTGCGGGCGGCGCGGGCTGCTTTGTCGATCCGGTCAGCGATGGCGGCGCCTTGGGTGGCGGTGCACCCGATCATCACCTGTGCGGTGCCGTTGTCCTCGATCATCACCCTGGTGTCGTTGGCCGCGAGAGAGTCTTCCCGGGTCTTCTTCGTCGACTCGGGGTCACGGCCCTTGATCTTGTGCACTTCACGGTCCAGGGCCCGGTAGAACTCGCGGTGGTGCCAGGGCCCGCCGGCGAACTCACCGGCAGAGTCGAGCCGCTCAGACACGGACGCGGCCGGGTCGTCGCCGAACAGGCCGTTGGCGACCGCAGCAGCATCTTCCGTGGTCAACGTGGAGCAGGCCCGTTGGAAACGGCGCACCAACCGCCAGGTGGACTCCCCGGTGACCAGGGAGTGGGTGACGGGGGCGGTGACCGCGGTGGGCAGGTTCGCGAACGCCACGAGGTCAGAGACCTCCCCAGGTCCCCAACCGGTCGCGGCGCCGAGTTCTTTGCGGGTCACGCGCTTGGCCCAGGCACGCCACTTTCGCGCTGTGTGGCGGTGAGGTCGTCGGGGGTGGTGCCACCCTTGTCAAGGAGAAGCACCTGACCATGGACGGCCGTCAGCTCCCTTGTGGCGGTGAGCAGGACCGTGTCCAGGTGGCCAGCGGTCGCCGTGAGAGTTTCGATGCTGCCCAACAGTGCCTGACCCCGGGCGATGACGGAGGGCTGCTCATCAACAGTGGCCACCGTCGCGCACGCTTCGGCGAGGTCGGTGAGGGACTCGACCATCGGTGCGTCCAGACCCAACTCGGTCAAGACCGAGCCCAGCCGCGTGACAGTGTCAGATGCTCGTTCCTGGCCGCTCGAATCCTGGCCGGTGGGCTCCTCGGAAGTGGGCTTGGCCGGCGGTGCGATCAGGTCGGCAAAGGAGGTCACCCACAACTCAGCAGGGACTCCGGCAGCGTCCGTGAACTCCGGAGAGTCCGTGAACTCCACAGACTCCGTAGCGTCCGCGAGCTCGGGGGCGGTCGAAGGGTCCTTGCGTCCTGCAGGACGCGACGAACGGGCCCGCACCACAGGAGGACGGCGCAGGCTCTCCCAGATCCGCCCCTGCACAACCTTGGTGTCCATCACGCCCCCTTCCGCTCCATCGCGAACCTTGAACAACTACATCAAGATTAGCACAACTGTTCGATTTCCGCAAGGGTTAACCAGGCCCTGTGGAGATACGGCCTGCTCGTCGAGCTGTCGGCGACGGTTGCCCTTCTGGCCTTACCCCTCGGTGGCCTTCCCGTCAGAACTCAGCCTGCCAGCGAGCACCGACAGTGCCAGCCGCCACCGACAACGATGAGCGACGAACCGGGAAGATGGCCATCGACGGGCACACTCCACACCAGGCCATCAGCCCAGGTGCTTCAGCGCCTCACGCCGACTCAACGCGCTCAGCTCGCGGTCGGCCACATAGTCCCGAACCCACTGTGGATCCGTCTTGGCGAACTCACGCAGCGCCCACCCGATCGCCTTGCGGATGAAGAACTCGGATCCGAACGCGCTCCCCGGCAGGTTCGCGTCCAGAGCCTGCGCCAGCAGACGGGTGTCCGTCTCCGCCTTGGCCGGCAACTGCGACAGGATCGCGACGCGGCGCACCCACAGGTCATCGTCCGTTGCCCACTCGCGCACGACCGGCGTCGCCCCAGCTCGATCAGCGAGCAGCACGGGAGCCACGTGATGACTCGAGATGTCGTCCACGAAGTCCCACCAGGCACCGGTCTGCGCCAGATCGCGATGCAGCGGGAGCGTGTTGACATCGCGGAACGCCGCATAGCGCCGGTGTCCGGCCACTGCCAGTGCGGCATGGCGCTCCTCGCGGAACGCCGCACCATCCCAGAGCGCTCGAACGGTCGCCTCCCAGGTGGTCCGATGGCCAAGGTCGTATGCCGCATGGCTGAGGATCGGTCGCAGAGTCGCCTTGAGAACGGGGCTGGTGAGACCGCGAAACGGCATCGACGACTTCATGTAGCGCTGCTGTCCCACGGCGCGCTCGGGATCGCCGGCCGCGGCGAGTGCCGCACGAATCTCGGCGATCAGCGCCGGACCCGGCGGTGCGGGTGCCCCTGTGGTCGGACCCGACGGGGCAGAGCTCACCCCACATACTCCTTCAGGTGCTCGCCGGTCAGGGTCGACGCATCCTTCACCAGCTCAGCAGGGGTGCCCTCGAAGACGACCTTGCCACCGTCGTGGCCGGCACCGGGGCCGAGGTCGATGATCCAGTCGGCGTGCGCCATCACGGCCTGGTGGTGCTCGATGACGATGACGGACTTGCCGCCGTCGACCAGCCGGTCGAGCAGGCCCAGGAGGTTCTCGACGTCAGCGAGGTGCAGGCCTGTCGTGGGCTCGTCGAGGATGTAGACCTCACCCTTGTCACCCATCTGCGAGGCCAGCTTGAGCCGCTGCCGTTCGCCGCCGGAGAGCGTCGTCAGCGGCTGCCCGAGCGTGACATAACCCAGGCCGACATCCTCCAGTCTGGCCAGGATCTTGTGAGCGGCCGGGATCCGAGCCTCGCCTCCGGCGAAGAAGTCCTCCGCCTCGGCAACCGACATCGAGAGCACCTCGCTGATGTCGCGACCGCCGAGGCTGTATTCCAGCACCGACGCCTGGAACCGACGACCCTCGCACTCATCACACGTGGAGGCGACCCCGGCCATCATCGCCAGATCCATATAGACAACACCCGCGCCCTTGCAAGTCGGGCAGGCACCCTCGGAGTTGGGGCTGAACAGCGCCGGTTTCACGCCGTTGGCCTTGGCGAACGCCTTGCGGATCGGTTCGAGCAGGCCGGTGTAGGTCGCCGGGTTGCTCCGGCGTGACCCCTTGATCGAGGTCTGGTCGATGACGACGACGCCGTCCTGGCGCGCGAGCGACCCGTGGATCAGCGAGCTCTTGCCGCTGCCCGCCACACCGGTGATCACCGCGAGCACACCCGTCGGCACGTCGACGTCGACATCCTGCAGGTTGTGCGTGTTGGCACCCCGGATCTCCAGGGCGCCCTTTGCCGACCGCACGGCATCCTTCAGGTGGGCACGGTCGTCCAGGTGCCGGCCGGTGAGCGTGTCGCTGGCGCGCAGGCCCTCGACGGAGCCCTCATAGACGACCTCGCCACCTGCGGTGCCGGCTCCGGGACCGAGGTCAATGGCGTGGTCGCCGATCGCGATCGTCTCCGGCTTGTGCTCGACGACCAGGACGGTGTTGCCCTTGTCGCGCAGCTGCAGCAGCAGGTTGTTCATCCGTTGGATGTCGTGCGGGTGCAGGCCGATCGAGGGCTCGTCAAAGACATAGGTGATGTCGGTCAGGGCCGAGCCGAGGTGGCGGATCATCTTGGTGCGCTGGGCCTCGCCTCCAGACAGGGTGCCGGAGGGGCGATCGAGGGAGAGATAGCCCAGCCCGATCTCGACGAAGGAGTCCAGCGTCTCCTGCAGACCCTCCAGGAGGGGCGCGACGGACGGCTCGTCCAGCTCGCGGATCCACTCGGCCAGGTCGCTGATCTGCATCTGGCAGCAGTCGGCGATGCTCTTGCCCCTGATCTTGGAGGAGCGCGCGCCCTCGTTGAGCCGGGTGCCGTCGCACTCCGGGCAGGTCGTGAAGGTGACCGCTCGATCCACGAAGGCGCGGATGTGCGGCTGCATCGCCTCGCGGTCCTTGGAGAGCATGGACTTCTGGATGCGCGGGATCACGCCCTCATAGGTGATGTTGATCCCGTCCACCTTGATCTTGGTCGGCTCCTTGAACAGCAGGTCGGACCGTTCCTTCTTGGTGTATTTCCTGATCGGCTTGTCTGGGTCGAAGAATCCGCTGCCCATGAAGACCCGGCCATACCACCCGTCCATGCTGTAGCCCGGGATCGTCAAGGCACCCTCGCGCAGCGACTTGTCCTCGTCATAGATCACCGAGTAGTCGAAGTCAGTGACGTCGCCGGTCCCCTCGCACCGGTTGCACATCCCGCCGGTGACGCTGAACTCCCGCCGCTCTTTGACCTTCTCGCCACCCTTGTCCAGGGTCACCGCGCCTGCACCGGACATCGATGCGACGTTGAACGAGAAGGCTTTCGACGTGCCCAGGTGGGGCTGCCCGAGCCGGCTGAACAGGATCCGCAGCATCGCGTTGACGTCGGTGGCGGTGCCGACCGTCGAGCGGATGTTGGCGCCCATGCGCTCCTGGTCGACGATGATCGCGGTGGTCAGCCCCTCCAGCACATCCACGTCGGGACGACCGAGGGCCGGCATGAAGCCCTGCACGAACGCGCTGTAGGTCTCGTTGATCAGGCGCTGCGACTCCGCGGCGATCGTGCCGAAGACCAGTGAGCTCTTGCCCGACCCGGACACCCCCGTGAGCACCGTGAGTCGGCGTTTGGGGATCTCGACGCTGATGTCTTTCAGGTTGTTCTCCCGGGCGCCCTGCACCCGGATGATGTCGTGGGCGTCGCTCTCGCGTGCGGCCCGGGTGTTGGTGGAGCTGCGGCTGGTGGAGCTGCGGCTGGAGGAACTGGGGGTGGCGTCCGGCATAGTCCCCGATCTTGCCACCACCCTCCGACAGCCACGACCAGATTGTCCGGCACAGGATCCGGTATGCCGTGTGCCTGGCTCGGTGGACACGCGCCACCCTGATACCTGGCTGGGGTGGCCTCTTTTGTCGCCTTCCCCAGGACCCTGCCCCTACGATCGGTTGATGCTCGTCGAGGAGTTCCACTGGCACGGCAAGGTGGTCCGCTGGGGGCGGTCTGGCTCGGGACTGCCCGTCGTCTTCTGTCACGGCACGCCGTGGTCGTCGCGGGTCTGGCAGGCCGTCGCCGCGTCCCTCGTCCCGGAGTTCACGGTCTATCTGTGGGACATGCCGGGCTATGGGCAGTCCTCCAAGCACCCGGACCACCGGGTCTCCCTGGACGTGCAGGGTGAACTGTTCGCGGACCTGATGGAGCACTGGGACCTCGACGCGCCCCACGTCGTGACCCACGACATCGGGGGTGCCGTGGCGCTGCGGGCACACCTGCTGCACGACGCACCGTTCCGCTCCCTGCTGCTGGCTGACGTCGTGGCGCTCGCGCCGTGGGGGTCGCCGTTCTTCACGCTGGTCCGCGAGCACGCCGACGTCTTCGGCGCGCTGCCGCAGCAGATCCACCTCGGGGCGCTGCGCGCCTACCTCGCTGGGGCCACCCACCGGGGCCTCACCGACGAGCAGGAGTCCTGGCTGACCGAGCCCTGGGCCGACGAGGTGGGGCAGGCGGCGTTCTATCGGCAGATCGCCCAGGCAGATCAAACGCACACCGACGAGATCGAGACGCTCTATCCGAGGCTCGACCTGCCAGTGCTGATTGCCTGGGGGACCGAGGACGTCTGGATCCCGGTCGACCGCGCGCACCGGTTGCAGGCGCTGATCCCCGGTGCGGACCTGCGCCTCGTCCCGGAGGCCGGTCATCTGCTCCAGCTCGACCAGCCGGAGGCGGTGACCGGTTTGGTGCACCAGTGGCTCAGTGGTGCCTGAAGTCAGTGGTGCCTGAAGTCAGTGGTGCCTGAAGGTTGGGGGCGTGGCTACGGCAGGGCCCGGTCGCGCTTCCTGCGGTGCGACAGCACGATCGTGGTCCCGACGACCAGCAGGATCGCGGCGAGGCCGACCAGCGCGAGCGGGGACCCTGCGACAGCGGCCAGCGCGGCCTCCCACACGGCGAAGCCGATCGTGGCATAGATCAGGCCCCAGGCCAGGGCCCCCGGGATCTGCACGAGCGTGAAGACCACCCACCGGATCCGCAGCATCCCGGCCGCGGCGAGGACGAGGGTCTGGAACCCCACGGTCAGATAGCACAGCGGGATCATCACCAGACCCCAGCGGTGGATCGCGTCGCGGCCACGCTGTGGCCCCTCGCCCTGCAGCCAGTCGTGCACGCTGGCCCGCCAGCCCTCGACCGGGTGGGTGCGCTTGAGGGCTTGCTCGGTCACCACCCGGGCCAACCAGTAGGTGCCCTGACCGCGCGCCATAGCGATCAGGAAGAGCCCACTGAGGGCGATCCAGAAGGGACCGTCGAGCAACCAGCCCATGTCAGCGCGCCCCCATCTGATCAGTGGAGGCCCGGCCACTAGAGGATTGGTCTGCGTTGGCCTGGTCTGGGTCAGAGCGCAGGTCGTCGACCAGACTCACGATCGCGGTGTAACCCTGTGCCGGTGCGGATTCCACGCGACCATCGGCGCCCAGCAGCACGGCCCACGGCCGAGCGGGGTCGTCGAAAGCCCGGGCCACTGCACCCTCGGTGTCCTGCGCGAAGAACGGCTCCCACGCGGGCTGCGACTCCCGCATCGCCGCGAAGCTGATCGCATGTGCCACAACGAGTCCCGTGTCGGGCATCTCGTGTGACCAGTCCTTCAGGTGAGCGCTGATCGTCCGACAGGGGCCGCAACCAGGGCTGAGCAGGAGCAGCAACGCCCGCCGCTCAGCGACCAGGTCGCGCAGTGACACCGACACCGCTTCTGTCGCAGCACTATCCACCGCAGCACTATCCACTGCAACACTCTCTGGCACAGCGCTTTTCGCGACCGACACGGGGACGTCCGGGATCGCCATCCGCAGCGCGGGGGCCGCTGCGGGTGCGCGCTCCAGTGAGGAGCCCCGCGCCCTGTCGGCCCTGTCGCCCGGACGCACCACCAGATAGGTCACGACCGCCGTCACGACCAGCGCGACGATCCACCACCAGGCGTTGTCACCCCCGACACTGCCGGCATCGACACTGCTGGCATCGATTCTGCCGCCGCGGGCACTGCTGCCGCTCAGTGCGCCGAACCGGGCGAGCGCGGACTCACCCAGGGCCGCATCAACCAAGACGACCCCGCCGAGGGCAACCAGCACCGCATTGCGGGCCACGGTCCAGCCGTCCACCACACCGGTCCCGACCGAGCCGAAGCAGTGACAGGTGATGTCGGCGCCGGAGGCGACCGCGCGGCATACGAGGGCCAGATAGGCCAGGAACAGGACGAGGGTGGCGGCGGCGGTGACCACCGAGAAGGGGTGGGGGAGGACCAGGAGCAGGACCGCCAGTGCCAGCTCGAGCCAGGGGTGGGCGCGCACCCAGCCGGGCCCGCGCAGAGCCGCCGAGACGCCCAGCGAGGCGGCAGCCTCCGCTGCCCCCTCGGGATGGCGCACCTTGCCGACGCCGCTGGTCGCCAGGACCGCCGCGAGGACGAGCCAGGCGGTCAGGACCGCGGGGATGGGCACCGACCCAGGTTACGTCCCGCGAGCGGGGCGGACAGAATCCTCGGCGCCGGGAACGGCCGTGTGACCTGCACTGCTGCCGTCAGCGGGATCTCGCGTCGAGGACTCCCGGACCCGCAGCTCGGGTGCCACCAGTTCGGAGACGGGTGCGTCGCCGCGCAGCGCCCCCAGCAGGGATCGGGCGGCGCGGGCACCCAGGATGTCCAGGGGCACCGCCACCGAGCTCATCGGCACGGGCAGCTCGCGGGCCACCGGTAGGTCGTTGTAGCCGACCACCGCGATGTCGCGACCCGGGGTCAGACCCGCCCGATGCACCGCCGAGAGCACCCCGAGTGCCAGGTGGTCATCGACGGCGAAGACCGCGGTCAGCGGCTCCGGTGCAGCCAGCAGCCGCTCCGCGATCGTCCGGCCCTCCGCGGCGCTCAGCCCGCCGTGCTCGACGGGCACCCGCTCGACGTCGAGGCCCAGGCGCTCCAGCTCGGTCAGGAAACCTCGACTGCGGCCGGTCGTCGAGCTCGCATAGGGGAAACCGGCGAGCAGAGCGATGTGCTCGTGCCCGGCCTCGATCAGGTGGCGGGCCACCAGGGCACCACCTGCTTCGTCGTCCACGACAACGCCCCCCGGCGGCTCGGAGAAGCGATAGGCCGGCAGCACCGGCACCCCGTGATCGGTGGGCGGTGGCTCGCCGAGGTGCGCGTCGGTGTAGATGATCCCGTCGACGCCGTGCTCGACCAGCTCACGAATGAAACCCTCCCGCTGCTCGGGGTTGTCCGCCGTGTTGGCCACCACGACCGAATAGCCGGAGCCCTGGGCCTCAGCGAGCATCCCCTCATAGAAGGTGGACAGCACGGTGTCGCTGATCCGCGGGACGAGCAGACCCAGCACCTGGCTGTGACCGGTGCGCAGCGCCCGTCCCTGCCGGTTGGGTCGATAACCCAGGCGCTGCGCAGCCGCCAGCACGCGATCCCGCTTCTCTCGGCTGACGGCGGCGACGATGTCATCGCGGGGGCTCAGCGCGCGTGAGGCGGTGGCCGTGTGGACGCCCGCCTCGGCCGCGACGTCGGCGAGCTTCACCCGTCGGCGTCCACCCCTGTCCTCGCTGACCATCGGCTCATTCTGTCATCGGCGCAGCCGGCGACGGGCCAATCAGGCCAGGATCTGCTCGACGTATGCCGAGAGCGCCAGCAGGTCCTGGTCCTCCCCTGTGCGACCGACCAGTTGGAGCCCCACCGGGTCGGTGGTCCCCTCCCGCAGGGGGAGCGTGATGGCGGGGTGGCCGGAGAAGTTGAACGGCATCGTCAGGCGGGTCAGGGAGAACTGCACCGTGGCCTGCCCGCCGTCGACCTCGACGTGGGTGACCTCAGGTGGTGTCGCGGTGATGGCCGTCGTGGGGGACAGCAGGGCGTGGCACTGCCCGAGGGCGGCGCTGACCTGGTCGCGGAACCGTTCTGCCAGGGTGACGGAGGCGGCATACTGCTCGTCCGTCCTGGCCAGCCCGGCCTCCAGCCGCAGCCGCACGTCGTCGGGCAGGTCGGCGCCTCGCTCGCGCAGGGTGACCAGATTGCTCTGCACCGCCTCCGTGCCGAGCAGGGCGATCTGGGCACCGGGGATGTGCTCCGCGAGCGGCATCTCGACCGGGACCAGCTCAACACCGGCGCCGGCCAGGCGTTCGCAGGCCCGGTCGACGGCCGCACGGACGGGTTGGCCCAGCCCCTGGGCGAAATAGCCGCCGAGCACGCCGATGCGGACCGGGCCCTCCGGTTCCTCGGGCAGGTGCCAGTCACCCCAGCCGGCCAGGACGCTCATGGCGAGCGCCACGGCGTCGACGGTGCGGGCCAGGGGGCCGATGTGATCGAGGGTCGGAGCCAGCGGGTGGCAGCCCTCGAGGCTGACCAGGCCGCGGGTGGGTTTGAGGCCGACGACCCCGCAGAGGGCGGCGGGGATCCGGATGGACCCCGAGGTGTCGGTCCCCAGGGTCAGGGCTGCCGTGCCCTCGGCGACGGCAGCCGCTGAGCCGCTGCTCGAGCCGCCCGGGATCGCCCCGGGCACAGCGGGATTGGTGGGTCTGCCCCAGTCGCTGCTGATGCCGGTGGCGCCGTAGGCCAGGGCATGCAGGTTGGTGGTGCCGCGGATGGTGGCTCCCGCGGCGCGCAGGGCGTGAACAGCCACCGCGTCCCGGCGCGGCAGGCCGGTCCGGTGTGCGTGGGTGCCCGCGGTCAGCGGAGCAGCCTCGACCGCCATCAGGTCCTTGATGCCCACCTCCCAGCCCACCAGCGGGCCGTCGCCGGGCACCGTGCGCGGGTTGTTGGAGACGGTGATCCAGCTCGGTCCGTGACGTCGGCCGGTCTCCAGCTCGGGCGGCTGCGGAGTTGGTCGTCGCCCGTGCCACCGGGGTGCGGTGGTGCCAGCATCGGCAGAGCCAGCGTCGTCAGAGCCAGCGTCAGCGTCAGCGTCAGCGGGTGCTGCGGAGTCGAAGCTGCGCAGGGTCTCCAGCGTTGCCTCGTCGACCGCGAGCCGCTGGGTGAGCTCCTCCTCGCTCGAGTGGAGGGTCAGACCGAGCTCCTCAGCCCGTGCCCGCACCTCGGTCAGTGACCGGCTGGCCAGGGGCTGGCTGGGCAGCGTCGTGCGTGTTGGGCTCATGCGCCGAGGTCTGTTCGGTCGGCGGCCTGGGCCTCGGCGCCCTGGTCTGCGACGTGCCCGGTGTGATCGTCACCGGGGTTGCGCCAATACCAGAGCCACAGCGTGAACACGATCAGGACGAGCGAGAAGATCGTGCCATAGAGCCAGATGGTCAGCATCGGGTTGATCCACATGGTGTCCTCCTCAGGCGTTCGTGGGGCCGGGTGTGGCGCCGGGGGTTATCGCTGGTGATGTTGTGCCAGCTGATGGTGTGTGGGTGGGGTCGGCACTGGCGTTGTCCTGGTCGTTGCGGAAGATGTAGCCCGCGACCAGCATGATCGCCAACCCGATCAGGACGGCCCAGGCACCAGCGGCCATCGTGCTCTCCTCGAAGCCGATCAGGTGGATCACCAGGTAGGAGACCAGTCCACCGATCGAGGATGCGATCGCGGCCTTGGTCCGGGCCAGTTTGGGAGCCCAGAGCGCCACCAGGATCGGGCCGATGGTGGCCGAGGCCACGCCGGAGATGCCGATCCAGATGAAGGAGCCGATGAACTCTGGTGGGTTGATGACCAGGGCGCCGGCTGCGACGCCGGTCAGCACCGTGACCCAGCGCGAGATCGACAGGGTGCGCTGGTCGACCTGCTCCCTCGTCAGGCCCTTGCCCAGGAAGCCCTTGGCGACCAGGAACTTGCGATAGATGTCGTTGGCCACCGAGGTGGAGATGACCACGAAGATGCCGTCACTGGTCGACATGGCCGCGGCCATCACTGTCACGCCGAGCAGGGCGACCAGGACCACGGGGAAGGCGACCTGGGCATAGGCAAAGATCGCCTCGTCAGCGATCTCGAGGCCGGGTGCCACGACGACGGCATAGAAGCCGCCGAAGACCACCGAGAGGAAGGCGATCGCGCAGAGCACGTAGGTGACGATCATCTTGGCCATGTCCTTGGGCTCGCGCAGCGCCAGCACCTTGTTGAACAGTTGGGGCTGGGAGGAGAAGGCGAACTGGATGATGAACGCCCCGACGATCGCGGGAATCGAATAGAAGATGCCCGAGTCGGGGTTGACGATGGCGACCATCTCCGGACCCTGAGACTCCAGGGTTGTGGTGACCTCGCGCATGATCCCGCTGAAGCCCTTGTCGAAGACCCAGAAGCCACTGACCAGCACGAGCAGCCCGGTGATGATCATCAGCACGGCCTGCGCTGCGTCGGTGTAGATGTCCGCGAAGGACCCACCGCCGACGGTGTAGAGCGTGACGATGGACGCGATCAGGACGAGTCCGACCAGATAGGGCAGATCGAGCAGCTGCTCGAAGATCAGTGCGCCGGCGCTGAGCTGGGCGCCGATGTAGAACAGGTTGAACAGCGTGGCGAGGGCCACGAAGGTGCGCACCACGTTGCTGCCATAGCGGTCGCCGAGCCAGTCCGGCAGCGACAGGGAGTTCTGGTGGCTGTTGGTGGCGCGCACCCGCTTGGCCACCACGATGAGCCCGAGCGGCGAGGCCAGGATCAGGGTGAGCACGATCCACAGCGAGGACAGGCCCCAGCCGTAGGCCCAGCCGGTGTAGCCAACGAAGGTCGCCGCGCTGAAGAAGGTGGCGGCGAAGGCCAGTCCGAGGACGACCGGCCCCATGTCAGCGCCGGCGATCGCGAAGTCGGCGACGGTCTTGGTGCGCTTGAAGCCCAACCACCCCAACCAGGCCATCAAGGCCAGGAAGAGGACCAGGCCGATGGTCATCCAGATCTGCAGCTCAGACATGACTCTCCTTGTGTGCAAACGATTGCAGCCCGCAACATAGCAGCGTCGTTCTGACGTGCACAAGGGTGGAAACCGAGTCTTTACCTCGGCTTGGGGCGGACGGGCGTCATCGCTGCGACCGCCCAGCGCGACGGGTCGCTGTCAGCGCGTGCGTTACCCCTGGGCGGTCCGGCGAAGAGCCACCTCGGCATACCAGGCGGCTGCGTCGGGCACGACGACGTCGTCGAACTCGGCCCGGGGTGAGTGGTTCGTCGGAGCGTTCACGTAGTCCTCGGCCGGGCACGCGCTGACGAAGAAGTAGGCACCCGGCACCTTGTTGAGGACGAAGGACATGTCCTCCGAGCCCATCTCCGGAGCCGGCCGGTCGGCATACTGCTCCGGGCCGAACAGGTCCTGCGCGGCGGTGCGGGCCAGCTCATATTCCGCCGGGTCGTTGATCGTGGCGGGATAAGCCTCCGTCGTCCACATGCGCGCCGCCTGTCCGTGTGCGGCCGCGACGTGGGTGGCGATGCGCTCGATGTTGGCCAGCGCCAGCTCGCGGGTCTCCGCCGAGAAGGTGCGCAAGGTCGCCGACAGGTTGGCCGTGTCGCCGATGATGTTGTCCTTGGTGCCGCCCTCGATCCGGCCGACGGTGAGCACCACGGTGTCGAACGGGTCGAAACTGCGGGTCACCATCGTGTGCATCGCCAGCACGATCTCGCACAGCACCGGCACGGGGTCGAGCGAGAACTGCGGCTGCGATCCGTGCCCGCCCATGCCGGTCACCTCGATGTGGACCGTGTCGGCCGCCGCCATGATCGGGCCGGGGCACGAATACCACTGGCGCAGCGGGAACTCCGAGGACGAGACGTGCATCGCGTAGGCCGCCTCGACGGGCCGGCCCGCGGCGTCAAGCAAACCCTCGGCCAGCATCGGCTCGGCCCCGCCGGGGCCCTCCTCAGCCGGCTGGAACATCAGCACCACATCTCCGGCGAGGTCATCGCGCATCTGGTCCAGGATGCGGGCGGCACCGATCAGGGCAGCCGTATGCAGATCGTGACCGCAGGCGTGCATCTGCCCCTCGTGCGTGGAGCGATAGGGCAGGTGCTCCAACTCCTCGGTCACCGGGAGGGCGTCCATGTCACCGCGCAGGAGCACGACCGGGCGGTTGTCCTCCCGGCCCTGTGGTGCCGGTCCGCGGCCGCGCACGACCGCCACGACCGACGACAGGTCGGTGCCCGTGGTGATCTCCAGGTCGAGGTCGGCCAGTTCGTCGAGCACCCTGCGCTGGGTCAGCGGCAGGTGCAGGCCGATCTCGGGGATCTGGTGCAGCTCTCGCCGCAGGGCCACCAGCTCGGGGCGGAGTTGCTCGGCGATCTCTCGGGTGCGCATGCGCCCATCCTGTCCCACCCCGCCACAACGCAACAGCACCGGCCGGGGCGGTGTGCCCCGACCGGTGCCGTCGGTGATGTCAGGTGCGGCTCAGAGCACGCGGCCGAAGCCGGAGACTCCCGAGAACATCGGGCGCTTCTGCACGGGCAGACCGGGCTTGCCGGAGTCATAGATGTACCCGTCACCGGCGTAGATCGCCACGTGGTAGGCCGGGGAGCCCCAGAAGACCAGGTCGCCGGGCTGCGGGTTGCTCACCGAGGTGGCCACGGAGCGCTGGCCGCCGGTCGTGCGGGGCAGATCGATGCCGAGCTGACCGAAGACATACTGCGTGTAGCCCGAGCAGTCGAAGCCGGTGCTGGGGCTGGCGCCGCCTCCGCGATACATGATGCCGAAGTACTTGCGGCCCTCCTCCAGCACATCGGAGCCGCTGACCTCGCCGCCACCGCCACCGCCGCCGCCGTTCTCGGTCAGGACGCTGCTGGAGACGAAGCTGGACGAGCCGGTCTGCAGCCAGCCGTTGCTCGTCATGGTGCCGGAGAGCTCGGTGCCCTGGCCGTGGCTGCCGACGATGGAGTGGTCGGTGCCGGGGCCGGAGCGGACGTTGACGTTGGTGCGGGCATAACGAGTGACTTCCTCGCCGCCGCCACCCCCGCCGCCGCCTTCCACCAGGACGGAGCCAGCGATGTAGCGGCCGCTGCCGAGGTTGAGCCAGCCGTTGCTGGTCCAGCTTCCCGACACCTCGGTGCCCTGGCTATAGCTGCCGACGATGGAGTGGTTGGTGCTGGCGCCGGAGCGGACGTTGACCGCGGTGCGGGTGTACATCGTCGCCGTCTCGCCGGATCCGGCGTCGATCAGGACGGAGCCGGAGACATAGGTGCCATCGCCAAGGTTGAGCCAGCCGTTGTCGGTCCAGCTGCCGGAGAGTTCGGTGCCCTCGGCGAAGCTGCCGACGATGGAGTGGTTGGTGCTGGCGCCGGAGCGGACGTTGACCGCGGTCCGGGTGACCTGCGAGACCGACTGCACGGTGTCCGCCGGGTCCGCCGGCACGGTGATCGGCGAGGCCGGAGCAGTCACGGCGGGGGCGGCCATGCTGGGTGCGGCACCGACCAGGGGCAGGGCCAGAGCGAGGGCAAGCGCTGAGGCGCTGACGGCCCGAGGGCCGGCCTTCCGATCGATGTGGGCATGACGGGGCTGGGCAGAGCGGGGCTGACGCATAGGGGTCCAAGCTGTTGTGGGGCGGGGGCAAACCCAACTGCAGGGTGGGGCAATCCCACTGCGGGGGTCTTCCCAGTGAACCGAAGGAGTCGCCCGGGACGCAACCATCGGCGCGACACGACAGACCCCGCCCTGCAGGGAGTGTTGCACCGGATCGCCGTGAGGTTGCTCACAGAATCCGTGTGATTCCGCTGGTCAGTGCGCCGAACCGGCGGGCAACGTGACCGAATCGTGACTTTCGGGTGAAATCCGCGCATTGTCGGCCTGTTCTGCAAGGGTGTCGCCATGACCAGAGTGCTTGTCGGAGGCTATGCCGGGCTGGGCGTCGGAGAGTTCGCCGGTCGCCTGACCGGCCTGACGGCCGCCGTGCCCGCGGGGGTGGTGGAGCGCCCTTCGTATGCCGTGGTGTCCCGTGACCGACGCTGGGCCTATGCGGCCTCGGAGATCACGGAGGGCAAGGTCGTGGCGCTCCCGCACCGGGGCGAGGGCGCGGTCTCGCGGGTGCGCAGTGGAGGCGCGGACCCGTGCCACCTGGCGCTGTCCCCGGGCGGTGACCTGCTGGCCGTCTCCAACTACAGCAGCGGCACGGTCGGGTTGCTGTCTGTCGACGGGGGCTCGCTGACGCTGGTTGACACGGTTCACCTGACCGGGCACGGGCCGCACCCGCGCCAGCGTGGCCCGCACGCGCACCAGGCCACCTGGCTCTCCGACACCGAGCTGGTGGTCTGCGACCTCGGGTCGGACAATCTGGTCGGGCTGACGTTGCGTGGTGCTGATGCAGGAGCCGGTGCTGGTGCTGGCGTGCCGCGGTTGACGCACCGCTGGACCGTGGCGTTGCCGGCCGGGACCGGGCCGAGACATCTCGTTGTCTCACGCGAGAAGGACCGGTTGTGGGTCGTTGGCGAGCTGGACAACACGGTGCACCTGCTCAGCCGCGACCTTGAGCGAGCCTCGACCGCGCGCTCCGGTGGCTGGGCGATCGAGCAGACCCTGCCGCTGGTGGCCCCGGGCACTGCAGCATCCGGCGGGGAATCGTTGACCGCGGGGATCGTGCTGGGTCCGGGTGGTGACCATCTCTATGTCACGGTGCGCGGGGCAGACCAGTTGGTGCACTTCGCGGTGGACCGGGCGGGCCTGCTGCGCGAGGTGGGCCGCCATGCCACGGCGGCCTGGCCGAGATTCGTCGGATGGCTGCCCGGCAACCGCGCGCTCGTCGTGGCGGCGGAGCGCGCGGACCAGTTGCAGTGCTTCCCGGTGGGCGCCGACGGTGCCCCCGGCCCCGTGGAGTGGGTCGCCGACTGGCCCGAGCCCACCTCCCTGACCCGTTGACCACAAGCAACGACCGAGCGCGTGAGGGCCGGGAGATTCAGGCGACCGAGCGCATGAGGGCCTGGTCGTTTGGCCAACCGAGCGCATGGGGGCCTGGTCGTTTGGCCGACCGAGCGCATGGGGGCCGGGTATGCCGAGGTGCGCCTCGGCATACAGCCGCCGGTCGTGCGCTCGGTGGCTTGATTTCTCAGGTGCCCATGCGCTCGGTGACGGTAGATCTCAGGCGCCCACGCGCTCGGTGACGGTAGATCTCAGGCGCCCATGCGCTCGGTCGAGGGTGGGGTTGGGGTGGGGGAGCGATGAGTTCTGCGGGGACTCCCGGTCAACCTGTGCATGGCCGGGGAGGGTGACCCCACGGCATACTGGATGAGGACGACCGAAGGGGAGCCGATGAGCACCACGCGGACCACAGAGCACCACCCGGCTGAGACCAGCGCCCCAGAGACGCACGCAGAGGCGCACCCGGGCACCGGCGGGAACGACGAGTTCATGGAGCGCGCGGATCGGTTCCGGCGGGAGTTGCTCGCGCACTGTTATCGCATGTCCGGGTCGGCGCACGACGCCGAGGACCTGGTGCAGGAGACCTACCTGCGCGCGTGGCGGGCCTATGGCAAGTTCGAGGACCGCTCGTCGATGCGCACCTGGCTCTATCGCATCGCGACCAATGTGTGCCTGACCGCCCTCGAGGGACGCGCTCGCCGGCCCCTGCCGACCGGACTGGGGCAGCCCAGCTCGGACCCGGACACCCCGCTCTCCGAGCCCACCGAGGTGCCCTGGCTCTCTCCGCTGCCCGACTCGATGGGCGGCAGTGCCCCCGAGGACGCCGCCGAGCGACACGAGAGCGTCCACCTGGCCTTCATCGCCGCGCTGCAGCACCTGCCCCCGCGGCAGCGTGCCGCCCTCGTCCTGCGCGATGTCCTGCAGTGGAGGGCTGCGGAGGTGGCCGAAGCGGTTGGCACCTCGACCGCGGCGGTCAACAGCGCACTGCAGCGTGCCCGCGCATCGGTCAAGGCGGCGCAACTGGAGCGCGACACGGCGCCCGAGGCCCTGGACCCCGAGCAGGAGGCACTGCTGGAGCGCTATGTCCAGGCGTTCTGGGAGAAGGACGTCGACGCGCTCGTGGGGATGTTCACCGACCGCGCGATCTGGGAGATGCCGCCCTTCCCCGAGTGGTACACCGGCCCCGCGTCGATCGCCCGCCTGATCGGCACCAAGTGCCCCGGTCAGGCGCACGAGATGATCATGATGCCGACGTCCGCGAACGGACAACCTGCGTTCGGGCTCTATATGAAGGAGCCCGACGGCACGTTCGTGCCCTTCCACCTGCAGGTGCTCACTCTCGCCGAGCAACAGGTCTCACACGTCGGTGCCTTCTTTGACCCCACGCTGTTCACCCTGTGCGGCCTCCCCGAACGATTGCCGGCCGGGTCGACCGGCCCGGTGGTCCACGTCCCGGCACCGCAGAACCCGGCGCCGTGAGCACCGCACCAGCCGGGACGCTGCCCGAGCTGGCGCTGCTGGAGAGGGCCATCGGCTACACCCGCGTTGCGCTGGTTGCTGCCCTCGACGTGCCCGGCGATGCGCCGACGACGTGTGCGGGTTGGACGCTCGAGGACCTGCTGACCCACATGAACGCGTCCCTGCTGACCCTGGACCAGGCGGCCCAGGTCGGTGGCATCGCCCTGTTCGACCCTCCGGGCTGCTCCCGGGGCGGGTTGGCGGTGCACGAGCAGGTGCAACTGCTGAGCGCCCGGGCGTGCGCGCTGCTCGACTCCTGGACCGGACGGGAGGCACCCGAGATGTTCCGGGTGGGCGGCTCGGAGCTGCAGGCGGGGCTGCTGGCCTCGGCCGGAGCGCTGGAGATCACGCTGCACGGGTGGGACGTCGGCCAGGCCTGTGGGAGCAACCACCCGGTGCCGGCGGCGCTGGCCGAGGACCTGCTGAGCTATGCGCCCCTGCTGATCTCCGACGCGGACCGCCCCCACCGCTTCGGCCCGGCCCTGCCCACCGGTGCCGACGCGACCGCGGACGTGGAACTGCTCGCGCTGGTCGGCCGCGGGGAGCGGATTCCCCGAGCGTAGAAACAAGACGCCCTGCAAGGATGGACGGCATGCAGCTGCTGACGCTCGTGCTCATCGGGTTCATGATCCTGCTGCTCGGGCTGATCACCCGGCGGTTGCTGGGCGTGCCGGTGGGCTGGATCCGCACCATCCTGGTGAGTCTGATCGTGGTCTATGGCGGGGGCGCCCTGTCGAGACGTATCGGCGAGGACCTGGGGGTGTTCACCGCGGAGGGGGTGATCACGCCTGGCCGGGACTTGCTGGCCGCAGTGGTGGTGACTCTGATGGTCGCCTGGGGCATCGCTCTCGGCCTCGGGATCCTGGTGATCCTGGAGGCGCTGCTGCCGACCGGCACCGTGCCCAGCCTGGCCCGTTTCCTCCGTGACCTCCCGGCGCGGCGCCGCCGCAGCAGACGCTATGCCCGGATCGTGACGCTCGCCGTCCGACACGGACTGGGCGGATTCCTCTCCAGCAGAGCAAGGTCCGACCTCGGCGACGATGCCCCGCAGGTCGCCCGCTCCCTGCGCGAGGCGCTGACCGAGGCCGGCGTCACCTACGTCAAGCTCGGACAGATGATCGCGACCCGCCCGGACCTGGTCGGGGACGCCTTTGCCCGTGAGCTGAGCCAACTGCAGTCCGACGTGCCGGCCGAGCCGTGGGAGACCGTCCGCTCGACGCTGACCACCGAGCTGGGACACGCGCCGGAGGAGGTCTTCGCGGAGGTCGACCACACCCCGCTCGCTGCGGCCTCGGTCGGGCAGGTGCACCGGGCGCGGCTGCTCGACGGGTCGCCGGTCGTGATCAAGGTGCAGCGCAGCACGGCCCGGGCCCAGGTCCGCGACGACCTCGACATCGTCCTGCGCCTGGCCGCCTGGCTGGACCGGGTCACCGCCTGGGGTCACTCCCTCGACGTCCGCACCCTCGCGGAGGGGTTCGCGGCCAGCCTCACCGAGGAGCTCGACTATCGCACCGAGCTGGCCAACATGGCCGCCGTCGCCCGCGCCACCGACGACCACCGGGACGGGGTCACGGTCCGGGTCCCCACGGCATACGAGGAGCTGTCCGGCCCCCGCCTGCTGGTGATGGAGGAGGTGCAGGGAGAGCCGGTCTCGCGCGCTCGCGAACAACTCGACCGTATGCCGAGTGCCCAGCGTGCAGCCACGGCCGGCGCACTGCTGGGGTCGGTTCTGCGACAGGTCATCGGGACGGGGGTCTTCCACGCCGACCTGCACGCGGGCAACGTCTTCCTGGAGCGGGACGGGGGTCTGGCCCTGCTCGACCTCGGGTCCGTGGGGCGCCTCGACGCGGCCGCCCGTGCTGGCATCGGCCGGCTGCTGCTCGCCGTGGACCGGGGCGACTCGATCGCGGCCACGGACGCGCTGCTGGAGGTGCTGGACAGGGGCCCGGCGCTGGACGACCAGCGCCTGGAGCGGGAGCTGGGGGCGGTGATCACCCGGACCGCGTCGATCGGCAGCGCCGGGACGGGAGGGCTCTTCTCCGAGCTGCTCTCCCTCGTGGTGCGCCACGGACTCTCCGTGCCGCCGCAGATCGCGGCGGTCTTCCGCTCGCTGGGTGCGCTGGAGGGCACGCTGCGCCAGATCGACCCGCAGCTCGACCTGGTCGAGGCCAGTCGGGAGGCGGGCCGCGAGCTGGCCCAGGAGCGGCTCACCCCCGCTGGGCTGCGCGACAGCGCCGAGGAGCAGCTCGCCCGGATGCTGCCGCTGCTCGCGCGGTTGCCGCGCCGCGTCGATGCGCTCGCCGAGTCCCTGCAGCGCGGGGAGCTCTCGGTCAACGTGCGTCTGCTCGCCGATGCCCGGGACCGGTCCTTCATCACGGGGCTGGTGCAACAGCTCACGATGACCGTGCTGGCGGCGGCCTGCGCGATCGCCGGGATCATGCTGGTGGTCTCCGACGGCGGGCCGGTGCTCGCGGAGAACATCCCGCTGCATCCCCTGCTCGGTGCCACGCTCTTCCTCTTTGCCTTCGTCCTGGCCGCGCGTGCCCTCGTGCTGGTGTTTCGGCACACGGTCCTCCCGGAGCGGGCCGATCGCCGGCCCTGAGCCGACCGCGGGCCCTGAGCCGACCGCCGGAGCCGTCCCGACCGTCGGAGCTGTCCCCGACCTGCCGATCCCGCGGACGCCTGAAACACTGACGCCATGAGCCCAGCGAGCGACGCCACCACGACCCTGCTGATCCTCGGCGCCTCCGGTGACCTCACCCAGCGGCTGCTGCTGCCCGGGCTCGGGTCGCTGCTGGCCGTCGAGACCGACCGGTCCGTCCACGTCGTCGGCGCGGACCGTGCAGACATGAGCCAGCAGGAGTGGGCCGACACCGTGCGCACCGCGCTGACCTCAACGGGTGCACCGGACGAGGCGGTCGAGGCGATCGTCGCGGGCACCGAATACATCAAGGCCGACCTGATGGTCCCCGAGGAGCTGGACGCTCTGCTGACCCAGGTCGGGGACCCGGTCGTCCTCTACTTTGCCCTGCCGCCGGCCGTCAGCGTGCAGGTCTGCGAGCTCCTGGAGACCCGGGGAGTCTCCGAGCAGACCCGGCTGGCGCTGGAGAAGCCGTTCGGCACCGACCTGCCGTCCGCTCAGGCGCTCAACGTGCAGGTCCTGAAGGTGGTGGATGAGAACCGGGTCCACCGGATCGACCACTTCCTCGGTCTGAGCACGGTGCTCAACCTGCTCGGTGTCCGCTTCGCCAACCGGCTCCTGCAGCCGGTCTGGACCTCTGAGCACATCGAGAAGGTCGTCATCAGCTATGACGAGGACCTGGCTCTGGAGGGACGGGCCGGCTACTACGACAAGGCCGGCGCCCTGGTCGACATGATCCAGTCGCACCTGCTGCAGGTGCTGGCCTTCTTCGCGATGGAGGCGCCGGGATCCATCACCGAGGACGAGGTCCGCTCGGTCAAGGCCGACGTGCTGCGCGCCACCGCAGTCTGGGGCGGCGACCCGCGCAGCGCCTCCCGCCGAGCCCGCTACACCGCAGGGACCATCGGGGCACGCGCCGTCCCGGACTACACCTCCGAGGAGGGCGTGGACCCCGCGCTGGACACCGAGACGCTCGCCGAGATGGTGGTCGAGATCGACACCGACCGCTGGCGGGGCACGCCCTTCGTGCTGCGCAGCGGCAAGGCGCTCGGCGAGAAGTCGAAGAAGATCGAGGTGATCTTCAAGGAGCCCGACCGGGTGCCGAGCGGCCTGCACGGCAAGGACGTCCCGGACAGCCTGGTGCTCGACCTCAAGCCGGCAGCGATGGTGGTGTCGCTGTCGATCAACGCAGAGGGTGACCCGTTCGACCTGGAGCAGAAGGAGCTGGTCGCCACGCTCGCTGACTCGCGCATGCTGCCCTACGGCGAGGTGCTCGGGCGGATCCTGGACGGTGACCCGTTGCTGTCGATCCGCGGCGACGTCGCCGAGGACTGCTGGCGCATCGTGGAGCCGGTGCTTGGAGCCTGGCGAGCCGACGAGGTGCCGATGCAGGAGTATGCCGCGGGCTCATCTGTCCCCGACGGCTGGGGCGCCATCCCCGCAAAAAGATAAAGGTTTCGCACACCCGCCCCGCCTTTTGATAGAGGTTTCGTACACCGCGGGACGCGCTACCAGAGCGTGGCGACCCCGTTGAGCTCCGCGAAGGCCGAGTCGTTCGTCACGAGCGTGAGGGACTCCAGCATGGCTTGGGCGGCAAACACACGATCAAACGGATCGCGATGAGACCAATCCAGCCGTCCCGCGAGCAGCGCGTGTTCCTCGTCGATGGGCAGTCTGATGGCACCCAACCGATCGAGATGCCGGGAGTATCCGCCGACGAGGGCGTCCGCCTGGGGAAGTTTGCCGATGCGCTGCTTGGTGGAGATCTCCCACGCCGTTGCTGCTGAGACGGCCAGTCGGGTGGAGCGGGCCGTGATGGTCTGGCGCGCGGCGGGCCCCAGACGCGCGGGGTCGGTGAGTGCCCAGAGCACCGCGTGGGTGTCTAGGAGATAGGTCATCCCGCGCCCTCCCACACAGCGAGTTCCTCCTCTGGCAGAGGGTCGAAGAACTCGTCAGGCACTGAGTAGGCGACGAAGCCCAGCTCGCGGTCGTCCTGGCCATCGATCGGGGACAGCCGGGCGACGGGGCGGTCCCCGCGCGCGATGACGATCTCTTCGCCCCGCTCGACTGCTGCCAGCAGCGCGGACAAGTGCGTCTTGGCGTATTGCACCTTGACCGTTTCCATCGTCACAGCGTAGGTGGACGACCTTGGTTGGTCAACCAGGGTTGGTCAACTGCCGACTGCGGCCACGGGGTTAGTCCGCTGCCACGACCTCTGGTGCGTGCTTGCCGCGGCGCGCTCGTCGCCGCTCGCCCCAGCCCTCGACCAGCACATAAAGCACCGGCACCAGCAGCAGGGTCAGCGCAGTGGACGAGATCAAACCGCCGATCACCACCAGGGCCAGCGGCTGGGAGATGAAGGCCCCGCCCCCGGTGAGGGACAACGCCATCGGGGTCAGCGCACCGATGGTCGCCAGGGCCGTCATGACGATGGGGCGGAACCGGTGGCGGGCGCCCTCGATGAGCGCCTCCTTCACGGTGTGCCCACGCCGGCGGTATTGGTTGACCAGGTCGATCAGCACGATCGCATTGGTCACCACGATGCCGACGAGCATCAGCATGCCGATCATCGAGGCGACCTCCAGTGGTGTGTCGGTCGCCAGCAGCATCGCGATGGAGCCGGTGGCCGCGAACGGCACCGACACCATCAGCAGCAGCGGCTGCACCAGGCTGTTGAAGGTCGCCACCATCACCAGATAGACGATGGCGATGGCGGCCAGCAGGGCCAGGCCCAGGCTCGCGAAGGCCTCGGCCTGCTCGGCGCTGACACCACCAATGGTGGCGCGCACCCCCTCGGGCAGGCTCAGGCCGTCGAGCCCCTCCTGCACGTCGGCAGTGAGGGCACCGAGGTCGTCGCCGGTGGCCGTGGCGGTGATCGAGGCGCTGCGCAGCCCGTCGATGCGGGTGATCTGCACCTGCTGGTCGACCCGCTCCAGGCTGGCCACGTCGGACAGCACGACCTCGCCCTCGGGGCCGGCGCCGACGGTCAACGACTCCAGAGCGGACAGGTCGGCCGGGGGCTCGCCCTGGTGGACGATGACCGAGGCGGGCTGGGTGCCCAGCACCACCTGCCCGACCGTGCTGCCGCCCATCGCGGCAGCGACGGTCTGGCCGACCTGCGACTCGGTGAGTCCCACCTCGGCCGCCGCGGCGCGGTCGACCGTGACCTCAAGCCCCGGCACCGTGTTGGTCAGGTTGTTGGTCACGTCCTCCGCCCCGACGTCGACCAGCACTTGCTCGACCTCGCTGGCGGCGCTGGTCAGATCCTCCGGGTCCTGACCGGTGACGATCACCTGCAGCTCGGTGGCACCGGGAGCCGCGTTGGCCGACGTCGCCGTCAGGTTGGCCGACTCGGGAGCCGGCGCGTCGTTCTTGACGGTCTCACCGAAGACATCGCCGTCGGTGCCCTCGACCAGGGTGACCGCGAGGCTGGAGGTGGTGGCCCCGCCGCCGAGGAAGACCGCCTCGATGCCGCCGGAGGAGCCAACCGTCGCCTGATAGGACTCGACCTCGGGTCGGTCGGCGAGCCACTCCTCCAGCTCGCGGCTGGCCGCGTCGGTCTCCTCGAGTGTGCTGCCGGAGGGGAGCTCCAGGGACACGGTGAGGCTGTCCGCGCCGGAGTCGCCGATGAAATCAGTCTTGAGCTGGGTCGCGGCGGCTCCGGTGCCGACCAGGAGTGCGAGCGCGAGGACCAGCGACCACACGGGGTGGGCCAGAGCCGGGCGCAGCACCCGCAGATAGCTGCGCTGCAGGCGGTCCGGTGCATCCGCGTCCAGCAATGGTGCGGGGTGAGCGTCGGACTCGGAAGTGGTCCCTGCAGCAGTCTCCCCGGTGGTCTCTGCAGTTTCCCCGGTGTCTGCCGCCACCCCGGTGGCTGCAGCTGCGGTCGAGGTGAGCCGTTTCTCCACGTCCGCGCCGCGTCCCAACAGCCAATAGCCGAGCACCGGGATGATCGTCAGCGCCACCAGCAGGGAGGCACCCATCGCGATCGCAATCGTCAGCGCGAACGGGCGGAACAGCTCACCGACCTGTCCGCCGACGAAGGCCATCGGCAGGAAGACCGCGACGGTGGAGACGGTGGCGGCGGTGATGGCTCCAGCGACCTCGCGCACGGCCCGCAGGATCGCGGTCAGCCGGTCCTCGCCGAGGCTGCCGTGGCGCTTGATGTTCTCGATCACCACGATCGAGTCATCGACGACCCGGCCGATCGAGATGGTCAGTGCCCCCAGCGTGAGGATGTTGAGCGAATAGCCGGCCAGCTGCAGCCCCAGCATCGCGATCAGCAGCGACAGCGGGATGCTGATCGCCGTCACCAGCGTCAGCCGCAGCGACAGCAGGAACACCAGCACGATGAGGATCGCGAACGCCAGCCCCAGCAGCCCCTCGGTGGTCAGCCCCTCGATGGACTGCTCGATGAAGGGTGCCTGGTCAAAGATGATCGCCAGCTCGCCACCGCCCAGCTGTTCCTCGAGCTCGGGGGTGATCTGGGTGAGGGCGTGGGAGATGTTGACGGCGTTGCCGTCGGGCGTCTTGGTGATCGACAGGCCGACGCTGGGCTCCCCATTGGTGCGCGTGTATGCCGTGGCCTCCTGCTCGGTCAGCTCCACCTCGGCGACGTCCCCCAGGGTGAGCTGGGGTGCCGGTTCGGTGGGCTCGGCACCGGGTGGCGTGGCCGGGTCAGTGGGCTCGGCACCGGGTGGCGCGACCAGCGGCAGCGCCCGGAGCTCCTCGACATCGGTCAGGCGACTGCCGACGGTGACCAGCAGCTCCTCGCTGTCGTCGGTGACGGTTCCGGCCGGCACCAGCACGCCGTTGGCCTGCAGCAGCTGCCCGACCGTGGCGCCGGTGACGCCGGCCTCGGCCGCTGCGGCCGCGTCCAGGTCCACTCGGATGATCTGGTCGGCGACACCGGTGAGTTGCACGTCGCGCACGCCGTCCAGGTCCTCGATCTCCGGGACGACGACGTTGCGCAGCCGCTGCAGCAGGTCGTCAGGACTCTCGCCACCGCTCGCGGACAGCTGGATGATCGGGAAGTCGTCGATGCTGCCCGCGATGATCTGTGGCTCGGCGTCGTCCGGCAGGCCCTGCAACCCCAGCACGGTGCGTTGCAGGTCGGTCTGGGCAGCGCCCAGGTCAGTCCCATAGTCCAACTCGATCGTGACGACCGAGAAGCCCTCGCTGGACTGCGACTGCACCTCCACGACGCTGTCCAGGCCCTGGGCCGCGGTCTCGATGCGGTCGCTGACCTGCTCCTCAACCACCTCTGCGCTCGCGTCCGGCACGGGTGTTGCGACCGCCAGGATGGGGAACTGCAGCGACGGGAACAACTCACGCGGCAGGGAGCTCATCGCGTTGAGCCCAAAGAAGATGGCAAACAGGGTGGTCAACGCGATCAGGGCACGGTTGTGCACGCTAAACCTGGTGAGCTTGTTCATGCTGGATCTCTCGGGTCGGTTCCGTGCAGGGCAGCAGGCCGCGCGTTGGAGACGCGCGTCACAGCGGTTAGTATCGCCGCAATAGTTAGCGACAGCCTAATCAAATGTTTCGGAGGTGGTACTGGTGGCTGCCACCGACCGCGTCGCCGAGCTCATCCGCCAGTTGCGAGAGCACGATGCAGCGCTCCACGAGCTGGCCACGCGCCACCTGCCGCCGGCAACCCTGCCCAGCGACCTCACCCTGCGGCAGCTCCAGGTGCTGGTCGTGGTCAGGGGGCGGCCGGGCATCACCGGTCAGGAACTGTCCGAGAGCCTCCACGTCTCCACGCCGACGATCAGCGGCCTGGTGGAGCGTCTCGTGGGCAAGGACCTGCTCGCCCGGCACACCGACACCACCGACCGGCGTCGCATCCTGTTGTCCCTCACCGAGGAGGCCGCCGCGATGCTCCTGGAGATGGAGTCGTTGGGCGAGCGGGTGCGCGAGCAGGTGATCAGCAGACTGAGCGTGGAGGAGTTGAGCTCGCTCGTCGCCGTCACCGGTCGGCTCCGGGAGGTTGCGGAAGAGTTGGCCCAGGAGCAGGAGTTGGCACAGGAGCAGGCCAAGGAGCAAGAGCAGGCGTAGGCGTAGGCGAAGGCGAAGGCTCGGGCGTGGGCGAGGCTAGGGAGCCGGTCGCGGCGCGGTGAACGCAGCCAGGAACTGCCCGAGCAGCCCAGCGCTCGTCTCGCGGGGGAGTGTCTCGATGAGGGCCAGCACCTGGGTCAGGTCCAGGTCGCCGCTCTCTCGCGCACTGGCCGCCAGGGCGGCGGGATCCGGCACCGGCAGGTCCGCGGGCAACTGCACGCTCGCCCCACGGACCTCGTCGGCGGCCTCGCGCAGCGCGGTGGTCAGCGCAGGCAGGATCGCCGCTGTTGCCGGCGTGATCGTCAGGTGCGTCGAGCGGGGCAGGAGCGTCCCGTCCGACTGGTGCAGGGCGGGCTGTCCCTGCAGGACGAACCCGCGCTGCGCGCAGGCCGCGGCCCACAGGTGCGGGTGCACGCGCCGTTCAGTCGGGACGTCCTCATCTGCCACGACGGCCACCAGCGGACCCGCCGGATCCCCGAGGGTGCGCAGCCCCTCGATCCCCTCCACGCAGCGGGACACCTCGCCGGTCGCGGTGACGATGCGCCTGGTCAGGTCGACGTAGCCGTCCGGTCCCAGCGCCGTCGTCACGGCCCACGCAGCAGCCAGGGACGTCGCCGATCGGGACCCCAGGACGGTGGGGTTCACGACCGGATAACCCGGCCAGTTCGTGAGCGCGAAATAGCGCGCCAGGTCGAGCTCGCGGCCGGCGAACAGCAGCAGCGAGGCGCCCTTGGGGGCATAGCCAAACTTGTGCAGGTCGGCGGAGATGCTGCTCACGCCCGGCACCGCGAAGTCCCAGGGCGCGGGCGCCTGACCACCGGCGTCGGCCCAGAACGGCAGCACCAGGCCGCCGATGCACGCGTCGACGTGACACGGGATGCCACGCTCCGCAGCAGCCCCAGCGACCTCGGCCACGGGGTCCATGACACCGTGCGGATAACTCGGCGCGGATACAACCACCAGAGCCGTGTCCGACCCGAGGCTGCTGATCAGATCGGCGGCAGCCGGGACGCCCGTGGCGGGATCGACCGGCACGATGTCGAGCTCGAGCCCCAGATAGTGCGCGGCCTTGTGGAACGCAGCGTGGGCCGAGGAGGCCAGCACGATGCGCGGGCGACCGGCGTCACCCGCACCGGCGCCACCTGCACGGGCGCCACCTGCACCGGCGCTGACCCAGCGGTCCCGGGCCGCCTTCACCGCGAGCAGGCAGCTCTCCGTCCCGCCCGAGGTCACCGAGCCCACGGCGTCGGGGCCATGCAGGATGGTGCGCCCGAAGGTGATCAGGTCTGCCTCCATCAGCGCCACGGAGGGGAACGTCGTCGGGTCCAGCCCATTGACCGGCAGCGCCAGGTGCGCGGCCCGGGCCGCCAGCTCGTCGAGCTCGGCCAGCCCGCTGTCATAGACATAGGACAGCACCGAGCCGCCGTGCGTCGGGGCGTCGTGGGAGCGGTATGCCGACAGCTGGGTCAGCACCGCCTCCGCATCAATGGCGGGGGTCGGCTGGGGATCGGGCTCGTCGTGGGTCACGTGGTCACCTCGGCGGTCGTCGGGGAGGGGATCGGGTCACGATAGGCCCGCAGCACCAGCAAGCTGGCGCCGACCAGGGCCGCAGGGATCAGGGAGAAGGCCAGCACGATCAGCAGGTGTGCGGAGTCGGGCTGAGCGAGGATGACGTCGCCTGTGCTCGAGCGAAAACCGCCCGCGGCCAGCAGGAGTAGCACGACCGCAGGCCCCAGCGCCAGCCCCGCGGTCTCGCCGGCGGTCCACAGGCCACTCATCGCCCCGCCGCGCTCGCGACCGGCCGCCGAGATGACGTCGGGCAGCATCGCCAGCGGGAACAGTTGCATGCCGGCATAACCGACCCCGGCCAGCGCGACCGGCAGATAGACCCACCACCCCGGTGCCCAGACCATCGCGACCAGGGCGAGGCACGCCACGCCGAACAGGACCGACGCCATGGTGAGCGCTGGCGCCTTGCCGGTGCGTGCGGCATACCGGGTCCACAGGGGCATGACCAGCAGAGCCGGCCCGACCAGGGCGGCGAAGAGGAAGGTCAGCGCCGCCTGGTCCGCGAGGGTGTAGGTCGCGACATACTGCGCCGCGGCAAGCATCACCCCGGTGGCCAGCGCCTGCAGCACAAAGGCAGTGAGCAGCACCCGATAGGCCGGCAGCTCCCGCAGCGCCGCGAGCCCGGCCCGGTACTCCCCAATTTTGATAAAGGTTTTGCTCGCCCTCCCCGCATTTTCATAGCGGTCTCGCACAGGCCCTGCGGCGTCCCCGGCCGGTCCGGCAACCCCTCGCCGCCCCACGCCGAGCACCGTGCCGAGCATCCCGCCCAGCAGCAGCACGGCGATCACGATCCCCATCAGCAGATAGCCACCGGACCCACCACCGGCAGCGTCCCGCAGGGCCGGGCCGCCGGCACCGACGAGCAGGATCGCCAGGGCCAGCACCGCGATCCGCCAGGCCGTCAGCCGCGTGCGCTCGGCATAGTCGCTGGTCAGGTCGGCGGGCAGGGCGATGTAGGGCACCTGGAAGAGGCTGAACGAACTGGTCGCGAGCACGAAGAAGACCAGCACCCACACGCCCGCCAGCACCGGGGACAGTCCGATCGGCGCGGCGAACATGCCGATGAACCCCACCGGCAGCGTGATCGCGCCGAGAGCCATCAGACGCGTCCGCGTGCCCCGGGACCGCACCTCCCGATCACTCAGGGCGCCGACGGCCGGGTCGATCAGGACGTCCCAGACCTTGGGCACGATGACCACGAGCGAGGCCAGCAGGGCGGGGACGGCGAGGGTGTCGGTCAGGTAGTAGGCCAGCACCAGCCCCGGCAGGGTCCCGAACCCGCCGGTCCCGACGCTGCCCGCGGCATAACCCGCAACGGCACGACGGGGTATGCGGACGCTCACCGTCGGTGCCATGGCGGCACTTTAGCGGGGGCGATGCGGAGAGCGACCGTTCTCACGGGACTCTCATGGAGGCCGGGCCATACTAACTAGTCCGGTCGTTATCCGAAGGAGACCTCATGAAGATCGCAGTCGTCGGAACTGGTTATGTGGGCCTGTCCAACGCGGTGGTGCTGGCGCAGCACCACGAGGTCGTGGCGCTCGACATCAACCAGGCCAAGGTGGACCAGCTCAACAACCGGGTGAGCCCGATCGTGGACCCGGAGATGCAGGACTACCTGTCCAACCGGGAGCTGAGCCTGCGGGCGACGACCGATCCCGCCGAGGCCTATGAGGGCGCCGAGTGGGTGGTCATCGCGACGCCGACCGACTATGACACCGAGAGCAACTTCTTCGACACCTCCAGCGTCGAGGCCGTGTTGGCGGACGTGCTCGCCCGCGCCCCCGAGGCCACGGTGGTCATCAAGTCCACGGTGCCGGTGGGCTACACCGAGCGGCTGCGCGAGGAGCACCCGGAGACCACCATCCTGTTCTCCCCGGAGTTCCTGCGGGAGGGCCGGGCGCTCTATGACAACCTGCACCCCAGCCGGATCATCGTCGGCGACACCAGCGAGCAGGCCCGCAGGTTTGCCGAGATGCTGCTGGAGGGCGCGCAGGACCGTGAGGTGCCGGTGCTGCTGACCGGCCCCACAGAGGCCGAGGCGATCAAACTGTTCGCCAACACCTACCTGGCCCTGCGCGTGGCCTACTTCAACGAGTTGGACACCTATGCGGTCACGCGGGGGCTGAACACCCAGCAGATCATCGAGGGCGTCGGCCTGGACCCGCGCATCGGCGACCACTACAACAACCCCTCCTTCGGCTACGGCGGCTACTGCCTGCCCAAGGACACCCGGCAGCTGCTGGCCAACTATGGTGACGTGCCGCAGACGCTGATCACTGCGGTCGTGGACGCCAACACCACGCGGATGGACTTCGTGGCCTCCGACATCCTGGCCCGCAAGCCGCGCCGGGTCGGCATCTATCGCCTGATCATGAAGGCCGGCTCGGACAACTTCCGGGCCTCGAGCATCCAGGGCGTGATGTCACGGCTGCAGTCCCGCGGGGTCGAGATCGTCATCTATGAGCCGACCCTGCAGCAGGCCACCTTCCAGGGGTGCCGGGTGATCAACGACGTCGAGGAGTTCGACGCCGCCACCGATGTCATCGTCGCCAACCGGCTGGACGCCTCGACGGCGGTCTTCGGCGACAAGCTCTACACCCGGGACCTCTACAGCCGGGACTGACCAGCCGTATGCCGTGGGGCCGGCCCTGTCGGCCGGCTCACCGTGGTGCGACTCACGGTGTGTGAATCACGGTGTGCGACTCACCGTGTGCGGCTCACGGGGACGTGAGCCACTGCAGCGCGGACTGCAGGTTGTGCACCTGCCGGATGACGCCGCGGTGCTTGAGGTCATGGTTCAGCAGGGCGTGGAGTCGCGCCTTGTTGAAGACCGCGTCACGCAGCGGGGCGTCGAGGTCGTCCAGGACAGCGCGCAGAGCGGCCCGTGCGGGCGCTAGGTCACGGACCTGCCACAGCGGCGCCAGCATTGCCTTGGCGCGCTCGGTCATCTCCGGGGTCATCTCGGGCAGATCCGTGCGGCCGCCCGGGGCCGGCGGGACCTGGCGGCCGTCGTGCAACGGGCGCGCCGTGGGCCGCGCAAACTCTCGACTCGGCACGGGACCTCGCAGGTCCTGATAACCTTGCGAGACCTTGGGGCGGTCGAACGGGAACCCCATCAGGCCCGGGGCCCAGCGACGCATCAGGTCGAGACCGACGACGTTCTCGCGCCGGACCTCGGCGGGCAGCGAGAGGCCCAACCGCGCCCCGGAGAGGGTGTAGAGCGGGTCGAACCGGTGCACGAACGCGTTCCACACCCGGGTGATCTCGGAGACGAAATAGCGGTTGCGCACCTGGATGAAGAGGAAGTCCAGCGCGGCATCCGGGCTCAGACCACGCTCTTGGGCAGCCATCCGCAACTCGTGCAAGCGCCTGACGCGGCGCTCCCGCACGTCGGTGGTGTAGAGCCCGACCTCGGCGTCGGGTGAGTAGGCCATGGTGCCCCAGAGCTTCTCGGCCATGGCACCCGAGGCCGCCAGGCTGGGCCCCTGGTCCAGGTCACGCAGCGTGGAGGAGTAGTTCGCCTTCATGAAGCCGCCGAACCCGCCGGACAGCACGAGGGTGTCACTCGCGCTGAAGTGGACATTCGGTCCGGCCGTGACCATCCCGTGGGAATAGTCCATCGGCCAGGCAGCCTGCTCGGTGATCGTGGACGGTCTCCTCCGGGGGTGCGCCCCGCGCCACTCCGTCATCCGCAGTCCGTGTTCCACCGCCAACCGTTCGGCGATCGCTCGGTCGGGCTGGCTCACCGGCCCCATCGACAGATAGCGCAGCTCATCGGTCAGGCCGAGGGACAGGGAGGCCGCCAGCACCAGGCGGGTGTCGAGCCCGCCGGTGAGGTGGGCCAGTCGCTCGGGGGTCGGTATGCCGCAGCTCACCGCCGCGCGCAGGTTCTCCTCGATCTCGGCCTGGGTCGCGTCGAGGCCCTCCTCGTAGGACGCGAACGGTTCGAACACCTCGGCGCCGGCGGTGTAGGTGCGGATCTCTGTCCCCGCATCACTCACCCGGACGAACTCGAAGACATCCAGCGTCTCGACGCCCTCATAGCTCGCCGGGGTCAGGCCGCCGCTGCCCGCGGCAGCCACCTCCGTGACGAACTCGAGGCTGCGGCGGAGCGTGACGCCGGCGGCCCGGGCTGCGGCCACCACGGCGCCCAGGTCGGAGGAGAAGATGTCCAACCCTGGCTCGCGATAGCGATAGACCAGCGCGCCCCACGGGTCGGGCAGGATCTCCACCGTGCGCTCGGCCGGTCGCCAGAGGTAGGCCGTGGCCACCCCACGCAGCGCCCCGCCGAGGTCGTTGGCCGACTCGGTGGGCCGCCGGTCGATCAGACCCTGCAGGTCCGCACGGTCTCGCACGAAGGTGCCGTGCAGGACCCCGGACCCGTCGAGGGCGAGCGCAATGGGCTGGTGACCCGACAGGTCGGGAAGGACCTCGGCCGGCAGGATCGCCAGGCGTCCGCTGAGTCGAACAGCACCGGCAACGGTGCGGCCGGGGGCAAGGTGCAGCACGGCAGGGGCTCGCGGCACGGGAACTGCCGACGGCGTCGCGAAAGGCGTCGTCATACACGGATGCTAGGGCACCCGGCGAGTTCTGGGAGGGTCAGATGAAGGGTCAGACGGCTGCCGGCTCCGGCTGGCTCTCCTCCTGCGGTTGGGGCTCACCCGGGTGCAGGTCGTCGGGCTTCTCGTCGAGCTTGACCAGGACCACGCCGCCGAGGATCAGCAGGCCGCCGAGGAGTTGGATCGCTGCGGGCATCTGCCCCAGCAGGATCCAGGCCCACACGAAGGAGAACATCACCTCGGTGAGACCGACGAAGGACGCCAGCTTCGAGCCCAGTCGGCGGGTTGCCGCGATCCCGGTGGCATAGGCGATCGCCGCAGCGACGACGCCCAGGGTCAGGATCGCCCCCCACCACGGCACGTCGGCGCCCGCCAGTTGCACGTCGGTGGTTGCGGTGGTCATCGGGAGGATGCCGAGCAGCCCAGTCACCAGGAGAGCCACCGTGCCGATGGTGAGGCCGCCGGTGGCCAGGACCAGGGGAGGCAGCCCGGTGCTGTCGTCCGCGGAGACCACGAAATAGACGGCGAGTCCGACTGCCGCGCACAGCCCCCAGACGACGCCGAGCAGATCGACCTCGACGGCGCCGAAGACGTCCAGCACGAAGACCAGGCCGGCGACCGCGACGGCTGCCCCGATGATGGTCAGCGGGCGGGGACGCTGTCCGTGCCGCAGCCAGAGCCAGCCGACGACCAGGATGATGCCGAGATACTCCAGCAGCAGGGCGACCGCGACCGAGATGCGCTCGACCGCCAGGAAATAGGTCAGTTGGCAGGCGGCGACGGCGAGCAGGCCGAACAGCGCCATGCTCATCCAGCCGGTGCGCAACAGGTGCCAGCGCCCGCGCATCATCAGCGCGGCCGGGACGAGGAGGACCAGGGCGGCGACGCCGACCCGCCACGTGACGGCGGCCAGAGGTGACCATCCGGTGTCCAGCAGTCCCTTGGCCAGGGATCCTGACGTGCCGAAGGTGGCCGCTGACAGGACGGCGAGGGCCAGGCCGGCGATGGTGCGGGAGCGCATGGGTGTCCTCCTCACGAGGAGTGGTGGGTGTGCCTGGGGCAGGAAGACCTGGACGTCGTCGTCATGGGTCAAAGAACGTTAGACTCATGACGATACGCCGACGATAGATCAGGAGTCAAGGTGCTTTTTGCTCATGACACCGAGGTGTCCCTTGCGTCGACCATCGCGCTGATCAACACGGGCCACGAGCCGGAGGGGCTGACCACCCGCGAGGAGCTCGATGCGTTCGTGCGGGAGTGGGAGTGGACGGGCAGTCGGACCCATGATGAGGCAGAGTTCGAGCAGGTCCTGCGCCTGCGGGAGCGCCTCGGTCGGATCTGGCTCGCGCAGGAGGAGGCGCTGGTCGCGGAGGTCAACCAGTTGCTGCGGGACTGCCGCGCTCTCCCGCAGCTGGTGCGGCACGATCAGTGGGACTGGCACCTGCACGCCACACGCTCGGAGCAGCCGCTGGCCGACCGGATGGCCGTTGAGGCCGCCATGGCTCTGGTGGACGTGATCCGCTCCGGTGAGACCGGGCGGTTGGCGCGGTGCGTGGCGCAGGACTGCGACAACGTGCTGGTTGACTTGTCCCGCAACCGCTCCAGGCGCTACTGCGGTGCCGGCTGCACGAACCGGATGGCCGCGCAGGCCTATCGGGCCCGCCGCACGAAATTGTAGGTCGCACGAAACGATACGTCGCACGAAACTATAACAAGTATAACGAGACTCGCGGTGTATAACAGGTATAACAACGCCTGAGAGGATCCGCCGTGCCTCGTGTCGACCCGTCCCGTGCCAACCCCTTCCGCCCCGGCTTCGGCGTCTCTCCCCGCGTGCTCGCAGGTCGCGACGAGTTGCTCGAGGAGTTCGACACCGCCCTCGATGAGGGTCCGGGATCGCCGCTGCGCTCGATCCTGGTGAGCGGAGCGCGAGGGATGGGCAAGACCGTCATCCTCAACGAGTTGGAGGAGGCCGCGCGGGTCCGTGGCTGGCTGATCATCCGGCTTCCGGAGTCCGGCGGCATCCTGGAGGAGCTGGCCTCGACCATCCTGCCCGCGCAGCTCGCCGAGCTGGACAGCGAGCGTGCCGTCCGTCGCAGGGTCACGGGGGCGCGGGTCGCGGGGATCGGTTCCCTGTCCACGACCGCGCAGGAGCGCTATGAGGTGCGTGAGAACGCGGCGACCCTGATCGCTCGACTCCTGGACGTCCTGGCAGGGCACGGCACGGGCGTGCTGTTCACCCTGGATGAGTTGCAGGCGGTGGACCGGGAGTCGGTGGCGGCGTTTGCTGCGCTCTATCAGCACCTGGTCAGGGATGAGCGCGACGTGGCCCTGGCTGCTGCCGGTCTGCCCGTGGGTGTCGGGCAGCTCCTGCAGCACCGGGGCACGACCTTCCTGCGCCGGGCCGAGCGGGTCCAGCTCGGGCCACTGAGCGACGCGGACGTCATTGATGCGGTCCGTCGCACCGTCGAGGGGGCCGGCGGCGAGATCAGCGCTGATGCGCTGGCTGCCCTGGCCGAGAGCGTGCACGGCTATCCCTACCTCCTGCAGCTGGCTGGCTACCGCGCCTGGCGTGAGTCGGCGGGTGGAGCCCTCACTCCGGCGCACGTGCGGGCGACGAGCCGGGTGGTCTCGCAACGCATGGGGCGCCTGGTGCACGAGCCCGCCCTGCGTGACCTGCCGCAGGCCCAGCACTCCTACCTGGTCGCCATGGCGCAGGACGACGGCCCGTCGTCGACCGGGACGGTGGCGGCGCGGCTGGGGCTGACGGCGCAGCACGCCAACGTCTTCCGGGCGCGGCTGATCGAGCGGGAGCTGATCCTGCCAGCGGGGCACGGGCTCGTGGACTACTCCCTGCCCTATCTGCGCGACCACCTCCGCCGGGAGGCGGCGAGCAGTTGATCCACGGGGTGTCCTACCCTGCGGAGGTGGACCCCGATCACAACGAGTTAACGCCCGCCACTCGCGCCGTCGCCCTCGGGCGCCCGCCTCGCGAGCCTGGTGCCCCGGTGGCCGAGCCGGTGACCTTCACCTCGACCTACCTGGCTGGTGGCCCGGTCAACTATGCGCGCGTCGGCAACCCGACGTGGACGGCGCTGGAGGACGTGATCGGTGGGCTCGAGGGCGGTGAGGCTCTGGCCTTCGCGTCGGGGCTGGCGGCCATCGACGCCGTCCTGACACTGGTCCCGCCCGGTGGCCGGGTGATTGCACCGGGTCATGCCTACAACAACACCACCGGTCTGCTGCGCGAGTATGCCGCCGAAGGGCGTTTTGAGGTCCGGGCCGTCGACATCTCCGACACCGGTGCCGTCCTCGCCGAGCTGGACCACCTCGAGGGTGGACGCGACCTGCTCCACATCGAGTCCCCGACCAACCCGATGATGGAGGTCGCCGACATCCCGGCTCTCGTCAGTGCAGCCCGGGAGCGGGGCATCCTCACGGCTGTCGACAACACCTTCGCCACGCCCCTGCTCCAGACGCCCCTGGCGGACGGGGTGGACGTGGTGATCCACTCCGCCACCAAGTATCTCTCCGGGCACTCCGACGTGCTGATGGGCGCCGTCGTGACCGCCCCGACCGAGCGGGGGCGGGCGCTGCGTGCGCGGATGCTCAACCGGCGCACCCTGCACGGCGCCATCCCCGGCCCCATGGAGGCCTGGATCGTGCTGCGCGGCATCCGGACCCTGTCCGTGCGCCTGGAGCGCGCCTCGGCGAACGCGGCCGAGCTGGTCCGGCGGCTCTCCGATCACCCTGCGGTGATCAGGGTGCGCTACCCCGGACTCGGCGCGATGATCGCCATCGAGGTGTACGGCGGGGCGGCGGCAGCCGACCGGGTGTGCGCCGACGTCAGGTTGTGGACCCACTCGACGAGCCTGGGTGGCGTGGAGTCCCAGCTCGAGCGTCGCCGTGCCCAGCCCGCGGAGGTCGAGACCGTCCCGGAGGAGCTCATCCGGCTCTCGGTCGGCATCGAGGACGTCGAGGATCTGTGGCGGGACCTGGCGCAGGCGCTCGGATCACCTTCCCGTTCCTGATTCCCGTCCTTGACATTTGCTAGCAATCTAGGATGCTGCTAGCCTCCTTTGTTATGCCCACCGACAAGGCGCAGTTCAACGTCTATCTGCCCAAGGACCTCATCCGCGAGATCAAGCACCGCGGGGTCGATGAGGGCGTGAGCATGTCCGCCCTCATCGAGAAGATCGTCCGCGACTATCTGGAGGACAAGGCATGATCTGCGCTCGCCCCATCCGGTTCACCCCCGACCTCGCGGCACACCGTCGCTACCTCGACGCGCTGGGGGCCACCCGGGTCACCACGGCCCCAGGCTGGGAGGTCTACGCCCTGGGCTCCGGCCGCCTGGCCCTGCACGAGGCCAGCGACAGTCAGCCGCCCGGGGATGTCCTGGCCTGGGAGGTCGCCGACCTCGACGCGTGGGCCGAGCGGGCGCGCGCGGCGGGGCTGACCTTCGAGATCGGCCAGACCGACCACGGGATCGCGGCCACGGTCACGGCCCCGGACGGCACCACGTTCACCGTCGACCCCGCAGCGGAGGCCGAGCAGCCGCCACCGACCGACACCGCGTTCGCGGTGCTGCCCATCTGGTACACCACCCTGGCCGAGGTGGAAGGCGCACGGCAGGTCGTCACCGGGCTGGGCGGCATACGGCGCGTCACAGCCGACAGTGACGTCTGGACCGACTTCTCCTGCCCCGCAGGCGGGCTGGTCGCGGTGCACGCCAGCGATGGCGACCCTGGCGTCGAGCTCGGTTTCGAGTTCGACGGTGACGTCGAGACGCTGATCCCGGCGCTCGAGGCGGCCGGGGTCGAGCCGGTCCTGATCGACGAGACCTACAGCCGGACCCTGCAGATCCCCGATCCCGATCGGGAGGGAAGGATGCTGTGGATCAACGAGAAGCAGCAGGATCTCTACGGCTACCGCTCGACCGAGACCTCCGCCTGAGGGCTGCCCCTTGAGCGCCTGAGGACTATTCCACGAGCAGGTCGCGGGTGATCTCCTGGATCGAGGCGGCGCCGACCAGGCCCATCGTGAGGTCCAGCTCGGCGAGCACATTGTCGATCACCGCGCTGACACCCGCGGCCCCGTCCAGCGCCAGGCCATAGACATGTGGGCGTCCCAACAGTGCAGCGTCGGCGCCGAGGGCGAGGGCCACAAACAGGTCAGCGCCGCTGCGCACCCCGCTGTCCATCAGGACGGTCGGCTCCGGTCCGACGGCCTCGCGGATCGAGACGAGAGCGTCGAGCGCGGCCACCGAGCGGTCCACCTGGCGGCCGCCGTGATTGGACACCACGAGTCCGTCGACCCCGGCGTCGAGGGCACGGCGCGCATCGTCGGGGTGCAGCACTCCCTTGAGGATGACCGGCAGCGAGGTGCGGTCCCGGAGGGTGACCAGGTGATCCCACGACAACGCGGGGTTGGAATAGATGTCGAGGAAGGTCTCGACCGCCGCGCGTGGTTCCGGCGAGCGCAGGTTGGTGCGCAGGTCGCCGGGGTGCTCGCGAGACGTCGACAGCAACGCGCCCACGCCACCGCGCACCGCTCGGGCAGCTCCCACCGGGTGCCGCGGGTTGATGCCCAGCCCGGCGGCACCCTTCGCGGCGACCTGGGCACCCGCCTCAGCCGCCGCTGCAGCAGCGGACGCGAGGCGCTCCCGGACCAGGGTCATGAAGCGCGGGTCGGAGGTGTACTGCGCGATGCCCTGTCCGCGGGCAAAGGGGAGCGACCCGAGGTCGAGGTCCTGCGGGCGCCACCCGAGCATCGTGGTGTCGAGGGTGACGACGAGGGCCTGCGCTCCGGCTGCCGTGGCCCGCTCGATCAGGGAGTCGACCAGGTCTTCGTCGCTGGACCAGTACAGCTGGAACCAGAAGGGCGTGCCGCCCATGCTCTGCGCGGTCTCCTCCATCGGGGACGAGCCCTGGCAGGAAAAGACGTAGGGGATCCCGCTGGAGTGCGCGCCCTGGGCGATGAGCAGGTCCGCATCGGGGCGGACCAGCCCTGCGGCCCCGACGGGTGCCAGCAGGAGCGGTGCGGTGAGGTCGGTGCCCAGCACCTGGGTCTTGAGGTCGCGCTCTGTTGTGCCGTGCAGCATGCGAGGGATGATGTGCCAGCGGTCGAAGGCCTCCCGGTTGGCGCGCATGGTTGCGCCCCCACCCGCCCCGCCAGCGATGTAGGCCCACGCCCTGGCGTCCAGCACGCTGCGTGCGCGACGCTCCAACTCGGTGTTGTCGGTCGGCACGCGCGGGGTCGTTCCCAGTGCCCCGGGGCGATAGATCGCGTTCTGTCGCGACCGACCGCGACCGCCAGGCGTCATCCCGGCCGGCACGCCTGATTCGGCCGGGCCTGCCGACTCGGCCGGTCCTGCCGACTCAGCCGACACTGCCGATCACGACATCCCACTCGCGGACCTCGACGGCATCGATGATGCCCTGCTGGGCAAACGGGTCCTCGCGCAGCAGGTCGCGGACCTGCTCGGCCGACTCGCCCTCGAGCAGCAGCAGGGCCTCGGCCGGTGCGTCGGACAGCGGTCCGGAGGCGACCACGGTCCCCTCCTCGGCCAGGCCACTGAGGAACTCGCGGTGCGCTGGGCGGTGCTCATCGCGCCCGGCGACGTCGTCGGAATAGGTGTACCGCACGGCATACAGGCTCATGGCAGTCAGTATGCCGTGTGCTCGGCCCAGGCGGTCGGCTCAGGCGGTCGGCTCAGGGCGCCACGTGCTCAGCCCTGAGTGACATAGGTCCCCCGGTCGCCGTGGACGAGGGCCTGCGCCTCGGTGAGACTGCCGATGGCAGCGGCAACGCCGGGGCCACCGGTTTCGACGAACTCGCAGACCGCCTCGACCTTGGGGCCCATCGACCCAGCGGGCAGGTCGAGGGTGCGCAGGTGCTCTGGCGTCGTCGCGGTGATCGGGCGGGCGTGAGCGGTGCCGAAGCCCTCCATGACGTTGTCGACGTCCGTGAGCACCAGGAGCCGGTCGGCGCGCAGGCGTCGGGCGATGAGGGCGGCCGAGAGATCCTTGTCGATGACCGCCTCGACGCCGCGCAGGTCACCCTCCGGAGTGCGCACCACCGGCACGCCCCCGCCGCCGGCGCAGACGACGATGATCGACTCGCGGAGGAGGTGGTCGATCAACTCGGACTCGATCAGCTCGCGCGGCCGTGGTGAGGGGACGACGCGACGCCAGTGGTCACCGTCAACGCTGACCTGCCAGCCATGGAGGTCGGCGAGCTCGCGGGCGGTGGCTTCGTCATAGACCTCGCCCACGAACTTGGTCGGGTGCGCGAAGGCCGGGTCATCGGCGTCCACCAGGGTCTGGTTGATGATCGAGGCGAACTGCCGCTCGGGCCGCTCGTTGCCCATGGCCTGCAGGATCCAATAGCCGATCAGCCCCTGGGTCATCGCCCCGAGGGCGTCGAACGGATAGGACTTGGTCAGCCGCGTGTCCGCCGCCGACTCCATCGCGAGAACGCCCACCTGGGGTCCGTTGCCGTGCGTGATGACGATCTCGTGGTCATCGGTGAGTGGCGCGAGGTGGCGTGCGGCGAGCCGGATGTTCTCGACCTGTGCCTCTGCGTCGGGCACCTGCCCGCGGCGCAGCAGGGCGTTGCCGCCCAGCGCCACCACGATCCGCATGGGGAGAGAGTATGCCGCGCGGTGATCGAGTGGGGGCTTGCGGTGACGTCAGAAGTGTCGCTACTCTCTTAAGTCTCGTGAGTCACTACACTTTAAGATGAGGGAACACCAATGAGGGAAAACCCATGCGCAACCTGATTGTGCTGGCTGTTGTCGGCCTGTTCGCGCAACTGGTGGACGGAGCCCTGGGCATGGGCTACGGCGTGACATCCTCCAGCCTGATGATCGCCGTGGGCATCGCCCCCGCAGCGGCCAGCGCCGCCGTCCACCTGTCCGAGGTCGGCACCACCTTGATCTCCGGCTTCTCGCACTACAAGTTCGGCAACGTCGACTGGAGGATCGTCGGGATCATGGCTGTGCCGGGTGGCGTGGGGGCCTTCATCGGCGCCAACTTCCTGGTGAGCCTGCCCGCCGACGTCGCCAAGCCGTGGGTCGCTCTGCTGCTCTCCCTGCTCGGGGCCTATGTGCTGTGGCGTTTCCTGATGCTGTCCGGCAAGCGCCCCGAGTTCCGGGGCAAGTTGCGGGCCATCTTCCTCGTCCCGCTGGGCCTGGTCGCCGGCACCATGGACGCGATCGGTGGCGGTGGCTGGGGCCCGGTGGGCACCACGTCGCTGCTGTCCACCGGCAAACTGGAGCCGCGCAAGGTGATCGGCTCCATCTCCGCGACCGAGTTCGTCGTGGCACTGAGCGCCTCGCTCGGCTTCCTGTTCGCTCTGGGCAGTGAGGGCATCAACTTCGCCTGGGTTGGCGCGCTGCTCATCGGTGGTGTCATCGCGGCACCGATCGCCGCGTGGCTGGTGCGACACCTGGCCGCAACGGTCCTCGGCGTGGCGGCCGGATCCTTCATCATCCTGACCAACACCAAGACCATGATGGAGACGTGGGGCGGGGTGGAGAAGAACTCCACCCCGATCTGGATCACGCTGGGCGTGTTGGCCGTTGCCGCCGCGTGGTTGATCACCCGCGCAGTGCGCCAGGAGCTGGCAGCGCGCAGGGAGGCCGTGGCAGATGAGCCGGCACCGGAGCTCACCCCGCAGGCCTGAGCCCTCCGGGGCCTGAGCCCTCGTGGCGGGGTCGTCGGCGTTGTCCGTCGGGCAAGGCAGTGCTGTCACAATCGGGGGCATGCACATCAGCGCCAAGTCCGACTACGCCCTCCGCGCCCTGATCGTCATGGCGCGGTCGGCCGAGGACTCGGACGGACCGCTGACCGCGGAGGCGATGGCCACGGCGCAGGAGATCCCGCAGAACTTCCTGCTGGCCATCCTGGCGGACCTGCGCCGCAGCGGGATCGTGCGCAGCAAGCGCGGTCAGGGCGGCGGTTGGCTCCTGGGGCGCGAGGCGTCACAGATCGCGGTGGCTGACGTGATCCGGGCGGTCGACGGCCCCCTGGTGAGCGTCCACGGCCTGCGCCCCGAGGCCGTCTCCTATCGCGACCTGGCGGTGATCCTGCAACCGGTGTGGATCGCAGCGCGCAGCAGTCTGCGCGAGGTGCTGGAGGCCGTGAGCCTGGCCGACCTCGCCGCTGGGCGCCTGCCGGAGACGGTGCGGGAACGCAGCGAGACCGAGGATGCCTGGGAGCCACGCTGATGCGAGCGTTCTTTGCCGTGCTCCCGCCGCAGGAGATCCGCGATCACCTGGCCGCCCACCTCGAGCCACGTCGTGACGCTGACACGGAGCGGGTCTGGCGCTGGACGCGCGTGGAGCACCTGCACCTCACCCTCGCCTTCCTGGCTGACCTCCCCGAGCACCGCGAGGACGAGTTGGCGCAGGCGGCGGCCGAGTGGGCCGCCAGGCAACAACCGCTGCGTATGCAGTGGGGCCGGGCTGGCGCCTTCCCTGACCCGGGAGGGGCGAAGGTGATCTGGATCGGTGTCACCGCTGAGGAGGTCGGGCGCGAGCTGTCTGCATGGTCGCGGTCGGTGCGCGACCTGTCGAGTCACGCCGGGGCTGACGTGGATGGGCAGCGGTTCGTCCCCCACGTCACCGTGGCGCGTTCGGCCCGCCGGGTCAGGGCGGGGCGCTGGGTCCAGTCGCTGGACGCCTACGAGTCACCGCCGTTTGACGTCTCTGAGGTCGTGCTGATGCAGTCGCACCTCGGCGAGGGCCCGGGCCGGTCGCCGCGCTATGAGGTGCGGCGCACCCTCTCGCTCGGCGCCGGCAGTGAGAGTGCCGGGCCCAGTGGCGCACGTCGTTAGGATCGAGTCCGTTCACCGACCAGAGGGGTTCTTGCGCTGATGTCTCGCTCGCTCGCCGACTCGGTGCGCTCGGCCCGCACCGCGTTCTGGCACCTTCGCAAAGGGGGCCTCGGGCAGGTCCGCTCGTGGCGCTCCCGACGCATCAACGTGCCCGGCCGGGAGCTCAGCGGCTCGGCCCTGCGGCGCGCGCTGATCAGGACGGGGACTTTCACGGCCGAGGACGTGCCGCAGTGGCCGGTCGCCGACCGGGCGCCCCGCCGCCCGGGGCTACGGGTGGGCGTCATCATGGACACCTTCTCCGCACGCGCCTGGGGCTATGAGTTCGAGGTGCTGGAGCTGACCAGTGACGGCTGGCAGGAGCAACTCGCCGCCCAGCCGATCGACCTGCTCTTCGTGGAGTCCGCCTGGGCGGGCTCAAGCGGTTCCTGGCGCTACCAACTCACCGGGTCCAAGGCACCGACCGAGTCGCTGCAGGCCCTCGTTGGGCACTGCCGGGAGCAGCAGATCCCGTCGGTCTTCTGGAACAAGGAGGACCCGCCGCACTTCGACGACTTCCTCGACACCGCGCGCCTGTTCGACCAGGTCTTCACCACGGACGAGAACCTGCTCAAGCGCTACCGGGAGGAGTTGGGGCACGACCGCGTCGAGGTGCTCGGCTTCGCCGCTCAGCCGGTGCTGCACCACCCCATCCGACACAAAGAGGTCTACCAGGCTCGGGACATCGCCTTCGGCGGCAGTTACTGGTCGCACAAGTTCCCTGAGCGGCAGGCGCAGATGGACCTGCTGCTGGGGGCCGCTGTCGAGGTCGCGGCGCGGCGCGACCAGCGTTTCGACATCTACTCGCGCTTCGACAACGACCCCAAGTATCGCTTCCCGGAGCACTTCGACGGTTACGTCCGGGGGTCACTGGACTATGACCAGATGCTGACGGCCTATCGCCTCCACAAGGTGATGCTCAACGTCAACTCCGTCGTGGACAGCCCCACGATGATGGCTCGTCGCGTCTTTGAGATTCTCGCGAGTGGCACGCCGGTGGTCTCCACGCGCAGCCCTGCGGTCGAGCACTGGTTTCCCGGCGGTGAGGTCGCCATCGTCGACGACGCGGATGAGGCGGCCCTGACGCTGCGTGCGCTCCTGGGGTCGCCGGAGCTGCGCGACCGGATGGTGCACCGCGCTCAGCGGCGGATCTGGCGTGAGCACACTTTCTCTGCGCGTGCCGGGCAGGTGCTGGGGGCGGTGGGCCTGACCGACCCCGTCGGGACGGGGCTGCCCACTGTCAGCGTGATCGCCCCCACGATCCGACCGCACCTGATGCGCGGGATCGTCGAGACGGCTGCCCGGCAGCAGGATGTCAGGGTGCAACTGGTCCTGCTCGCCCACGGGTTCACGCCTCCGGAGGCCGATTTGACCGCCCTGGCCAAGGATCTCGGTTTGCCCGACCTGGTGGTGCTGCAGGCTGAGGACGCCACGTCCCTGGGCGTCAACCTCAACGCGCTGGTCGCGGCGAGCGATGGTGACCTGATCGCCAAGCTCGATGATGACGATCTCTATGGCGACCACTATCTGGCCGACTCTGCCCACGCGCTGGACTACTCCGGTGCCGACCTGGTGGGCAAGCACGCCCGGTTCACCTACCTGGCCGACGTGGGGGCAACAGTCCTGCAGTATCCGCAGCGCGAGCACCGCTGGACCGACCTGGTGGGGGGACCCACCATGGTGGCCCCACGCACGACGTTCGTCGAGACCCCCTTTGCGGACCGCACGCTGGGTGAGGACACCACCTTCCAGCGAGCACTGCTGGCGGCGGGCGGCAGCATCTACAGCGCCGACCGCTTCAACTTCATCCAGATGCGGGGGTCCAGCGGTGACCACACGTGGAGCACAGAGGATGAACAGATCCTGGCCAACGGCCGGGTGCAGGCCTACGGCCTGGTGACCGACCACGTCTTGTTCTGAGGTCTGCCCAGTCCTCGCGCCAGCAGAGCCGAACTCAGCCCTGGGGGCGAAGCCGGATCACGCCGGCGATCCGCAACTGGTCCAGGACCTCGCGATAGACGGCGTCGGTGTAGTGGAAGGGCGCCAGACCCCACCGGTGACCGGGGTCGGCCACCACCATCTCGGCCGGCACCTTGATGACGTTGTGCCCGAGCTGGTGGAGGGTGTCGTAGTAGGGCTCATAGAGGCGGTTAGCGTCTCTGGCCCGCACGCCCATGCTCCACGGGGTGGGCTTGCCCTCCGTGGTGTGCAGCGCCCACGGGACCTGGAGTACCACGGTCCGTCCGAGCAGTCCGACCTCGTCGAGGAACTCGGTGAACGAGATCGCGGCGGCAGTCCAGAGGCTCTGATGCGTCTTGGAGCCGAACGTGAGGTGCTCGGTGGCGTCGAGGAGCTCGACGATGGCCGGCACCTGGACATTGTCGATGCTCCGCGTGACGATCGTGCCGTCCTCGAAGCGGTGCACCCCGTGCCGCTCATCAGCCAGGTCCCAGAGCAACACGTCGATCGACTCCGCCGCCTGCCGCACGCTCTGCAGGAGATTGCCGGAGAAGTCGTTCTTGATCATCCGGAGTTTGAAGCCCTCGCTGATCCCGAGGTTGGTCGGCAGGTGGGCTGAGGCGTCGCTGCCAGCGGACAGCAGGGACTGACGCGCGATGTAGGACGCAATGTCCAGGGTCGACCGGTCGACCATCTCGAGGGTGTCGCGGGCCACGCAACTGCCAAACAGGAAGGCGCGCGGCGCGACATCGTCGGTGGTGCTCACTGGACTCCATGGCTCGTGTCGCGGCCGCGACTCGTGAGTGTCTATCGGCACCACGATACGTCGTGATGTCCACGCCACGGGCATCCCCGCTCGGCGCCACGCCGTGACCCATGGTGGCGACGTCCACGCGCCTCGCCTAGTGTGGGGCCACCACACAGCCTATTCTTAGCGATGGGTTTACCTGCGCATGTCTATCTGCGTTCTTATTTGCAAGGAGGGCCTGGGGTTGAAGGCACACCGCGACTACCGACTCACCCAGCTCGATGAGCTGGAGGCCGAGTCCATCCACATCTTCCGGGAGGTGGCGGCCGAGTTCGAGAAGCCGGTCATCATGTTCTCGGGGGGCAAGGACTCCATCGTGATGCTGCGCCTGGCGCAGAAGGCGTTCTACCCGGCCCGGGTGCCCTTCCCCGTGCTGCAGGTGGACACCGGCTATGACTTCCCCGAGGTCCTGGCCACCCGCGATGGCTGGGTCGAGCGGCTGGGCGCCCGGCTGATCGTCGCCTCCGTCGAGCAGGCGATCGCCGACGGAGTCGTCGACGACGACGGCAAGACCAGTCGCAACCGGCTCCAGATCGGCACCCTGCTGCACGCCATCGAGGAGAACGGCTTCACGGCCGCCTTCGGTGGCGGTCGACGCGACGAGGAGAAGGCGCGGGCCAAGGAGCGGGTCTACTCCCACCGCGATGAGTTCGGCCAGTGGGACCCAAAGAATCAGCGCCCAGAGCTCTGGAGTGTCTACAACGGCCAGCTCCACGAGGGCGAGCACATGCGGATCTTCCCGCTGTCCAACTGGACCGAGCTCGACATCTGGCACTACCTGCGCCGCGAGCAGGTGGAGATCCCCTCGATTTACTTCAGCCACCGTCGGCGCGTGTTCGAGCGCGACGGCATGTTGCTCACCGAGAGTGATTTCAACCCGCTGCGCTCCGGGGAGACGGCCAGCGAGCGTCAGGTGCGTTTCCGCACCGTGGGCGACCTGACGCTCACTGGTTGTGTGGAGTCCGACGCAGACACTTACGACAGCATCATTGATGAGATCTCGGTGGCGCGTCTGACCGAGCGCGGAGCGACCCGCGGTGATGACCGGTTCTCCGAGGCTGCGATGGAAGATCGCAAGAAGATGGGGTACTTCTGATGGATCTGCTGCGCTTTGCGACCGCAGGCTCGGTCGATGATGGCAAGTCGACCCTGATCGGGCGACTGCTGATGGACTCCAAGGCCATCTTCGAGGACCAGCTCGAGTCGGTCGAGGCGACCTCCCAGAACCGTGGGTTCGACTACACGGACCTGTCCTTGTTCACCGACGGTCTGCGTGCTGAGCGGGAGCAGGGCATCACGATCGACGTGGCGTACCGCTACTTCGCGACGCCCCGTCGCAAGTTCATCATCGGCGACACTCCGGGTCACGTGCAATACACCCGCAACATGGTCACCGGGGCGTCGACTGCGGACCTCGGGCTGGTGCTGGTGGACGCGCGCAACGGACTCACCGAGCAGTCTCGACGTCACGCCCTCATCCTGTCCCTGTTGCGGGTGCCCCACGTCGTTCTGGCCGTCAACAAGATGGACCTGGTCGACTACTCCGAGGACGTCTTCCGCAAGATCCAGGACGAGTTCGTCGCGTTCTCGGCCAAGTTGGACATCCCCGATCTCCAGGTCATTCCGATCTCCGCCCTCCAGGGCGACAACGTGGTGACCCGCTCGACGAACATGCCGTGGTTTGAGGGCACGTCGTTGATGTATCACCTGGAGAACGTCCAGATCGCCGCCGACCGTGACCTGCAGGACGTGCGCTTCCCGGTGCAATACGTCATCCGGCCGCAATCTGATGAGTTCCACGACTACCGCGGTTATGCGGGCCAGGTGGCCGGCGGCGTGCTGAAGCCCGGCGACGAGGTGATGGCGCTGCCGTCCGGTCTGACCACGACCGTGGCCGGGATCGACGTGTTCGACCAGGAGGTCGAGGCGGCCTACCCGCCCATGTCGGTGACGGTCCGACTTACGGACGACGTCGACATCTCCCGGGGCGACATGCTGTGTCGGGTCAACAACCAGCCCGAGGTCACCCAGGACATCGACGCCCGCGTCTGCTGGATGACGACCAAGCCGCTGCGCGCCGGGGCCAAATACCTCATCAAGCACACGACGCGCACGGTGCGCACCATCGTCAAAGACGTCAACTATCAGCTGGACGTCAACACGCTGCACCGCAACCAGGAGGCCGACGAGCTCAAGCTCAACGAGATCGGGCGCGTCGTCTTCCGCACCACGCAGCCGCTGCTGGTCGACGCCTACGAGCGCAACCGCACGACGGGCTCATTCATCGTGATTGACCCGTCGACCGGCAACACGGTGGCTGCCGGAACGATTCTCTGAGCCCATGAGCGGACTCACCGATGCGGCCCTCGCCGCCGATATCGCCGAGGCCGCCGGCCAGGTCCTTCTCGCCGTCCGTGAGGAACTCCTGGACAGCGGGGCAGAGGATCAGCGGGCGATCGCCAAGGCCGGTGACCAGCGGGCCCAAGACTTCATCGCCGAGCGACTGGCGGCCGAGCGACCCCAGGATGCGGTCCTGTCGGAGGAGGCCAAGGACGACCTGAGCCGTCTCGACGCGGCTCGCGTCTGGATCATCGACCCGCTCGACGGCACCAAGGAATTCTCCCAGGGCCGTCACGACTGGGCCGTCCACGTCGCCCTCTGGGAGGACGGGGAGCTCGCCGCCGGTGCGGTGGCCCTGCCCGGGATCGGCCAAACCCTGCGGAGCGACGATCCCCCGGCGGTCCCTGCGCGCGAGGACGACTCCGCTCCGCTGCGGTTCGCCATCTCCCGGTCTCACCCCTCCGAGCTGATCACCGCGGTGATCGAGGAGAGCGGCGGGGGCTCGGTGGCGATGGGGTCGGCCGGTTTCAAGGTGTGCGCGGTGGTGCGGGGCGAGGCCGATGCCTACGTCCACGCCGGCGGACAGTTCGAGTGGGACTCTGCCGCACCGATCGCGGTGGCGCGGGCAGCGGGTCTGTTCGCCAGCCGGTTGGACGGCAGCCCGATGCGCTACAACCAGCGCGATGTCTATCTCCCGGACCTGATCGTCTGCCGACCGGCTGACGCGGACCGGGTGCGCGCAGCCGTCGACGCCGCGACAGCGCGCGCCTAGGGCGGTGGCCGCCCACTGTCGGGGTGCTTGTGGGCAGTGCCACGGCCAGCCACGCGGTGCACGATCCCGGCCCAGATCAGAGGGCCAAGGATCAGCATCGCGGCCCCGACCACGCCCACCCAGACCGGCGGCAGCCCCAGCAGGGCCAGGCTGGTCAGGGACAGCACGATGACGATGCCGTTCTGCACGACAGCAGGTTTGACGACCGTGGAGAGCCGGGACCCGAGGTAGGTCCCGACCGGGCCCCCGATGAGCAGGGGGACGAGCACCTCCCAGTCAACCCCGGTGACGATCACGTGACTCAGCGCGGCCGCAACGACCAGTGGCACGGCCTGCAGCAGGTCGGTGCCCACGAGTTTGCGCGGCGACAGGGCCGGATAGAGCAGGAGCAGGGTCACCATGATCACGGAGCCGGAGCCCACGGACGTGATCCCCACGAGCGTGCCTCCGAGCATGCCGATGCCCACCGTCCGCAAGGGTTTGACCTGCACGTCGTCCTCGGCGCCGACGGGGTTGGCCAGGCGCACCAGCATTCGCGCCAGGTAGGTCACGGCGGCCAGCATGAGGGCCACCCCGATGATCGTCAGGAGGATCTCGTTGGCCTCCTCCGGCTCGCCGAAGGACTGCACGATGAAGGCTCCGGCAAAAGCAGTGGGGATGCTGCCCAGCATCAGCCACCCGGCGATGCGCAGGTGCGGTGACCCCTGGCGCCAGTGCACGAGCGCCCCCACAGACTTGTTGGCAGCCGAGGCGACCAGGTCATTGGCGACAGCCGTCACCGGGGGGATCCCGAAGGCGATCAGGGCCGGCGTCATCAGCGCGCCACCGCCCATCCCGGTCAGCCCGACCGCAACCCCCACTCCGAGGCTGACGATGATCAGAGAAAACACATCGGTCGTGAAGAAGTCGAGCACGACGGGCTCTCCAATCAGTCCGCGGGGAGAATGGTGCGGTCCCGCAGGACCTGGGTGATCTCGGCCAGGCAGTCCTCGAGTGAGCGGCCCTCCGTGTCGACCCGCAGGTCGGCGTCGTCCGGCTCCTCATAGGGGCTGCTGATGCCGGTGAAATCGGGGATCACACCGTCGCGGGCCTTGGCATACAGGCCCTTGCGGTCGCGGCGCTCACACTCCGCCAGAGACGTCGCGACATGGATCAGGACGAACTGGGCTCCGGCGTCCTCGGCCATCGTCCGCACGGCCGCTCGTGTCTGGCTGAAGGGAGCGATGGGAGAGCAGATGGCGAGCCCGCCGTGCCGGGCGATCTCGGCAGCCACCCACCCGATCCGACGGATGTTGCGCTCGCGATCCTCCCGCCCGAAACCGAGGCCAGCGGAGAGATTGCGGCGCACGACGTCGCCGTCGAGCAGCGACACCGGCCGGGTGCCCACCTCCACGATCGACTCGCGCAGGGCGCGAGCCAGGGTCGACTTGCCGGAGCCAGACAGGCCCGTGAGCAGCACGACCGCGCCAGGCAGTCCCGTGTCGGTCGGCAGGGACAGCAGGGCCGTGACCTCCGGGGCCACCTCCCCGGTGTGCTCCAGCGGGATGAGGTCCCGGGCGCCGAGCGCCTCGAGGCAGGCTGCGAGCAGTGCGCGGTCCAGGTCGTCCTGCGGGGCTCGACGGGGGAGCACTGCGAGGTCGGCCAGGTCCGCGACTGCGGCCCGGGATGCGCGGACCAACCCATCAGGGGACAGCGCGCCCTGGGGCCCGGCCAGGACGAGTGCGGTCACCGGCCCGCGAGCCGCAGCGGCGCGGAGCGTGGCGGTGTCGCCCTGCGTCATGGGGCGGTCCAGTAGAGCGACCTGTTGCCCGGCGAGGGCCTCGGCACCCGCGCTGAGGATCGAGAGAGCACCGAACGGTCGAGAGCTGCGTGGTGACAGGGGAGTGAACCCGGTGCCGTCCGACGAGATCTCCGCGACGGGCACCCCCTCCTCGTCGACCAGGGTGATCTGGGAGGCGTCCTGGAACTCTGCGGACAGCGTGGCAGCAAGGCGGGCCACCAGGGCGGTGGACAGCTCGTCAGGCAGGAGCCCAGCTGCGAGCAGCTCGACGTCCTCGAGCACGGACTCCGACGGATGGTGGGTCACACTGGGCGCGGAGGTCATGCGGTGGAGTATTCCACCCGCCAACCGTCCGCTCCGGCAATGACCGTTGGAGGGCATCGTCGGGTGCGTCCTGCGTCAAAGGGTTCAGTCGTCTGCGACGGGCACGATCGGCTGGGTGCTCACGCCCAGGTCGGGCCCACACGTGCGCCCCTCCTCGGCGGGGTCAGCAATGCGGTTGCCGTTGATCACCGCGACGTTGTCATACTGCGGCTGGCCAGAGACGAGGTTGCGGTAGGTGTAACGGGTCAGCGACTGCACGGAGCAGTCGGTGCCGAAGGTCAGGATGTCGAAGGCATAGGGCTGACCGACCAGCTCACCGGCCGTCTCCTCGTCCTCACCGGTGGTCTCCGGCACCTGGAAGTGGTTGACCAGCCCGCCGCCGGTGAACGTGCCGATCTGGATCCGGTTGCCGTCCAGCAGCGGGGCGTGCATGTGGCCGTTGAGCTTGACGCCATCACTGGCCAGGGGGCTGAGGGCATAGGGCTGGTGGCTGACCAGGATGTCGGGCAGCGGCCACCCCTGCGTCGCCTCGGCATAACGGTCGGCGGCGTCCCGCTGCTGGGCGCCGAAGTCGTCGTTGACCTCGGCGAAGTGGCGCCAGTCGTTCAGGCCGGTGAGGCGCACCCCATCGATGTCCGCCTCGACATACTCTCCGGCGGTCGGCTCGAGCAGCATCACGTTGGGGATCTCGGCCAGTCGCTGCAGCAGCGCCTCGTCGTTGGGGGACCGTGCGTCGTGGTTGCCGCGCACGAAAACATAGGGGACACCCAGATCCTCGATCGCGCTGAACATCCCGGCCATCTCGCCCTCGGCGACCCGGCCGAAGTTGAGCATGTCGCCGGTGTCGATCACCGCTGTGATCTGCTCGTCCTCGACGATCTGTTTGACCAGCGGGTAGTAGTTCATGCCGTGCAGGTCGGAGATGAGCAGGAACCGGGCACCGGGGGCCGCTGCGGTCTCGGCGGGGACAAACTCGTTCTGCAGGGCATCGGAGAGCGCCAACAGGTTCTGGACATAGGGAGTCGCGCGCTGGGCCTGGCCCTGGATGTCGGTGAACATGCCGCTGTTGGAGCGCACGGTGCCCAGCAGGCTGGTCGCCTCATAGGCAGCGAAGTTCGTGGTCCGATATGTGCTGACGGCGGCCAGCGAGGGCACGCTCACCGCCAGCGCCGTGGCCGTGCCGATCGCGATCACGGGGTGCCGCCAGGGCGGTCGTGCGCGGCCCAGCAGATAGAGGATGACGATCCCGGCCTGGGTGAGCAGCACACCACCGACGAACTTGAGCGCCAACTCGCGCAGCCCGCTGTCCATGGCCGCGCGCAGCTCGCCGTCCTTCGGGGTCAGCTCGGTCACGTCCACCCGACCGCGCGTGAACAGGTCGGTGATCTCCTCCTTGACCTGCAGCCGCACCTCGATGCCCGGCGCCGGCAACGGCCCCGCGAAGTGCAGGTCGATGTCACCAAAGACGGTGGGGGCGTGCACGGTCGAGGACTGGAACGGCGAGGCTGCCAGTTGCACGCGAGCCCGGAAGTTGTCCGTCTCGGCGGTGATCGGCCAGAGGTTCGTGGTGGCCATCCCCCCGATGTAACCCACGATCGCGAGCAGCGCGACCGTCGCGAAGACCCGCAGCAGGCCGGTCCACCGACGGGGTGGGTTGGTGCCGCGCGGCTGTGGCTCTTCCACTTCAGTCATCGCGTCTGGAATCTTAGGTGCCAGAGATGAAACGTTCGTGAACGTCGCCGACCGGCGGCGACGAGAGGAGATCCGTGGCCCCGCAAGAGTCCAAGACACAGACGCCGGAACAATCGGCCGACGTCATCGTGGTGGGGGCCGGCCTGGCCGGTCTCGTCGCGACTGCCGAGCTCGTGGAGGCCGGACGCTCGGTGATCCTCGTCGACCAGGAGTCGGCCGACCACCTGGGCGGCCAGGCGTGGTGGTCCTTCGGCGGCATCTTCCTCGTCGACAGCCCCGAGCAACGCAGGATGGGCATCAAGGACAATCTCGAGCTGGCGTGGCGGGACTGGCAGGGCAGCGCTGGGTTCGACCGGTTGGCGGACGAAGACAGCTGGGCGGTCTGCTGGGCCCGCGCCTATGTCGAGTGGGCGGCCGGCGAGAAGCGGGCCTGGCTGCACGACAAGGGGATCCGCTTCTTCCCGGTCGTCGGCTGGGCCGAGCGGGGCGACGGCACCGCGGACGGGCACGGCAACGGCGTCCCGCGCTTCCACATCACCTGGGGCACCGGGCCGGGCATCGTCGCCCCCTTTGAGGCCGTATGCCGCAGGGCCGCCTCCGAGGGCAGGCTCACCCTGGCCGGTCGGCACCGGGTCACCGAGTTGGTCACAACGGACGGCACCGTGACCGGCGTGCGCGGCCAGGTCCTGGCCACCGACGGCACCGAGCGCGGTGCCCCCAGCACCCGCAGTGCCGTCGACGAGTTTGCCTTCTCAGCCCAGGCGGTCGTGGTCACCTCTGGTGGCATCGGACACAACCTCCAGATGGTCCGCGACCTGTGGCCGGAGCGGTTGGGCACGCCGCCAGCGGCGGAGAACATGGTGGCCGGCGTGCCGGCCTATGTCGACGGGTCGATGCTGCCACTGGTGGAGGGTGCCGGCGCACGGCTGGTCAACCGCGACCGCATGTGGCACTACGTCGAGGGCATCGAGAACCACTCACCGGTCTGGGAGCGTCACGGGATCCGGATCCTGCCCGGGCCCTCGTCGCTGTGGCTCGACGCGGGGGGCCACCGGCTGCCGGCGCCGCTCTATCCCGGCTTTGACACGCTCGGCACCCTGGCGCACCTCCGCGCGACCGGGCACGACCACTCCTGGTTCATCCTGACCCAGTCGATCATCGAGAAGGAGTTCGCTCTCTCCGGCTCGGAGCAGAACCCGGATCTGACCGGCAAGAGCATCGCCCAGGTGCTCGGTCGGGTCCGCCCCGGTGCGCCGGGCCCGGTGCAGCGCTTCATCGACGACGGCGTCGACTTCGTCAGCGCGGACACTGTCGAGGACCTCGTGGCGCGGATGAACGCGCTGGCTGGCGACCGTCTCCTGGAGCCCAGTCGGATCCGGGCGATGATCGAGGCGCGGGACGCCGAGCTGGGCAACGATTTTGGCAAGGACACGCAGCTCGCGCTGATCCGGGCGGCCCGTCGCTCCCGCGGGGACAAGCTGATCCGCACGGCCTCCCCGCATCGCTTCCTCGACGCCGAGCACGGCCCGCTGCACGCGGTGCGCCTGCGCGTGCTCACGCGCAAGACGCTCGGCGGTGTCCAGACCGACCTGGGGTCGCGGGCTCTCGACGCCGACGGCACTCCTGTCCCGGGTCTGTATGCCGCAGGTGAGGTTGCCGGGTTCGGCGGCGGTGGCGTGCATGGTTACCGCTCGCTGGAGGGCACCTTCCTCGGCGGCTGCCTGTTCAGCGGACGAGCCGCCGGTCGCACGGTCCACACCGACCTGGGGTGAGGCGGGAGGACCCGCTGCTCAGGCTGGTGTGGTTGGCTGGGCGCATGCGTGGTCTATGGGCGGGGGCTGTGACGGCAGCCCTGCTGTGCGCTGGCTGCTCCGGCGACGATGAGCCCGTCGAGGTCACCACCACCGACAGCGCCGGGCGCACGACCGTGATCACCCAGGAGGCGACCGAGGAGCCCACCGCCACAGAGCAGGACGACATCGCACCGACGACCGCTGCAATGGTGTCCACGCTCCTGGAGGGCCCGGGCACCAGCGTCGAGATCGACCTCCCGGAGGGATGGACGGTCCAGGAGCTCGGGGAGGCGGAGCGCACGCTGCCACCGGACCCGACTGACCAGGCTCCCCAGCAGTGGTGCCTGGTCCCACCCTCCGCGCCACCGGCGATCGACGGCTGCTCCGGTGTGCTCGTCGCCGTTGGTCCCGACTGGCTCCCGGGCCATGCGGGCGCGGCCTATTCGTTGCGGCAGGTTGAGGGGTGGCGCTCCACACCCGGTGCCCTGGCGTGCCCGGTCGATGAGGACGGCGAACCGACTGATGCTGCCGTGGTCACCGCGACCCCCGACGAGGAGGCAGCTGACGACGAGGCCGCTGACGGCGAGGCAGGTGACGAGGCCGCCAACGATGACAACGCTCAAGACGGCATGGCCGACGACGGACTGACCGACGATGGGGCGGAGGTCACGGCGCCACCACCCACCCCCGACGACTCGGAGGTCGACCTGTTGGTCACCGCCTCCGAGGGGATGCCCCTGACCAGCGTGGAGTCCGAGGTGGCTGGCCGCACCGTCACCTATGAGACCTGGCGGGCCACGTGCAGCCTCTCCGAGGGCGTGGTGATCTCACCGCAGGTCTGGCACGACCGGGATCTGAACGTCCTGGTCCGCGACTATTTCGGGCTGCCCACGACCATCGCCATCGTCGAGTCGCTGCGAGCGGCGTGATGGACCTGTCGGTGCTCCGACGCAAGGTGGGCACGGCCGCCCTGGTCGGCTTTCGGATGATGCCCGCCCCGATCAGCCGCACCCTGGTGCGCGCGGGCACCCCCAATTACACCGTGGGGGCGGCAGCCCTGATCGAGCACGAGGGCGAGGTGCTCATGCTGTGGCAGCCGCACCGCCACGGGTGGACCCTGCCCGGCGGGCTGCTCAGCCGCGGTGAGCGGCCCGAGGAGGCGGTGCGCCGTGAGGTGGCCGAGGAGACCGGTCTGAGCATCGAGCCGGGTGACCCGCTCGCTGTCGGCGTGCACCCGCAGACCCAGCAGATCGATGTCATCTATCGCGTGCGTGCGAGCGTGCGCCCGCAGGTGGAGCTGGCGACCGAGGCCCGCAAGGCACAGTGGTGGAACGTGAGTGACCTGACCGAGACCGACCTGGACACGCGCCGGATCCTGGCGCTGGTGGCCCAGGCGGACCGGGACCCCCGCCCCGGGCGACTGGTGGGGGAGGCCAGGTGACGGCATACGCCTCAGGTCGGTGGCGCCACGCCCTGGTGGGCGGTGCCGGGGCCCTCGCGGTGCTGCTGGCCGGTTGTTCCGGCGGTGCGCCCGACAGTGACGCCCCATCGGCCGGGTCCTCTTCTGGGGCGAGCGACGACTCCTCGCCAACCAGCGCGCCGGCCCCGACCGAAGGCAGCTCAGACCCCTCGGCCTCCCAGGAGGAGCCGCCGCCGGACCAGACGACGGAGGCGCCCGAGGCCCTTGAGCTGCCCCGGGGTGGCACCGAGATCTTCCCCGACTACCGGCTCTTCGGCTATTCGGGGCTGCCGGGCTCGCCAGGCATGGGCCGGATGGGCATCGGTGACCTCGACGAGCGGGTCGAGGAGATGGAGGAGCGCGGCGAGGAGTATGCCGGGGATCGTGAGCTCCTGCCCGTGCTGGAACTCATCGCGACCGTGGTGCACGCCAGCCCGGGGTCGGACGGGATGTATCGCACCTACATCCCGGAGCAAGTGATCCAGGACCACCTGGACGCTGCCCGCCGTCACGACGGCATCCTGCTGCTCAACATCCAGCCCGGCCGCTCCGACTTCATCGACGAGGTCGAGCACTATGAGAAGTGGCTGGTCGAGCCCGACGTCGGCGTCGCGCTGGACCCGGAGTGGGCCGTCGAGGAGGGGCAGGTCCCCGGTGAGGTCTATGGCCGCACCACCGGTGAGGAGCTCGACGAGGTGGCCGAGTATCTCGCCGACCTGGTGGAGGAGCACGGGCTGCCGGAGAAGGTCATGGTCTATCACCAGGTGCATGCCGGCGTCGTCCGCGACGAGGGTGACCTCGAGGCGCACGACGGAGTGGTGGAGATCAAGTCGGTGGACGGCATCGGTGCGCCCTCGGACAAGATCTCGACCTATGACCGGGTGATGGAGGGCACGCCTGAGCAGGTGGTGGCGGGGTTCAAGTTGTTCTACGAGGAGGACGCGGTCCTCGGGCCGATCATGACCGGCGAGGAAGTCCTCAGCCTTGAGCCGCAGCCGGAATACATCCTGTTCGAGTAGGCCCGCAGCGCCCGCGGCGCCTGCCGTGCGGTCGTGCAGAACCGGTCAGCGGTGCCCGCTGTTGCACGTCAGCACCGGCGAACAAGCAGTGACGTCAGAGGTACTGGCCCGTGCCCGGGGGCTCCTCGCCCTCGCCGCCCGGTTGCGGGCCGCCGGGCTGAGGGCCGCCCTGTCCGGGCATGCCGGGGCCGCCGCCGGGCAGGGCCAGCCGCATGTGCTGCAGCTGCTGCTGCGCGGCCATCTGCTGGGCCACGATCGCGGTCTGGATCCCGTGGAACAGACCCTCTAGCCACCCCACCAGCTGGGCCTGGGCGATGCGCAGCTCGGCCTCGGTGGGGGTGCCATCGGTCAGCGGCAGGGTGATCCGCTCCAACTCCTCGACGAGCTCGGGTGCCAGGCCCTGCTCCAGCTCGGACAGCGAGCGCCGGTGGATCTCCGCGAGACGGGCCCGCCCGGCCTCATCCAGCGGTGCCGACTTCACCTCCTCCAGGAGCTGCTTGATCATCGTGCCCAACCGCATCACCTTGGCTGGCTGCTCCACCAGCTCGGAGGGGCGACGCTGGGCCCTGCCCTCGCCGTCTGCGCCAGACGCTGCGTCCGGATCGGCAACGCCCATCCCGTCCTGGGTCACCACCACAACGCGGCGGGACTCGCCGTCGCCGCTCTGGTTGCCGTTGCCGTTCTGGTTGTCGGCACCGGTGTCGTCGCTCTCGCCAGGCGTGTTCGTCTCAGAGTTCATCGTCAGTGGGTCCTTTCCACGTCGAGGAGGATCTTGCCGATGTGGCTGCTCTCCTCCATGAGTCGGTGGGCGTCGGCGGCCGCCGCCAGCGGGAAGCGCTGGTGGATGACCGGTGCCACCCGCCCCTGGTCGATCAGCGGCCACACGTGCTCTCGGACCGCCGCGACGATGGTGGTCTTCTCGGCGGCCGGACGGGCGCGCAGCGAGGTAGCGATGACGGCACCGCGCTTGCTGAGCAGTTTGCCCAGGTCGATCTCCCCCTTGCGCCCGCCCTGCATGCCGATGATGACGAGGCGACCGCCAAAGGCGAGCACGTCGAGGTTGCGGTCGAGATACTTGGCGCCGACCACATCCAGGATCACGTCGGCCCCCGCGCCGTCGGTGGCCGCCTTGACCTCCTCGACGAAGTCCTGCTCCTTGTAGTTGACCAGGATCTCGGCGCCGAAGGCGGCACAGGCCTTGAGCTTGTCGTCCGAGCCGGCCGTGACCGCGACCCGGGCGCCGACCTCGCGGGCCAGCTGGATCGCCATGGTGCCGATGCCGCTGGAGCCGCCGTGCACGAGCAGCAGTTGACCAGGCTGGAGGTTCGCGGTCAGGAAGACGTTGCTCCACACCGTGCAGGCGACCTCCGGCAGGGCGGCAGCGTCCCGGACGTCGACGCCCTTAGGGACAGGCAGCAACTGACCTGCGGGCACGACCACCTGCTCGGCATAGCCACCGCCGCTGAGCAGGGCGCAGACCTCGTCACCGACCGACCAACCCTCGACGCCGTCGCCGAGGGCCGCGATGCGCCCGCTGACCTCCAGGCCCGGGAGCTCCGACTCACCCTTGGGCGGTGGATAGAAGCCCTTGCGCTGCATCACATCAGCGCGGTTGACGCCGGCAGCGACCACGTCGACCAGGACCTCGCCGGGGCCCGCAGTGGGGGCGTCAACGTCAGCAGGGACAAGGGCGTCGGGCTCGCCGAACTCGGGGATGGTGATCGCTCGCATGCCTCCGACTCTAGGGTGCCGCACTGACGGCCGCGGCCCGGGTCTGCCGGTCACGGTGGCCCGCGGCGACAGGGAGGAAGACAATGGACTTGACCCTCACGCGACGTGAGGCGTCACGGTGGAGACATGACCGAACAACTGGTGCAGGAGCTGAGCGTGCTCACAGTGGGACAGGTGGCCGAGTCACTCGGCGTGACGGTGCGCACGTTGCACCACTACGACGAGATCGGCCTGCTGACCCCGAGTGAGCGCTCCCGGGCCGGCTACCGCCTCTACACCGACGAGGACCTGACGCGTCTGCAGAACGTCGTGGTCTATCGCCGGCTGGGCTTCCCGCTCGAGGAGATCGCAGATCTGCTCGACGGAGCGGGCAACAGTGAGCTGGTGAGCCACCTGCACCGACAGCGCGCAACGGTCATGACCCGGCTGGACGAGATGCGCGATCTCGTCACGGCCATCGACCGAGCACTGGAGAAGGAAATGACTGGAGTGAATCTGACCAAGGAGGAGCAGCGGGAGCTGTTCGGCGACGGGTTCAAGGACGAGTATGCCCAGGAAGCCAAGGAGCGCTGGGGTGACACCGACGCGTGGAAGCAGTCCCAGCAGCGGACCGCGCACTACACCAAGGCCGACTGGGAGCAGATCAAGGCCGAGCAGGACGCCACCAACGCGGCATTCGTCGCAGCGATGGAGAGCGGTCAGTCGGCCGACTCCGCCGCAGCGATGGAGGCGGCCGAGTCGGCTCGCGTGAGCATCGAGCGGTGGTTCTATGACATCACCCCCGACTTCCACCGCTGCCTCGGGGACATGTACGTCGAGGACCCCCGGTTCACCAAGACCTATGAGGACATCAAGCCCGGGATGGCGCAGTTCGTGCGAGACGCGATCCACGCCAATGCCGACCGGGCCTCAGGTGGAGCGAGTTAGTCCAGCGTCGCCCCAGGCCTAGCCCGTCGGGGTGCCGCCCAGGCGACGCGTCAACTCATCCGCACACAGGTGGACGGCCGTGACCAGCTCAGCGTGGTCCCGGCCGTCCATCTCGTCCACCGGATAGGTGACCGCGATCCCCGCCACCGGATGACCGTTGTGATCCCGAGCCGCAGAGGCAACCGACGCCAGCCCCGCAGTGACCGAGTGGGCCTCTTCTGCGTGCCCGACGGCGCGGACGTCGACCAGCAGGCGCCGCAGCGAGCTCAACGATGTTGGCCCCCGCCCGTGCCGCTGGACGAAGGCCTCGGCGGACGGAAAAAGTGCCCTGACCTGGGCCGGGGGCAGGGCCGCGAGGATGGCCAGGCCACTGGCGGTGAGTGTCGCGGGCAACCGCACCCCGACGTCGGTCACCAGGGAGGGGCGCCCCGCCACGCGTTCCTCGATGACGTAGAGGACGTCTCGCCCGTGCAGTACCACCAGGTGAGCGCTGTGCCCCGTGCGGTCCGCGAGCCGCGTCAACAGCGGCCGGGCCAGTCGCTGCATCGGTTCCTGACGCGCGTAGGCCGACCCCAGCTCGAAGGCAGCCACCCCTAACCCGTAACGCTGCTCCTCGGGCAGGTGCACGACAAACCCTTGGGCCACCATCACGGTGAGCAGCCGATAGGTGGTGGACCGTGGCAGGGCCAGCTCGCGGGCGATGGAGGCTGCAGGCAGGGGCCCGGCGTGCCGGGCCAACAGTTTGAGCACCGACAGCGCCTGGCCGACGGCAGGGGCGGGGGACACGGGGTCAGTATGCCGTGCGCTCGGCGGCCACTCCGTCCTCCACAGGGCCTGTGGACAGGTGGTGGAAAAGACCGCACAATCTGGGGTCGGAATGTGGACAACGGCCCAGATCTGTGGGTAACCCTGTGGATGGTCGTCGGTCCCGAAAAAAGTTCTTCCGGACCCCTTGTGTTCCTCCCTGAGGTGGCATAGAAATGTCCTACGCCACCTCGCAAGGGGCGGCGGGATCCACCGGAAAGGTGATCCATCCGACGGGTTCGTCCTGTCGCGCCAGCACTGGTGACGGTGTCGGCGGGATCGCGGTCACCGGGTGGGTCGACGGGAAGCGTCACCTTCGATCCCTGTCAACCCGAAGGGCCCTTTGGCACTCATACTGCCGAAGGGCCCTTCACCTATGGGGGGTCAACTCCGACCGGACCAAGGGCCGGGGGCCTGTCGTCGGTGCGCTACCAGCTCCCGATGAGCGGGATGATCAGGGCCGCCACCAGGACGAGCGCAATGATCACGCGCATCGTGGTGGAAGGGCCCGTGCGAGGACCCGCGGACGGCCGGCCGCGCGATCCGCTCGTGCCGCGCAGCTCCCACGGGATCGACTCCTGTGGTCCGCGCTGGGCGTCTGGTCCGCGCTGGGCGTCGCGATAGGCCTGGGACAGGCGAGGGTCGTGCATGCCGTTGCCGCCCCTGGCGCCAGGGTTCATGGCTCGTTGATCGTGATCCGGGTCGTGCGTCATGTCGCACCTCCTGGACACTAGTCTGCACTGTCTCACGCGTGAGACAGCAAACGGATGTTCTGGGTGGCCGGCCGGGCTGGGGCACGGTGGAATGGCTGTCATGAGTCGCACCGCCGCACCCGAAGCCCCGTCCACCGTGTCCGTCGGCGTGGGCGCCCTGACGCGCGAGGAGGTCGTCGCCGTCGCGCGCCACGGCGCCCGCGTTGAGATCTCGCCCGAGGCGCTGGAGGGGATTGCCGCGAGCCGTGCCGTGATCGAGGCGCTGGCTGAGGACCCCGTGCCGCACTACGGCATCTCGACCGGGTTTGGCGCGCTGGCCACCAAGCACATCCCCGAGGACATGCGGGCGCAACTGCAGCGCAGCCTGGTCCGCAGCCACGCGGCCGGCTCCGGCCCCGAGGTTGAGCGTGAGGTCGTGCGCGGCACGATGCTGCTGCGCCTGTCGACCCTGGCGACCGGGCGCACCGGTGTGCGGGTCGAGACGGCGCAGGCCTATGCCGCGCTGCTCAACGCGGGCATCACGCCGGTGGTTCACGAGTACGGCTCCCTCGGCTGCTCGGGCGACCTGGCCCCGCTGGCTCACTGCGCGCTGGCGGTCATGGGGGAGGGGCTGGTACGCGATGCCGACGGCGACATCACCGAGGCCGGGGAGGCCCTGGCCTCCGCCGGGATCGAGCCGGTCCAGCTCGCCGAGAAGGAGGGCCTGGCCCTGATCAACGGCACCGACGGGATGCTCGGGCAGTTGGTCCTGGCCCTGGCCGACCTGGACACGTTGCTGGCGACGGCCGATGTGGCTGCCGCGATGAGCGTCGAGGGGCAGCTCGGCACCGATGACGTCTTTGCTGCGGACCTGCAGGCGCTGCGTCCCCACCCGGGACAGGCCCTGGCCGCCGAGAACCTCCGGAAAATGATGGCGGACAGCGCGATTCGCGACAGCCACCGCGACCCCGAGGCCTGCACGCGCGTGCAGGACGCCTACTCCCTGCGGTGCAGCCCGCAGGTCCACGGTGCCGCGCGCGACACCATGACCCACTGCTCGACCGTCGCTGAGCGCGAGCTGGCGGCTGCGGTCGACAACCCGGTCGTGACGCTGGACGGCCGGGTGGAGTCCAACGGCAACTTCCATGGGGCCCCGGTCGCCTATGTCCTGGACTTCCTGGCCATCGTGGCCGCGGACGTGGCCAGCATCTCCGAGCGGCGCACCGACCGCTTCCTCGACGTGGCACGCAACCACGGGCTCAACCCGTTCCTGGCCGACGACCCGGGCGTCGACTCCGGTCACATGATCGCGCAATACACCCAGGCCGCGATCGTCTCCGAGCTCAAGCGCCTGGCCAACCCCGCCAGCGTCGACTCGATCCCGAGCTCGGCGATGCAGGAGGACCACGTCTCGATGGGCTGGTCCGGGGCCCGCAAGCTGCGCCGGTCCGTGGACGGGTTGACCCGGGTGATCGCCGTCGAGGTGCTGACCGCGGCCCGTGCCCTCGACCTGCGGGCCCCGCTGACGCCGGCCCCGGCGACAGGTGCTGTCGTGCAGCTGCTGCGCACCGGCGTGATCCCGGGTGAGCCCGCGGACGTCGAGGGCACCGCCTATGACCCGGTGGCCGGCCCGGGACCGGACCGGTTCCTGGCCCCCGAGATCGAGACGGTGGTCGATCTGGTCGCGGACGGCGCCGTCCGCCGCGCCGCAGAGTCGGTCACCGGCCCCCTCCACTAAAAAGATAAAGGTTTCGTACGCCCCACCCGCAAAAAAATAGAGGTTTCGTACACCCCACCCGCATTTTCGTAGAGGTTTCGTACCGATCGCACCACCCGCACCACCACCCGCATCACCGCACCGTCACCCCGCCGGAACTCGACCCAGAAAGCCGGCCCGTCGGCATACTCAAAGGAGAGCATCATGGAAGGCGCCCGTCCCGTCCGCGCAGCGCGCGGCACGACCCTGACCGCCCGCAGTTGGGCCACTGAGGCCCCGCTGCGGATGCTGATGAACAACCTGGACCCCGAGGTCGCCGAGCGGCCCGACGACCTGGTCGTCTATGGCGGCACCGGACGCGCTGCGCGCGACTGGAAGTCTTTCGACGCCATGGTCCGCACGCTCACCACGCTGCGCGAGGACGAGACGATGCTGGTGCAGTCCGGCCGTCCGGTCGGCGTCTTCCAGACCCACGAGTGGGCACCGCGCGTGCTGATCGCCAACTCCAACCTGGTGCCGGACTGGGCCAACTGGCCGGAGTTCCGGCGTCTGGAGCACCTCGGCCTGACCATGTATGGCCAGATGACTGCCGGGTCGTGGATCTACATCGGCACCCAGGGCATCCTGCAGGGGACGTATGAGACCTTCGCCGCCATCGCAGCCAAGAAGTTCAACGACACCCTCGCCGGCACGCTGACTCTCACCGGCGGGTGCGGCGGCATGGGCGGGGCCCAGCCGCTCGCGGTCACCCTCAACGGTGGCACCTGTCTGATCGTCGATGTCGACGAGGCACGGCTCCGCCGCCGGGTCAAGAGCCGCTATCTCGATGAGGTGGCCGACTCCCTGGACGCCGGCATCGAGCGGGCGCTCGCGGCCAAGGAGGCCCGCGAGGCGGTCTCGATCGGGGTCGTCGGAAACGCCGCCGAGGTGTTCCCTGAGTTGCTGCGCCGCGGCGTGGCGATCGACATCGTGACGGACCAGACCTCCGCCCATGACCCGTTGTCCTATCTGCCCGAGGGCATCTCGGTGCAGGACTGGCCGGAGTATGCCGAGAAGAAGCCTGAGGAGTTCACCGACCGGTCGCAGGCCTCGATGGCCAAGCACGTCGAGGCGATGGTCGGCTTCATGGATGCCGGCGCCGAGGTCTTCGACTATGGCAACAGCATCCGCGACGAGGCCCGCAAGGGTGGCTATGAGCGGGCCTTCGAGTTCCCCGGGTTCGTGCCGGCCTACATCCGGCCGCTGTTCTGCGAGGGCAGGGGGCCGTTCCGCTGGGCTGCCCTCTCGGGCGAGGAGAAGGACATCTTTGCCACCGACAAGGCCGTGATGGATCTGTTCCCGGACAACGACCACCTGCAGAAGTGGCTGCGTGGTGCACGGGAGAAGGTCGCCTTTGAGGGGCTGCCGGCGCGGATCTGCTGGCTGGGCTACGGCGAGCGCGACAAGGCGGGCCTGAAGTTCAATGACATGGTGGCTCGCGGTGAGGTCGAGGCCCCGATCGTCATTGGCCGTGACCACCTGGACGCAGGCTCGGTGGCCAGCCCTTATCGCGAGACCGAGTCGATGGCCGATGGTTCCGATGCGATCGCTGACTGGCCGTTGCTCAACGCGTTGATCAACACCTCCTCGGGTGCGTCCTGGGTGTCGTTGCACCACGGTGGCGGTGTCGGGATCGGGCGCTCCATGCACGCAGGGCAGGTGTCGCTGGCTGACGGCACAGAGCTGGCCGCGCAGAAGCTCCAGCGGGTCCTGACCAACGACCCGGGCATGGGCGTGATCCGGCACGTGGACGCTGGTTATGACATCGCTGACGAGGTGGCCACCGAGCGTGGCGTGCGGGTGCCGATGCGCGAGGAGTGAGACGCCTTGGTCGCTGTGGACAACTTCTGAGGTGACCCTTCTGACCGTGCCACGCTGGACGGCATGTTTCGGGAGGGGCACCATGGAGACCATGAGCATCACCGAGGTCGGGATCTACACGGTCGAGGACCTGCATGCCTATCGCGAGCAGCGGGACGACATGACCGTCCAGCTCATCGACGGTGAGTTGATCGTGTCCCCGAGCCCGAGTCTCGCTCATCAGATCGTGCATTCCCGGCTGTTCGGGATCCTCCTCAACGCAGTCCCCAAACAGCAACTTGTGCTGTCGGCCCCGCTCGACGTGCGGACGGGGGAGAGCACGGTGGTGCAGCCAGACATTCTGGTGATCCACGATGCCGGTCGTCACGGCTCGGAAATCACAAATCCACCGGTTCTTGCGGTCGAGATTTTGTCGCCATCGAGTCGGCGGACGGACTTGGTGCGCAAGCCGGAGGTGTTGGGCCGGTTCGGGGTCGAGCACTACTGGGTGGTGGACCCCCTCCACCCGGCAATCAGGGTCTTCAGGTTGGTCGGTGAGACCTATCACTCCGGCCAGATCGTCGGTGGCGATGACCTGTTCGAGACCGACGTGCCGTTCCAGGTGCGTTTCCGACCCGCTGACCTGGCGCGCTGATCGCTATGAGCATCACCGAGGTCGGGATCTACACGGTCGAGGACCTGCATGCGTATCGCGAGCAGCGGGAGGACATGACCGTCCAGCTCATCGACGGTGAGTTGATCTGGTCGCCAAGCCCCGGAGTCGCCCACCAGGTGGTGAGCGGGGAGCTGGTGTTCCTCCTCAGCGCCGCCTTGCCTCCTGACCTCCGCGTTCTTGCAGCCCCGCTTGACCTGCGGGTCGGAGAGCGCACTGTCGTGCAGCCCGATCTCATGGTGGTGCCCCGCTCGCTGGTCGAGGGATCGGAGGTGGAGGATCCGCCGGTCCTTGCGGTTGAGATTCTGTCGCCGTCCAGTCGGCGGACCGATCTGGTCCGAAAGCCGGAGGTGTTGGGCCGGTTCGGTGTCGAGCACTACTGGGTGGTGGACCCGCTGCATCCCGCCATCAGGGTCTTCACGTTGGTCGGCGAGACTTATCAGTCCGGCCAGGTCGTCGGTGGCGATGACCTGTTCGAGACCAAGGTGCCGTTCCCGGTGCGATTCCGGCCGGCTGACCTGGCCCGTTAACGAGACCCAGCCATCGCCCGACCAGCGACTGGTGGTCGGCGGGGCTCTGTTGTCGACGGATGGCTGAGTCACAGCACGACTCATTCACCCGTCTGGTGGGGTCGCTGCTCTGCGGGAGCCTGGCGGTGCACGCGGAGCCTGACAGCGACCACGGCACACTAAGGCCGTGAGCCTCACCCCCGTCTATCAGCGCCTCGTCCGGGCCGACCGCAGTGACCAGTCGCGCGAGGAGCAGCGCGAGGTCGCTGCCAACGGCAGTCGACAGATCCTCGCCGAGGCGCTCCAGGCCACCGGGGATCAGGTCGTCAACGCCAAGACCGTCCTGCCCTGGCTGTTCGCCTCCCTGGGCGTGCCCGCTGGCCTGACTGGACTGCTGGTGCCCATCCGGGAGTCCGGCTCGATGCTTCCCCAGGCAGCTCTGGCCCCATGGGTTGAGCGCACCAAGCGCCGGCGCCATCTCTGGGGGCTGGGCGCGGCAGGGCAGGCGCTGGGAGCGGCCGGCATGGCCGGTGCCGCGGCAACCCTCCACGGCCTCGTGGCGGGAGTGGTCATCCTGGTGGCGCTCGCGGTCTTCTCCCTCGCGCGCGCTCTGACCTCACTGGCCGGCAAGGACGTCCTGGGCCGGACCATCCCCAAGGGAGAGCGCGGTCAGATCAACGGGCTCACCACCGTCCTGTCCGGCGCGGTCGCGATCACCCTGGGCCTCGGCATACGGCTCCTGGGCGGTGACGGAGCAGGCGCCGACGTGCTTGCCTGGCTGCTCGCGATCGCGGCCGCGCTCTGGGTGCTGGCCCTGCTGGTCTTCCTCGGCATCCGTGAGCCTGACGAGGAGCCGGACACACCGGAGGAGACCGCCGGCTGGGCGGGTCGTGCGGTGCAGCTGCTGCGCGAGGACCGTGGCTTCCGCCGGTTCGTCGTCGCTCGCTCGTTGCTCCTGGTCTCGGCTCTGAGCCCGCCCTTCGTGGTGGCGCTCGCCGCGCAGGCTGGCGGCGGTGGGCTCGCCGGGCTCGGTCCGTTCGTCATCGCCCAGGGCGTCGCCGGCCTGATCGGCGGCAAGACCTTCGGGAGACTGGCCGACCGGTCGTCGCGCGACCTGATGGTGTGGGGTGCTGCGGCAGCCACGGTTGTGATCGTCGGTTTCCTTCTCCTGCTGCGCATTCCGGGTATGCCGAGTGCCTGGTGGCTCTATCCCCTCACCTATCTGGTCCTGGCCCTGACCCACACGGCGGTGCGGGTGGCGCGCAAGACCTACGTCGTCGACATGGCCGAGGACGACCAGCGGACGGAGTATGTGGCGGTGGCCAACACAGCCATGGGCGTCCTGCTGCTGGTCGCCGGGGCGATCTCAGGGGGCCTCGCTCTGCTCGGCCCGGAGGTTGCCCTGCTCTTCCTCGGGCTGCTCGGTCTGGCAGGAGTGGTCGTCAGCCGGACGTTGCCCGAGGTGAGCAGACACGATCACTAGCTGAGGGCGACTGCCGATGACGGCCGCCGGGCACTGTCCAGGCCACCAGATCATCGAGGTCGTCCTCGGCGCCAACCTCGCGGAGGATCTCAGCGTCCCGCTCCGCCACCTGGCGACGCATCTCGCGCTCTAGGGCGGAAGTCACCAGCGAGGCGCGGCTCGCGGCGCGACCCTCGGCGACGTTGCGGTCCAGAAAGGCCACGAGCTCGTCGTGGAGGCGGAGTGTGATCGGGGTGCTCACCAGGAAACGGTACCTCTATGAATCTCAAAGTGGGACTATCACGACGAGGCCGTAGTAGCGAGCTGACCACCAGGGATCGGAGACGACCATGAAGTTCCTACGAAGCCTGCTGCGCCTGCTCGCGCCGAAGGACGACGCACCTGGTGGCGCGTCCTATCTGAGTGCCGGTGAGCGCTTGGACAAGCAGCCCACCTTCGAGCGAGAGATGCGCACGCGCACTGATCACCTGGGCGGTGGCGGCGGGGCCTGAGCCACCGCGTGGGACACGCCTGACCGGCGCGCGGCTGGGCGCGACCGGAGTGTCTCAGCCGCCCAGGACGAAGGGCGGCTCACCGGTCATCACCATCTGGTGCAGCACGTTCCAGGACGTGGCCGGGGGCTGCGTGCCGGTGACGATCACGAGGTTGTCCTGGACCTCCACCGACTCGACGGTGAGGGCCGCGGACAGAGACCGGGACCCGTCGAACGTCTCGCCCTGCAGCAGTGACTCGATGGTTGGCGCCGCGGCCTCGGCACCCTCCGCCGCCACGAACCGGTAGACGATGGTCGCGGTGCCCTGGCCGTCCGCCACACCGTGGCCCACCGCGATCGTGGTGAATGGGTGGGCGATGAGTTCGCTCTGCCAGGTCTCGACGAACTCCTCGAGCGCCGCAGGGTCGGCCGAGGGGCGGAGGCCCATGCGTATGGGGTCAAAGCGCCGAGCCCCGGTGAAGAGGGCCGTCATGGTGCTGGCCTCGTCCAGTGCCTCGGCCGGCTCCGCCAGCTCGGGCCGGTCCGCGGCGGTCGAGGTCGGCTGACCACCGGCCCAGGCGCGGACCGGCTCGGTCGCGGTGGACAGCGCGATCTGGTCATCGTCCTGGGCCATCCGCACGGGTCGGCCGATCGCGTCGAGGGCCTGGCTCTCCGAGCCCGGGGAGAGCTCGCCGTCCGCGCCGTCACCGAGGCTCCAGACCCCGTCGCCCAGGTCTGTCAGGGCGGTCAACGAGTCCTCCGGGAACGGTCCGCCGGCCACGATGAACTCGGTGGTGCCCGTGGACCCACCCACCAGGTAGGCGAACGTCTCCGTGTCGAGCGGTGACCACCCGAGTGTCTCGGGGAGGTCCCCGGTCGCGGCGGACTGGATGGCTCGATCGAGCAACTGGGGCAGGGCGACGAACACCGGGGCGTAGGTCAGCTCCTCCTGCGAGGTGTCCTGCGGGTCCTCCAACGGCAGCCCGCCCACGACCGAGCGCCAGGTCAGATCCTCGGGTGAGACCTCCAGTCCCGTCGCTTCAACGGCCCCGGCGAGGTCCGCGATCCCCACCACCTGCCACTGCCGGTCGTCGGGCAGTTCGGCCAGGGCACTGCTGATCGTGAAGGCATCCGCTGGCGCGGTGGCCGTGCCCTGCTCGCCGTCACCCGTCCCGTCGGCGTCCGCATCGGCGCCACCCCCGCAGGCGGCAAGACCCACGGCCACGCTGATCGTGAGGGCCGCCGTGAGCGCCCGCGTGCCGGCACGACGGTTGGTCTGGTGCGTGGTCATGATCCTCCGACTCCTGGTGCGCCCGCCTGGTTCCCGCAGGTCAACCGCCGGCCCCCGCCACGAGCGAGGGCGGCGGCGCCTGCCGATACTGCTGGGGGCTCACACCATAGGCGCGTTTGAAGGCCGTGCTCAGTGAGAACGGTGTCGCATAGCCGACCTGGCGGGCGACGGCCGCGACGGTGGCGTCGGAGGAGGTCAGACGGTCGGCGGCAAGGGCCAGACGCCAGGTGGTCAGATAGCCCATCGGGGCCTCACCGACGATCGCCGTGAACCGCCGGCCCAGCGCGGCCCGCGAGATGCCGACGCGGTCGGCCAGCTCCTCGACGGTCCACGGGTGGGCTACCTCCCGGTGCAGCAGGGTGAGGGCGGCGCCGACGGCCGGGTCCTGCTGGGCCCGGAACCACCCGGGGCCCTCACTGGCCTGCATGCTGAACCAGCTGCGCAGGGTCGAGATCAGCAGCACGTCGAGCAGCCGGTCCAGCAGGGCCCGTTGTCCGGGTGCCTCCACCGCGAGCTCGGAGACGAGCACGTCCAGGAGCGGGCTGCCGTCCGGCCCGGGATCGTGCACGGCGACCCGGGGCAGAGCGGACAACAGCGGCCGGCTGGCCTCGCCGTGCCCCTCATAGGAGCCGACCAGGATCTGAGCTGACCCACCGGCGTCCCCCCAGGTGCGCACGCCCAGCGAGCGCTCGTCCCACAGCCCCCGACCGTCCGCCGTGCTGGTGCAGCGGCCGCCGGGATAGACCACGACGTCCGGCCGCGTGCCGGGAGTGTCGGTGACCGTGTAGTGCTCAGGTCCGCGGACGATCGCCACGCTGCCCTGCGGAACGGCCACCGGCTCGCCGTCGTCGGGGCACACCCACAGCGACGCGTGCAGCGGCGCGATCACGGTCAACGGGGCGTCGTCCTCGATGCGCAGGGACCAGGGCGGGTCCAGCAGTGCCCGGAGCAGGAAGGCGCCTCGGGCCCGCGGTCCGTCGAGCAGTGCCTCGAGCACATCCACACCGGTCAGGCTATCGGTCCCGCTCACGGCGGTCATCAGGCCGACAGCGAGACGTGGCGGTGCAAGAAGTCCTCGTGGTCCAGCTGGGCGAGCAGGAAGTCGGCCACCTGCCCACGGGAGACCTTGAAGGTCAGGCCGCGCTCGGCCGCGTCGAAGCCCCGTCGCAGGCCGGCGACATCCTCGTCGGTGAAGGCGCTCGGGCGCACGATCGTCCAGTCCAGGCGACTGGAGGTGACCACCTCCTCCTGAGCGGTGTGATCGGCATACGCCTGGCGGAGCAGCCCCCCGAACATCAGGTGGCGCCAGAACAGGTTGAGGTTGGCGCGGCTGGCTCCGGCGCCGAGCGTCGACTGGCAGATGAGTCGGCGGACTCCGGCGTCGTGCATCGCCTCCACGACGGCCCGGGTGCCGGCCTCACGGATCAGTCCGTGGCGGCCGTTGCCGAGCGTGATGATCACGGCGTCGGCGCCGTCCAGCGCGCGGCCGCACGAGGCGGCGTCGGTGACGTCGCCCTCCACGACGCGAAGGTGGTCGTGCTGGGCGCTGACTCTGACCGCGTCGCGGGTGAAGGCGGTGACCTGGTGACCGGCGGCGAGCGCACGCTCGACGGTGGGACGGCCGGTGGTGCTGGTGGCGCCAAAGATGGTGATCTGCATGATGTGCTCCTGGTGGTGATGGGTGGGCGTGATGGACGTATGCGGAGTGGCTGGGTCAGGCGGTCGGGCTCGCCAGGAGGGCGGCCGACAGACAGAGCACCGACCCGACCGAGGTCACGGTGCGGACGATGTTCCAGGTCACCCACCGGCGTTCGAAGCGCTCCCGCAGAGCTGTGGCGTCGGTGAATGATGGTGCGGCGGACTGGATCTGGGCATTGAGCGGCAGGTTGACCGCGGCGGTGATCGCGATCGTGGCCAGGATCAGCGCCAGCGCGGCGCCGAGCCACAACAGGACGGCCCCTCCCTCGCGCAGGTGCAGCAGGAGGGCCGCGAGGGTCAGGACCGGGCTGCCACCGAAGGCGAGCCCCATCCACGGGTTGGCGATCGCGGCGTCTATGCGCTGGAAACTCCGCAGGTGCTCGGCGTCACCGAGGGTGCCCAGCCCCGGCATGACGGCGTGGGCGAATGCATAGAGCAGTCCCGCGGTCAGCCCGGTCGTCAGCGCCGCCCCGATCAGCGTGGCCAGGCTCAGCGGGCTGGTGGCCCAGAACGTGTTCATGTCTCAAGGGAACCCGCTGCACGGGTGCCCTGGCCATGGTCGACCTGCTCCTCGGCATACGTCAGGCGCTCACCTGGGGCCCCAACTTGACTCGGCCCCCCGGTCGGGACCCATGGTGGAGGTGTCCGAGGCGCGTGCGCATTGCCCCGCGAGGTGGTCGTAAGCGTCGCTGCCGGCAGCAGTTGCCGGTGACCGCACCGAAGACAAGGAGTCGCACATGCTCACCCTCTCCGAGAACGCCCAGGCCGCAGTCAAGGGTCTGACCGCAAGCGAGGAGCTCCCCGACACTGCTGGCCTCCGGCTGGCCGTCGGCCCCGACCAGACCCAGCTGGAGATCAGCGTCGTCCGCGAGCCGCAGGACAACGATGTGGCCGTCGAGGCAAGCGAGGGCAATGTCTACCTCGCCGAGGATGCCGCCCCCCTGCTGGAGAACCAGACCCTGGACGCAGCACAGACCGACGAGGGCGTGGGTTTCACGCTCACCCCGCAGGCCTGACCTCGTGATCTCGGCGCCCGCCCCGCAGCACGGGGTGGGCGCCGCTATGTTGTCGGCATGAGCGAAGAGACGGCGATCGCGGCTGTTGAGGCTGCCGGGCTGACCTATCAGGTGACGCGGCACGGACGAGTGGGCAGCCTCGAGGAGGCCGCCGCCGCCCGGGGTGTCGAGCCATCCGACCTCATCAAGACCCTGGTCGTGCGTCGCGCCGAGGGGGACTATCTGTTTGTCCTCGTGCCCGGTGGTCGCGAGATCTCCTGGCCCAAGCTGCGCGAGCTGCTGGGCGTGAGCCGACTGTCGATGCCCGACGCGGAGACCGCGCGGCAGGCCACCGGCTATGAGCGCGGCACCATCACGCCCTTCGGCTCTAGCACCGCCTGGCCCGTCATCGCCGACTCCCGCGTCGCCGAGCCCGACCGGCCCATCTCGCTCGGTGGGGGTGCCCACGGTGTCGGTCTCACCGTGGCCTCAGGGGCTGCACTGGAGGCGCTCGGGGCGCAGGTCGCCGACGTCACGACCGAGGGTTAGCCACTGCGCTCAGGCTGGCCTCGAGCTGCACGCGTGCTTCATGGCCACGTGCGGGCAGGACCACCTGCGCGGCACCCAGGGAAGGGGCAGGATGGGGGCGTGACTTTCGATGCGATGTGGCAAGACCTCGAACCGGTCGGCCGTGCGGGCAGCGGCGGCTATCGCCGGTTTGCCTGGTCCCGCGAGGACCACACCCTGCGGGAGTGGTTTGCGGGCGAGTGCGCGCGGCGCGGGCTGGACCTGGTGGAGGACCGGATGGGCAACCAGTGGGCCTGGTGGGGAGACCCCGACGCGGCGCCCGGACAGGGCATCGCGATCGGGTCGCACCTGGACTCGGTGCCCGACGGCGGGGCCTATGACGGGCCACTGGGCGTGGTCTCTGCGCTCGCCGTCGTGGACCAACTCCGGGCCGCGGGCATCGAGCCGTCGCGCCCGCTGGCCGTGGTCAACTTCGTCGACGAGGAGGGCGCTCGCTTCGGCGTCGCCTGCGCCGGATCGCGAGTGATCACCGGGGCGATGACCCCCGAGCGTGCCCTGTCGCTGACCGACGCCGACGGGACGACCATGGCGGAGGCGCTCACCGCGGCCGGACGCGACCCCTCCCAGATCGGCCAGGACGACGAGACCCTGCGGAGGGTTGGCGCGTTCGTCGAGCTGCACGTCGAGCAGGGCCGTGGCCTGGTCGACCTCGGCGTCCCCGTCGCAGTGGCCAGCGACATCTGGCCGCACGGCCGGTGGCGCTTCGACTTCCCGGGCGAGGCCAACCACGCCGGCACGACCCGACTGGAGGACCGTCGGGACGCGATGCTCGGCTATGCCGACCTCGTCCTCGGCGCCCGCAAGGAGGCTCAGCAACGCGGCTGCGTCGCCACGGTCGGCAAGGTCGCCGTCACCCCCGGGGGCGTGAACGCGATCCCGAGCCACGTCACCGGCTGGCTCGACAGCCGCGGGCCCGACGAGGAGGCTGTCCGGGCCGCCGTTGCCGACCTCACCACGCGCGCGTCCGACTTCGGGGCCAGCGTCACCGAGGAGTCCTGGACCGCCACGACCCACTTTGACCAGCCGCTCAGCGACCGGCTGCGCGGTGTCCTGGCCACCGACGCCGAGCTGAGCGTCCCGGTCCTGGGCACGGGCGCCGGCCACGACGCCGGCATCCTGGCGTCCGCGGGCGTGCCCTCGGCGATGCTCTTTGTCCGCAACCCCACGGGCGTCTCGCACAGCCCGGAGGAGTTCGCCGAGCGCGACGACTGCCACGCCGGTGTCGACGCTCTCACCGCCTGCGTCACCGACCTGGTGTCACCGTGACCGAGCCGACCCAGGGCCAGCCCGGGCCCGACCGCACCGGCCTGCGGCCCCGGCGCCTCCGCATACTCCTCACCGGGATGTCCGCCGTCGGCAAGTCGACGCTGGTGCACCGCCTGCGCGAGCTGGGCCACGAGGCCGTCGATCTCGATGACAGCTGCACCACCGAGAGCATCGGACTGCCCGGTGAGGTGCTCTGGTTGGAGGACCGCGTGCGCGAGCTGCTCGACGGGCCGCAGGAGCTGCTGTTCATCGCCGGCTGTGCCAGCAACCAGGGCGTCTTCCGCGACGACTTCGACCGGACGGTGCTGCTCAGCGCACCGCCCGACGTCATCCGGCAGCGGCTGCGGGAGCGCGACACCAACCCGTTCGGCAAGACGCCCGAGCAGGAGGCCACGGTGCTGGCCGACCAGGTCGAGGTCGAGCCCCTGCTGCGCCAGATCGCCGATCAGGAGATCGTCACCACCGGTTCGCTCGAGGAGGCCGTGGCGCAGGTGCTGGCCGTGAGTGACGCCGCGCGAGAGAGCCGGGCTGAGCATGTCTGAGCACAACGGACGCGGTTCGATCCAGGGGGAGCGCACGTGGCACGCGGACTGGGCGCTGCTGCCGGACGGCCCGGCCCGCGACGTGCTGTTCGACGTCGACGGCGGACGCTTCGTCGCGATCACCCCCGGTGTCCCGGCGGCGCAGGCGGCGGCCGACGGGGCCGAGCGACTGCCCGGCGTCGTGCTCCCCGGGCTGGCCAACTGCCACAGCCACGCCTTCCATCGCGCGCTGCGCGGACGCACCCACCACGGCGGCGGCACCTTCTGGACGTGGCGGGAGGGGATGTATGCCGTGGCCAACCGGCTCGACCCCGACAGCTATCTGCAGCTCGCCCGAGCGACCTATGCCGAGATGGCCCTGGCCGGCGTGACAGCCGTGGGGGAGTTCCACTATCTGCACCACGGCCAGGACGGCACGCCCTACGACGACCCCAACGCGATGGGGCTCGCGCTCGTGGAGGCAGCTCGCGAGGCCGGGGTGCGGCTGACGCTGCTCGACACCTGCTATCTGGCCGGTGGGCTGACCGCGGACGGACACAGCGAGTTGGCCGGCCCGCAGGTGCGCTTCGGCGACGGTGACGTCGACGGCTGGGCACGCCGTGTCGAGCTGCTGACCGACCACACCGCCGGTGGCCCCGCGCACCTGTGCGTCGGGGCCGCGATCCACTCGGTGCGCGGTGTGCCGCGTCAGGCCCTCGCCCGGGTCGCAGAGTTCACGCGGTCCCGGCCCGGTGGTCCGGCGCCGCTGCACGCCCATGTCTCGGAGCAACCGGCCGAGAACGAGGCCGCCCTGGCGGCCCACGGCCTGACCCCGACCGGGCTGCTGGCCGCAGAAGGGGTGCTTGGCCCGCAGTTCTCGGCCGTGCACGCCACCCACCTGACCGAGCAGGACATCTCTCTGCTGGCCGACACGCACTCGACCGCCTGCTTCTGCCCGACCACGGAGCGCGACCTGGCCGACGGCATCGGCCCCGCCCGAGCTCTGCTCGACGCCGGGGCCAGGCTCTCGCTCGGCTCCGACCAGCACGCTGTCATCGACCTGCTCGAGGAGGCCCGGGCCCTGGAGATGCACGAACGTCTGGACACCCTGCAGCGAGGCCGGTTCACCGCCGAGCAGTTGTTGGCGGCGGCCACGGCCCACGACACGATCGGGTGGCCCGACGCCGGGCGCCTCGAGGTCGGCCTGCGGGCCGACCTGGTCGCGGTGCTGCTGGACACACCTCGAACCGCCGGGTCCGACCCGGCCCAGGTGCTGCTCGCAGCGACGGCTGCCGATGTCGACACCGTCGTGGTGGACGGCGAGGTGATCGTCCGGGAGGGACGGCACCGGTTGGAGGACCAGCGCCGGCTCGGTGCTCAACTGGCGGCGGCCGTCGAGCCGCTGTGGCGGGACTGAGGCCGGCACCGAGAGGATTGGGCCTCGAGATGCTGGGCGGGTCTTGACGCCTGGACCGAGTGCGGGAGACTGACGACATGGCGATCCTCATCACCGGCATCAGCGAACTGGTCACCTGCGACGACACCCTCGAGGGGGCCGATCAGAGCGATGGGCTGGGCATCCTGCGGGACGCGGCCGTCGTGGTCGGAGCCGAGTTTGAGGATGCCCCGACCAGCGTGCAGTGGGTCGGCGCAGCGGCTGACGCACCGGCCGCCGACTGGTCCTTCGACCTGGGCGGCCAGGCGGTGCTGCCCGGTTTCGTGGACAGCCACTCCCACCTGGTCTATGCGGGGGACCGCTCGGCGGAGTTCGCAGCCCGGATGACGGGCCAGCCCTATGACGGCGGTGGCATCGCGGTCACCATGGCCGCCACCCGGGAGGCCTCCGACGCCGAGTTGCGTGCCCTGATCACGGCACGCGTCGATGAGATGCGCTCGCAGGGCACAACGACCGTGGAGATCAAGAGCGGGTATGGCCTGGACGTCGAGCAGGAGGCTCGCGCGCTGCGGCTGGCCCGTGAGGTGACGGAGGAGACGACCTTCCTCGGCGGCCACGTGGTGCCACCGGAGGCCCGGGATGACCGAGCTGCCTATGTCGACCTCGTCGCAGGGGAGATGCTCGCCGCCGCAGCGCCCTATGCCAAGTGGGTCGACGTCTTCTGCGAGCCGAACAGCCCGCACGCCTTCACCGGCGACGAGGCACGCACCATCCTGCTGGCTGGCCGCGACGCCGGGCTGGGACTGCGGGTCCACGGCAACCAGCTGGGCCCGGGTCCTGGAGCCCAGCTCGCCGTCGAGCTCGGTGCCGCGAGCGTGGACCACTGCACGTTCCTGTCCGACGACGACATCGCCGCGCTCTCCGGCTCGGACACCGTCGCCACCCTGCTGCCCGGCGTGGAGTTCTCGACGCGCTCGCCCTATCCCGACGGGCGGGCGCTGATCGACGCCGGCGTCAACATCGCGATCGCGACCGACTGCAACCCAGGCACCTGCAACTCCTCCTCCATGCCGCTGATGATTGCCCTCGCCGTCCGCGAGATGGGGATGACCCCGGCCGAGGCGCTGCGGGCGGCGACCGTCACCGCGGCACGCTCCCTGCGCCGCACCGACATCGGCTCCGTGCGGGTCGGCAACCGCGGGGACCTCGCCGTGGTGGGGGCACCGAGTTACCTGCACATCCCCTACCGGGTGGGTGTGCCCATCGTGAAGACCCTGCAGGTCTGAGGCTCGGGACAGCCTGGCTCGGGGCAGCCTGGTTCGGGCCGCCTGTGGACAACTTCTGCGCGGGGACGGCGTCGTCCGGCACAGTCGTCGCGTGACGATCCACCACCTGCACCCAGAGTTGAGCCAGCAACCACCACCGCCGCCTGGACGCAGCGGTCAGCCCTGGACCACGCAGGATCATCAGGTCCTCGTGGCGCGGTGCCGAGCGGGCGACTCGCTCGCCGAGCTCGCGACCACGCTGGAGCGCAGTGAGGGCGCCGTGGTCCTGCGCGCCAAGCGTCTCCTGCCCCTGGAGGAGCGGGGGTCACCGGAGGATCGGGTGGTCCCGCACCTGCACGCGCTGCTGACCGAGGACGCCGACTACGACTGGGAGCACCACCTCGCAGCCACTCCACCTCCGCGGCCGATCATCAACCACCTCCCGGCACCCCAGGTGCGCAAGGGCATCGCCGGCCTGTTCGACGAGCAGCTCCTGGCCGTCGCCGGGCTGGCGATCAGGCTGGGCGTGGACCCATTGGTCCAGGACCTGCGGCACGAGCTGTCCCGCGAGATCGAGTCACGCGGTCTGGGGCACCAACTCGCGGACTATGTGTCCCGCGACTCTGCGGCCTGGCTCGAGGACTTCCGGCGGGAGAGTCGTTATCTGGCCTACCCCGGTGACTGGTGGGCCGAGCCGGAGCTCCCGACCTACCCAGAGCCTCCGCCCTACGACGACCATGAGGCGCCCGACGAGCGATCGTGGTGACCCACCCCGGTTCACCGGCAACGATCAGGGCAACCTGGCCTGCTTCATCTGGGCCGAGGCATAGACGCTGCTGATCACCACACCGTCGAGCCAGGCCGTCAACCGGTCGACCTCGCTGGCAACGGCTGCGTCCCCGTCGCTGCCGAGGTCCTCGCGCAGCACCGGCACGACCACGCCGTCGGGGTCCTGGACCCAGCAGCCGACGATGCGTCCGTCCCACCAGATCGTCGTGCCGCCGTTGCCGTTGCTGTCGAACAGATAGGGCGTGTGGGTTGGGTCGAGATAGAAGTCCCGCTCGCGCCAGCCCATGGTGGTCGGGTCGAGCGTGGGCAGCAGCGATGCCCACGGGGCCACCTCGGGCTCGGGCTCGAGATCGTCCGGGAGCAGCCAGCCGGTGCCGCCACCCTCGAGGCGGACCTCGACCGCGGCAACGTCGGCCAGCGCCCGCCGCACCGCAGACTTTGTCGAGCCCAACCACCAGACCAGGTCGGCCTCCGTCCCCGGCCCGAACGTGCGCAACCATCGGCGCACCAGCTCGGCATACCCGTCTGCCGGGTCCATCGGCGTCGGTGACTCACCCAGCCACTCGGTCATCAGCGTCCAGGCCGGACGGTTGACGCGCCAGTGACCGGCGTTGGCGCCGCGGACGATGAGCCCGGAGGCCCCCAGCAGCGTCAGCACGCGCGGCGCGATGGGCACCGGACCGCCCCACGGGCTGCTTGCCGACACCGCCACCTTGCCGTCGAGCATCGGCAGCGCCTCCCGGATCTCCTTGGCCGACAGGGTGCCCCGAGCTGACAGCAGTTCCACGACCTGACGACCCACCTCGACCAACCACGCCTCGCCGTCGGTGGCCCATCCGTCGTCCACGACGTTGCGGGCAATCTTGCGACGCTCGGTGTCGGCCACCCGGGCTGATGCACTGCCCCAGGCTGCGGGCAGCAGGTCGCGGGGGAAGACGAACAGGGTCCGCCGCATCGCGAGTTGTTTGACCAGTGACCGGTCGTCATAGAGGGCACGGTCAAGGTCCGCGACGGTTGCCTCCGGGGCACGGGCCGCCACCGAGAGATAGACCGATGAGGCCTCTGTCGCATGCAGCACCGTCATCGCCGTGGTGACCTGGTCGGGGGTGCCGACCCGATGCTCCGGAGCCAGCGCGTGCCGCCTCCCGACGCGTTGACGTCGCTCGGCATCGGTCACTGTCCGCAGGGCCATAGCCACCATTGTCACGGGTCGCACCGACACGGGTCCGCAAGCAGGCCGAAGCCCTGGCCACTTGCGATTGGTGCCGAACCTGTCATCCTGAACAACGCGCCTGAGAGTTGTCTGACACCTGTAAGGAGCCTGATCGGTGAGCGCCACCCCAACCCCCACCAACCAGAATCCATCCGGTTCGCAGCCTGCGGAGCGGACGGACGAGGACCTGATCATGAACAAGGGGCCGGGCGGGATCCACCCCGGTGTGTTCTGGCCGTCGCTCATCGTGCTGGCGATCGCCTGCGTGTTCACCATCGGATTCCCAGAAGCCTCCGACAAGGCGCTGGGGGCGATCCAGGACAACATCGTCGGCGGCTTCGGCTGGTACTACGTCGTGGTGGTCGCCGTCTTCGTCGCGTTCGCACTGTGGATGGGCCTGAGCCGCTTCGGTGACATCAAGCTGGGCCAGGACGAGGAGGAGCCCGAGTTCGGGATCTTCTCCTGGTTCTCCATGCTCTTCGCGGCCGGGATGGGTATCGGCCTGGTGTTCTGGGGTGCTGCCGAGCCGCTGACCTTCTTCGCGACCGACATCAAGCCCGGCATGACAGGGGAGGGTCCCGAACTGGCCCAGAAGGCGATGGCCCAGGTCTTCCTGCACTGGGGATTCCACGCCTGGGCCATCTATGTCGTCGTGGGGCTGGCCCTGGCCTATGCCATCCACCGCAAGGGCCGCCCGGCCTCCATCCGGTGGGCGCTGGAGCCGATCTTCGGAGACCGGGTCCGCGGCTGGGTCGGTGACGTCATCGACACCATCGCCGTCGTCGGCACCGTGGCCGGGATCGCGACTTCGCTGGGACTCGGAGTCCAGCAGATCTCCTCAGGGCTGGTCCACCTAGGCCTCTTCGACGAGGTGAGCGATTCACTGCTCGTCGGGGCCATCGTGGTCATCACCGTCCTGGCAACCGCGTCCGTGGTCAGCGGTGTGGGCCGCGGCATCCGGTGGCTGTCCAACACCAACCTGGTGCTCGCCGCCGTCTTCCTCCTGGCGCTCCTGCTCCTCGGACCCACCCTGTTCCTGCTGCGCGAGTGGATCCAGAGCATCGGTGTCTACTTCCAGAACGTGCTGCCCATGACCTTCAGCACCAACGCCTTCAGCGGTGAGGCCGGCCAGGTCTGGCAGGGGGCGTGGACCACGTTCTACTGGGGCTGGTGGATCTCCTGGGCACCCTTCGTCGGGGTGTTCATCGCCCGGATCTCCCGGGGACGCACGGTGCGCGAGTTCGTGGCCGGCGTGCTCCTGGTGCCGACCACGGTGACCTTCCTGTGGTTCTCGGTGCTGGGCGGCAGTGCCTTCTACCGCGAGATCTTCGGTGAGGGTGGTCTGGTTGGCACCGACGAGGACGGCAACCCGGCGCTGGCCGCGGAACAGGTGCTCTTCGACTTGGTCGAGGGACTTCCTGCCGGCGGTCTGTTGGCGGGGATCGCGATCGTGCTGGTGACCATCTTCTTCATCACCTCCTCCGACTCCGGATCGCTGGTGGTCGACATGCTGGCCTCCGGCGGAGACCCGGAACCCCCAACATGGAGCCGTGTCCTGTGGGCGGGGATCGAGGGCGTGGTGGCCATCGGCCTGCTGCTCGCCGGTGGGCTGGGCGCGCTGCAGACCGGAGCCATCATCACGGCCCTGCCGTTCAGCCTCATCATGGTGGCGATGTGCTGGGCGACCTACAAGGCACTGAGTGGTGAGCACACAGCGATGGTGCGAGCTGCCCGGCGCCAGGCCAGGGAGGAAATGGCCCTCGACGTCAGCACCGAGGTGACTGAGGAACTGACCGGGAACTTCGACGAGCACTTCGGCGAGCCGGTGGAGAAGAACGTCGAGAAGCACGTCGGCAGGCACCTCAAGAAGCTGTCTGAGCGGAACAGGTGACAACGCTGACCTGATTGACGTCAGACCGCGGTCGCACCCAACGGGCGACCGCGGTCTGACGCCACCGCAGGAGACTCGGCATACGCTCTGGTGATGGAGATGATCAGGCGCGCCCGGACCTGGGCCACCTCCTCCCCGCTCCTCGTGGACTCGGCGCTGGCGGTGGGGACCTGGATGGTCTTCCTCGTCCTGTCCGGCTCGCAGGGCGAGGCGCTGCTGCTGACCACGCTGCAGGTGCTGCCCCTCGCCTTCCGCCGCACCCAGCCGTTCGGCGCCGCGGTCGTCATCGCCGCCGCGTGCCTGCTGCAGGTGCTCATCATCGACACACCGCTGATCGCCAACGTCGCGGCGCTGGCGATCATCTACGCGACCGTTGCCTATTCCGCCGAGCGGTGGCATGCCTGGGTGGTGGGAGCGTTTGGTCTGCTGGGCTCGGTGCTCGGGGCCCTCGACTGGGTGGTCAACAACGCCTTCATCACCGACTATGCCTCGGTGTTGGTCTCGCTCATCCCGACGACCCTGTTCATGTGGATGTCGGTGGCCGCCGCGTGGATGCTCGGCGACGTGGTCCGTCGCCGGCGAGCGGTCGTGGCCCGCCTGCGTGAGCAGAACGAGGCCCTCGCGCGCGATCAGGCACAGCGGGCGGCGCTTGCCGCGCAGGGCGAACGCGCCACGATCGCCCGGGAGATGCACGACATCGTCGCCCACTCCCTGTCGGTCGTGGTCGTGCAGGCCGACGGCGGAGCGTATGCCGCTCGCGTGGCACTGGAGCAGAGGTCGGCTGACTCGGCCGCCCTGGAGCGGGCGGCCCAGACCCTGGAGACGCTGGCCACGACGGCCCGGGAGGCGCTCACCGACACCCGGCGCCTGGTCGGGGTGCTGCGCGAGAGCGGCAGCGCGGCGGAGTTTGAGCCGGCCCAGGGCCTGGCCAACCTCGTGGAGCTCGTGCAGCGAGTCCGTGACTCCGGCGTGCCGGTAAGCCTGGCGGTGCGCGGCGACGTCGGTGAGCTGCCCCGCGACCTGGACCTCGCGGCATACCGCGTCGTGCAGGAGTCACTGACCAACGTGCTCAAGCACGCCGGACCCGACGCGAGCGTCGGGGTCGACGTCCTGCGCACCCCCGCCGTGCTGTTGGTCCGGGTCACCGACGACGGCCGCGGGGTGGGCGCCCCGGCCCAGCAGTTGGACGATGACGGCTACGGTGGGGCCGCGGTCGTGCCAGACGGCCGCGGCAACGGCATCATCGGGATGCGGGAGCGGGTCGAGGTCCTCGGCGGCACCCTGCACGCCGGACCTCGGCCCGGTGGTGGGTTCGAGGTCGTCGCGTCCGTTCCGGTGACCGTCAGCGGTGAAGTGTCCAGGACACCAGAAGGAGTCAGCAGTGAGTGAACACCCCGACGGAGGACCGATCCGCCTGTTCCTGGTCGACGACCAGGAGCTGGTCCGGGCGGGGTTCCGGATGGTGCTGGACGCCCAGCAGGACATGACGGTCGTCGGCGAGGCCGGGGACGGGGTGGCTGCCCTCGCCGCGGTGCCGCAGGTCCGCCCCGACGTGGTCCTGATGGACATCCGGATGCCGCGCATGGACGGGGTGGAGACCACCCGCCGACTCTCTGAGGTCGGTGAGCGGCCCAAGGTGTTGGTGCTGACGACCTTCGACCTCGACGAGTACGCCTTCGCCGCCCTCAAGGCCGGCGCCGCCGGGTTCCTGCTCAAGGACGCCGGTCCCGCCGAGCTGCTCACCGCGATCCGGGCCGTGCACGAGGGCGATGCCGTGCTGGCCCCGAGCACGACCCGGCGGATGCTCGACCAGTTTGCCGACCACCTGCCGGGCGGGGACGGGGAGGTCGCTGCCGCGAGTGCCGCGGAGCGGTTGGCCCCGCTGACCGACCGCGAGCGCGAGGTCCTGGTCGCCGTGGCGCGGGGGCTGAGCAACAGCCAGATCGCCGCCGAGCTGTTCCTGGCCGAGGCGACGGTCAAGACGCACATCGGCCGGATCCTGCACAAGCTGCACCTGCGCGACCGGGTGCACATGGTGATCACGGCCTACGAGACCGGGCTGGCGGGCTGAGCCCACACCGGGGCGGCTGAGCGCAGACCGGGACGCCATGCCGGTCGCGCTTGCCGGGGGCGGCACCTCTCACCCGCAGCCCGAGGACAGCAGCTTGCAGGGCTCTGTTGGCTCGTTGTGGGATGCTTCCAGATTACTTCGACACATCGTGAAGGGAGGAAGCCGCTGGTGCTCGACGATGCGTGCCTCGTGCTGCTCGTGGACCGCGACGCCTCCCACCTGCCGCGGTGGCTGCATCGTCTCGGGGCGCGGGGCGATCGCGCGCGCCTGATCGTGGCCTACCCCTCCGACCTGGCGGACCAGGTGGTGGCGGCCTGCGACGAGCTGCCGGACGTGCACCGGCTCAAGCTGGCTGACACTGGCGACCCGGTGGGCACGCTGAGCGAGATCATGGCCGCCGTCCCCACCGCACACCTGATCACCATCACGACCCTGGAGCAGCCCACGCCCGACCTGCTCGACGAGCTCGCGTCGGGGCTGGTCGCCGCGCGGCACAGCGTCGCGGCGGTCGGGTCCAACTTCGCCGGGCCGGTGCTGGTGTGGCACCGCACCACGCCGGTCCCCCTGGTGACCGCCTATCTCGACCTCGTCCTCGCGGAGCTCGCAGAGGGCGCTGAGCAACCCGCAGGGGTGTCGGACTACCTCGGCTCCCTGGCGCTGCAGGCGGCACTGGTCACGGTCGAGTGGCTGGACCCGCAGCCGGGCGCCGTCGACATCGCGCTGCGCATCAACCTCGCCGGACATCGCTTCGACAGCCGCCCACCCTGGCAGTTCCGGGTGACGCTGGCCGCGCCAGACGCGGGGGATGCCGGGGGGTCGGAGCCGGTCGGGCTCGTCCAGCGCATCGACGCCTCGGGGATCGCGCGCTGGGAGTGGCTCGTCGCCCGGGTGCCCCTGGGCGGTGTCCCCACCGGTGATTATCGGATCGAGCTCTCCCTCAGCTCGCCGCACGAGTCGCTGCGGTCGACCCGCGCCGCCCGGCCCAGCAAGGGGTCGCTCGCCAACGCCCGCACCGTGCGGCTGGCGGCTCCCTCGGCGGAGGCCGACGCCGTGCGTTACTACCTGCACACGCCGGACCACGGGCGCGAGACGCGGTTGTGGGTCGCCCACGGCAGTGGACCCCTCGCGGAGCTCGCGTGGCGGGCGCGGATCACGGGCGCCGACCTCCGCTACATCCAGCGCGGTGAGGGTGGACGACGGATGCGTGCCCTGCGGCTGCTCAAGCTCGTCAGCGCGCCCTTCTTCCTCGGCCGCGAGGTCTGGCTCCTGGGTGAGCGGGCGGAGGAGGCCCAGGACAACGGCCTGCACTTGTTCCGTTACCTGCGCACGCAGCACCCCCGGCGGCACGTCTACTACGTGCTGTCCCGGTCCAGTCCGCAGTTCGCCGAGCTGCGTCAGTTGGGCCACGTGGTGCCGCACTCGTCGAGACGTCACGAGCTGCTCATGCTGCACGCGACGGTCGTCGCCAATGCGCACTCCACGCACCACATGCTTCCCGAGCAGTGGAACCGCAAGGCGTTCCTGCGCCGGCTGGCCTGGCGGATCGGGGCCCTGCAGGTCTTCCTCCAGCACGGCGTGCATCTCAGCCCGGAGGCCGTCAAGCGTGGCAGCACGGGCTACGACCTCATTCTCACCAGCGCTCGCGGTGAGACCCGGGCGCTGCGCGCAGCCTCGGGCTACGACGCGCAGATCGCGGAGGTGGGCATGCCTCGGTTCGACCACCTCACGCCCACGCCGCCCAGCCGCACCATCCTCATGATGCCCACCTGGCGGCGTTACCTCTGGTCCCAGGCCCGCGGACAGAGCAGCCCGGACCAGGAGCGCTACGACGGGTCCGACTACGAACGGTTCATGACCGGGTTGCTGACCAGCGACCGTCTGCAGACCATGCTGGAGGCCTTTGACTATCGACTGGTGTTCGCTCCGCACCACAATGTTGCCGAGCACCTCATGGACGCTGCGACGGCCGGTGACCGCATCACCGTCGTCGCGGCCACCGGCACGGCGCTGCAGGACCTGGTGCGGCGGTGCGACGTCTTCCTCACCGACCACTCCTCCGTCCACTTCGACGCCGCATATCTGGGCACGCCGGTGATCTATGCCCGGTTTGATCGCGAGGAGTTCGAGACCCGGCACGCGGCACCCTCGTGGTTCGACTTCGAGCGCGACGGTTTCGGGCCCGTGGTCACGACGGTGGAAGGCACCCTCGACGAGCTCGATGCGCTCCTGGCGCGGGGGTGCGCCCCCGATCCCCGGTTCGCCGGACGGGCCGACGAGCTCTTCGCACACCACGACCAGGAGAACTCCCGGCGCGTCGTCGACACGATCGACCGACGGCTGCACAGAATCGGGACGACAGGAGGAGGCTCATGAGAGGCAGGCGCACCGCACGGAGACTGGTCAAGGCTCCGCGAGCAGCAGTGGGCAAGCTCGCCTATCGCGTGCGACGGCGGGTGACGAACACGGTCGCCTCGGCTGCCCCGGAGCAGCCCAGTCTGCGCCGACTCCTCCCGGCCGACCTGCTGCGGCTGGCCGACTCGAGTGACGAGCACGAGATCACCACCCACCGGGCGCGCTACGTCATTGCCCACCGGCAGGCGGATGTCACCAGGTGGCGGCTGGCCGCGCAGACCGCCACCGCGGTCGCCGAGTCGCTCGAGAGCACCGGGGTGCCGTTCTTCGCCATGCAGCTGCCCTTCACGCGCACCACGAGGTGGGGCGTGCGCCGCGACGACCTGGCCGCCGTGGTCGGCGCCATCGGGCAGAGTCTGGGTGCGGAGGGGTTCTACTACCACTCCCGCGAGACCGGCCTGCCCCGTCCAGTGACGGAGGCCCCCACCTCGGAGGAGCTCGAGTCCATCCGGGACCTCTCCGTCTTTCAGTATGTCCGCTGCACGACGATAGGAAAGCTCTACGGTGCTCCCGACGGCTGCCGCATCGCGGTCTGGGACGATCACGAGGATCGGGAGACGCTGGTGGCACCCGACCGCCAGAGCATCGTGCAGGAGATCGATCGCAGCGATCCCCTTCCACTGACCACCCGGGCACGGTGGGACGGCTGGGCCGAGCCCAGCATCGTCGGAGCCACCGGAGACGCCTCGGCCATCGAGTTCCCGGTCGATGCCGTCTATCTCTGGGTGGACGACTCCGACCCGCAGTGGCGAGCCAAGCGGGCTGCCGTGCGCCGCCGGCTCGGTCTGGCGGACGCGTCGGGGGCCAGTGACGCCCACTACTTCCGTGACCGTGGTGAGCTGCGGGCCTCGATGAGGTCCCTGGAGACCCACGCGCCCTGGATCCGCCACATCTACCTGGTCACGGACGAGCAGACTCCCGACTGGCTGGACACGCAGCACGGCCGGGTGACCGTGGTGGACCACCGCGAGATCTTCTCCGACGGCGAGGCGCTGCCCAGCTTCAACTCCCACGCGATCGCCTCGCAGGTCCACCGCATCCCTGGCCTCTCGGAGCACTACCTCATCCTCAACGACGACGTGATGTTCACCGCGCCCGTGACGCCCTACGACTTCTTCACCACAGCCGGGCAGCTCAGGATCTTCTTCTCCCGGTCCCGCCGCCCCGACATCTCCCGCGAGCTCCAGAACCCGCTGGAGCGCGCACGCTCGAACTCGGCGGAGCTCATCCAGCGCGATTTCGGCCGCCGTGCCTCCGAGGTGTTCGCCCATGTTCCGATCGCCCAGAGCAAGCAGATCGCGACCGAGGTGGTGGAGCGCTACGCCAGCGAGATCGCGGGCACGGTGCGCAGCCCCTTCCGGTCGGACACAGATGTCGAGTCCAACTCCTGGCTGCACCTGTACACCGCCCTCTTCACGGGGCGCGGGGTGCGGTCGGCGATCCGCTACGGCTACTTCAACATCGGGGACCCGAGCGTCCGGGAGCGCCTACTGGTCAAGGGCTATCCCGACAATGTCAGCGTCATCTGTCTCAACGACGTCCCGTCGCCCGACGGGGAGGACGAAGCCGATCCTGGGTGGCTCCCCACCTGGCTGGCCCAGACCTTCCCCATCCCCACCGCGTTCGAGCTCCCACCCACCCGGGCCGACGAGCAGTCCTCCTGACCCCACCTACCGACACCTCGTCATACCCCGGTATGACGAGGCTCCCCCTGGGGCCGCACGTCACCCGACCTGTGGTCCGGTCTGTGGACCGATGTGACAGGTGGGGTCTGCTCCGTAGCGTTCCTGCTATGACTTCGACGACCACTTCGCGGGCTCCGCGCCCGCAGGCCACGCTCGCTGCGAGCGCTATCGACCTCACCAAGACCTACGGCGCGGGGGAGACCGCCGTTCGTGCCCTCGACGGGGTCTCCGTCGGCATCGAGGCCGGCCAGTTCACCGCGATCATGGGGCCGAGCGGGTCGGGCAAGTCCACGCTGATGCACCTGCTCGCCGGACTCGACACCCCGACCTCTGGGCGCGTCTTCCTGGCCGACGCCGAGCTCACCCGCCTGTCCGACACCGCCCTGACGCGGCTGCGCCGCTCGCGGGTCGGCTTCGTCTTCCAGGCCTTCAACCTGCTGCCCACCCTGACCGCGGAGGCCAACATCCGCCTGCCGCTGCAGCTCGCCGGGTCGCAGGGGGACCCGGCGTGGCTGCGGCAGGTCGTGTCCGGACTCGGGCTGGAGGACCGGCTGGGTCACCGGCCCGGAGAGCTGTCGGGTGGGCAGCAGCAGCGCGTGGCGCTGGCCCGGGCTCTGGTGACCCGGCCGGACGTCGTCTTCGCGGACGAGCCGACCGGGGCGCTGGACTCCACGACCGGTGCCGAGGTGCTGGCCCTGCTGCGGCGCAGCGTCGATGAGTGGGGTCAGTCCGTGGTCATGGTGACGCACGACCCGGTGGCCGCTGGCTATGCGGACCGGGTGATCCTGCTCGCCGACGGTCAGATCTCCGGGGAGATCCTCGAGCCGACGGCAGAGCGGGTTCTGGAGCAGCTCACCGGGATGGGCCGATGAGCACCCTGTCCCTGGCCGCCGCCGGGTTGCGGGGGCACGCCCGGCGGCTGGCCGCGACGGCTCTGGCGATCGTGCTCAGTGTCGGTTTCGTTGCCACCACCCTCCTGGCGCTTGATGCCATGGAGCGCGGCATCGGGGAGACAGTGGCCGGCGACGTGGTCAACCGTGACCTCGTGCTCTGGTCCGGGGAGGCACCGCTCGGGGCGGGCGAGGTGGATGCGTTGCGGGAGCGTGACGGCCTGTCCGTCGTCGCTGCCCCGGCGCAGGTCTATGGCACCGTCGACTCCACCGGGGTGCTGGCCACGACGACGCCGACGGGCCCGGGGGTGGAGCTGCTCGAGGGGCAGCTGCCCGCGGGCCCGGACCAGGTGGTTGCCTCGTCGACGACCGACCACGCCCTGGGCGACACCGTGACCTTCGAGCCCTATGACTCAACCGGCGAGCCCGGTGACCCGGTGGACCTGGACGTCGTCGGCATCATGGATGTCGGTGACTCCCCGCTCTACACCTGGCAGGACGTGCTCGTGGCGCAGGAGAGCGCCCTGCGCGAGTGGGACCCCGAGCTCGGCTATGCGATGGTCACGATCGACCTGGCGGGGACCGACGAGGCCGGTGCCCGGGCAGCTGTCGCCGAGGCAGCGCCCGGGGTGGAGGTGATGACCGGACCCGAGGCAGCCAACCGGCTGATCTCGCAGGCCACGGGAGGGCTCGATCTGCTGGGCCCGGTGCTGCTGGGCTTCGGGGCGATCGCGGTCGCGACCAGCGCCCTGGTCATCGCCAACACCTTTGCCATCGTCCTGGCACAGCGCACGCGGGAGCTGGCGCTGTTGCGCTGCGTGGGGGCCACTCGCGCACAGGTGCGGCGCACCGTGCTGCTCGAGGCCCTGACACTCGGCGTCGTGGCATCTGCCGCCGGAGTGTTGCTGGGAGTGGCGATCACCTGGACCGCCGCCCTGACGCTGGGTGAGGTCAACCTCGGCACGCCGGTGACCCTGCGCCCCGGATGGAACCCGGTGTCGTTGCTCGCACCGTTGGTCGCGGGCGTGGCAGTCACCCTCGGGGCGGCGTGGTGGCCGACCCGCCGCGCCACACGGGTGGCGCCGATGGCGGCGCTGCAGCCTGCAGTCCCTCCAGCTGTGGCCTCGCGCCCCGGACTGCTGCGCATCGTCGCCTCCGTGCTGCTGCTCGGCGCCGGCGCGGCCGGTCTGGTCCTGGCGGCCATGACGCACAACGTCCTGGTCGGGGTGGCCAGCGGCCTGCTGAGCTTTGTTGGCGTCCTGGTCGCCGCGGTCTTCTTCGTGCCCGCGGGCATCCGGGCGCTCGGCGCACTGCTGCGCGGGGTGCCGAGCCGACTGGCGGTGGGTAACACGGTCAGCAACCCGGGCCGGGCCGCCGCGACCAGTGCCGCCCTGCTGATTGGGGTCACCCTGATCACGATGACCTCGGTCGGTGCGGCCTCGGCCGAGCGGACCGCCCTGAGCGAGATCGACGAGCAGTTTCCCGCGGACGTCATGGCCTTCCCGCAGTTTGAACTCGTCGGCAACCCCTCGGACGAGGATGGCGAGCGGATGACGGTGCGCCCGCTCGATGAGGCGATAGCGACCCAGGTGGACAGCGTCCCCGGGGTGGCCGAGACCGTCCAGTTTGAGGGCGGGTGGCTCCAGATGGAGCAGGCCGACGGCACGTGGGCGGAGTCGCCCGTCTATGGGATCGACCCAGAGGTGGTGGCACCGGTGCTGCGAGACCCCCAGGCTGCCCAACGGCTCGAGCCGGGCACCGTCGGTCTCTCCGACTACCTCATGGAGATCAGGGGACTGCGTGAGGGCGACACCCTGGTCATGACCGGCCCCGACGGCAGCAGCGAGGCGACCGTCGTGCCCTTCCCCTTGGACGAGGTGGTGCTGCCCTCGGCCGACCTGGTCGCGCTGGACGCCTCCTCCGCAGCCGGGGGTGGCCTGCTGATCCGCCTCAGTGACGATGCAGAGGTCAGCACCGTGGTCTCTGCCATCCGTGACCTCGTCGAGCCGGAGGGCGCCTGGGTCACCGGCAGCGCCTCCGAGCGCGCCCAACTCACCACGATGCTCGACGTGCTGGTGCTCATCACCACGGCACTGCTGGGGGTGGCCGTGGTGATCGCTGTCGTCGGCATCGCCAACACCCTCGCCCTGTCCGTGTTGGAGCGCACCCGGGAGAACGCTCTGCTGCGCGCCCTGGGCCTGACCCGGTCCCAACTGCGGGGCATGCTGACGCTCGAGGGAGTGCTGCTGTCCGTGGTCAGTGCACTGCTCGGCATCGTCCTCGGCGTGACCTACGCGTGGTTCGGGGTGCAGACCCTGCTGCCCGAGGGCACCACCACGCAGCTGGCCTTCCCGGTCACCCAACTCGCGGTGATCCTCGCGCTCGCGATCGTGGCGGGGCTGCTCGCCTCGGTGCTGCCCGCCCGGCGGGCCGCACGGATCGCCCCGGCTGCGGGGCTGGCGACCGTCTGAGCGCGCGCCGAACTGCGGGCCCGGCAACGATTCGTCGTCGCCGGGCCCGCGTGTCCGGCCCTGCACCCGGTCGGGACCAACGCGGGCGTCGTGGCGCGGCTCAGGCCCGGCGCGTCATGGTCGAGTCGTAGCCGCCGCCTCCGGGGTAGACCCACGCGCCGTCCAGCACCGTGTCGTCCACGCTGAAGGCCCCGCGGAAATAGGCGGGGGAGCCGGGCTCCCCGGCCCAGATCGTCAGCTCGTCGCCGGTCAGCTCGTAGACGTAGTCCAGGGTGTTGCCCTGGTTGTCGTAGAAGCGGGAGTGGATGTGACGGATTCGCGACATCACGCCAGGAACTTTTCTCAAACAACTTCTACGCTCGCGGTGAGGGGTCAGCCGATCCCCGTGGTTGTGTCGAGGGCGGGGCCCCGGCTCCGACGTCACCGGTGTGGACCCGATCGCCGGGTTCGGAGCGCGAGGAGGAGACATGAAATACGTCATGCTGGCCTATGGCACCCAGGCGGACTGGGACCAGGGGGTGGACTATCAGCGAGAGCACCCGGAGGAGGAGTTCGGTCCGGCGCAGGCCTTCGCCCAGGAGCTCATCGAGTCCGGTGAGTTTGTGTATGCCGGTGGGCTGGCCGATCCGAGCCACACCCAGACCGTGGAACTGCGGGAGGGAGTGCCGGTGGTCACCGACGGGCCCTACCTGGAGGCCAAGGAGTTCCTGGTCAGCTTCGGCATCGTGGACGTCGCCGGTCACGACCGGGCGGTGGAGATTGCCGCCCTGATGAGTCAGGCGTTCGGCCGGGTCGAGTTGCGTCCACTCGATGATGACGGTGGCGCCGCGGGGTGAGTGAGCCCAGCACCGAGGACCTGCTGCGCGCACTCGCGTCGCAGGTGCTCGGTGCGCTCGTGCGCCGCTATGGTCACTTCGACCTGGCCGAGGACGCCGTGCAGGAGGCGTTGCTGGCGGCGGCGACGCAGTGGCCGTCGCAGGGACGGCCGGACAACCCCCGGGCCTGGTTGATCACCGTGGGCTCCCGGCGGCTGACCGACCTGCTCCGCGCAGAGCAGGCCCGACGGCGCCGGGAGGACGACGTGGCCGTGCGCGTGCTGCCCGAGGACTATCTCGCCGCGGCGGCCGATGCCCCGCGGGAGCCGGAGGACGACTCCCTGATCCTGCTCCTGCTGTGCTGCCACCCCGAGCTGACCCTGCCCTCCCAGATCGGGTTGACCCTGCGAGCGGTCGGCGGGCTCACCACCACCGAGATCGCCCGGGCCTTTTTGGTGCCGGAGCCCACCATGGCGCAACGGATCAGTCGGGCCAAGCAGCGCATCCGGGACTCCGGCGCCCGGTTCCGGATGCCGCCACATGATGAGTTGGTCTCCCGGCTGGGCGCGGTCCAGCACGTGCTCTACCTGATCTTCAACGAGGGCTACACCTCGACCTCGGCGAGCACGCTGCACCGCAAGGAGCTCGCCGGGGAGGCGATCCGGCTGACCCGGGTCCTGCAGCGGGCCCGACCAGACGACCCAGAGGTCATGGGGTTGCTCGCGCTGATGCTCCTCACCGAGGCACGCACCGCAGCCCGGACGGGGCCAGGCGGAGCGCTGGTCCCGCTGGCGGAGCAGGAGCGGAGCCTGTGGGACGGTGACGCGATCGCCGAGGGCACGGGGCTGGTCACCACCGCCCTGATGGCGGGGCGCCCCGGCCCCTATCAGCTGCAGGCCGCCATCGCGGCGGTCCACAACGAGGCAGGCTCGGCGGACGCAACGGACTGGCCCCAGATCCTCGCGCTCTACGACCTGCTCCTGCGGGTCGCGGACAACCCGGTCGTGGCACTCAACCGTGCCGTCGCCGCGGCCATGGTGCACGGTCCCCGGGCGGGGCTGACACTGCTCGAGGACGTGGCGGCAGACCCGCGGATGAAGCGGAACCACCGGGTCGTGGCCGTCCGCGCCCACCTGCTGGAGATGGCCGGGGAAGGGGCTGAGGCCGTCGAGCACTATCGGCTCGCCGCACGGATGACCACCTCGCCCGCGGAGCGGCGTCACCTCGAGGAACGCGCCGAAGCCGCAGCAAGCAGCGGGGCCGATCGCGCACCCGGGGTCTCGGTTGAGGACGACACCTAGGCAGAGCCCGGGTCGGCGACGACGAAGTCCTCCACCGCCATCGTGAGGATCGCCTGGCCCTGCCCGTCGTCAGGGCCACTGCCCCGGAACGCCTCGAGGGTCTCCCGCGACGCCCAACGCTCAAAGATGTTGATGCGCTGAGGGTCGATGAGGTCGGCCGAGATCGCGAAGTCGAGACAGCCCGCTGTCCCTCGGGCCTGGCGGACGACGCCCGCGCAGCCCGCCAGATAGGACTCGCGTTCCTCGGGCGTGACGGTGATGTGCCCGGCGACGATGATCACTGGTGTGCTCCTGTCGTGGTCGATATCTGCCTGACGGGTCGATCCGGGCATGTTGACCTGTGTGGCGCGGGAAACTCACCGGTGGCTGGACGGGGCTGCCCGCATTCCTAGTAGTCGACACCGCCCGATGAGTCGCTGCCGGGAGCCTGGGTGACCGCTGCCCCGTCGGCGTTGACCACCCACCAGACGTCGTGGACGGCCTGACCTGTCACGTCACCGGGTGCCTGGTCCTGGGCGAAGTAGTACAGCGGCCAGCCGTCATACGTGGCCTGGATCGTCCCGTCCTCGCGCTCGAAGGAGCCGAGCAGGCCGTCGTCGGCGCCGTCCCCGGCTGCCGGCTCGCCCTCGAGAACTGGCCAGGCTGCCAGGCAGTCGTCGAAACAGACCGAGGTGTCGACGCTGTCCTGGGTGAACAGATAGAGCGTCATCCCCTCACCGTCGACCAGGATCGGGCCGAGCTCGGTCTCCGCGGTGGACACGACCGGACCCGGCCCCACTGCCTCACCGCCCGTCTCTCCGGCCACGTCGTCGGTCATCGCGTCGGTCGTCGCTGCCTCGTCGGCCTCCTCGGTCACGGCGTCCGCCACAGTGGTCTCATCCGCAGAGGTGGCATCGGTGCCAGACTGGTCCGGATCGTCACTTCCACAGGCGGTGAGGGCTGTTGCGAGCAGCAGTGCCGTCGCGGTCGGGAGCAGGTGTGAGCGGTTCATGTTTCCTCCAGCACTAGGAGTTGTCGTGGAGGGTGGTACGTCTCACGGGGCCCCCACGGATGGGGCAATCCCGGTGGCCACCGCGCCCGTATCACCTGACATGCCGCGCGCCCCGAGAGCCGACCGGGCCGTCGATGCCGCGCTGCTCGCGGGTCTCGCCGTGGCCGACCCGCAGGCGGCGGACGCCTTCGTGGCGCGGTTCCAGGGCGCCGTGTTCGGCATGGCGTTGAGCATCACCCGCGACCCGGGCCTGGCCGAGGACGTGAGTCAGGAGGCATTCGTGAAGGCATGGCGTGCAGCCGGCAGCTATGACATCCGGCGGGCCTCGGTGCTGACCTGGCTGCTGACCATCACCCGCAACACGGCGATCGACGCGGTCCGCCCCCGACGCCCCGTGCCAGCCGACGCCGAGTTCCTCGACCAGCTGGTGGAGGACACCATGGCAACACCGGATCTGGCCGAGGCGACCGCTCACCGGCTGGAGACCGAGCGCGCTGTCCGCCGGCTGCACGAGATCTCCCCGGAGCAGGCCCGGGCCGTGGTGTTGGCCGTGATCGGTGGCTGCACGGCCCGGGAGGTCAGCGAGCGTGAGCAGATCCCGCTCGGCACAGCCAAGACCCGCATCAGGGACGGGCTGCGGCGGATGCGCGCCGAGCACGCCACCACCGGAGCCGGGGGGAGGGACCATGGCTGAGCACCCGGACCCCGACCTCGTCCTCGACCTGGCCCTCGGGCACCTCAGCGGCCCGGAGCGGGACGAGGTGTTGACCCACGTCGCCGACTGCACCTCGTGTCAGAACGACCTCGACGGGTTGACCACCGCCGTCGAGGCGTCACTGGCTGCCGTCCCCCGCACGGACCCGCCGGCCGGGTTCGCCACCCGTGTCCTGCAGCGGCTGGAGGACGAGTCGCCGAGCCGCACCGACAACGCCCCGGAACGGCACCACTCTGCACGTCGGTCCCTGGCTGGCCCCGCGGTCACCCCGGAACGGTCTCACCGCACGCCAGCGTGGATCGGCATCGCCGCCGCAGCGGTGCTGGGACTGGGTGCCGGCGCCGGTCTCACGGCAGCGCTGATCGAGCGGCCCGACGGGGCCCCCGCGACCGAACAACCCGTGGCCTCGCAGGGGTCACCGCTGCTCACGGCGGACGGCGACACGGTCGGGTTCGTCTCGCGCAGCTGGAGCGAGGGTGACCCGGTCCTGGTGGTGGACGTCTCGGGCGGCGATCCGGGCCGAAGTTATCTGTGCCGACTCGGGCTCGACGACGGAGGGACCGAGGACGTCGGGCGGTGGAGCCTTTCAGGTGACCGCCCCAACAGCTGGGTGGTCCCCGACCCCGGTGCCACCACGGTCGAGCTGGTCTCGGACTCGGGAGCCACCTGGTCCACCGCCACCCTCTGACTCAGCTCACCAGACCGCCCTGACTACCCTGGGCGCGGGCAGGGAGACGGCTGGAGGAGAGATGGTGACGAGACGAGGCATGGGTTTCACCGGGATGGTGGCCGCGATGGTGCTCACCTTGACCGGGTGCGGGAGCGGCACGGTCTCGGCTGACTCTGTGCAGCAGAGCGTGCGCGACGGCCTGGCGTCCCAGGGCATCGAGCCGCGATCGGTCAGCTGTCCCGAGGGCGTCGAGGCGTCGGTGGGTGAGAGCGTCGTCTGCACGGTCGAGCTGTGGGACGAGGCCGGATTCGGTGAGCCGGTGGACCGGGTCCGCGTCGTGGTCAAGGAGGTCTCCGGGGACCAGGTTCGCTATCGGCTCGAGCCGCTCGCGGTCGGGGTGCCCGATGACGCGGAGCCTGCCACCACCGAGCATCCTGACGGCGAGCCTGACACCACAACGGAGCAGTGACATGACTGACACCCAGGGCCGGCCCACCTTCCGGACCGCAGGGTTCTTCCGGGCCGGCTATGCCACCGCTGAGGTTGACGACTTCCTCGATGCGCTCTTCACCGCCATCGCGCGTGGCAACCAGGTGCCAGACATCCTGTCCCAGAGGTTCACGGTCCAGCGCGGCGGTTATGCGATGGACGAGGTCGACGCCTTCCTCGACGAGGTGCAGGCCAGTCTCGAGGGGGAGAGCTGACCCTCCACCCGAGGGGAACGCGCCCAAGCCGTCGGGCCGGACCTAGTCAGCGGCCAGCCGTTGGCGCAGGCCGCTCGCCCGTTGCACCTGACGCCCCACGGCCGCGCGCACGGCAGCCTCGCTGCCGATGACCCGGACCCGGGTGCGGGCACGGGTCACGGCGGTGTAGAACAACTCACGAGTCAGCAGCGGTGAGTCCTCTGGCGGCAGCAGCACGGTGATCTCGTCGGCCTGACTGCCCTGCGCCTTGTGCACCGTCATGGCATGCATCGTCTCGATGTCACCGAGCCGACTCGTGCCGAACGGGTGGTCGCCGTCCGTGCCGCGGATCACCGCAACCCGCCCGCTCGTCCCGTCCTGTCGGCGGGTGGCGACCACCACACCGGTGTCGCCGTTGAAAACGCCCGTCGCATAGTCGTTGGCGGTCACCAGCAGCGGACGCCCGACATACATCGGGTCATAGAGGCCGTCGCCGGTCTCCTCGGAGAGCCAGCCCTCGACGGCGCGGTTCCAGGTGCGCACCCCCCACGGGCCCTCCCGGTGCGCGCACAGCAGACGGTGCCGTCCCAGCAGGTCGAGCGCCTCACGGCTGTGCCCCTGGCGCGCCGCGCGATAGACCCCCAGTGCGTGGGTGGTCAGGACAGACCGCAGGTATGCCGAGGGGTCGGCGTCCTCCACCCAGGTCACCTGGGCGTCGGCGTCGTTGGCACGCAGATCGTCGGCACGCAGGGCGTCGACCACGGCGTCGGCGTCGCCCTCGCGCAGGGCCTCGGCGAGGGCCCCGATGGTCGCCCCGAAGCGGTGCGACGTGCGCAGGCGCGCGACCGCGACGGCCGGTGCGCTGCCGCCGGGGGAGGCGGCCAATGGGCTTGTGTCGGGGGAGGCCGCTGCTGGGCTTGCGTCGGGCGGTGCGGACTGGGCCGCCACCAGGTCTGCGAGCACGGCCCCGGCGTCGATGGAGACGAGCTGGTCGGGGTCGCCGACCAGGATCAGCCGCGCGGTGGGCCGCAGGGCCTCCAGGAGCCGAGCCATGTGGGTCAGCGACACCATCGAGGTCTCATCGACCAGCACGACGTCATGCGGCAGGTGGTGGTCCCGATCGTGCTTGAACCGGGTCGAGGAGCCGGGTCGGTGCCCCAGGAGCCGGTGCAAGGTGACCGCGGTGACCGCGCGCAGTGGCTCGAGCCTGGCCCGGGTGGCCGCGTCTGGCGTGCGCTGCAGGATGCCCTCCAGCGCGCTGGTCACGGCCTCCTGCATGCGGGCCGCTGCCTTGCCGGTCGGTGCAGCCAGCCCCACCCGGAGCGGCTGCTCGGGCCCAGCCTGCTCGGCCAGGAGCGCCAGGACACCGGCCACGGTGGAGGTCTTGCCGGTGCCCGGGCCGCCGGTGAGGACACTGGTCCAGGAGCCGGCGACGACACGGGCCGCCGCGCGTTGTTCCTCCCAACCCTTCGGGAAGACCCGGCTCAGGCCGGCCTCCAGCAGGTCGGGATCGACCACGGGAGGCGCCTGCTGCGAGCGGGTCAGCAGGTCCTGGACGACCTGCACCTCCTGGTGGTGATAACGCTGGAGATAGACCAGGCCGTGCTCCACGACGAGCGCGCCCTGGCGCACCAGTGAGCTGTCCCGCAGTTGCTGCTCCCACTCCTGTGGGTCCGACCAGGGCAGCTCGGGGGCCGACTCCAGGGAGCGCAGGGCGACGTCGAGGTGGGCCAGATCCAGTGCCACCGACCCCGTGCGCACGGCTCGCGTGGCCAGCGCGGCGGCCACGAGAGCGGCGTCCGCGGAGGTCTCCTCGATGCCGCCGGCCGCGTGACCCAGGGTGCGGGCCACGTGCAGATCGGCGGCGGTCAGCAGGCGCGCGATGTTGAGCTGGCCGATCAGGCCGGTGGCGCCCCGGGCGATCCGGCGGTCGTGGTCGTCGACCGGCTCGAAGAGCTCCAGCGGAGCCACCGAGGGCGTCACGCGCTCGGTCGTTGTCGTGGGCTGGGGTGTCTCGGTCATACCACGGCCTCCCCGGTGCCGTCGAGCAGGTCGGAGACGGCCTCGACCAGTGCCACGGGCGGCTTCCAGGAGAAGACGCCGCACGGTGAGCCGTCGATCACCGGGGTCTGCGGACCGCACATGCCCCGCACATACAGATAGAGCACGCCGCCGAGGTGTCGCTTGGGGGAGTAGTCACGCAGCCTCCAGCGCAGGAAGCGGTGGGCCACGACGGCATACAGCAGGGCCTGCAGGGGATAGGAGGAGTGGCTCATGGCTTCGTCGAGAGCCTCGGGCCGATAATCCGCCGCAGTCAGTGGCTGCTCGGGGTCACCGAACGGGCCGAGCCAGTTGGTCTTGTAGTCGACGACCAGATAACTGCCACCGGTGCGGAGCACGATGTCGACTGACCCGGTGAGATAACCGCGCAACTCCTGGTCGGCCAGGCTCGGCTGGGCGTCGAGGACGTCAGCCCAGGCACGGACCGCGTCACCGGGCCTGAGGTGCTCGCGCAACAGGCCCGCCAGGTCGCCGAGGCGTGCCCGGGAGACCGGTCCGCGCACGTCCCCGCCGCCGAGCGGCATCTCAAAATCCAGCTCGCGCAAGCGGTCGGACAGCCCGATGTCGCGCAGGGTGGCACCGTGCGCCAGCGGACCCAGCGGGCTGTCACAAACGGCCACCAGCGCGTCGGCCAACTGCTCGGGGTCCAGGTCGACCGGCCACCACACGAGCTGTTCGTGGATGTGGCTCAGCAGCTCGGCGCGCAGGTCGGGGGCATGTGGGTCGGTGTGCTCGAGGACGCCGTGGACCAGCGACCCGAAGGTTGCCCCCACCGGCAGGTCGGCCATCGGGCTGGGCACGTCGGTGCCGGGGATCACCGCGGCCAGGCCGGGGAGGGCCGGCTCGCTGGCAGACACCGGCTGCGGGGTCTCCGGCTCGTCGTCGCGCGGCGCCACCTCAGGCTCGCTGCCGACCCCGCCGGTCAGCTCATGACCCTCCGTGTCGCGCGGGGTGGACAGCGAGGTGTAGGACGTGCGGCGCCAGGAGCCGTCGATCGGACGGTCCAGGGCTCGGATCGCCAGCTCGGGCTGCTCGGCTGGCGGCGGGGCCAGCACCACGGGTGCGTGGTTGGCGACCTCGAGGGTGAACGCCCCACGGGCCGCCCACTGCTCGAGGCGGGCGGAGGCGTCTGCGTCGCTGCGGGGGACCGGGACGCTGTCCGGGACTGCGGGGACACCGTCCGGCTCGCGCCCGAACAGGAGCCGGTGCAGCGCGGAGTTGCCGGTGTTGTTGGTCGGGGACCACCACAGGACCACCTGGGACTGCGCACGGGTCACCGCGACATAGAGCAGGCGCAGGGCCTCACCGGCCTCCTCGGCCTTGTGGCGGGCGACGGACTGCTCCCACCCGGGGTTGCCGGGGTCGTCGCCGCCCACGTCGCGGCAGCGCGCTCGCTCCTCGCCGTCCTCGTGGAACAGCGGGAGGGCCGGTGTCTTGCTGACCCAGCGATCGAACAGGGCCGGGCAATAGACGATGGGGTATTGCAGGCCCTTGCTGGCATGGATCGTCACCAGCTGCACGGCCGCCGCGTCGGAGTCGAGACGCCGGCTGCGAGCCCCGGAGACCAGCGGGGCGTCGTCGGCCATCTGGGAGCGCAGCCACTCGATGAGGCTCGCCAGCCCGAGGCGGCCGCCACCGGCGGGCTGCTGGCTGATCTCGTGCAGCAGCTCGCCCACGTGCTGCAGGTCGGTCAGCTGGCGCTCGCCGCCGACCTGTGCCAGCACGCGGGCGGGCAGCCCGGCGATGGTCAGCGACTCCAGGACGGCCGCGGCTCCCTGCTTGGCATAGATGTCGGCCAGGCGCCGCATCGTCGTGGCGAGCTCGTCGTCGAGGTCGTCGCCCCCGGCGTCCAGCTCGGCGGCGGTCCGACCGACCAGGTTGGTCAGGGCCGCGGCCCGGGTGAGCATCGAGCGGTGCGGGGCTGCCATCGCGTCGAGCAGCGCCAGCCACTCCTGTGCCGCCTGGCTGCGCAGGACGCTGGCGCCTCCGGCACTGACGGCGTGGATGCCCAGACGACGCAGCTCTGCCTGGGCCGTGAGCAGGTCCCGACCGGCGTGGGCCAGCACCGCGACGTCGCGTGCCTGCAGCGGTCGCGGCGGCACGGGGTTGCCCTCGGCGTCCGTGGCGCGCTCATCGAAGGTCGCTCCCGACGCCAGCAGCTCGGCGATGTCGAGCGCAAGATCGCGCGACACGTGCGTGCGGGTCGGGCCGATGGTGGTGCTGCCCCGCAGGTGCTCCTTCTTGAGCACCTGGCGCAGCCGGACAGCGCCGGGATGCGGCAGACCGGCCAACCGGGAGCCCTGATGGTGCGCCTTGACCGGCACGACGGTGATCTGCTCGTCACCGAGCGCCGACCCGCGCAGCGTCGCCTGCAGCGCCTCGACGACCGGGGCGTCGCTGCGATAGTTGGTGGGCAGGGTCCGTCGCTCCTGGGCGTGGGCCTCGGCACGCAGATAGGTGACCACGTCACCGCCACGGAAGGCATAGATCGCCTGCTTGGGGTCCCCGATGAGCACCATCGTCGCGTGCCCACGGAAGGCCCGGTCCAGGACCTCCCACTGGATCGGGTCGGTGTCCTGGAACTCGTCGACCAGCACCACCCGCCAGCGGGTGCGCATGCGCTGGGCCGCCAGGGAGTCTGGCTCCTCCAGGGCGCCGGCGAGCTGGGTGAGCAGGTCGTTGTAGTGCATCACCTGCAGGCGCCGCTTGCGCCGGTCGAGCTCGTCACGGACCCGCTGGGCGAAGGTCACCCGCCGTGCTGGTGGAGAGCCCTGCTCGGCGCTGCCCTCCGCCGGTCGCAGCTGGGCGTGGATGTCGTCCACGGCGGCGCGGGCGATGCCCAGGGCCTCCTTGCGGGTGAAGAAGGGCTCCTCGCGGGAGCCGACGAAGCCGCGCAGATAGAGGTCGTCGACGACCTCGACCAGGAGGTCGTCGAGGTCCTCGACCAGCTGGGCGGACGCGTCGGAGGTGCCGGCCACGCCGAGCGAGCGCAGCACCTGGTGGCAGAACTGGTGGGTGGTGGCGATGGTCGCCTCGTCAAACGAGGTCAGGGCGCGCCGGACCCGGCTCAGCCGCAGCCCGCGCTCGGTGTCGTCGACGTTGAGCAGCAGCTCGGTCAGCGGACCGCCGGACCCCGCGCTGCCAGCAGTGTCAGGGTGGTGCAGCGCGCGCTCGAGCTCGACCAGCTGCTCGCGCACCCGGGCGCGCAGCTCCTGGCTGGCGGCGCGCCCGAAGGTGATGATGAGCATCTCGGTCAGCAGCGCGTGACCCTCCGCGACATAGCGCGCAACCAGGGCAGCGATGGTCCACGTCTTGCCCGTGCCAGCTGAGGCCTCGAGCAGCACGGTGCCCGAGGGCAGTGGGTCGGTGATGGAGAAGTCGGCGGTCTGCTGGCTCACACCCACTCCCTTCGCTCGGCATCGGTGGCGATCAACGGCTGCCAGACGCGCAGGGCCAACTGGCTGAACCGGGTGGTGACGCCGTCGGTCCACTGCTCGTCCGCGGCAGGCTCGCCGGCGACGTCGCGCAGCCGGGCCCCGGCACCGAGGACCCGCACAAACGCGGGGTCATCCTGCTCGCCGGGGAAGGTGAAGGCCCCGGTGCTGGCATTCCACTTTTTCTCCGCGTCATAGAACGCGGCCTGCTCATCACCGCGGGCGTGAAAGGTCTCCACGAACGCACAGGCCGTCTGCACCCCCAGGGGTAGGGGCGCCCGCATGCCGCGGTCATAGAGGTCGACGAGCTGCCCCAGCAGGGTGAGCGCGACGGGGCGGTCCACGGGACCGTGGGTGAAGTGGCCCACCCCGGGTTTGCGGCCGCGTTTGAGCTGTCCGACGACGTGGCTGGTGGCGTCCTCGTGACCCGCGGCGGCCAGGGCCAGCACCGTCACCCAGGAGCGCAGTCGTTGCTTGGCCTTGATGGAGGAGTAGGTGCTGGTGATCACGCGCGGGTCGCTGCCGTGCAGTCCGCTGACGGTGCCGGTGAGCCGGCGCCCGTCGGGCAGCTCGATGTCGAGGTCAGTGCTTGACGCCGTGTCGCTGTGGAGGTCCCGCGAGGCCAGGTGGATGCCCCGGACGTTGGCAGAGATGTCGTCCAGCACCGCCTGGCCGAGCTCGCCCGGCGGCACGCTGCCGCGCCAGAGCTCGTGCTGTCGGGCCTGCTCCGGTGGGGTGCCCGAGAGCACGGCCCGCAGCATCCGGTCGCCGATCTGCCAACGCTCCAGCCCGTCGAGGTCGATCGGGATGCCCTCGGACGGTTCCTCAGGCTCGTCGGGGAGCAGCAGGCCCAGCCGCTGGCGCAGGAAGGCCTGGGCGGGGTGGGCCAGGAAGCGCTGGAGGTCCTCGAGGGCGAGGTCGTCCCCGACCAGGGGCGGCAACGGCTCGGGCAGCAGCGCAGCAGAGACCGGAGCAGCAGCCTGCTCGGACTCCGACACCACCGGGCGGGCCTGGTGGGCCCGACCGCCAGCCAGGGCTGCGGGGTCGAAGCTGAAGGGCGCGTCGTCGGCCAGCAGGGCGGGCTCGCCCGGTGCGGTGCCGCCGAGGTTGCGCACGTCATAGGACTGCAGCGGGTGCCGGCGGACCAGAGCGGGGGCGCTGGCGGGACGGTGGGCGGTCTCCGCCAGGGCATCGAGCAGCTCTCCCAACGGAACGGCGGGTGGACGCTCGGCGCCGCTGTGCTCATCCGCGCCGGTGTAGGTGATGACCAGCGTCTGCCCGGCGGCCATCACTGCGTCGAGCAGCAGCTGGCGGTCCTCGGCGCGGGTGTCCCGCTCACCGGTCATCGGGTGGCGGGCCAGGGCGTCGTCACCGTCGGGGGTGGTCGTGCGCGGGAAGATGCCGTCGTCCATCCCCACGAGAGCCACCACCCGGTGCGGCACCGAGCGCATCGGCACCATCGTGCAGACGGTCAGGGTGCCGGTGCGAAAGCTCGACCGCGTCGCCCGGCCACTCAGGTGCTCCTCAAGCAGGGCACGCACGTCGGACAGGGCCAGGTCGGTCGAGCTCGCACCGCGCACGGCGGAGGCCTCGATCCGGGCCAGCTCACGCTCGAGCTGGGTCACCTGCCAGGCATCGGAGGCGGTGGTGGTGGCCAGCCCGAGCACTCCCTCGTGCAGGGTGCTGCTCCACTGACTCGCGGTGCGGCACCCCTGCAGAGCGGTGAGGGTCGAGCCAAGGCGCTCGATCAGCTCCGCGAGCCGACCAGCCAGGTCGATGTCGCCGCTGTCGAGGTCGTCCAGGGCCACGGTCTGCCCGAGGTGGGTGACGTCCTGGCCGTCCAGGGCGGCGCCGGTGAGGACCCGGTCCAGGCCACTGCGCCAGGTGTTCTGTGGGAAGTTGCGCAGGTCATAGGTCGCGCGGTGGTCGGCGTCCAGACCCCACCGGATCGCGACCTCCTCCACCCAGCGTGCGATCCGATCGAGGGCGTCGTCGTCCAGCCCGAAGCGGCGCCGCACCGGCTCGGAACGGGCCAGGTCGAGCACCTCGCTGGCGGTCAGCCGGCCGCCTGCCAGCTCGACCAGTCGGGCGGCGAGGGCGAGCAGAGGATTGGTATGCCGAGGGGCCCGGTCAGCGAGCATCACCCGCAGGCGGTGGGCTGGGTGCCCATCCCCAGCCTGCTCGGTGCGCACCACCTCGCCGAGCCCGAACCCCGCGTGCACGAGCGGCGCGTAGGCGTCGATGTCCGGGCACATCACCAGGATGTCGCGTGGCTCGAGGTCGGGGTTGTCCTGCAGCAGCCCGCTGAGCACGTCGCGCAGCACCTGGATCTGACGCCCCTTGCCGTGGCAGGCGTGCACCTGCACCGAGTCGTCGGTGGCGGTCAGGAGGCGGGCGGCCACCTCGTCGGCGTCGGGGATGTGGTCGCGCTCCAGGTCGTGCTGGAGCCACTCCAGCAGGGTGGTTGGAGTGTCCCCTGCCGGTGCCGGTGCCGGTGCCGGTGTCGTCAGGAGCGCCCCGAGGCGCGCGTCGGTGGCCCCCGTGGTGGACAGCGAGCGCTGGAGCTCGCGGGCGTCCCGGCCCAGGGAGGCCAGCAGCGGGTGGCGCACCTGGTCCACCGACGGGTCGGCGGCCCGCCGGACCGGGCCGTCGGCGACGACCTCGGCCAACGCATCCCAGGCCGCGGGGGACGCCTGTGGGAGCCAGAGGTGGACGTCGCGGTGCTCGCCGAGGGCGGCCATCACCTCGATCTCACTCGCGGCGATCCGGGTGTGGCCGAACAACGACAGCCGGCCGGGAAGCTCCAGCCCCTGGGGCTCACCACCCGCGCGAAGGGCCGCCGCCACCTGGTCGTGCCGGACGTCTGGTGCCGGCGCCTCGACCAGGTCGAGCACCGCCCGCCACAGGGGTGGCTGCCAGGCGAGGTCATCGGGCAAGGGGGCACCCAGTCCGTCGCCCGCTCCACCCTCGCGCCAGTCGGCGATGATGGATGGGCGCTGCACGGCATACGCAGAGAAGAGTCCGGCCAGGCGACGGGCCACGGCATAACGTCGCCCGCGCCGCAACCCCCTCTCGACCTCGTCGGCCTCACCCGCAGCCCCGAGGTGGGCGGCCAGGGCACCGGCCCAGCTCTCCTGGAGGGACTCATCGATCGCCTGCAGGACTGGCCAGGTCAACTGGTCGGGATGCCACGGGTCGTCGCGCTCGATGCCGAGCACCAGGGAGACCAGCGAGTGCGGATTGAGGAAGCGCACCCCGGCGCACACACCGTCGCCACCACCGGGGGCCGCCCCGAGCCGGTGCGAGAGCTGCTGAGCCAGCCAGCGCTCGACACCCTTGGCGGGCACGGCGACGACCTCCTCGGCGAACGGATCCTCCAAAGGCGTCGCGAGGAGCTCCCCCAACCCGTCGGCCAGCACGTCGGTGCTGACGGCGCGGTGCACGAACAACGTCACGCCTGTGACCCTACCGACGGTGTCCGACATCGACCCGCGGGACATCGGTCCGCAGGGCAGCGGCCAGCTTGGCGGTGGCCGAGTTGGCGGACGGGCTGGAGTTGGGGCCGACGGTGGCCAGACTGGATAGCAGGGCAGCGATCTCGGCGACGTCCAGCTCCACCTGGGTGCGGGTCGTGGTCACCGGCAGGCTGATGCCACCCGCCCGGCCGACGCTGCTCTCGAAAGGCACCCCGGCGTCCCGGAGCCGCTCGACATCGCGCTCCACGGTGCGGGTGGAGACCCCGAGGCGCTCGGCCAGCTCCGAGACGGTCCGTCGCTCGGCACCCGCGAGCAGCTCGATGAGTTGTTGTTGACGCTCCACCCGTCGCAGCGCCAGGTGGCCGTCGCGTGAGGCGGCAGACAGGGCGTGCTGAGCGTCCATCACCAGATCTTAAACACCGACACAAGCGTGGCGCAGTTCGCTCCTAACGTGGTGGTCATGGAACCCACCACAGTCACCCAGGAATTCTTCGACCGCTATGCACAGGCGCTGCTCGGGCGCGATGCGGACGCGATCGCAGGCCTGTATGCGGTGCCGTCCCTGATCGCCTTCCCGGGGCAGTCGATCCCTGTGAGCGACCAGGCGCAGACCCGGGACTTCTTCGCGGCCAGCTTCGGGCAGTATGACGGCGTTTCGGAGGCCGACCCCGACATCAGCATCGTGGCGCAGACCGGGCACAGCATCTGGGCCGAGGTCACCTGGTCCTATGACGGACAACCCAGGGAGCGGTTCATCTATCAGCTGCTCGACGGACCAGTCGGCTGGCAGATCGGGGTGCTCACGCCGCTCGATCTGTGAGACAGGCGGCAGGTCAGTCGGCAGACCGATAGGCTCGCTCGATGGTGTCCGCCCAGACGGTGGGAGTGGCCCGGCAAGCTCCGGCGCCGGAGGTTCCCGAGCCGCTGACGCCCGACTTCCGGCTTCACCACGACGAGCCGCTCGGTGAGGCAGTGCAGCGGATCGTGCTGGAGCAGGTCGCTCACGCGATGCGGCTCCGGGAGAGCGATGACCTTGACGCGTCCGTGCACCAACTGCGCAAGTCGCTGAAACGCACCAGGGCGGTCCTGCGCCTGGTGCGCGGCGAGCTGGGGGACTGGGGCTATCGCCAGGAGAACACCTGCCTGCGCGACACGTCCCGGCTGTGGGGGCCCACCCGGGACGCTGCGGTGCTGGCAGACCTCGCAGCGGACCTGGCTCCAGACCTGGATCTCGAGCAGGACACGACGGACCGGATGGTGGCGCTGTTGCGCGATCGGGCGCTCGCCTCCACCAGGGAGGCCGCAGCAGATCGGCGGCGCCACCTGGACACGCTGACCGCGCTGGGCAGTTTCGCCTGTCGGGTCCGCAGGTTCCCCGTCAGCGGGGGCGGCGCACTCCCGGACCGTTGGGAGAGCGTCGCACCGGGGTTGGCACGGGTCGCGGGCCGTGCCCGTCGACGGATGCTCAGCGCCCAGGATGACCCCACGACGGAGCGGCTGCACGCGTGGCGCAAGGACGTGAAGTATCTCTGGTATCAGGTCGAGTTCCTGCAGCCGGTGTGGAAGGACCTGTTGCAAGCAGTCGGTGCCCGGCTCAGCGATCTGGGCAGCGTGCTCGGTGACGACCACGACCTCGCCGTCTGGGCCGAGGCCGTGGAGGAGGACCCGACGCTCGTCCCGGATGCTGCCGAGCGGGAGCGACTCCTCAAGCACCTCGCCGAGCGCCGCCGAGCCCTGCAGCGGGAGGCCCTCGCCCTGGGTGCCACCGTGCTCCATGACCCCGACGCCTTGGTCGAGCAGGTCGCGGTGGCCTGGGGGCAGGCTCGGCGCGCCAGCTAGCGGACCGTGGTCACGTGGCCGGCCGTGATGCTCACCAGTTGCTGGAAGGTCAGCGGCACGATCGTGTCCGGTGTCCCGCCAGCAGCCCAGATCGTGTCGTGGGCGCCGAGCTCGGGGTCGACCAGGGTGCGCAACGGCGTCGGGTGCCCGGTCGGGGCGACTCCGCCGATCGCCTGACCCGTGGCAGCCCGGACCTGCTGGGCATTCGCCTTGGTCACGGACTCTGCGCCGACCGCTGCGGCGATCACGTCGGTGTCGACCCGGGCCGCACCGCTGGCCATCACCAGCAACGGCTCGTCGTCGGCCAGGAAGACCAGGCTGTTGGCGATCGCAGCGACCTCGCAGCCCAGTTGCTCTGCGGCGCGGGCAGCCGTGCGGGCGTGCTCGTCGAGCACCTCGATCTGTGCCGCAATGCCGGCCTGGGCCAGGGCGTCCTGCACTTCCTGGTTGCGTGGGTGCATGGGATGAGTATGCCGTGGGGCGCGCTGGGATGAGCGGAGCAAGCCTCGCCCACGTGTGGCAGGGGCCGGCGCCGCAGGCGCTGGAGGACGACCTGGTCAACCTGGATGCCACGATCGTCGACCCCTTCGACACGTGAGGGTCCTTCTCGACACCTCCGTCCTCATCGGTGGTGAGGCACCCGGCGACGTGGAAGCGTCGATCAGCGTCGTGTCCCTGACCGAGTTGCACTTTGGTGTGCTGCTGGCCACCGAACCCGACGAACTGGCGCGCCGCACGGAGCGCCTCGCGGTGGTCGAGGCCACGTTCGATCCCCTCCCAGTCACGGCTGCTGTGTCCCGCGCCTGGGGTCGTCTGGCAGCTGCGGTCAGACAGCGAGGAGGACAACCGCGCCGCCGCCAGTTGGACCTCGCGATTGCTGCCACAGCCTTGGTTGAGTCGGTGCCGCTTCTCACCCGCAATGTTGCGGATTTCGCGATCATCGAGCACCTCGTTGACGTGCGGCGACCTCGGGCTCAGGGGCCCCAGTCTCGACAGGCCGACTGAGGAGCGGCACGTGGCCAGCACTCGGCATACAGTCGATTCATGGGGACTGATGATGTGCAGCAGGGGTGGAAGCAGGGCGGCCAGGGCTGGGTGGCGAACGAGCGGATCCTCGACGCCGCCTTCGCGCCGCTGACCCAGGCGTTGGTGGAGCGGGTCGCGTGGGCCCGAGGGGACCGGGTGCTGGATGTCGGGTGCGGCACCGGCACGCTGCTTGAGCTGGGCGTCCGCGACGGTGTCGAGATGGTGGGCGTCGACGTCTCAGCAGCCATGGTGGAGGCAGCACGCCGACGCGTGCCCGAAGCGACGGTCCTGGAGGCCGACGCGGGCACGGCTGACCTGCTCGAGGCCGCCCCGGGGTTGCCGTTCGACCACGTGGTCTCGCGCTATGGAGTGATGTTCTTCAGCGACCCGACGACAGCGTTCGACACCATCCGTCGGGCCACGCGGCCCGGGGCCACCATGACCTTCGGCTGCTGGCGCTCGCGGGAGGAGAACCCCGTCTTCACCCAGGGGCTGGATCTGTTGGAGGCCGCTCTCCCCGAGCCGGTGCCACACCCGGCGCCGGGCGCACCCGGCCCGACCGCCTTCGCCGACGCCGAGCGTCTGCGAGGGGTCCTGAACGCTGCAGGCTGGGCGGAGATTGTCATCGAGCCGTTCGACTATGCCTGTCGCTATGGCCTCGACGGCAGTGACGGGGTCGAGGAGCGCCTCGCCATCCTCGCGTCCAACGGCCGAGGGGTCTGGGGCCGGCTGCAGGACCACGTCGGGCCGGAGCGTCAGGCCGAGCTGCTGGACAAGGTCCGTGCGGACCTGCGCTCGCGGCGCGTGGACGGTGTCGTGAGTCTGCCCGCAGCGGCATGGCTGGTGACGGCGCGCAACCTCGGAGTTGAGGCGTCGGACTGACGCAACCCCGCGGCATACGGTCTGCCGTTTTGCCGTGCCGCCAACTCTCAGAGTTCACCCGCTCGTCTCCCCTCATTGAGATGCCGGTTCGGCCGAGGATGCCCGGCGCCGCCAGGGTGGCTGCGGCGCCGGGGGGCTTCATCGATTGGGTGACCACGTCGATGGCGGCGCCCTGAATCTGCCCGGCGTCGACCGGGCTGGCGAACGCAACTGTCCGGTCTGGGAGGACGCATGTCGAGCATGAGCAAACGAGTGTGTGCGGTGGCACTGGCTGCCACGCTGTCGGTGACGATCGCTGGACCGGGGATCGCCGCAGCGGAACCGGGCGACGCGGGAGCCAGCACCGCGGAGGCCACGAGCGCTGAAGGCCCCAAGAACGTCATCTATCTCGTGGGTGACGGCATGAGCTTCAACCAGGTCGACACCGGATCGCTGTATGGGCACGGAACCAGCAACTACCAGGCCCGGGTGGACCATGCGGTGCAGGCGCAGCAGTCGGCCCACGGCATCCGCGGACGCTATTCATCGGGCACCCGTCCCTCGCTGGCAACTACCCCCTGGAAGGCATGGATGTCGCGAAAGTGAGCTATAACGTCGGGCCGGCACCGGACAACCCGAAGGATGGCCCGGTGACCGAGGCACAGAGCAAGACTCAGGAGTTCTACGCCGACACCCTCGGGTGGGACTTCGAGGACACCTGGGAGTGGAACGACGAGTTCGAGCGACCCACCCTGCAGGCGGTCCCCGAGGAGTGACCACCCGCTCGCCGGTCGTCGTTAGTTGCGTGCTCGTGGTCCAGCACCGTCTTTGCCGTGGAGGGTCAAGACGGTGCGGCGAGTCCGCGGACGCAGCGCGGCCTCGTCGGCGAGTTGGGCGGGAATGGGTGGGTGTGACCGGCTGCGGCGATCCGGTTGGGGGGCCACCTTGACCCACCAGCGCCTCATCGGTCGATAGAGTGCGACCGACGTAGTTGTCCAGCGAGGAGTTGAGGCAAGGGATGGCATTGGAGGGGCAATGTGGCCGTGTTCTCAACGTGCTGGACTATGGCGCGATTGGTGATGGGAGCACGGACTGCCTGGCGGCCGTCCAGCAGGCAGCCGCTGACCTCCGCCCGGGAGACACTTTGTATTTCCCTCCAGGGCGTTATCTCTCTTCTGGATTTCGCCCAGGTGTGATGGAGCACCACGTCGAGATCAGCACACCGCATGTGACCATCACTGGGCCGGGAACGCTCGTGCAGTTCATGTTCTATGTCCATGGGGAGGCGGAGGCGGCCGCTGGACTGCTCGAGGCCGGCGCGCCGGCGCAAGACGACCGACTCGTCTCGCGGGAACCGCATGGCTTGCAGCCGGGTGACTACGTGCAGTTGCTGTCACAGATCAACTGCTACTCGCCAGACGCCGGGGACTGGCAGTTGGGTAGTCGAGCCCCGGTGACGAACCAGCAGTTCTATGTTCGTTTCACCGAGATGCAGCGGGTGGCGGAGGTACCTACCCCCCGAATCGCAATTTTCAATAGCAAGGTGCTATACCCGGGCTATAGAGGGCACCTCGAGGGCGTCGTCGAGCCGATGCCGGATGTGGCGAGCGCGGAGTTCCGCAAGATGAACTTCCTAGAAGGGGTCACATTTCGAAATCTCACATTCGAGAACCTGGTGACCAGGTCCTTCCGAACCATCATTGCGCGCGCCTGTCATCGCTTGACTATAGAGTCATGTCATTTCGAGGCCGCTGGTCAGCCAGGCTTTCACCTCAGAGCAACGGACTGCTTGGAGCTCCGTGTGCACAGTAGTACGTCAGTACGGCGGACTGTTGGCGGCAAGGGTGCGTCGTGGAACTCCTTCATCGTCGGCGGAGGCTGCCAGGACGTGACTTTTGTCGACAATCGACTCACTGGTGAGTGGCAGGCTATTGACTTCACTGGTGATCTTCTGCCTTCTGATGTTGGCTATATCGACCAGAAGACTGCGTGGTCAACGGTGCAGCACGTGGCCGTCCGAGATAACAAGTTCTTCAATTGCAATAATGCGACAACCACTCACCCAGGAGTGACACACTTCGTATTTTCGGATAACGAGGTGGTTGGTGGGTGGACCGGTGTCCGTGTCCGCTCGCTATACAACAGAATTTCAAATAACACGATTGATACTGAACGTGCCGGTGTTGCGTTATCGTCCTTCGTGAGCCACACTTCCATCACAGGAAATTCCCTGCGCCACCGACCATCGACGAGCAAGGGGGGCCCGTGGGTGGGGGTGCACTACGTGCCTACTGGTAGTGAGACGATGGCGGACAACGCGCCACGCCAGGTCGTAGTGCGTAGTAACGAATTCCACTGCCTTGACGGTCTTCCGAATAGCGCAGCGGTCAACCTCGAACACAGGGAACCGAGAAGTCAGGACTTCCGCCTCTTCACAGCAGGGGTTCGGCGTCGACGATCAAATTTCACGATTGAGCAAAACTCCGTCCAAGGGTGCTCTGTGGTGATCGGGCCGTGGATCAATGGCATCAGGGTTAACCGAAATAGCTTCGAGGGAGGGACGGGGCGGGGTGCGTATATCGATATCGGGCCTGATGTGGCAGCAACTAGCCTCTATCACAACATGTTCTATGACGGCGAGGCCACAGCAATCCGGGTCGGCGAGTTGTCCACCGCCGCTGCCTATCAGTACGACCCCGAAACACGCCTCGGAGAGCAGTTCGGGATGGAGCGGCTGAACGCTGATGCTGGTCCAACCCGTGGGTTCGAAACGCTTGACAGTGGCAGTTCCCAAGTGAGCTCAAGTCCGATCGCTAGCGAATAGGAACGGTATGCAGGTAGCGCCAGTCATCATCTTCAAGGACGGCATCCGGGCACGCTCCCCCCAGCCGATGCGGCTCGACGCAGGGGTCTTTGCAGAGAGCGCGCTCGCCCCAGCCCTTTCTCAGCGACTGTCGGTGCTGGGGGTTCATGGAGCAGGCATCTTCAACGAACAGTTCGTAGGTGGGACTCAGGACGCTGTCCGGGCACTGACGGGCGTCGCAGCCGATGAGTTGCCTGCCTTGGGTGAGCGGATGGCTGGATCGCTGACCGTCTACGTGTGGGATGCAGTCACTCGAAGGGTGACGGTCCTGGCAGACCCGTTGGGGGGGAGCCTGGTCTTTCTGCACCGTGATGCGGATGGTGTCGCCGTGTCCTCACACATGGGGGGACTCGTCGCCCTGCGCGAGCGACAGGGCAAGCCGATGCGTAAGTCTCTTGCTAACGGGTTGTCAACGCTCGTGACGGGCGGTGCTGGAGGTCTGCAGCAGGGCAGCTATGAAGGAGTCGAACTCCTCGACCACTTCCACTTCATCGAGGTTGACCGTGAGGGAGTCAGGATCCGCTCCTACCGGTCACGGGATGAGTTTTATGGTGCGCCCCTGTCCTACGAGGATGGACTGGATCGTGTGGAAGCGGAGATTCTGCGCAATGTGCGCGTGGTGTCACAGGCGTCACACGCAAGGAAAATTTCCCAACTCACTGGTGGCCTCGACTCCCGAATGGTGTTGGGCGCCCTGCAGAAGGCGGGTGTCAGTGATGGGTTCGCCTTCAACTGCATGGGTAGGTCGAACACGTCCGACAAGATGATTGCCCATGGGCTTGCAAGCGAATTCGGTCTGACAATGACGAATTACACCGGGCTGAGTGCTTACAGCCAGCCGGAAACTTTCAACGATCGCGTCCTTGCTCACATGCGCTATTCGTCGGGGCTACACATGACACCTGCCCATGCCCGCATGCGGAGGAGTCAGGCACTCGTTCTGTCGGGTGGATACGGTGAGTTGTTCCGGTCGCCCTACCGTCCCGAGGAGAAGCCTGTTCAGGGCACAGACGCCCACGCCTTGGCCGAGATCGAGTGGGGAGCAGCTGGGTTCGGCGAGGACCCGCGGTCGCGGTTGATATCCATCGACCTCATGGATCGCTACGTCGACACGGTGGATGAAATGGTGCGGGGAGCGCGGGGCGCTGGATTTGGGACCGACGCCTGGCGGGACTACTACTACATACGACGGCGGAACCGGTTCTTCGTCGGGGAGATTTCTCGGCAGTGGACCCCCTTTGCGTCGAGGTTTGATCCGCTCTACTCGGTGTCGGCAGGTCAGGTCATGTTGCGCCAACCGTGGGCGGTGCGTAAGTCGGGCGTGTTTCTATTCGACTTGATGCGTCGCCTGGGAGCAGACCTACCGAGGCTTCCCTTTGACTTCGATCGTTATAACGTCGTCTATCGAGAGATGAAGGGGGCTCCTGATCAAGTTGCCTTCAGCTCGCCCCGGTCGCCGCAGTACAACGACTGGGAACAACCCATGCCCCACAACTTCGCGAGCGTCCAGGTGTCGACGCCGAACGCGGCGCAGAAGGCGCTCGCGAAGAAGCTCCGAGCGCCTATCCAGCAGGTGGTTGAGCTCGACAGGGTGCGACGGGAGACACGGGCCATGGTGGGTGCGCTCTCGGAGGAGGACCGGACAGCCACCTTCAACTCGGAGGGCATACGAATGCTCTACGGCAGAGCCGAGCGTCATGGCTGGAGTCTGCGGTGTCTCTTCGTGATTCACTCGGTCCTCCTCTGGTACACCGACACCGAGTCACCGACCGCGACACCATCTGGCTGACTCGTTTTTCAGAGGCTGGCGAGCAGCACCGCTGGCTCCTCCACACAGTCGGCCACGTAGCGGAGGAACCCACCCGCAGTGCCACCGTCGCAGACCCGGTGGTCAAACGTGAAGGACAGTTGGGTGACCTTGCGCAGGGCCACCTGACCCCCGTGTGCCCACGGCTTGTCGATGATTCTGCCCACGCCGAGCATCGCTGCCTCGGGGTGGTTGATGATCGGGGTCGACCCGTCCACGCCGAACACGCCGTAGTTGTTGAGCGTGAACGTCCCTCCGGTCAGTTGCGCTGGAGTCAGGGTGCCCTCGCGGGCAGCCTCGGTCAGGTCCCGCAGGGCGGCAGCCAACTCGGCGGTTGTCATGGTGTGGGCGTCGTGGACGACGGGCACGACGAGTCCGCGCGGAGACTGGGCGGCGAAGCCCAGGTTGATCCGACCGTGCTGGACGATCTCGTCGCCGTCGACGGAGGAGTTGAGCTCGGGGAACTGTCGCAGTCCAGCCACGGTGATCCTGGCCAGGAGCGGGAGTATGCCGATCGCGTCCTGCGGCCGCACCACCTTCAGGGCGTCCTTGGTCGCCATGAGTTCGGTCGCGTCGACGTCCACCCAGGTGGTGGCGTCCGGGATCTCCCGACGGGAGGTCGTGAGCTTGTGGGCAATCGCCTTGCGCATGCCCGTGAGGGGGATCCGGGTGTCTCCCGCAGAGGTGACCCGTGTCGTTGCGGCGGGCGCGGACGTCTGCTGGATCGCAGCCTCCACGTCGGCGCGGCGGATGACGCCGCCTTCGCCAGTGGGAGTCACCGAGGCCAGGTCGACCTGCGCGTCCGCAGCGAGTTTGCGCACGAGCGGCGAGATCACGCGGATGGCCGTCTGGCTCGCCGGCTCCGGCCCAACTGAGGCGGCCTCCGCCCTCGCGGCAGCGCGACCCCGGCGGGAACGACGGGCGGGCTCGGACGCGCCATAGCCCACCAGCGGTCGTTCCGGCGAGCCAGCCGAACCGCCCGAGGGGGCGACGGCTCCGGCACGCTCCTCGGTGCGATAGGTCTCCGCGTCGGCGAGCGCTGCGATCGTGATCAGGGGCGTCCCGACGGCGAGCTCTTCGCCCGGTGCGCTGTGCAGGGTGGTGACCACGCCGGCATACGGGCAGGGGACCTCGACGGCCGCCTTGGCGGTCTCGACCGTGACGACGTCCTGGTCAATGGTGACCATGTCGCCCTCGGCGACGTGCCACTCAACGACGGTCGCCTCGGTCAGGCCCTCGCCCAGGTCGGGGAGGAGGAACACCTGGGTCATCGGGTGGCCGCCAGGTGCGCGGTGTCGGGCTGGTCGTCCCACTGCAGCCGCGCGATCGTGTCCAGGATGCGGTCAACCCCGGGCAGGTGGGTGTGCTCGAGCTTCGGCGGGGGATAGGGGATGTCCAGCCCCGTCACCCGCAGCACCGGCGCAGCCAGCGAGTGGAAGCAGCGCTCACCGATGCGGGCGGCGATCTCGCCGCCGACGCCACCGAAACCCTGCGCCTCGGAAACCACGACGGCCCGGCCGGTCTTGCGGACCGACGCGGCGACTGTCTCGTCATCGAACGGCACGATGGTGCGCAGGTCGACGACCTCGACGTCCCAGCCCTCCTCGTCCTTGGCAACCTCGGCCGCCTTCAGAGCGTTGGGCACCTGCGGGCCATAAGCCACCAGCGTGACGTCGCTGCCCTCGCGGCGCACCGCTGCCTTGCCGAACGGCTCGGTGGTGACGGGCAGCTCCAGCTCAGCCTTGGACCAATAGAGCGCCTTGGGCTCCATGAAGATCACCGGGTCCGGGCTGGCGATCGCCTCGCGCAGCAGCGAATAGGCGTCGGCGGGCGTGGCCGGGGTGACGACGTGCAGGCCCGGGGTGTGGGCGTAATAGCCCTCGGAGGAATCACAGTGGTGCTCCACGCCGCCGATGCCGCCAGCGAACGGCATGCGGATCACGATCGGCATCGTCAGCATGCTCTGTGTGCGGTTGCGCATCTTGGCGATGTGGGAGACGACCTGCTCGAAGGCGGGATAGCCGAACGCGTCGAACTGCATCTCGATCACGGGGCGGAAGCCCTGCATCGCCAGGCCGACCGCGAAGCCGGCGATCCCGGCCTCGGCCAGCGGGGTGTCGAAGCAGCGCTCCTCACCGAAGTCGGCGGTCAGACCGTCGGTGATGCGGAAGACTCCGCCGAGCTGGCCGACGTCCTCGCCGAAGACCAGCACGTCCTCGTCCTGGGTCAGGCTGTCGCGCAGCGCCTGGTTGAGCGCGTGGGCAAAGGTCACCTCGGTCATGCCGACACCTCCTCCATCTCGGCCCGGACCATGTCGGCTTGCTCACGCAGTTGTGGGGTCTGCTGGGCATAGACGTGCTCGAACAGGGACAACGGGGCCACCTCAGGCTCGAGGTTCATCCGTTCGCGCACCCCTGCCGCGAAGTCTTCCGCCTCCGCGGCGACCTGCTCCTCGATCTCGGAGGTCAGCGCGCCCGTGCCGGTCAGATAGGCCCGCAACCGCTCAATCGGGTCGCGCCCCGACCACTGCGTGACCTCCTCGGCCTGCCGATAACGCGTCGCGTCGTCGGCGTTGGTGTGCGCCTCCAGGCGATAGGTGTGCGCCTCGATGAGGAAGGGACCCTCGCCGGAGCTGGCGTGCTCATAGGCCCGGCGTGTCACCGCGAGCACTGCGGCCGCGTCGTTGCCGTCGACCTGCTCGGAGCGCACGCCATAGCCGATGCCCTTGTAGGCCAGGCTCGGGGCCTTCGACTGCTTCTCGAGAGGGACCGAGATCGCATATTTGTTGTTCTGGACGAGGAAGACCGTCGGGGTGTTGAACACCGCGGCGAAGTTGAGGCCCTCGTGGAAGTCGCCCTCGCTCGTGGCACCGTCACCGATGAAGCAGAGCGCCACGCCGTCGCTGCCCCGACGGGCCAACCCGTGCCCGGCGCCCGCCGCATGGACGGCCTGCGTCGCCAGTGGAGTGCACTGTGGTGCGGTGTGGGTCTTGACGGGGTCATAGCCGCAATGCCAGGAGCCGCGCAGCAGCGTCAGCACCTCCATCGGGTCGAGGCCACGGCTGATCAGCGCCATCGAGTCGCGATAGGTCGGGAAGAACCAGTCCTGCTCCTGCAGTGCCCAGACGGGCGCCACCTGGCAGGCGTCCTGCCCGCGGGAGGAGGGATAGACCGCCAGGCGGCCCTGCTTGGTCAGGGCGGTGGCCTGCGCGTCGAACCGGCGGCCGATCACCATCTGCCGCCAGACGGCGAGCAGATCTTCCTCTGAGGGCAGGGCATAACCGCGCGCCTCGGCCTCTGCGCTGGGTGTGGTCAGTGCCCCCTGCTCGTCCAGGAAGCGCACGGGCTCGGCGCACGGCAACAGGTCGACGGTCGTCGTTGACATGATCTCCTCCGGTTGATCTGCCTCCCATCGTCCCTGAAGTTGGACTAATCGGACGACGAGACGCGACAGTCCAAGACAGATGGATCTAGGGTGGGCCGTATGCCGACAAAGAGTCTGTGCGCACGTGGGGTCAGCGGGGGTCACCTGGACGATTGCGGATGGTCATGAGTCCACGCACCAGGGTGGACGACACCGACCGGGCCATCATCCAGGCGCTGCGGGTGGACGGACGGTTGTCGGTGCGAGCGCTGGCTGAGCAGGTGCACATCTCGCGGGCCAATGCCTATGCCCGACTCGAGCGGCTCCGGGAAGGCGGCGTGATCACGGGCTTCACCGCGCAGGTTGCCCCCGAGCACCTGGGGCTGGGGACCTCGGCCTATGTGTCGGTGTCGATCGAGCAGAACACCTGGAAACCTGTCGCGGCCGCGCTGCGGAGGGTCCCGTCAGTCGAGCGGGTGGCCCTGGTCGGGGCGGAGTTCGACGCGCTCGTGACCGTGCGCTGTCACGACAACCACGAGCTGCGGGACACGGTCCTGGAGCAGATCCAGGCCATCCCTGGTGTCAAGGCCACGCGCACCTGGCTGATCTTTGAGGAGACCGAGATCCGCGACCTGGCCTACCAGGGATAGGGCTCGTAGTTCTTCAGGAAGACACCGTGGAGGTCCTCGCCGCGCTCACCGCGCACGATCGGGTCGTAGACCCGGGCAGCGCCGTCGACGAGGTCGAGCGGAGCGTGCCAGCCCTGTGCGGCGATCTCCAGCTTTTCGTGATGCGGCCGCTCGTCAGTGATCCAGCCCGTGTCAACAGCCGTCATGAGGATCCGGTCGGTCTCGAACATCTCGCCGGCTGAGGTGCGGGTCAGCATGTTGAGCGCGGCCTTGGCCATGTTGGTGTGCGGGTGCCCGGCGCCCTTGTAGCGCCGGGAGAACTGCCCCTCCATCGCCGAGACGTTCACGACATACGCCCGCGCGGCGTCCCCGACAGACTCCCTGTGCTGCTCCACCGCGGCCCGCATCGCGGGCCGCAACCGGGAGACGAGAAGGAAGGGGGCGACCGAGTTGCACATCTGCACCTCGAGGAGCTCGAGCGGGTCGACCTCGTCGACGGTCTGCTTCCACGAGTTGCTCGTGACGACATCGGGCAGCAGACCACCGGCGTCGACGGCGGTGCCGGCGAGGTGGGCCTCCAGCGAGGCGTTGCCGGCGGACAGAGCGAGCTTGGTGAGGTCGGCGGCAGTGCGGGCGGCGACGTCCGCGTGCGGCACCGGATGTTCACCGAGCGTTCCAAGGAGGGCGGCCGGGTGCGCCTCGCTCACCCGGTCAAACGTCAGCATCTTCGGTGTCGGTCCACCGGTCTCCAGCGGCTGGGACTCACCGTCGACGAGGCTCGAATAGGCGCCGGGCGAACGGCGCACCGTCTGGCAGGCGTTGTTGATGAGGATGTCGAGCGGCCCCGCGGCAGAGACCTCGTTGGTCAGCGCGACGACCTGCGTCGGGTCGCGCAGGTCGATCCCGATGATCGTCAGCCGGTTGATCCACTCGGGTGAGTCGGCGAGTTCGGCGAAGCGCCGAGCGGCGTCCCGGGGGAAACGCGTCGTGATCGTCAGGTCGGCCCCGTCACGCAGCAGGCGCAGCGCGATATACATCCCGATCTTGGCGCGCCCGCCCGTGAGCAGAGCCCGCCGACCACGCAGGTCCGTGCCCTGGTCGCGGCGCAGGTGACTCAGCGCTGCACAGTCCGGGCAGAGCCAGTGATAAAAGGCGTCGACGAGGGTGTAGTCGGCGTGGCACATGTAGCAGCCGCGCGGGAGCTGCAGTTCACCTGCGAAGCGGGCCCCGGTCGAGGAGGTGAGGGGGATCCCCTTGGTCTCATCGTCGATGCGCAACGGTGAGCCGGTCGCGGTCTGGGCGAGGATCGCCTCGTCGTGGGCGACCTTGGGGCCACGCTCGGCCTGTCGTGCCTCGCGGCGACGGGTCTTCTTCACCCGGTTGTGCATCGTGGCGGTGGCCCGCTTGACCGCGGTGATGTGCTCGTGGCCCGCCGGCAGCTCGTGGAGCATGCCGAGGACACGCAGGGTGGTGGCCAGATCGTCGGGGTCGACACCGTCCACTGTGGCTGCGCTCGCGGGATGCTGGGGTGCGGTGCTCACGGACCCCGAGGATACGCGGCCTCGGGTGGGTCGAGGACATCCCGCGGCCGTCCGGGTCGCCCCACTGCGTTGGTGGTGTTGCTCGTCAGGGCTGGACGAGGCCGCTGCGATAGGCCAGCGCCACCAACTGTGCGCGGTCATGGCAGCCGGTTTTCATCAGCATCCGTGAGATGTGCGTCTTGACGGTCGCCTCGCTGAGCACCATGCGCCGGCTCAGCTCGGTGTTGGTTGCGCCGTCAGCGAGCTCGCGCAGGACGTCGAGCTCACGAGGGGTCAGCATCTCGAGGCTGGGTCGACCCTCGGGGTTGTCCGAGGCGAGCTCGCGCAGAGTGTTCAGCACCTTCGGAGCGACCGCAGGGTCGATCCAGGCGTCGCCGTCGGCGACCCGGCGCACCGCGTTGGCGAGCTCGCTCGGCGCAGCGTGCTTGAGCATGTATCCCGAGGCACCAGCACGCAGCGTGCCGTAGAGCGCCGCGTCCTCGTCGAAAGTGGTCAGCACGAGGACCTTGGCCAGCTGGTCCGGGTCCTCTGGGCGCTCGCGGATCAGCCGACGGGTCGCCTCGATGCCGTCCATGCCGGGCATGCGCACGTCCATGATGACCAGGTCGGGTCGCAGCGACTCCACCAGCTTGATGGCCTCCGCGCCGTCCTGAGCCTCGCCGATCACCTCGATGTCCGGCTCCGAGCTCAGCAGCATCCCGATGCCCTGACGCACCATCGGCTGGTCGTCGGCGATGACGACCCGGATCCTGCTCACGCTCCACCGCCGGAGCGGACGGGCAGCGTCGCCGAGGTGACGAAGCCACCCTCAACGACACCGCTCTCGAAGGAACCGCCGGCCAACTCAACCCGCTCCCGGAGGCCCCACAGCCCGGTCCCCGAGCTGGCCGGGACGGGCACGGCATCGAGGCCGGTGACGTCGTCGGGGCGCAGGCCCACGGAGCTGCGGACCTGCAGGTGCAGGTGGTCTGGCTCCCACGTCTCATAGATGTCGACCACGGCACCGCGGCCGGCATGCTTCATCGCGTTGGTCAGGGACTCCTGGACCATGTGATAGGCCGCCAGGTCAACGCTGGGATCGAGGGGGAGTGGGGTGCCCTCACGGTGGAGCTCCACAGCAAGACCTCCATGTCGGGTGGCGGTGAGCAGGGGGTCGATGTCGGCCAGGCGCAGTCGCGCGACAGCTGGCTCGCCCTCCTCGGCGGTGCGCAAGAGCCCCAGGAGCCGATGCAGCTCGCGCATGGACTCGGCGCCGGTGGACTCGATGGCCTGCAGGGCGTTGGTGACCTGCTTGGCCTCTGCGGTGGAGTCCAACTTGCTCGAGACGGCTTTGGCGCCTGCCGACTGCAGGATCATGGCACTCATTGAGTGGCTCAGGATGTCGTGCAGGTCCCGGGCGATTCGCTGCCGCTCCTCACCCAGGCTCTCCTGAGCCGCGGTGCGGAGGGCCTCCTGCGCGACCAGCGCCCGCAGCCTGTTGCGTCGCTCGTGACGCCCGAGGAGCCAGATGACGATGCAGCCGGCGAAGAACCCGAGGGGGATCGTCAGCAACTCCAGTGTCGACGGGTTGTTGAGTTCGTTGGCCGTCCAACCGTTGCTCAGGCACAGGAAGCCCACCAGCACGAGTGCCGGGTTGGCCTGTCGTGGCGGGCTGTCCTTGGCCACCGTGTAGAGCATGAGGGCGGCCGCAGCGAAGGGTTGGAACTGCAGGACGAGCACGCTGGTGAGCAGGCAGAAGCTGAGGATTCCCACGAAGACCGACCAGGGCGCCCGGTGGCGCCAGACCAGCGCGGCATAGGCGATGAGCACGAGCCCGATGAACAGCCACAGGGGCACGGTGAACCCGAAGGTCGTCGTGACCGGGTCCCCGGTCAGGAAGCCCGAGACGAAGAGGTCAACAAAAACGCACAAGAGTGCAAGGACGAGGTCCTTGACGCGCGGACGCGAGTGCATCGCGTCGGGTGTCGCGCGGTCCTCGAGATCACTCATGGCCAGGTGGGGGGCGCTGGCGGACGAGCGACTGTCCAGGACCGAGCGCGCGGGGGAAGGGCCGACATAGCGGCCATTCTGGTCTGTGGTGCGGCTGGGGGCCAGCACCTCACCGTCGACGGGTGCGGCCTGCGTGCGCCTCAACGACACCCGGGCAGGCTGGGGAACCACTTGCAGACCCAACTCTTGCCGAGGTTGACCTCGCTGTCGCTGGCGGCCAATGAGGCGACCCCCTGCAGAGAGCTCGAGCTCTCGACCCGCGTCAGATCGGCCATGGTCAGCCCACCGAGATCGACGCCCTCGGGCAGGGTGCCGGCTCCTGGCACATCGCACTCGCGGTCAAGCGCCAGTGCAACCCAGCCGTCCAGATCCGGCGACTCGTGGACACCCAGCACGCTGACCGGCTCTGGTGTGTCCCTGCCGCCCCCCGAAACGGCAGGGACTGTGATGTGCGACGGCAGTCCGGGCATGGCCCCACGCCCGGACTGCCTCATCATGACCACGCTGGGCGTCACGAGCCAGCCAACCCCCGCTGGTGGCTCACCGGGGCCCCTGAGACCTTCGGCAAAGACGCTCACTTCGTTGTCCTGATGCACGTGACTACTCTCCGATTTTTGAGGGGGTCCGCACATCATCCTCTGGATGTATCTTTCGGCGCCACCCCCGGGTGTGGTTGGCTTTCGACATCGCACCGGACCGCGAGAGGACGATCCATGGACAGGGAACAGACAGAGATCGACGCAGAGGGTCTCGACCACCCCGGCACCGTGATCCGCTATGGCCACTTCGGCAGACCGGTGATTGCCTTTCCGTCCGAGGCGGGCCGTGCGTGGGACTACGAGAACAACGGCATGGTGGAGGCGCTGCGTCCACTCATCGACGAGGGGCGGATCAAGCTCTATGCGGTGGACTCCTTCGACCACCTCTCCTGGTCCAACTACGCCCTGCCCACAGAGCAGCGCGCCGAGCGCCACGCGATCTATGAGAACTGGATCCTGAGCCATGTCGTCCCGACCATCGACGCCGACTCACCCGGGCACGGCGGCATCGTCACGACCGGCTGCAGCCTGGGCGGCTATCACGCGGTGAACTTCGCGCTGAAGCGTGCAGATCTCTTTCCGGTGGCCATCTCGTTGTCCGGCAACTTCGACCCCACCTCCTGGCGAGGCTGGGGGGAGACTGGCGAGACGACATACCTGAACAATCCCCTCGCCTATGTGGCCGGCGCCGAGGGAGACCACCTGGACTGGCTGCGCCAGGCCGTGCAGATCCTGCTCGTGGTCGGGGAGGGGCCCTTCGAGGTGCAGCCGACCAAGTCCCTGCCCGGTGCACGGGCCATGGCCGCTGTGCTCGCGGACAAGCAGATCCCGCACCAGCTCGACGTGTGGGGCCATGACTCGGCGCACGACTGGCCGTGGTGGCGCAAGCAGATCGCCTATCACCTGCCGCGGTTCTGCTGATCGGGGTAGGTTCGCCACATGGCTGACAAGCGCAACCCGCTGATCGGACTCCTCCTCGGTGCCGAGGAGGACTGGCCCCGCGCCTTCGAGCAGATCCTGGGCCTCGTCGGGCCTCTGAAGGTCGACGGTCGCTCCCTGGACATCACCTCGGAGCGATTGCGGATCTCGCCGTTCGACCTGACAGACCCGGTGAAACCCGGTCTCGTGATCGACCGGCTGGCCTACTGGTACTACCACCCGCGCGAGTGGCTCAAGAAGGCCGCGCTGATGAACGACACCTATCTGCTCAACAGCCCGTTCACGTTCCAGTCGATGGAGAAGCACTCGGCCTACTGCGCCATGTTGCGCCTGGGCATGAAGATCCCCAAGACCGTCCTGGTGCCCTACAAGAACCCGGTCGACAACGTGCGCTGGGCCTACACCTCCGCCAAATACAACGACCGCTTCGACCTCGACGCGATCGCGGAGGAGGTCGGCTATCCGATGTATATGAAACCGTTTGACGGTGGCGGCTGGCGCGGCGTCTCCCGGGTGGATCATCAGGCCGGGCTGCACAAGTCCTATGACGAGTCCGGCGAGATGCTGATGCATCTGCAGGCGACCGTCGACTATGACAAGTTCGCCCGCGCTCTGTCCATCGGCCCCGAGACGATGGTGATGGACTTCCGGCCTGAGCAGCCGATGCACAACCGGTATGCCGTCAGTTATGACTTCCTGTCCGAGCAGGCTGGGTGGGAGGCTGAGACGGTGAGCAAGGTGGTCAACGCCTTCTTCGGGTGGGAGTTCAACTCCGCAGAGATGCTGGTGGCCGGCAATGAGGTCCACCCGATCGATTATGCCAACGCGTGCCCGGACGTGGCGGTCACCTCACTGCACTACTACTTCCCCTGGGCAATCACGGCGCTGGTGCGGTGGTCGGTCTTCGCGCTCGCGACCAACCGTCGGGCGACCGTCGACCTGGAGACGCGCCGCTACTACGAGATCGCCGATGACGACTCGCTGGACTATCAGGCCAAGATGGAGGGCTACCGCGCCCTCGCCGACGCGCACTTCGACACCGACCGCTACTGGGAGTTCTGCCACGAGCACCTCGCGCACCTTCCCGAGGCGGTCCTGGAATGGGTCGACTCGGACGCCTTCGACAAGATCTTGCTCGACACCGTCCGGTCGACCTATCCGGCCCACGAGCACGAAAAGTTCCTCGCACACTTCCGCGGGCTTGTTGGGCTGTGGGTGAAGGACCAGAGGAGCCTGGCAGGTGGGCCGTCCGACACTCCCGAGCGGGAGGACAGAACCAACGCCGCTCAACTGTGAGCGGCTCGGTATGCTCTCCGGCATGTCGATCGAGCCCCAGGTGACGCCGATCAGTGATATCGCTGACGGCGGGGGCAACGTCCCCGTGACGGTGGTCCCGGACCTCGAACATTTCCGTCCCATTGACCGCTTGGGCGCGAGCCGCTACCGCGCGACACTCGCCGACGGCTTGCCGTTGGACTCCTTGCTGTTGAACCGCGGTTCCGACGTCTTGGTCGTGTCCTTGCACGGCGCCCTGGACCGGACGCGGTTCACGCTGCCCCGCTTCGAGCGACTCAACTCCATTAAGGACAGGGACGTGAGCAGCCTCTACCTCAGCGACTCCTGCCTGCACTTGGATGGGCATATCCAACTGGCGTGGTTCACTGGCACCCGCGATGTCGACCTCTACGAGATCTTGGCCCGATTCGTCACAACTACCGCCGCCTCCATCGGAGCAACACGTATAATCTTTGCGGGTGCATCCGGCGGGGGGTTCGCCTCCTTGCAATTAGCGCCATTGGTGCCTGACAGCATCGCCCTAGCTTTCAACCCTCAGACGTCCGTCGTGGACTACCTCTCGGGGGGAACATCACTGGGCGCCCAGCGGGTGTATGTGCAGGTCGTGATGCCTCACCTCGCACCTGATGGTTGGCAGGCCCTCGACAAGGACGAGGACTGGTCAGCCCCGCTCGGAGACAGGCTCTCCCCCAAACTCCGTTACTCCAGCCCGGTCGACTGTAAGGTGCTCTATGTGCAAAACCCTCACGAATTCCACTACACCGATCACTACATGCCTTTCCTCGCTGCGGCCGCTCGCGGTGGTAACCTGCACAAGATCCGGGCGAATGAGTATGCTGGCGACACGCGGCACAATCCGCCACCACTGCCGATTTTCCATGACAATCTCGATCAAGCCATCGCGTGGTCGCGTGAGCTGTGATCGCGAGGATGACGAGTGAGCATGGTGAAGTGGGCTGAGTTGAGTCTCCAGGCCGATGCGAGGACGGCTGTCGTAGGGCTCGATCTGGACCACCAGGACGTTCAGAAAGGTGATCTCCTCCTATGCATCTCCGTGGGATACCGGGGTGAGAATGTTTCACTGGAGCATTACAACTGGCTCTACTCGGATCGGTTGGACACCAAATTCTCTTATATCGAGCCGAGTGCTGAAGGTAAGTACATCTCTCCGGAGTTTCACTCCGAGCATCCCTTCGATGTCGTCACGCTCTCCCTGGTCCCGTGGTCGCGGCGCGCACGTCAGAGACCTCAACTCCTCGGGGGTGTGGCCAGTGGATGGTTCCAGGTGTCGAGCGCGACCTTGCACGGCCTCGGCCACGGCATGGATGTCGCCACCCTCACGGGGTTCAAGCTCGAGGCAAAGGAGGCCTGAGTGCGCACTCACGTGATCACTCTCATCCGGTGTGGTGAAGGTCAGGACTCCGCCGTCGAGGCATACTTGGACCTCCTCACCTCTGCGGTCCCGGACGACCATGACCTGACGGTCGGCGTCCTCGTTGAAGGCCCCGAGGTGGAGTTGCCCTCCGCTGCTGCCTTCAGGGTCTTCCCTAGCGACGTGCGCACTGGTGCTGCCTATAACGTCATGGCGGCCGAGTCTGACGCCGACTTCCTCATCCTGCTCGACGGGCCCGTGCTGCCGGCGGGCGAGCTCCACGGCGGGATACCCGCTCGGCTAGGCCGTCAGTGGCTCGCGTCGATGGGGCGCCGCGTCATCGCCACACCCTCGCTCCCGACGCCGCTGTCCCACGTTGACGTGGTGGACGGCGACTTTAGTCGCGACGTGCACCAGGAGTCCCCGCTCGCGATCGGGGTGTCGACCGAGGACTACCTGCACCTCCGGGGCTTCGATGAGCGACCGACTCTGTCCGGTGCCCTCTTCATGGACTTCGTGGCCCGGATGCGACGAGCGGGCTGGATCTGCGACACACATCACCTTGCTGAGATGATCGACGTCGCGGCATTACTCCCGGGCCTGCGACTGGACCCTGACGAGACGAGCCAACGGGTCCGCGAGCGGCGACGTGAGCAGGTCCGGGTCGACGGGTCCATCTACCGCAACCTCACGGTATGGGCCGTGCCGCCGGAGAAGCGCCCCACGTTGGTCAGTGTGCCGATCGCGACACGCGACCGGGCGGACTATCTCAAGGAGTCTCTCCTGTCCGTCCTCGCGCAGGACTTTCAAGAGTTCGAGATCGTTGTCGTCGACGACGGATCGGACGATCACACTCGGGAAGTTGTCGAGGGCATCGACGACGTACGCATCACTTACATCCGTCAGGACGCCAAAGGTATCAGTGCTGCGCGAAACCGGGCCGCCGACGCCTCGGTAGGGCACTACACGGCGGTTCACGACGACGACGACATCATGCTCCCGTGGCGCCTGTCCACAGGTCTTGCGGCGCTGGACGGGAGTCACGAGGCGACCTACGGGTCGTGGGTCAACTTCGATGACGAGACCGCACAGCTCCAACTGCACCTGACACCAGTGGGATTCGGGAGAGATCTGATCGCGCACAACGGTCAAACCCCGGGGCACGCCACCTGGATCTTGCCCACGCGCATGGTCCAAGAGCTGAGATACGATGAGTCACTGTCGAGTTCCATCGACCACAATTTGGCCATCCGCAGCGTGCTCAGCGGCCTGCGGTGGCGCCACACGCAGCGGGTTCTCTATCTTCGGCGCGTGCACAAGCAGCAGGTGAGCCAGACCGATGGCCGCCGCCAGCGCTCGACTGCGATTCTCACGCGAATGAACAGCACCTTCAGCGCCAGTTTTGCGGGCCGCAAACAGATGGCCACGCGCGGCAAGGAGCTCAGCTATCCCCAGCATCTCCGCAAAGACACGCTGTTCGCCGAGTATGGTGCTTATCTGCCCGACCGGCTTGTGGTGCGCTCGGCTCGGATCAATGGGTTGGTTGGGAAGAAGATCCTCGCGATGGACCTGCACGACAAGCTCGACCTCATCGCCTCGGATATGGATCTAGATACCGACCGCCCGCTGGCCGAGGCGGGCGGGGTGGGACGGATCCAGTGGGACGACATGGTGGATATCCGCGCCGCAGGGATCCTCGGTGTCAGCTATGAGGCGTCGCAGCGCTCGGAACTGACACGAGATCCCGAGGCGACCGACCCGCGGGCCTGGCTGCAAGGGCGGCTGGGCAAGGCACTGCGAGATGTGAAGGCGGCCCATCCCGCCGGGGCGCTCCTGGTGCTGACTGCGGAGGGAGATCTCCCCTGGCTGCAACTGGACGGTCGGCCAGAGGAGCACCCCGTGGTGTTGCGCCGGTCCATGAGCGTGAACTTCGAGGAGAACGGGCGCCTCAGCGTCTTAGTGTTGGGTGTGCGGCACCCCAGGGACGCGATGCCCCTGTTGCGTGAGGCAGTGGAGCGTGGGGTCCCTAGTGAGGTGATCGCCGTCTCGGGCGCGAGCACGCGACTGTTCGAGAGCTACCAGCAAAGGGGGAGCGATGCGATGTGAGGTTGCGTACGCGAGTTCGGGTGAGACCGTGCTCGACTTCGTTGACACAGTCCTCGGCGAAGTGGTCCGGCCCATCCCCCCACTGATCATCGCCGGACACGTCTCGGGCCTGACCGGTGCTCGGCTGAGTGTCGCGACTGCTATTCTGCTGGGTCCAAAGGTCGGTGAGGTCTTGGAGATCGACCGCCCAGTGACGCACCGCGCGGCAGCAGCGGTTGCGGGTTATGTGGGGTTGGACGGTGCCGTTACCGGTGCAGACGGTCCGCTCACTCATGTCCACGGCTCGGGCACGGACCTACGCATCACGAGCAGCCTAGAGGGTCTGGCTGACCTTGCGCTCGACATCCCCGACCGGCGGGTGATCTCGCTGACGGAAATGCCCAGCCACCGGGCATCCGGCAGCTTGCTCGCGGGCGACCGCTGGGTGACCTGCACCAACTCCTGGGTGCATGCGCTGGATCGTCCCGCGGCGTGGCTGGCCGTGCCCGTGCTGCTCGCCGAGCAGGCGTCGGCGTCGCGGATCGTCGCACCTGCTTGCATCTCCCAGGCGCTCACCCGCGACCAGCGGGCTGCCCTGGAGGACCTGGTGGATGCGGCTGACCTCAGGATCCTGTGGCTCGAGGCAGAGAGGGAGACAGCATGACCCACGTGCTCATGCCGGTGCGGACCGTCGCCGATTGGGGCGGACTCCATGAGTGGGCCCTGACGGCCGTGGGGGACCTCATCGCCGAAGGCCACACGGTGACGGTCGCCGGTGGGCCCGGACGTTTCAAGGACACTGTCGTCGCGGCAGGCGCAGGGTTCATCGAGGTGGATTGGGTCGACTGGCAGGCAGCCGTCGACCCATGCCTGGTCGATCGCTCGTGGGACAAGATCTTTTCGCACGGTCCACTCGCTAGCAACCTGGCGCGAGCCCTGAGGCGCCGGACCGGCGCGCCCATCTATCACATGATCCATGGCAGCTATCTGGATCACATCAACCACTGGTCCCACGAGTTAGAGTGCCTCTTAGTCGCCAGCCCGGCGATCCAGGATTTCGTGGTCCGCATCGGCAAGGTCGAGCCCTGGAAGGTCGCCGTGGTGGCGAACGGGGCTCCCGACAGGGTCTTCGAACTGCCGCTGGTGAGGCTCGCCGAGAAATTGGCGGAGGAACGCCCAGTCGTGGCCACGGCCGCGAGGTTAGCCAAGGACAAGTTGCCTCAGATCGACCCGACCATCAGCTTGGTGCAGGGCATCTCGGAGGTGCTGGATGGTCGCCCCCTGGAGTTGATGGTCATGGGCGACGGGCCTGAGAAGACGCTTTTCGAGAGCCGCCTGCGCGAGGGTGTGCCCGAGACAGTGGAACTAAATTTCGTCGGGTGGGTCGACCACGACGAGGTCCCACGCATCTTCAACCGCGCGTTAGCAACCTGCACGGCGGGCATGGGTGCCACGCGCGCGGTTGCCGCAGGCACACTCACGCTGGCCGTGGGCGCGCAGGGTTCGGTAGGTCTCCAGGCGGGGCGCAATCTCCGGGCGGGCTTGTGGAGTAACTTCGGCGACCACGGGTGCCCACGGTTCACCCCCACTGACCTGAGGTCTGACATCGAGCGGGCCCTCGTCGGCGGAGTGCACGATGACATCGTCGCCCGAGCGAGGAGTGGGTGCCACTTCCACCGCAATCAGACCCACGTGCGTCAGCAGATGCTCGACGCCCTCGATCTCTGAGGAGTCGCCCGAAAGGGTGCGTTCTACTTGAAAGAATGGTATCGCGACAGCACGTCGCCGACCACCTCGAGGTCGAACGGCTCATCGAGCCACTCATAGAGCGACCGGAATGCCTCCGGGTTGCCGTTCCACTCCTCATACTGCACATGGAACGCGAGATGATCGAGGCGTTGCGCAACCTCGGTGAACGTTTCCTGGATGCGGGCCAATTTTTTGAGTGCGTCCGGATCCTGGGCCCACCACTTGCTCTGGGCGACATCCTCATGACGCCTCGAGTTGATCAGGAAACGCGAGCCGGGGAACACCAATCGGAGCCACTCGATGAAGTCCAGGACGTCGGGTTGGTACCAGCGAATTTCCTTGTAGCCAGTGACCCGCGTTTCCTGGTCGGGACGCAGAATCGTGGTTGTGATGAGTTTCGCATACTCGCTTAGGGCAACATCGACCGAAAAGTCGTCGACTCCGAAGAATGGATTGGACGGCGTGAGCGGGCCGATCGGGTTCTTTTCACGCTCCTGGAGATCCTTGAATCGACGGTGGTCAGCCAGGAGCGTCTGATGGTACTGATACAGAAAATGCGGGGCCTGATGGTGCTCCCCCCGAATGAGGTAACCAGGGATCGAGTTGAGGAGAGCCTGGAGCGTCGTGGAGCCCGATCGGCCGTAGGTGACGATGAACAGGTGGGAAAAATCCTTGCCACTCGTGTCTGGCATGCTGCTGGCCTTCCTGGCGGGATTGCGGAGACATAGAAACCTTAGGCTACGAGATCGTGGAGTCCCTCTACCGTCCCCCACACGCAACGCATGCCACGGCTGTCGGTGAGGTTCACCCCATCGGTGGCAGACCCTGGCTGGAAGGTGCGGCCCCCGCTGAGGGGAGGAATGGTGGGTCAAGACGCCGGGATGCTTGTGGGGCGCAGCGGCGCGTTGTCGAGCTCTGAACCTGTCGGCCCCGGAGCAGTCCATGTGTCCCGCCCGTGCGTGGTGGCCAGGATGGGCCGCCGGAAGGTTGACTTTCGCCGTCCACCGCCGGTGCAGTTGCGGGGCTGACATCTGGGTTGTGATCTTGCGGGTTGTAATCACTGGAAAGAGAACGCACTTTGAAGCTGTGCAGGCCGGGGCCCAAATGTGCCACCGGTCTGGCGGCAGAACGCCGATATCAATCTGCACGTTCTGCATCTGCCAATGGACGAGACACGCGTGCACGATGCCAGAGGCCTTGTTACCCGAGTATACCGTGGTGCTGACCGTTCACCGCCGTGAGTGACTCAAGGTCTTCACGGTAATTTATACTTGATAAGCGGCGACACCTTGATGGCTGCGCCTGGGTGCTGTAGTGGGTCGTGCTTCCTCACACGTGATAGTCGGGCGTCGCGTCATCAGCTCGCGGGGGCGGAGCCTGAGTTTTGTTCACCGACGCCGCGACGCAGTCCCTGGGGTCAGGACACCCCACGTGTCGCACCACCGAGGTAGGTAGAGTTGGTTGCGCTAGACCGCACTGGTCGCTGGCAGAGTCGGCTGGAGTCACTGAGGGGCCCCGTGCCTCCCACGATCGGAGGAGATGTCGTGACAGATCGGGTGCTGGTCCTCGTGGTGGGCGCCGGCCGCTCCGGTACGAGTTCGCTAGCCGGAGTGCTGAGCCACTTGGGCTTCCATGTCCCGCCGCCGGTTGTGAGTGCCGACCCGTCAAACCCGCGCGGGCATTTCGAACCGCAGTGGGTCGTGGACTTTCACCAACGTATCTTGGCGGCGTCGGGGTATGTCTTTGCTGATGGTGACCCGTTGGCCTCGTCGCGGGTATTGCAGACCGCCCGAAGAGGCGACTACCAGGCTGAGTTGCACGACTGGCTTGACGCCGTATCAGCCTCAGAGACCCGGCTCGTCGTCAAGGACCCTCGGACGGTGTGGGTGGCTTCGCTGTGGGCGGAGGTGGCAGCAGAAATGGGCTTGCGTGTCTGCTATGTCACGATGTTGCGTCACCCTGCGGAGGTGGTGTCCAGCCACTCCCGCCACTACACGCCGGGCAGGGAGGGGAGTGAACGATTGCGGGCGGAGACGGCGCTGCTAGCCGGGTGGATCAATCTCAACCTTGTCGCCGAGGAGGCCACTCGAATGGGCCAGCGGCACTCGATTATGTATGCCGACTTGTTGAGCGACTGGCGTCGCGAACTGGCACCGCTACAGGAGTGCTGCGATCTCCAACTGGACCTCAATGGAGCTGACGCGGCTCGGGTCGATGAATTTGTTGACCCCGAACTGCGGCGGGTTCGGCGCACCTGGGATGGCAATCGGATCCCGCTCGCTTTGCGCAACATTGCCAGTGCGCTCTGGATCGACCTCGAAATGTACGCTCGGGGCAAGGTCGAACAGTCCGAGTACATCGCCAGCGTGGATCGGCACCGGGTTAATTTCCGAAACCTGTACACCGCCTCCGACATGATCGTGCGAGACCGCACCCGCCGGGCGGCGCAGGCGGAGCGGCGCGTTGGCTATAAAGAGGCGCTGGCCGACGCAGCCAAGGCACTGAACTTATTGCGCTGAGCCAGGCGCGCGACGTCCGCCACATTGAGACAACGAATGGATTCGGGTGTTCAAACTTCACCGTCATGCGGATGTCCACACCGCCGCGTGGCACGTCGCGTAGCAATCCAGTCTGGCACGTCGCATGGTCTGCTGGCACGAGGCGTAGTCACGAGCTGCCGGGTGAACGTTCTCCTTAGGCTTTGGGGGCAAGAAGACGTGGCGTTCGAGCGGGGAGGAGGAGGTGCTCCGGGCCTGACCGCACTGGCCGCTGTGTCTGGTACAACCAGCGACGCTTGCAGGGAAGCCTTGGCATGATTACCCCAGTGGAGTTTGGAGCCGCCCGCTACGCGACTCTCAACCGAGAGCCGCAACCCGCACGAGCGGCAGAGGACCCAGGAGGTCTTACGCAGTAGTGTGGCGGTGGTCGTTGTCGTCGGGAGTGAGGTTGTGTTGTGGGTCAGCGTGTTGTGGTGATCGGTTTGGGGTATATCGGTTTGCCGACGGCGGCGATTTTGGCGAGCAACGGTGTTGGGGTTGTGGGGGTGGATGTCAGTGATCGGCATGTTGATGCGGTGAATCGGGGTGAGGTGCCGTTTGTTGAGCCGGATCTGGGGATCCATGTGGCGGGGGCGGTGTCGCGGGGGTTGTTGTCGGCGCAGAAGGACACGCCGAAGGCTGATGTGTACATCATCGCGGTGCCGACGCCGTTCAAGGACGGGCACGAGGCGGACTTGTCATATATCGATGCGGCGACGGACGGGATTATCCCGCAGCTCTCGGGTGGGGAGTTGGTGATTCTGGAGTCGACGTCTCCTCCAGGGGCGACGGAGCGGGTGGGTCAGCGGATCCTGGCGGCGCGTCCGGAGTTGAACCTGAACGCTGAGCCGGATGCGATGACGGTGGATGTGGCGCACTGTCCGGAGCGGGTGTTGCCGGGGCGGGTGATGGTCGAGTTGGTGGAGAACGACCGGATCGTGGGTGGGTTGACTTCGCACGCGGCTCAGCGTGCGAAGGAGTTGTATGAGGTGTTCTGTCACGCGGACATCTTCCTGACGGATGCGACGACGGCGGAGATGGCGAAGCTGACAGAGAACTCGTTCCGGGATGTGAATATCGCGTTTGCGAATGAGTTGTCGATCATCTCTGAGCGGTTGGGGATTGATGTGTTTGAGTTGATCGAGTTGGCGAACAAGCATCCGCGGGTGAACATTTTGCAGCCGGGTCCGGGGGTGGGTGGGCACTGTATTGCGGTGGATCCGTGGTTTATCGTGTCTGCGGCAACGGAGCAGGCGCGGTTGATCCGCACGGCGCGTGAGGTGAATGACGCCAAGCCGCAGTATGTGATTTCCAAGGTGTTGGAAGCAGCTGAGGGCAAGGATTCTCCGGTGGTGGCGGCGTTGGGGTTGGCGTTTAAGCCTGACATTGATGACATGCGCGAGTCCCCAGCACTGGACATCACTAGGTTGCTGGCTGAGGCATTGCCGCAGGGCAAGGTGCTCGCGGTGGAGCCGAACGTGACCGAACTCCCGGCCAAGCTCGCAGGGCACACCAACCTGGTCCTGACACCCGTGCATGACGCCATCACTGCAGCCGACGTCGTCGTGCTGCTCGTAGACCACAAGGAGTTCAAGGCCATGGACACCACCACGCTGGACGGCAAGCACGTCATCGACACCCGCGGCATCTGGCGCAATTGAACCCACAGCCGAGAGAGACGCGTGATGACGAGTGGATCGATGACCACCACCGAGGCCAGTGGCGAACGCCTGTTCCTAGACTACTGCCGCTCACCGGAGAAGTTCTGGCCGGAGCGGGCCCAGCGGCAGGCGCGCAAGATCAACCAGCGACTTCGTAAACTGTCCGTGGAGACCGGTCGTGGTCGGGACGAGGTCCTGACATCGCTCTGGTCCGCCGCGCAGCAGCGCTCCAGAACGCGACGACGCACGGTGCACCTCGCCAACATCGGGAGCTCGGGGTCGCATTGGCTTGAGCACATGCTCGTGGACGGGGCGGGCATGTTGGGCGCCGGCGAAGTTTACCTGCCGCGGGTCCTGCACGACGATATCCGCGGCCTGGAGGGTGTGGACGGTGCCACGTTCACGGACGCGCTCCATCTCCTGCACGCCGGAGGCACGTCGGACGATGCGACAGCAACGGTGGTCCACTCCATGCACTCCGCGAATCCTGATGTCTTCCTCAAAGCAGACCCTGGAACACTCCGCGTGCTCCTGTTGAGGAACCCCGTGGACGTCTGCCTGTCCCGTGTGTTTCGCAAGGGTGAGTACCGGCAGGACGTTGCACCGGACGCCGACGACATGGCTTACCTCCAGCAGAACATCGTCACGATCAAGCAGTTCCTGACCGCTGCCAAGGAGCAGGTCTTTGACCTCGTTGTCCGCTACGAAAATCTGCTGACCGATCCCCTGCCCGTGCTCGGAGCGGTGTGTGCACTGACTGGGACTCCGCTCGATGCGGACCGGCTCGAGCGCACGATTCAGGCGCAGTCCGCGGAGCGACTCGCTGGGAGCTCCGGCGCTCGGTCCACCAACCTGTTCGTCGGGGCGGCGCCAACGGTCCCCGCGCAAGCGCGGCGCCATGCACAGGAGCAGCTCGCCGCTCTGGGGGGCTACTTCGGGTATCCGGTTACCGATGCATGAGGCTCCGACTGCGCGAAGGCCCAGTCGCGAGTTGACCGACATCTTTGTCCCCGTCACGCACGGACCCGCGGCCCGGGAGCGGGCCAGGCACCTTCTCGAGGACGGGGTGATCACTCACCCGAACCTCCCCAAGGTCGACTACGAGGACGGCAGGTGCTGGCTTCGGCCGCTGCCCCGCACGGTCGGCCGCTATATCCACGGAATGCTGTTCCTGGCTGACTGGCACCGGACATACCTGGACGCCGAAGATCCACACCAACCGGAGTCGGTGCTCACGGTTGCTGACATGTTCCTGCGGTGGAAGGACGTGGCACCGCAGGTCGATGACTCCTCCATGGCCTATCACGACGAGACGACCGGGCAACGCCTGATGCAACTCGTGCGGTTTCTCGACGACCACTGGCACGCCCTTGATGATGAGCGCCTGGCTGGCTTGACGGAACTGGCGAACTCCACAGCAGGACTGCTGATGGACGACTCGTTCCACGCTGGCCTCAATAATCACGGCATGTTGCAGGACCTTGCGCTGCTGAGGTACGCCGCCGGGGGTAAGTGGTTCGCGTCGCAGCTGGAGTTGGAGCGCGTGATTGACTGCTCCGTCGCTCGCCTCGAGGAGTACTTCACACGTGCCTTCGCGCGGGACGGCGCGCACGTGGAGAACAGCCCCGGCTACCACCTCATGGTTGCTCGGTTCCTGCGCGACGCACTCCCTGTGTTACGGCAACTCGAGGCGCCTGCCAGTGACCTCCTGACTGATATATACCACCGGGCAGAGCGGTTTGCCGTGCACTCCATCCTCCCGAACGGATATCTCGCACCGCTGGGGGACACGAAGGTGGCGCGAGTGCGGAACACCGGACACCGTGACACGTTCGCCGGCCAGGCATACCGCTACGCCATCAGCGAGGGGGCAGACGGGGTGCAACCGACGGAGGCCACCGCAGTATTCCCCGATAGTGGCTATGCCTTCCACCGCACCTCGTGGAGTGATCCGAACGCCTACCAGATCACCTTCAAGGCTGCTTACCTGTCGCAGTATCACCACCACAACGACGACTTGGCGCTCACCCTCTTCGGTCGTGGACGATGGCTCCTGACCGAGGCTGGCCCGTATGGGTACGAGTACGACAACCCGCTCACCAAGTACGCGTTCTCGCAGTTCGCACACAATACCGTCGTTGTCGACGGACGCTCTCTGCCAAGGGTGGACAAGAGTCCGGGCGGTGTGTCGCTGGAGGATCTGGGAGCTGGTCCTGACGCGCGATGCCTGCACGTGCGAGGAGTCAACACGCGATCGGCGTCGGCCACGCATGCCCGGGAAGTGGCTGTGGACCAGGCTGGCGAGGACCTGGCCGTCACTGTCACCGACACGCTGGAGTCCGCGGACGAGCTCGACCATGACTATGAGGTGTTGTGGCATGTCGGGCCGGGGGTGCACACCTTCCTGCGCAGCCATGGTGTGGAGCTGTATGTGGCGGGTGAGAAGGCTCTGGAGATGGTGTGGTCGGCAGATGTTCCGCTCTCCGTCAGCCTCGAGCGCCCGAGTGCGTCAGGGCGGGTTCGGGCCATGCGGTTTCCGAAGTTCGGAGATCACCGGCCGGGCACGGTGGTGCGCATCAGGCTGCGCGGTGTGAACGCCTCATTGCGAACAACAATTCGCAACAGTCAGTGGTTCTACCGTGACTGGGGGGTGGCAGCCCCGAGGTCGCCCTGGAGGACATGGCAGGACGACGTTCCCGTCAACTATCTGTTGGAGACCAACCCCGCGTCGAAGAACCTCGTAGTTGCGTTCTCCGCCATGGCACCTGACGGGAGTTTCACCTACAACTACAAGCGACTGCTGGACGGTCTGCCGGTCAATCGACTCTATGTGTTGGACGACTTCGGCGAGGGTGGAGCGTATTACTTCTCGGACCACCGCTCAACACATATTCGCGATGCCGTGACGCGGCTTGTGCAGTCGGTGATGAACAGGTGCTCGATCCCCCTCGAGCGAGTGGCCGTCGTTGGCTCCTCCAAGGGCGGGTCCGCGGCGATCATTCACGGCACCAACCTGAAGGTCGGCCGGATCGTCGTTGGAGCACCACAGGTCAACATCGGCTTCCACGTGTCGAGAAATCGACCCAACATCCAGGAGTTCATGGCGGGAGGGACAACCTCTGAGGATGCCGAGTGGCTCGATCGGATCATCCCGGAGGCCCTAGGTGATATTGATCCGGAGACAAGGCTGGACCTTGTGGTGGGCACCCGCGACCATCACCTGAAACGGCACGTCCCCGATCTCGTGGACGCGCTGACCCGCCGCGGGCACCAACACTGGACCGTTCACGAGGTGGATGGACTCACGCACTCGGACATCGGGCCCGCGTTCCGTGACTTTGCCCAAGACCAGTTGCTCGACTGGATCCAAGAGCATGAAGGTTCCCCGTTTGACGGACTGGCGCTCGTGGGGACGGACTCCGGATTGGAGGTCGCGCTCCCTGGGATCGCTCCGAGCCAGAGTGCGGAGATTCGGCTGCTGCGAGGCGAGAAAGTCGTCGAGCGTGTGCCTTACCGGCGGGGACTGCGTTCCTGGCGGTTCGTCGGTCTTGCGGCTGGTGTCTATCGTGCGCGTGTCTACGTGCGCCACGAAGGGACCGAAACGCGTCAGGCCATGACCACCAACCGCGTCACGTGGGGTGGTTAGCCAGGCACGACGAGTGAATTTGTGTTGTGCGCCGACCGTGTTCCTGAGGGCGACAGCGCGTAGACGCGCACGAGATAGCGGCCGGGGGTCACCGCGAACTCGTAACTCGACTCGCGGAGCCACCCGGTTTCGTGGATGCGTGCGTCGTCGCGGTAGATGTGGAAGGCATAGGACCTTGCACCGGCGTCCGAGGTGCCCGCCCGGAGTATGCCTGGGCCGGCGACCGTCAGGGTGTGGCGACGCTGCGGCGCCGCCGGGGTCTGTGCGCTGCTCTCCTCGTGGAGGTCTCGTTCGATGTTCCTGAGCACGCGTCGCCCGGTGGTGCGGGTATTGATCAGGGCCTGGGCGACATAGCGGATCGTGTCCGGTGATGGTGGCTTGTGGCCGGGGCTCATGTCAGCCACGAGGGCCGTGCAATCCGCCTGGTCGCCGTATAAGCCGTCTCCCAGGTCCTCGAAGCCTGCCCGTGCAAAGAAGGGCATGGCGTGATCCCTCACATGGGTGTCACCGCTGTTTTGGAGGTACACGATGCGGCGTAGCCGGGAGTTCAGCCGCCGGGTGGGCAGCGTAATCTCGTGGGTGATGCCGCCACAAGTGAGGGCCGCCGAGCGTTCGCTGCGTGTCATTCGGAGAATGTCTGACGGTGTGCGGGGGAGGACGGCCTTCAAGTAGTCCAGGACCGGCCCCGGCGAGTAGTCGAGGAGATTTGTCTGCGGGTTCCAGACCAGCACGGACGCAGGGTGGCGCAGGCGTGTTGCTGCGTCCAAGGCGGCAAATCCACCGCCACTCCCACCGATCATCAGGAGTTCCTGCGTGGTTCGCCGGGCGACGGCGTTGAGTACTGCAGCGATCGTGGCCTGGAGGGCGGCTCCCGCTCGGCCGGTGTACCAGGCCAGGCGCAGGTAGGCGTTGTCACTCATCGTGGGGTCGGCGATGGAGACGAAGGCGTCGGCGATTTCCGTGCCGAGACGCAGACCAGAGAAGAAGGGGCCGGGGTTGCCGTCGCGCGTGGAGACGGCCCCGGTGAAGAAGACCGGGAGTGTAGTTCGCTGCTTCCTTGCGGCATTGATGCTGCCCCTGATGTACAGATCAAGGTGATTGTCTTGGGGGAGGCGGATGCTGTTGACCCCGGAGGGCCAGGTGCCGTTGAGGAAGGCGACCAGGCTGGGCCACTCTGCCGACACGTCCCCGAAGCGACGGTAGTCACGGGCAGGTGCGTTCACGGTTCTCCCTTGCGCTGCTGTCAGTTGTGCGTCCACACATGGCCACGGACGTGACCCGTGTCCGGTGATCCCTGGTTGTGTTTTGCGTACACCGTCTAGCGCGGTGGGAGACTCGGCATAAGTTTCGCGACCTGCTGGGCTAGCCACCCATGGGCGTCGTCCGTGTAGTGGAACGGGCTGGGACCCCACCGGTGCTCGCGAGTTGACCGAGCCTTGTCCTTGGGCATGGTGATGACGTGCACGCCGAGCGACGCGTAGTGGCGCACATAGCGCCTTAGCTTGGCGTTCATCTCGTCGGGGTCGGGCATCCAGCTGGGTAGTTCTAGTGGCTCCCCGGTATTCAGCACCGTGGTCCACGGGGTGTGGAAGAGCGCGAGGCGGCCGGCAAGCCCCGCCTGTTGGAAGGCCTGGACGACTGCGGAGGCTGACTCTGACCAGAGCGCGAAGTGCTCATCGCTCCCGAAAACCAGGTGCGGCGCGCCTCGGGAAACTGCCTGGCCACCGTTCGACCAGAACTCGACGAGCCGCGTGACATATCCGCCGCCTAGCTGGATTACACCAAACCGTTCGTCGACTAGATCGAGGAGGACGATGTCCGCTTCGCCTGCCTTGCGCCTGACGACGTCGAAGAGATCGCCGCGGATGTCTGCCCGCACCACTCGGTCCTGGAAGGGGGATGAGAGGGTCGGGATGTGCTCCGCAACGCCCTGCGCCGGCCGGCCAGCACTGATGGCAGACTGCCGCGCCGTGTAGTGCACGATGTGGTAGTCGTCGCCCAACTCGGTGACGGTATCGCGGGAGACGCAACTGCCGAAGATATAGACGCCAAAACTCATCCGACCACCGTAGCGGTCAGGGCGTCGTTCACATGCTGAGCGTTGAACAGGAGCTTGCTCGCGTCCTGCACGACCTCCGGGGTGCGGGGGGCGTACAGGACACGCTTGACGATCTCGTCAGTTGATGCGCAGATCCAGTCCCGCGGGTAGATGAGGTCGGCTCCGGGCCAGGCCAGGAGCGCCGGCATGGCCCCACTGGCTGCCCCGTCAGCGATCGTCAGGTGGAAGGACTCGAAGTCACTGACACTCAGGGCGATGCCGATGTGGCGATACCACTCTGTCATGTTGTCGTCGTGCCCCTCCATGAGCACGCTGTCGGGTCGGCTCGAGTTAAGCGCGTCGATGCGGGTGAACTGGTCCTCGAAGTACTGCAGCTCGAGTGGCCGTTGCGCGAGCCAGGGGAGTTCGGATGGGAGCTTGCCACGCACGCGCAGACGATAACTTGGGTCGTGCTGCTGGAGGCCTTCCAACACGTCCAGGGCCAGATCGAGGCGCTTGCTCTGGGGGAGGATGCCGACCAGCCCGATGGTCCGATCTGCTTCCTCCGTCTTGGGCAGCTGCAGGGCGTCCACAGGCACGCCGTTGGGGATGACCACGGTGCGGTTCCGGGGGACACCGTGGCCGCGCACCGCCGCCTCGCGGATCAGCGAGCCCACGAAAATGTAGGCCGCCACGTTGTCGTGCTTGATGCGCGAGAGGTAGGGGCGGCGCAGTTCCTGGGAGTGCACCCGGACGATGAGACGCTGCTCCTTGCCCACGTGCTTGGAGTACCACTCCGCGTTGCCGAGGCCCCACTCACAGAACACGACGTGGGCGGACCTGAGCAACTCCTGGGAGCGTTCCTCATCGTGGTCTGTGTGCGACTGCCATTGGTCGATCTCGACCGGGAAACCCTGCTCGCGCAGGCTATCGATGAACGACTGTGCAAACTTGAGATCGTGACCGGCGACCAGGATGCGGGTGCGCTCGGTAGAGATCCCCACAGTCTGGGGTGTCGCGATGGTGTGGGCGGCGGCGAGCGGGGCGTCCGCGAGCGGCTTGGCCAGGTGAAGCCCGTGAAGGGGTGTGGCAGCGAGGGCCTCGTCCAGCGAGTCGTGCTGCCACAGGTGGGGGCGAGCGACCAAGTCCCAACGCCCGGGCGGCTGGTCGGTCGGGCGTGCGATGGGTGCGTCGGGTGTCAGAGCCTCCGGCGTCGTGCAGGCCAGACCCTGCCAGTCGCCGTAGGCACTGGCACAGATGAGGTCCTCGAACCAGGTCCTCGGCACGGGGCAGGTCAGAGACCCAACGAACTCGGCGCTGAAGTCGTCGGCGTCGTCAACGACCGTGATGCCAGCAGCCTGCAGAGTGTCCCGCAGGTCGGGCCTGTCCAGCGCGGCGACCAGCACCTCGGCAGGCAGGACCGACTGGGCGAGCAGCGACTCCACGAGCGTGGACAGCTCGTCGGGGGAGGTGCCCTGCAGCGCGAGCGCGTAGCTCGGCAACTCCGGGCCGGTCACGGTGAGGCCAGCCGTTCGCGCCACGATGGTCAGTGCCGTGCCCACCGTGTGCCCTCGGGAGACCGCGCGCATCTGCCGCCAGGCTTCGGTCAGCCTGGCCTGGGAGTCCGTCGTCCACGCACGGAAATAGGCGCGCCACTCCACGGGGTCACCGGTGCACGGGATTGCCGAGCCGAACGTCTCGCTGACACCTCGACCCGGTCCAGAGAGCACGACGCCACCGGAGGCAGCGATCTCGACGACCCTGCGGGAGAACATAGACGGAGAGTCCGCCACGGAGTTGACGTTGATGCTCGCGACGTGGGACTTGTAGGACTTCAGCACATCGTCGTAGGGGAGGCTGCCCCGCACGTGCGCCTCGAACTGCGGCGGGAAATGGTAGGGCGAGTCCGGCAGGGAGGCCTGGCGGTCATAGATCGTCAGGCCGTGCGGCTTCGCGGCGCTGAGCATGGCGGCGAGCTCGCGGGAGCGCTGCGCATAGCGGTCGCCGTAGTAGGTGCCAGCGTAGGCAATGCTGGCATCGAAGGGCCGGTCGGTGGGCAGCGGATTGTGGATCTTGGGTTGGGCGTAGAAGGGCAGGGCCGACGCGGTGGCCACCTGTCCCTCGCCCTGGGTGAGATAGGCTGGGATCCGCCCTGCGTCGGTCGTGAAGACGTGGTCGCACAGTGACGCCGTGGCGACGAACCGGTTGAAGTGGACCGGGTCCTCCTTGTTCCAAAAGACTGACGGGATACCGAGCTCGCGGGCAGCCGCCAGCAGGTCCTTGATGTCCCGGTGCTCCTCGGCGCTGTAGCGCCCCACACCTCGGTGCCACTGGCCACCGTTGCCTGACCAGGCAGACTCGATGAACACCAAGTGCAGACCCCCCAGTTGGTCCCGCCACGAGGCTCTCTCCAGCGGAGTGACCTGCACGGTGGCCTGCAGGGTGCTGCTAGTGAACTCGTCGGCAACCAGACCGACGCGCAAGCTGCTCAGCTCCCGCGAACTCACCGCGCTGACGAGGTGGTCGTGGCTCGCCTGGGCGCGGTCGTGGACATCGGTCACCCCACCGGCGACCCGCTCCCAGGTGCGGTTGTCGAGGCACCACAGGCGCCCCTCTCGGCCCAGGGTCGTGCGCGTGTCCTGGTCGGCGATGAGCTCGGCCAGAACAGTCGCCAGGGAGTCCGCGTCACCGGCCGTGAAGAGGCGCCCGCGCTCCTGGCCAGCGCCAGCGAAGACCCGGTGCGGGGACACGTCGGACAGCACAACGGCCTTGCCCGAGCTCAGGGCCTCCAGCGGCTTCAGCGGAGAGACCATCTCGGTCACCGGCAGGGAGAGCCGGGGCAGCGGCATGATGTCGAACAGGCTGATCAGCTGCGGCATCTCGGAGTTGGGCAACCGTCCGAGGAAACGCACCCGGTCGGCGATGCCCAGGTCGCGGGCCATGGCCTTGAGGTCGTCCTCGGCCCGACCCGATCCGGCGAGAACCACCTGGAAGCCGGGTGAGGCCTCGGAGTCCTCCTGCTCGGCGAGCGTGGAGGCAGCCTCTAATAGCAGGTGCAGACCCTCATAGCGGACCATGCTGCCCGCAAAACCGATGACCGGAAGGTCGGTGCGCACCCCCTTCCGTCGGGCGTAGGCCTCGTCCTTGGGCAGGGGCAGGTAGTTCGACGTGTCGACGGCGTTGGGGGCCAAGGAGATCCTGTCGGTTGGCACGCCACGGCGCACCAACTCGTCCTTCGTCTCCTCCGTGATCGCCAGGACTGAGTCCGCTTCGGTCGCCACGAGGGTCTCGAGGCGGACCTGCTGGCTGTATCTCTCCGTCTGTTCCCAGCCCGACTTGTCCGAGGCTTCGGTGATCTCCCACAGGCCGCGGACCTCATAGACGAAGGGGATCCCGAGCCGACGGGCTGCAATCAGCGCGGGCAGCGCTGTCCAGAAGTTCGACGCAGAGTGGATCAGGCTGGGCCGCAGGAGTCGCGCCTCACGCACGTAGGCGTCAGCGGCCTCCAGGATGAATCGGTCGAACGGCGTGCTGGACAGCGGGCTACCGGGCAGGTGGACATACGAGATGCCCTCGATCTCCCCGGTGTGCCGTGCCGTGGCCGGCTTGGCGATGTCGGTCGCGGAGTCCCAGGGGTAGCCCGGGCGGCCCACGACGAAGACGTCCTCGTTGACCATCGCGAGGCCCTTGGCCATCCCGTGCGTGCGGATCGAGTAGCCGTTGGTGTTGAACATCGCGGTGGAGTGGGCGCAGTACATGATGCGGTCCCGCTCGGGCAGATAGGCGGCTCCTCGGGCACGCGGTGGGAGCGTGAAGCCCTGTTCCTTGGCCCGCGCGGCTCCGAGGATGCGCTCAGCGAGGACTGCGTCCTTCCCGGTCAGCTGGGCAGCGATCTCCTCGTGCGCTTCGAGCAGTTCAGCTGGTCTGCTGAACTGCCCCTCGGCATACCAGCTCCGGGAGAGGACGGCCTTGAGGCTGTCCGGACCTGGCTCGCGCTCGAGCCACTCCAGGAGCTCCTCGTAGGACCACTCTGAGAGGCGTCGTAGGCGGGGTGCGTCCTCGGTCCGGAGTGAGTCTGGCGCCGGGGGCAGGTCAGCAGCGCCCAGTGCCGTGTTTTGTCGGGGACTGGCGGAGGTGGCCGGGCGAGGGTCGGCCGCGGGCTGCGCCGCGGCTGTGGTGGAGCTCGCCACCGGCAGGGCCTCCTGCGAGGCCCGCACCGACCTGAGTCCAAACGGGTCGACCAGGTTCCGGCCGATGCGGTAGGACCGCGATCCGCGAAGCCGCTGTAGGTCTTCCTTGAGTCGGGCGGTCTCCTTGCGGTAGGCCTCGAGAGCCCCGTGGGCGCTGCCCAGGCGACGCGTCAGGTCGGCATTGGCGTCGCGGAGCTCGCGGCGCTTGCGTTCTGCCTTCGTGAAGGACTTCTCCACACGGTTAGTCTCGGCGGCGGCTTGCTTGAGGGCCCTCTCAAGCTCCGCGATCCGCGCACGGTTGCGCACGTCCCGGCCCATGAGCCCCTGGTACTTCGACAGGGCGTTCGGGTCCGCCGCGAAGTCCGCCTCCAAGAAGCGGCGCAGTTCCGAGGCCTCTCGCGCCTCGTCCGGATGAAAGCTCACGAACCCTCCCGTGCCACGTGCTGAATCACCGGTCCATCCTGTCACGAGTCAGCCGTCTAGGAGGGTGACACGGGAGCGGCCAACGACGGATGATCACGTGGCTGGGTTGGGGTGGGTGGGCGGTAGTGTGGCTGGGACCGTTTGTTGTCGTCAGTGAGGTGCGGGTATGGATCGGCGTGTTGTGGTGATCGGTTTGGGGTATATCGGTTTGCCGACGGCTGCGATTTTGGCGTCCAATGGTGTCCACGTGGTGGGGGTTGACGTCAGCGACAAGCATGTTGATGCGGTGAATCGGGGTGAGGTGCCGTTTGTGGAGCCGGATCTGGGGATCCATGTGGCGGGGGCGGTGAGCAAGGGGTTGTTGTCGGCGCAGAAGGACACTCCGGCGGCGGATGTGTTCATCATCGCGGTGCCGACGCCGTTCAAGGACGGGCACGAGGCGGACTTGTCATATATCGATGCGGCGACGGACGGGATTATCCCGCAGCTCTCGGGTGGGGAGTTGGTGATTCTGGAGTCGACGTCTCCTCCAGGGGCGACGGAGCGGGTGGGTCAGCGGATCCTGGCGGCGCGTCCGGAGTTGAACCTGAACGCTGAGCCGGATGCGATGACGGTGGATGTGGCGCACTGTCCGGAGCGGGTGTTGCCGGGGCGGGTGATGGTCGAGTTGGTGGAGAACGACCGGATCGTGGGTGGGTTGACTTCGCACGCGGCTCAGCGTGCGAAGGAGTTGTATGAGGTGTTCTGTCACGCGGACATCTTCCTGACGGATGCGACGACGGCGGAGATGGCGAAGCTGACGGAGAACTCGTTCCGGGATGTGAATATCGCGTTCGCGAATGAGTTGTCGATCATCTCCGAGCGGCTCGGGATCGATGTGTTTGAGTTGATCGAGTTGGCGAACAAGCACCCGCGGGTGAACATCTTGCAGCCGGGTCCGGGGGTGGGTGGGCACTGCATCGCGGTGGATCCGTGGTTCATCGTGTCTGCGGCCACGGAGCAGGCGCGGTTGATCCGGACGGCGCGTGAGGTCAATGACGCCAAGCCGCAGTATGTGATCTCCCAGGTGTTGGAGGCCGCGTCGGGTAAGGAGTCGCCGGTGGTGGCGGCGTTGGGGTTGGCGTTCAAGCCCGATATTGATGACATGCGGGAGTCGCCGGCGTTGAACATCACCGGGTTGCTTGCTGAGGCGTTGCCGCAGGGCCGGGTGCTCGCGGTGGAGCCGAACGTCAATGAGCTCCCGGCCACCCTGGCCGGGCACACCAACTTGGCACTGACACCGTTGGAGGAGGCCGTGGCGGCGGCTGATGTGGTCGTGCTCTTGGTGGACCACAAGGAGTTCAAGGCCATGGACACCGCCGCACTTGAGGGCAAGACCGTCATCAACACCCGCGGCACCTGGCGCAACTAGGCCCGACCACAAGGGGGAGGTGGGCCTCAGGTGTCCCTGACTCGCGAGTTGGTCGACGTCTTCGTTCCTGTTGTCACGGAAGCTGCGGCACGGGACCGAGCGAGGAGATTCCTCGCAGACCGGGTGATCTCGGCACGCGACTTTCCGGACATCGCGTTTGACAACGGCGGGTGCTGGACCGCCGACGTGTCGCGAGCGCACGCCCGTCACCTGCACGGGTTCATCTTCCTGGCCGACTGGCACCTCACCGTGCTTAACCGTGACGTCACCGACGACGTCGTGGTGCGACGGGCCGCGTCGCGTGGCGTCGACCTGCTGCTGCGCTGGCAGGACGTCGTGGCAGCGCGGGACGACCTCCCCATGGCTCACCACGACGAGACGACGGCTCAGAGGCTCATGCAGCTTTGCCGCTTGCTCGACGACCACGGTGACGTCATCGAGGACGCTCGACGCGACCAGGTGGCGACCCTGGCCACGTCGACTGCCGAGCTGCTTGTCACCGACGACTTCTATGCCGGGATCAACAACCACGGCATGTTTCAGGATCTGTCCCTGCTGCGCTTCGCGGCCAGCAGCGAGACGTGGCTGCCGCGCACCGAACTGGCCGACCGTGCGACGCGGTGCGCCGCGGAGCGGCTGAGTGACTACTTCAGCGTCGCCTTCACCCGCGACGGCGTGCACGTGGAGAACAGCCCGGCGTATCACCTGATGGTCGCCCGCAGCCTGCGCGACGTCATCCCCGCCGTGCGTGCCGTCGATCCCGACCAGGCGGTTGTGCTCGAGCGGATCTACGAAGGGGCGGAGCGGTTCGCCGTCCACTCGGTCCTGCCCGACGGGACCATCGCCCCGTTAGGAGACACCAAAGTGCTCACCGTCGGGCGCAGCGGTCACCGGAGCACCTTCACCGGCCCCGCCTATCGCTACGTCACGCGCAATGGCCAGGAGGGCGAGCCTCCAGCCGAGCGATCGGTCGTCTTTGCCCACGGCGGTTATGCCATGCACCGCACTGCCTGGGGCGACCCCGACGCCTATGTCATGACCTTCAAGGCGGCCTACCTCGCGCACTATCACCACCACTGTGACGACCTGGCGCTCACGGTCTTCGGCCGAGGCCGGTGGCTGTTGTCCGAGGCTGGCCCGAATGGCTACGACTACAAGAACCCCCTGACCAAGTACGCCTACTCCCAGCACGCCCACAACGTCGTTGTGGTCGATGGCCGGTCGCTGCCGCGGGTGGACCAGGAGCCAGGGGGAGTGCACCTGGTGGACCGTCTCGCGGAGCCGCTGTCGAACCCGCCCGGCGCCGCGCGCACCGGGCTGCGCGCACTGCTGCGGCGACGCGTTGGGAGGGCGGCGACCGCACCGGACTCACAGCTAGCACCGGTCAAGGACCACCTGATGCACGTCACCGGCACCAACAGTCGCTTTGCTGCAGCGGTCCACGCCCGTGACGTCCGGGTCCGAGAGCCAGGCGGCAACCTGCACATCCTGGTCACCGACACCGTCGAGCACCAGGACGGCCAGGAGCACGACTACGAGGTGCTCTGGCACATCGGCCCCGGGGTGGAGGTCACCCTTCACGACACGGGCGCCGAACTGGCCGTGGGTGGGTCCACCGTGCTCGACCTGTCCTGGTTCGGCCCGGGGACGCCGAGGGCCAACATCATCCGACCGCGCGACACCGGCCGGGTGCAGGCGATGCGCTTCCCGCGCTTCGGACGGCACGAGCCGAGCACGGTCATCCGGGTCGCCAGCCGAGGCCGCGGTCTGCGCCTGACGACGACGATCCGTGCCGGCGACTCGCCGGGTCTGACCTGAGCGCTCAGCCCAGTGCGATGGTCGCCAAGCGGCGGAACACGTCTGCGGCGTCGAACCGCTCCCGCACGACCGCCTGGATCGGCTCGGGGTCGCGTGATGCGTTGAGCACGCGCTCCACGATCTGGTCGGTGCTGGCGCTGAGCCAGTCGCGCGGATAGATCAGGTCGGACCCGTCCCAGGCGAGCACGGCGGGCAGTGCGCCACTGGCGGCACCGTCGGCGATGGTGAGGTGGAAAGACTCGAAGTCACTGACGCTCAGGGCAACCCCGATGTGGCGATACCACTGCGCCATGTCGTCCCCGTGGCCGTCCAGCACGACGGCGCCGGGCCGCGCAGCGTTGAGCCGATCGATCCGGGCGAACTGCGCGTCGAACCAGGCGAGTTCGTCCGGGCGGTCCTTCATCCACGGCAGGTCGGCGGGCAACTTGCCCTTGACCCGCAGTGTGTAGTCCTCGCCCCGCTTCTGGAGCCCCTCCACGATGTCCAGGGCCAGATCGAGTCGCTTGCGCTCGGGCAGGATGCCGACCAGGCCGATGGTCCGGTGGGCGTCTGCGGTCTTGGGCAGGGCCAGGGCATCGACCGGCACGCCGTTCGGGATGACCAGTGAACGCTCACGGGGGACGCCGTGGCCACGGATCGCAGACTCCCGGATCAGTTCTCCGACAAAGACATATGCATCGACGTTGGCGTGCTCAGTGCGGGCGAGGTAGGGGCGGTCCAGCTCCTGCAGGTGCACCCTGGTCACCAGGCGCTGACCGGGCCGGACCCGGTGTGAATACCACTCCAGGTTGCCCAGACCCCATTCGCAGAAGACGGTGTCGGCCTGGGCCAGCAGGGCGAGGGAGCGCTCCTCGTCGTGCTGGGTGTGGTTGTCCCAGACGTCCAGGTCGACCTGGGCGCCGCTCGCGCGCAGCGCGTCGATGAGGCCGCCGGCAAACTTCAGGTCGTGGCCCGCCACGACAACCCGGGTCTCCGTATGCCGCTCGCTGACGGCCACGGACTCGTCACCGCGGTCGGTGGCTGGCTGGGCAGCAGGGAGCGGGGTCAGCAGGTGCAGGCCCGCGCGGCCGGCGCCCGTGAGAGCCTGGCCCAGAGCAGGTGAATCGTGAGCGTCCTTGCGGGACACCAGATCCCACCGGGTCTCCGGGCGGTCGGTGGGCTCGGCGATCGGGTCCGCAGGGTGCAAACGAGCATCTGAGCCGGCCTCGAGCGCGTCCCAGTCGCCAAAGCGGGTGGCCAGCAGGAGATCCTCAAACCAAGTGCGGGGCCGCACATGATCCAGGACTCCGACCCAGTCGGCCGTGACGTCGCTGGGGCTTGCCACGACCTCAACCCCGGTGGCTTCCAGCAGGTCAGCGCTCGAGCCGTGGCCCTCGCCGAGGACGACCTGGACGGGAAGCACGGACTGGGCGAGCAGCGACTCCACCAGATCACCCACGCCCGCCTGGGCGTGCGGGGAGTCCAACACCACGGCATACGACGGCAGGGTCGGCCCGGTGACCGCCAGCCCCGCCGTGCGGGCCACAATCGTCAGGGCGGTGTCGGCGGTGTGTGAGCGGAGCACGGCGCGCAGTTGGAGCCAGGCCTCGCGCAGCCGCTCCTGCGGGTCGTCGGCCCAGGTGCTCAGGTGGGCCCCCCACACCGCCGGGTCAGCCGCCGTCGGGATGGCCGAGCCGAAGGTCTCGCTCACGCCCCGGCCGGGGCCGGAGAGCACCACGCCACCGGAGGCAGCGACCTCGACCACGCGCCGGGAGAACATCGAGGGTGAGTTGGCCACGGAGTTGACGTTGAGGTTGGCCAGGTGGCTCTTGTAGGACTTGAGCACCTCGGCGTAGGGCAGGCTGCCGCGCACGTGTCGGACGAAGCGCGGCGGGAAGTGATAGGGCGAGTCCGGGTTGTCAGCCTGGCGGTCAAAGATCGTCAGGCCGTGTGGCAGGGCTGCGGCGAGCAGTGCGGCGAGCTCGCGGGAGCGCTGGGCATAGCGATCGCCGTAGTAGGTGCCGGCGTAGGCGACGGTCGGCTCGAAGGGGCGGTCGGTGGGCAGCGGGTTGTGGATCCGCGGCTGGGCATAGAACGGCAGGGCGGAGACCGTGCGCAGGGTGGGCTCGCCGTGCTCGAGATAGGCCGGGATGCGGCCGGCATCGGTGGTGAAGATGTGGTCGCACAGCGACGCGGTGCCGACGAACCGGTTGAAGTGGACCGGGTCCTCCTTGTTCCAGAACACAGACGGGATGCCGAGCTCCCGGGCAGCCGCGAGCAGGTCGACGATGTCCTGGTGTTCCTCGGGCTCGTATTGCCCGACGCCGCGGTGCCACTGGCCAGCGTTGCCCTCCCACGCGGACTCGATGAAGACCAGGTCCAGGCCAGGCAACTGCTCGTGCCACGTGGCCCGTCCCAGTGGTGTCACGTGGACACTGGCCTGCAGAGTCGTGGTGGTGAACTCGTCGGCGACCAGGCCGACCCGCAGGCTGGGCAAGGTCCGGGACTCGACCATGTTGACTGCGTCGTCGTGGTTTTGCTGCGCCCGCTGGTGTGCCTTTGCGACCTCCGGGGCGACATGGGTCCAGGTCCGGTGGTCCAGGCACCAGAGGCGACCGGCGCGGCCGAGTCCCAGGCGGCGGTCCTTGTCGGTGACCAGTTCCTGCAGCGCCCGCGCGAGGGCCTCGGCATCGCCGGGTGGGACCAGCAGGGCGCGGTCCTGGTGGTCCCCGGCGAAGATTCGGTGCGGGGACACGTCGGAGAGCACCAGTGCCTTGCCGGCGCTGAGAGCCTCCAGCGGTTTCAGCGGCGAGACCATCTCGGTCACCGGCAGCGACAGCCGCGGCAGCGGCATGATGTCGATCGTGCTGAGCAGTCGGGGGATCTGCGCCTGCGGCAGACGACCGAGGAAGAGCACCCGATCAGTGAGCCCGAGCTCCTGGGCACGGGCCTTGAGTGAAGCCTCGGCCGCGCCGGAGCCGGCCAGGACAACCTGGAATCTGGCCGCCGCGTCGGGGTCCTCCTGCCGCGCCAGCAGGGCGACCGCGTCGAGCAGGACGCTCAGCCCCTCGTAGTCCACCATGCTGCCGGTGAAGCCGATGACTGGTCGGTCCGTGTGGATGCCCTGTTCACGGGCATACGCAGCGTCGGTGGGCAGGGGCAGATAGACGTCGGTGTCGACGGCGTTGGGGGCCAGCGAGATCTTCTTCGCCGGGACGCCCCGCCGGACCAACTCCTGGCGGGTCTCCTCCGTGATGGCCAGCACCGCGTCCGCCTCGGTCGCGACGAGGGTCTCCATCTCGACGTGCTGGGCATAGCGCTCCGTCTGCTCCCAGCCCTCCTTCGTCGAGGCCTCCGTGATCTCCCAGAGCCCGCGCACCTCATAGACGAACGGCAGTCCTAGGCGGCGCGCCGCGATGAGGGCCGGCAGAGCAGTGCGGAAGTTGGACGCAGCATGGACCAGGCTGGGCCGCAGGAGGCGGGCTTCGCGGACGAAGGCGTCCGCGGCTTCCAGGACATAGTGGTCAAAGGCCGTGGCGTCGATCGGGCTGGCTGGCAGATGGACGTAGGTCACGCCATCGAGCTGCTCGGACTGCCGGACGCGATCGGGCTTGGCGGTGTCGATCGAGGAGTCCCAGGGATAGCCCGGGCGGCCGACGACGCACACGTCCTCGCCGCTGGCCAGCAAGCCCGTCGCCATGCCGTGCGTGCGGATCGAATAGCCGTTGGTGTTGAACACCGGCGTGGAGTGGGCGCAATACATGATGCGACCACGCTCGGGGAGGTGGGCGGCTCCGTGTGCCCGCGGCGGCACCCCGATGCCGTGCTGGTCGACCCGGTCACCGCCCAGGATCCGGCGCGGCAGGATGGCGTCTGTGCCGGTGAGCTCCCCGGCCACCTCGGCGTGCCGCTCGAGGAGGCGGGCCAGGTCGCTGACCAGTCCCTCCTGAAACCACCCCCGCGACAGGACGGCCTTGAGACTGTCCGTGCTCGGCTCGCGCTCCAGCCAGTCCTTGAGCTCCTCAAAGGTGTATTCCGCGAGCCGCAGCGGCGTGTCCGACTCGGACGTGAGCGGAGGGCGCGGTGCGCTCGCCACGTTGTCAGGAGCAGTGCTGACGGCTCCCTGGGATGCGGGCGGTGGCGCAGTTGCCGTGTCCGGTTTCGTCGCGGGATCCCCCGCAGTCTTCTGCGCAGCACGTCCCCACCGCGTCCCGAGGGGGTCGGCGATGCGCTTTCCCAGCCGATAGGACCTCGAACCGCGCACCCGCTTCAGGTCTGCCTTGAGCCGGGCGCTCTCCTTGCGATAGGCCTTGAGCGAGCCGTGAGCCGTGCCCAGTCGTCGGGTCAGATCGGTGTTCTTGGCCTGCAGCGAGGCGAGTTGACGCTCCACCTCCGCGAGGCGGGCACTCTGGTGGGCGTCCCGGTCGCGGAGTTCCTGATAGCGGCTCGGCGCCTCGGGGTCTGCAGCAAAGGCCGACGCCAGGACACGCTTGAGCGAGGCTTCGTCACGTGTCTCGTCCGGGTGGAAGTTCACCGGTCAGCCCCTCTCGTCGTCGCCTGGCAGGGCCATCCTGCCAGGTCAGCCGTGGGGATCAGCCAGCAAACTCTTCGGGCCGCTGGGTGCCGTCCAGCAGGTGCGAGATCGCGGCCACGCTGCGGGCGGCAGCCTTGCCATCGCCATAGGGGTTGACCGCATTGCCCATGACGGCATAGGCGGTTTCATCATCCAGCAGCGTGGTCACCTCGGTGACGATCCGCTCCTCGTCGGTGCCGATCAGCTTGACGGTCCCGGCCTCGACGGCCTCGGGACGCTCGGTGTTCTCGCGCATCACCAGCACCGGCTTGCCCAGGGAGGGCGCCTCCTCCTGGACGCCGCCGGAGTCGGTGAGCACGACCGTGGAGGCCGCCATGACGCGGGTGAACTCGCCATACGCGAGCGGTTCGGTCACCAGCACGTTGGGCAGGTCCTTGATGTGGGGCAGGACCGCCTCGCGCACGATCGGGTTGCGGTGGGCCGGCAGCACGATGGTCAGGTCGGGATAGCGCTCACCGATCCGACGCAGGGCACGACCGACGCCCTGCATGGCGTCGCCCCAGTTCTCCCGACGGTGCGTGGTGACCAACAGGATCTTGTCGCCGTCGGCGACGTGCTTGGCCAGGCGCTCGTCGGCAATCGGCAGTCCCTGCTCGACCGTGTGCAAGAGCGCGTCGATGACGGTGTTGCCGGTGACCACGATCAGGTCATCGGAGATGCCCTCGCGCGTCAGGTTGGCCTTGGACGTCGAGGTCGGCGCGAGGTGCAGGGCCGCGACCTGGGTGGTGATCTTGCGGTTGGCCTCCTCCGGGAAGGGGGAGTGGATGTTGCCGCTGCGCAGCCCGGCCTCGAGGTGCACGACGGGGATCTGACGATAGAAGGCCGCGATCGAGGCCGCCGCGACGGTCGAGGTGTCGCCCTGCACGAGCACCGCATCTGGAGCGTTTTCCAGCAGCACCGGGTCGAGGCGCTCAAAGACCTTGGCCATCAACACGTTGAGCGTCTGCCCGTGCGCGAAGACGTCGAGGTCAAAGTCGGGGACGATCTCAAAGATGTCATTGACCTGGTCGAGCATCTCGCGGTGCTGCCCGGTGACGGCCGTGAGTGACTCAAACTGGTCGCTGGCCTCGAGGGCCTTGATCACCGGAGCCACCTTGATGGCCTCGGGTCGGGTGCCATAGATGGTCATCACACGCTTGGGTGACGTCATGGTGTCGCGCTGCCTCTCAGGACGGTGCAGTGGTTTGGGTCCATCATCCCAGGACGGGCCAGCAGGGAGGGACGAGGCCGTTACTTCTTGGCCTTCTTGGCATTGGCGTCGTTCGCTGCGTCTCGGGCGTCCACGAGTGCCTGGGGCAGGTGGCCCGTGGACTTCTCATAGATCTTGGTGGCCTGGCGGTTGGCGACCAGCCGGCTCAGGCCGACGATCGCGCCGGAGAGCACCGCGAAGGCGATGGCCTCCTTGATGTCGATGTCCGGGTCCTCGGGGTTGCTCGGTGAGTCACCGCCGGAGACAAACTTCCACGTCCCGTCGGTCAGTTTGCGCGCGACGATGCTCGCGCCCACGGCCGCACCGGCCGCCATCACCTTCCACATCAAGTTACCCATGGGCCCTAGCCTGCCACGACCATTAGGCTGGCGCTTGCCCGGTGTAGATGGTGTCGGCGATGCGGTCGCGCAGATCGATGAATTCAGGGGTGGAGCGCAGTTCCTTGCCGGGCAGCAGACGGCCATAGGTCTTGGAGATCTCGACGTTTTCGTCGAGCACGACACGTCCGGGGCGCGGACTCATCACCAGGACCCGGTCGCCGAGGAAGACGGCCTCTTCCACGCTGTGGGTGATGAAAAAGATCGTCTTCTGGCGCTCGCGGGCAATCTGCAGCAGGTCCATCTGCAGTCGCTCGCGGGTCAGGGCGTCGAGGGCACCAAAGGGCTCGTCCATCAGGATGATCTCTGGGTCATTGGCCAGCACCCGGGCGATCTGCGCGCGCTGCTGCATGCCGCCGGAGAGCTCATAGGTCTTCTTGTCCTCAAAGCCGGACAGTCCCACCAGGTCCAGGGATCGCTGCCCGGTCTCGCGGCGCTCCGCAGCGCCGACCCCGCGGAACTTCAGGCCGAGCTCGACGTTCTTGCGCACGGTGAGCCAGGGATAGAGGTTGGCCTGCTGGAAGACCACGCCACGCTCCCAGGAGGGTCCGGTGATCGGAGAGCCCTTCACGCTGGCCTGACCGCCGGTCGGGCGCAGGAACCCGGCCAGGATCTTCAGCAGGGTGGTCTTGCCACACCCGGACGGGCCCACGACGCAGACGAACTGCCCGGCCGGCACCTCAAGGGAGGTGTCGGCCAGGGCGTGGACGATCTCGCCACTGTCGGTGATGTAGCGCTGGGAGACCGCGTCCAGGGTGAAACTCACTGACCGGCGACCTTGTCGATCGCGTCGGTGTAGATGGCGGCCTCATAGGCCTCGGCCGTGTTGACCTCGTCGATCTCCTCCTGGGTGACCAGGAAGTCCGCGGTGTTGATCAGATCCTGCGAGAGCTGGCCACCGAAATAGTCCTCGCCGGCCTGGTCGGCGGCGGTCAGGAAGGTATAGCCGCCGAGCTGGTCGAGGACCTCGTCGGTGGAGATGCCCAGCTGGACACCGATCGATTCCGCTGCTGCATCCTCGTCCTCGAGGATCATCTGGACGGCCTGGTCCTGCAGTGCGGTCCAGACCTCCGTGAACTCGGGGTTGGCGTCGACGAACTCGGTGGTGGCACCGGCCAGGTCGAAGGTGGGTGCGCCGGCCTCGGCCGTGTCTGCGGCCGAGACGATGATGTGTCCGCTCTCGGTCAGCAGCGGCAGGGTGGGTGCCCAGACCCAGGCGGCGTCGATCTCCTGTCGCTCCCAGGCGGCCAGCATGGCGTCGGGGGAGAGGTTGATCAGCTCGATGTCCGCGGGGGTCATGCCCTCGCGCTCGAGGGCGGCCAGCAGTGAATAGTGCGCCGTGGAGGCGAACGGGACGGCCACGCTCTTGCCGGCCAGGTCGGCCAGGGTGTCGCCCGCGCCCTCCTGCACGACCAGTGACTCGGCCTCGCCGATCACGTCGTGGATCCAGATCACCTGCATGTCGATGTTGTTGGGCGGCGAGACCGCCTTGGTGGCCGGGCTGGAGCCGACCAGGCCGAGGTCGACCGACCCGGACCCAAAGGCCTGGACCATCTCCCCACCCGAGGCGACCTTGACCCACGAGACGGTGGCATTCGGCATACAGGCCTCGAGCCATCCCAGGTCGCGCACGACCAGGTCACCGTTGGGGATGGGCTGATAGCCGACCGCCACCGTGGTGTCGATGTCCTCGTTGACCTCGATCGGGCAGTCGCTGGAGGCTCCGGAGCCGCCACTGGCCTCCTCATCGTCAGGGTTGGACGAGCGGCCCTCCTCGACGCACCCCGCGAGCAGGATGCCGGCGACGGCGACCAGCGCGACGCCCCGGGCGGATCGAGCGCGGCTGGCTCGGGAACGGGTGGTGATCATGGTGTCTCCTTGTCAGGCCCGGCCATACCAGGGCACGAGCAGCGTCCCGAGGTGTTTGAGCAGGGCGTCCAGTGCCACGGCCGCCAGGCCGATGACGATGATGCAGGCAATGGTCAGGGCGGTCTGCAGCTGTTGTCCGGAGACATAGGCGAGTCCGCCGATGCCGGGCAGGCCAGCGTTGAGCTCGGCCGCCACGACGGTGGTCCACGCGAAGCCCACGGCGATGCGGATGCCGCCGATGACCTCGGGCAGGGTGGCGGGCAGCACGATGTGGCGCCCGACCTGCCAGCGGCTGGCGCCCATCGAGCGGGCCGCGTGGATGCTGTCCTCGCGCACGCCGCGCACCCCGTTGATCGTCGCGATCACGATCGGGGGAAACGCGGCCAGGAAGAGCAGCCAGTATTTGCTGGTGTTGCCGATGCCGAACCACACGATCAGCAGACCGATGTAGCCCAGCGGCGGCAGGGAGCGCAGGAAGTTCAGGTAGGGCTCGAGCGCCGTGTTCAGCCACTCGATGCTGCCCATCAGGAACCCGACCAGCGGGCCGAGCACGACCGCGACCCCCACCCCGACCACGATGCGCTGCATCGAGGCGATCAGGTGCTCCCACATGTAGTAGTTCTGCTCGCCGCAGACCGTGCGACCACTGTCGAGGTCACGGCAGGTGTTGGACTGCACGAAGGCATCCCACACCGCACCCGGCGACGGCAGATACAGCGCCGGCACCAGTTCGAGCCTGGTGACGAGCCACCACACCGCCAGCGCGACCACCAACACTGCAGAGCTCAGGCCGAGCTTGCGGAGCCTCTGGGTGCGCCGGCTGCGACGGTGATCCGCCGCGACGCGCAGTGACTGCCCCAGTGGGTCGGTCTCGGCGACGACGGTGGTCTCGTCCTGATTCGGTCCGGTCATGTGCGGTGGCTCCGCGCTTCCGTTCGGTGACATCTCCGGTGGGGAAGCCTAACCCGATGAGCCGCGATCACCGTGCAGGCGTCAGGGCGGCTCCGATGATCTCGATGGCCGGGGCAATCTGGGCGCGCATCAGGGCATAGGCGTCATCGGGTCTGCGATAAGGGTCGACGATGTCCAGGTTGTTGGGATTCTGGCCGGCCAGGTGCACCTTTCGAGACATCGCCACCTCCGCGAGCGCCGCTAGGCATGCGACGGGGTCGGTGGGCACCCGTTCGATGCTTGCGCCACGGAGCAGCGCGGCGAACTCGCGAACAGTGAAGGCGCGGTGCAGCGCTCGTGGATGCATTCGGACGGCGGTGGCCCGATGCTCGCGGGTCGCGGTGAGGACCAGGGAGGCGTTCGCGACCATCGTGGGTTCCAGTTGTCGGGAGACGAAGCCAGCACTGTCTCCGCCGAGGCCAAGGAGCACACCTGCAGCGCGCCTGTCCATCGGCTCGCCGGTCAGCGCGCCGGTTCCGGCGGATCGCACTCCCACGCCGCCGATCCCGAACACCCGGTCCAGCACTGGTTGCAAGAGCCGCTCGACCAGGGGCGAACGGCACACGTTGCCTGTGCAGACCACCAGGATTTGGGGTGCTGGAGGCTGGGGCCCGGAAGGTGGGCCCACGTCCTTTGAGGTCCCCTGGGATGCGCCTTGGGTCATGTGGCCCACGATTCCCGCCGCGCCGCCAGGAACTCTGCCCACAACTGCCAGACAACCGGTTGGTCGAAGCGGGCTCTCACCAAGCGTGCGGCCGCACGCCCAGCGCCTTTGGTGCGCTCGGGGTCGTCCGCGAAAGTCTCAATCGCCCGGATGAGACCACCGAGATCGCCTGGGGGCACCAGTGTGCCGGTCACACCGTCCTGGATGCAGTCGATCGTCCCGGTGACGGCATAGGCGACGGTCGGCACGCCGCAGGCACCTGCCTCGATCACGACCGTGGACAGCCCCTCGCGCCGAGTGGGCAGCACGAGGAGGTCTGCCGCGCCATAGGCGCGTTCAACATCAACCACGTGAGGAATGTAGTCGACGCCTGCCATGGTGGTCAGGCGTTCTATTCGCCGTTGGTCCTCCTGGTCGGCCGCTTCGGGTGTCCCGACGATCTTGAGGAGGACGTTGGGGTTGGAGGAAAAGTGCCGTGCGATGGCCTCGAGTTCCAGCGTCCCCTTGTCGCGCGTGAGCCGCCCAACAAACAGTAGGACGAACGGTGTCTCGTCACTGAACTGCCGAGTCGCGACCTTGTCAGGGACTTCAGAAGTGAACCGGTGGTGGTCCACGCCGTTCGCGGAGCCGTGCCCGACGAGATGGAGCCGGGCCGTGGATGCTCCCATAGTGATGAGGGCGTCACGGACGGTTGCACTGACCGCCACCACGTCCGTGGCGCAGGTGATGAGCACCCGCTCAAGCAGTTGAAGTGTCCGTCGTGCAAGACCGTTGGCACCCTCGAATCGAAGTCCGTGGCACAGATAGATGCGGACCGGCACCCGCAGCATTCGCGCGGCCACCAGGCTCAGGAGGCTCATCTTCGGTGTCCCTGCGACCAGGACGTGGGGGCGCAGGGATCTCATTGATCGGAGCACCCCGAGGAAGCTCCTGAGATCGGATCTGACGCTCGGCTCCCGCGCCGTCTCAGCGACGTGCAATGTGGCATGTTCACGGTGACAAAGCGCTTCTAGCTCGGCGCTCGTGGAACCGCACAGGAGGTGCACGGCATAGCCTTGGCCTGCCATGAAGGCCAATTGACCACGCAAGAAGGAGACGGCCGTCTCAGGGGCTGTCACGGCATACAGCAGAATTGCTTGGCCACCGTGCCCTGCCTGAGGTTGCGGTGCCTTGTCCAGCACAGGACTGCCGCTGTCAGGACACGCCGAGTCGATAGCCGACCCCGCGGACCGGCTCCACGAGTCGCGGTCCGCCGGCGAGTTCGATCTTGCGGCGCAGGCGGCTGAGGTGTGACTCGAGGGCCCGTGCACCCATATGGTCGTGCCCCATCACGGCCGATGTGAGTTCCTGCCGGCTGAGCACATTCCTGGGGCGCTGGGCAAGGCTGGCCAGAAGGTCGAACTCCGTCTTGGTGAGCCCGACTTCTTCGTTGTGGACCCGCACTTCCCGTCGGCCGAGATGGATCGCCAGACAGCCACGGCGCACCACCTCGGCGACATCTGACGTGGGGAGGGGGAATCCACGCATGGCCAGGGCCAGTCGAGCTCGGAGCCGACCGGCTGTGGAGGGGAGATTGAGTGCGTCTCGGGCACCGACCTCCAGCAAGGTCGACTCCTGCTCCTCGCTGAGGTCGCGCACCAGCGCCAAGACGGTGTGCTGCGGCCCAGCGGATGACGTGAGATCTCGGATGAACTGCTCCATAGGACCCTCCGCCAGGCCGAGTGCCACGATGACGGATCGAGGGCGGTGACCCGCTGCCAATGCCACGGTCTCGGGGTGCCGTTCGACCTGGAACGAGAGATTGAGGTCGCTCACGAAGGTCAAGAAATCATCAAGGACCTGTGGGTCGGCAGAGAACGGAACGATGGTGAGGGGGGCGCCAGCAGTCACAGTGATGGTTCCTTCTCTTGGCTCACGGGGGCACTTCTCGTGCGCAGGGGTGCACGAGACCTGACCTAGTCTTTACCTATGAATGACCAAAACTTGGAACTTGTTATAGATTTGTGACCGAACCGCGAGGCCCCCTCAAGGACCATCCACGATCTTCATTGGCAACCGAAGGTTTCGTGAGAGAGGGACTCGCGTGGAACAAGCTATGCAAACTCAGCGCCGCCGGAAGGCGTCGCACCCCAAGCGTTGGGTGGTCGGCGGTGCCAGTTTGCTGGTCGTGGCCGCTGGCGTCGTCGGGATCTGGCAGATGGATCTGGGGGAGGACCCGGACCTGGCGGCAGGCACGCCGCCAACTGTCGAGGTGGGGGGCGACTCCACGCCCGCGGACGACACCCAACCGGTGGGCCTGAGTGGGCGGCCCGCAGGGGCAGGCGGCGTCTCGACCGTGCCGATCGGCCCCGGCGCCGAACCCAGCGACGAAGAGATTCGCACGATGCTCTCTCTAGACGAGACGGCCACCGATGAACTGTCAGATGCTGACGTGGCGGCCCTCGTTGCCGCCGTTGAGGACGGGGTGCCGCTCAGCGACGACGTCGCGCAGGCTGAAGCAGAGCTTGACGAGGCGATCGATGCCTCAGAGACATCTGCGTCAGATCCGGGTGACCCGGCTGAGTGGGACGCCGGGATCGAATCAGACCCCGCGGCGGAGTCCCTCGACGACCTCGATGAGGACGCGGACCAATTCAATGACCGCCTGCAGACCTTGCTGCCAGACGCTCCGGAGGGCGACGACCGATGAGCCCTGTGCAACCCCACCCAACCCCCGCGCAAGCACTTGGAGGAACCCCCGTGAGCAGTCCCCTGTCCTTCAAGCCTTCGGTCGCCTTCCTGGGCGTCTTGGCTCTCCTGTTCAGCCTTCTCGCTGTGATCCAGGCCCCGGTCGCGCGGGCGGCAGAAGCCGGAGGATCGGTTGATGCCAGCGGGGTGAAGTGGCAACGACACGATCTGACGGCGACAACCGATGGGACGATGTCCGTCCAGTTGAATTGGGACAACCCCGAGGCGGACCTCAATCTCCGCATCTACACGTTGTCCGATGGTGCCGTTGATCAAGTCGTGACAACGAGCATCACCGCTTCGCAGCCTGAGCAGGTTTCCTTCCCTGCAGTGGCCGGCGAGCGCTACGGCATCTCCGTGCAAGCCGCGGCAGGGGCCTCGGACTACACGCTCTTGACCAACATTCACTCGAGCGAGAGCACCACGTTTCTGGGGACTCTGGACCCGGACCGCTACACGAGCCGTACTCACGCGTTCAACCTGTCAGAAGACGGGGCCGTCGGCGTGAGCCTTGACTGGGTTGGCGATGGCGACCTGGCTGTGCATCTGCGATCCGCCGACGGCGTCGTTGCCAGTGTCCAGACCAATGCGCACCCCGAGCGAGCCACGTTCAACATTCCTGCTGGTGACTACGAGTGGGTTGTCCGGTCTCGTGCCCCAGCGCTGGCCGCTTACGAGCTCACGACGGACATCCGATCGACTGGTCCCATCTCTGTGGGGGACGCCCGCAAGGTGACTAACCAGATCGGCCTGACCTACCCGAACGGCGCAACCACGACGTTCGCGGCACACGATCTGGACATCGTCGAGGACGGGGTGCTCACCCTGGACCTGACGGCATACGAGGACGCCGACCTCAACATGTTCGTGCGTGAGCTGGGAGCGGATGACGTCCCGGGCACGATCGTTGAGCGGTCCGTCACCAACGCAGAACGCGAGAAGGTCAGTCTGCTCGTGTCAGCCGGGGACAGGTACCGCGTCATCGTGCGTGGTGCTACCTCGCCGACTGGGTTCGACCTGGTGGCCTCTCTTGAGGCCCCCAGCTCAGCGCTTTCCGGCACGGTGGATATGGACCGACGTCGCATGCAGAGTTTCACCATCCCCGTGGTGCAGCCTGGCCTGCTGACCGGTGCGCTGTCATGGGACGACGATGCTGACCTGACCCTGCGAATTCGTGACGCGGACGGTAACGGGATTGCCTTCGCCGGCACGGATGCCCACCCGGAAGTGGTGTCTGCCGAGGCGCTCGAGCCCGGTGACTACACCTTCGACGTGTTGGTCGACAGTGGCGTGACCAACTTCTCCCTCGATTGGGATCTCCAGGTCGGACCGGAGCGGTCCTACCTCGGACAGGCGGGATTCGTCAGGGGCGGTCCCCAGTTGCTCCGGTCCCACGACTACATCGCGCCGTCCAGCGGTATCGCCACTGCGGAACTTGATTGGGATGAAGCAGCCGACCTCGACCTCTATGTGCGTGAGGTGGCGGACCCCACCAAGCCCAACGGCGGGCCACTGGTCGGACTCTCCCGCACTGGGCTGCCGGCCGAGACGATGTCCTTCGCCGTTGAGGCGGGGACGATGTATCGACTCTATGTCGGTGCAGCGGAGGGGGCTGCCCACTACACCCTCACAGTCCCGGAGATCCAGACCAGTGCCCTGGCGTGGACCCTGCTGGGAACGGTTGAGGCCGCGACGGAGTCGGCACGCGCTTACTCGTTCGGCGTCAGCACGACTGGCGAGGTGAGCGGCACATTGTCCTGGGATGATGCTGCGGCGAACCTGGAGCTCTACCTCATGGACGGGGATGGCGGTGTCGTCGCCAGCGCTAATGCTGGACAAAACCCATCAGTCTTGTCCTGGCCGGTGGAAGAGGGCTCCTACGAGTGGGTCGTCCGTGGCACGTCAGGTGCGTCTGGTTTCAATCTGCAGCACGTCGTGACCGCCGATGAGCCCGCCGAGTCATGCTCGCCGCTGTCGAGCCTGCCCTGTGCCACCATCACGCCGGAGACGCCTGTCGAGTTGGCACTTGATGGCACTGACGCTGGACTGCAGGACGTGGACGGCGAGGGGATCGGGTTCACGATGGTCGATCCACCCTCAGACCGGCTCCCCGCCGACGGCGAGCCAAGCAACGCTGAGGTGCCCGGTTACGAGGCTGACCTGCTCGATGTCACCGGTGATGGCCTCACAATCACCGCAACGCGTGGGATCCAGTATCAGACTCCAGCCCTGAGCGCCGGCACGAACACGCAGCTCAACGCGCTGGGTGTCGGGGTCGTGGCTCAGAGCGCAACAACGACGGTCAGTTCCACCGTCGTGACGCCAGACTTCGACACCTCGGCGAACTCTGAGAAGGGCGGCATCTGGTTCGGACTTGACGAGGACAACCTGGTCAACCTGACTGTGCAGAACCAGGCCGGCTCCAACGTCCGAGCCCAGTTCCAGCGCGAGGTCGATGGCGTCGCTTCCGGCACGGCCAACGAGATGAACGGACCGGTCTTCCCGCAGGGAACCGATGTCACGCTGACCATGGTCTTGGACGCCGCGACTAACACCGCCACCGGTTCCTACCAGGTCGGTGACGGTGAGGTCATCGAGTTGGGCACGTTCGAGGGCATCCCCGAGTCGTTCTTCGAAGGGGCTGTGCTGAGCGACGGGGTCAGCGGACCAACCAGCTTCGCCGGTGTCTTTGCCACCGCCCGCAACGAGGCCACCAACTCGGTCACGATGACCTTCGGCGACTTCTCGGTGACTCAGGAGGAGGTGCCGGAGGAGCCGAACATCGCTCCCGAGGTGCTGCTTACTGGTGACCGGACGCTGTTCGAGGGTCAGCAGACGATCATCCCCGTGAGCACCTTTGACGAGGATGGCGATGAGATCACTGTGGAGGTCGACGGGCTGCCAGCCGGCCTGACCTACGCCGATGGCGACATCTCCGGGACCCTGGACCAGGGCACCGTGGCAGGCAGTCCGTATGACGTGACTGTCACCGGTGATGACGGCACGGACACCGGGGAGGAGACTTTCCAGATCACTGTGGTCGACGACATCGCGCTGGACATCAACTTCCAGCCGGCCCCCACCGCAGTCCCAGACGGCTTCATTGCCGACATCGGTGCCGGTTACGGCGACCGCGGGGACGGCCTGGAATACGGCTGGGTTGCCCAGGGCACGGACACTCCACTGGACATGACCGGAAACACCCGGGATCGAGCCCGCGCTGGAATCGAGCCGCTCCTGAACACCTTCCAGCACATGCAGTACGGCGATATCGGAACCGTCTACGACGGCAGCCCGGACTGCTCCGCCAACGAGTGCGACCCGGGTGCCTGGGAGATCGCCGTGCCCAACGGCCTCTACGAGGTGACGGTTGCAGTCGGTGATCAGCCCAGCAGCAGCACCTACGACTCGCTGCACGCGCTGAATGTCGAGGGCGGCGTCATCATCCGCGAGTTCCAGGCCAACTCGGCCCAGGAGTTCCTGGAGGCGACGGCACACGCCGGCGTGACGGATGGCAAGCTCACCGTGACTGCGGTGGGTGGGGCCAACACCAAGATCAGTTACGTGCAGATCCGGAGCCTGGGAGCACAGCCGCACGCAACGCTGACCGTCCCAGCCAACCGGGCCACCGATGTGTCGCTCGACACCGCCGTGTCGGCCTCGGTCAGTGTCCCCGGCACTGGCATCGCTGTGGATCCAGACCGACAGACCTCGCTGACAGACGAGGCAGTCAGGTTGTTCAAGGTCACCGCGACCGGCGACGTCGAGGTCGAAGGCAACCGAGGCTCGACCGGAGGCAACGACACCATCGCGATCAGCCCGGCCGCTCCTCTTGAGCCGAACTCGACCTACCGCTATGTCATCGACGGCGTGCTCGATGGTGCCGGTCAGTCCTTTGCACCGTTCGAGACCACCTTCACCACCGGTGAGGGCAGTGGCGGCGACCCGGGTGACCCGGAAGAGTTCGTCCCCGTCGAAGGTGCCGAGTTTGAGAAGGTCCTGCTGCCGACGGCATCCGGCAACACCAACGGCAAGTACTTCGCGAGCCTGGTGGTGCACGAGGGCTACCTGTGGGCTACCACGATCGGTCAAGGCATGTACCGATACGAGATCCTGCCTGACGGCACGCTAGGTGCTGCCGAGAACCTGAACGTCCTGAACGGGCGGGCAGCGGTGGGACTGCTGTTCGACGAGAACAACCCGGACCTGGCATGGGTCACACACGCCACGGGAAACATCGGCAATGAGAGCGCCAAGTTCGGTTCGACGCTCTCCGTGATCGACTTCAGCGGCGCCACTCCGGTCGTCACCGATGTGTTCGTCAACCTGCCGCGCTCCAAGTCGGACCACCTGTCGAATTCGATCAGTTACGGTCCCTCCGGCGACGGCGGCGCCCCCTGGCTGTACTTCCTGCAGGGATCTAACCAAGCCGCTGGCGATGTTGACGGTGCCTGGGGTGCTCGAGGCGAGACCCAACTGACGGCTGCGGTCCTGCGGTTCGACCCACAGGATGCCCTCGCCCAGGCTCTGGCCGACGGTCCGACCGATGTGAAGACGGCCGAACTGGGCGGTGCCTACGACCCGTATGCCGACGGTGCTCCCCTGGAGATCTACGCCACCGGCATCCGGAACGCCTACGACCTGTTGTGGCACTCGAACGGCCACATCTACGTGCCGACGAATGGCACAGCTGGTGGCGCCAACGCCCCGGGTGTGCAGGACAACGGCGACGGGACCTTCACCATGGTCTCCAACCAGGCGACTGGTGAGAATGGTTACGGAAACGGGACCGACGTCACTGAGGAGTGCACGACGCGCCGCATCGACGGTCAGCCGTACTCCGGTGGCTCGGTGCCGCCGATTGGGAACCTGCCCACGCAAAGAGACTTCCTCTTTGACGTGGAGCAGGGCGGCTTCTACGGCCACCCCAACCCGACCCGCTGCGAGTGGGTGCTCAATGACGGCACCGCCTACAACCCCGACAGAGAGCCAGACCCGAACTACCACGGGGTGGCCTTCGACTTCGACTTCAACAAGTCGCCGAACGGGGTTATCGAGTACACCTCGAACACCTTCGGTGGTGCGCTGCAGGGTCGGATGATGGTGATCAGGTTCAGTGCCAACGATGACATCCTGACCTTCCAGGTTGCGGGTGACGGCGAAGTGCTTGGCACCCAGCCGGGCACGGACATCCCTGGATTCACGGGCTACGTCGACCCGCTCGACCTGGTCGAGGACACCGAGGTGAACCCAGGCAACATCTACATCAACCAGTACAACCGGGGTGGCGAACCGCAGCAGCTCTACCTGCTGCGGGTGCCCGAGGGTGAGCAGGCCGCAGGCATCCGGGCCGACCAGGACGAGCTGATCATGTCCGCCACCCTCAACGGTGATGACCCGACCGAGACCCGGGAGGTCACGGTGACCAACCTCGGCTCCGAGCCGGTCGAGGTGAGCGCGAGCGTCGAGGGTGCGAACGCGGGTGACTTCACGGTCGACTCCGGGCTGACCATCCCCGGCGGGGAGGCCTCCCAGATCGAGGTGACCTTTGACCCGAGCGGGAGCGCAGGGATCCGCACCGGATCTCTCGTGCTCGGTGACGGCGAGGGCAGCGTCAACGTGTCGCTTCGTGCGCTCGCCTTCGCGGGCCACCAGGGCGGCAACGAGCCGACCCTGCAGCAGGTCGTGGACACCTTCCAGTTCGGGATCAGCACCGGGTGGTCGGGTCTGGCCGGCGGCACCGAGCCGGTGGCCAAGGGCGATGAGGTGCTGGAGCCACTCTTCCAACGGGCCTCTGACGGTCCGGTGACGATGACGCCGGTCGCGGCGTTCGCACCGCAGGAGGACCTGCCGTTCGGGTGGTATGCCGCAGCCGAGGGGCCGGTCACGCCAACCCAGGTCGGCGTGGTGGCCAACGGTCAACTGCAGACGCTCAACCCGCAGTTGGACTCCGGCGGCACGTCATTCGACCCTGGGACTGGCGCGTTCGGTGTGTTCTATGAGTCGAACACCTTCAACCGCATCGGATACACCGAGGACGCTCGCAACGACAGCGGTGGTCTGCACCGTGCCCGGATCTATCCGCTGACCGGCGACCGTTTCCTGGTGGCGTTCGAGGATGCCGCCAACGGTGACTACCAGGACTATGTGTTTGTCCTGGACAACGTGGTGGCAGCCGGTGACGGTTCTGAGCCGCCAGTGACCGGGGAGACCATCTCGGTCAACTTCGGCACCGGCGACTCCGCGCTTCCGCAGGGCTACCTGCGGGACTTTGGCGAGGCCTACGCGGAGCGGACGGCTGCAGACCAGGGCGGACTCAGCTACGGCTGGGTGGATGCCGGCTCAGAGCCGTTATCGATCATCGGCAACGGCCGTGATCGCAACCTGAACGATGACCAACGGCTGGACACGCTCGTCCACATGGACCTGCCGGAGGACGCCTCGGGCGGCATATCCGGTGAGGCCACGTGGGAGATCGCCCTTCCGGACGGTGACTACGAGGTGACCGTGTCAGTCGGAGATGCTCAAGACGGTGGTTCACCTGAGGCGCACACGATCAACGTGGAGGGCAGCAATGCCATCGACGCTTTCCCCAAGTCGAGTGCGCCGAACGGATCGGATGACCGGCACGAGTCAGCGACCGTGACAGTTGAGGTGACCGACGGCAGACTGACAGTCGACCAGGCAGGTGGTGAGAACACCAAGATCAACTACCTCGACATCACGCCGCTCCTCGACGAGGAGCCGGAGCCTCCGGCTGAGGGTGACCCGATCAAGGTCAACTTCCAGCTGGAGACCGCCCCCGTGCCGGACGGCTACCTGCGTGACTTCGGCGAGCCGTATGCCGAGCGCGCGGGGGTCAGTCAGGGCGAGGGCCTGACCTTCGGTTGGGTCGATGACCAGTTGCTCGAGCCGTTGGACCTGGTCGGCAACGGCCGTGATCGCAACCTGAACGATGACCAACGGCTTGACACCTTGATGCACATGGACCTTCCAGAGGACAGCGATGGTGGTGTGCTGAGCGATGGTGCATGGCAGATCGCGGTGCCCAACGGGCAGTTCGAGGTGACGGTCTCGGTCGGTGACCCCTCCAAGGGCGATGCACCTGAATCACACACCATCAACGTCGAGGGCGTGAACGCGATTGAGGCATTCCCCAACTCATCGGCTGCCAACGGGTCCGATGCCCGACACACAGAGGGCACCGTTGTGGTCGAGGTGCTTGACGGTGCCCTGACTGTTGATCAGATCGGCGGCATCAACACCAAGATCAATTACATCGACATCGTGCCGATGAGCAGCGGAACACCGGTGGAGCAGGTCGTTGCTCAGGTCAACTTCCAGCCCGCAGCGTCTGTCACTCCACAAGGTTGGCTGGCAGACACCGGCCAACTCTTTGACGGCGAGCGCGGTTATGGCTGGGTGCGGACCGAGGGTGGGGCGGACAAGGCCGCCGACACCCGGGAGCGTGCCGGTGCTGCCGACCAGGCCGACAAGACCTTGGTGATCATGGATGACAACCAGGTCCCCGGTGTGGTCGACGGTGAGTGGGAGTACGCCCTGCGAAACGGCGAGTATCAGGTCGAGGTGTCGGTGGGAGACCCGGGATATATCGACTCAGTGCACGGGGTGGAGGCCGAGGGTGTTGTGGTTGTAGACGCCTTTGAGCCATCTGCCCTTGGTGACTACTACGTCGGTGAGGCGACGCTCGAGGTGACTGATGGGGCTCTCACCCTGGCCTCGACCGGTCACAACACCAAGGTGCAGTGGGTGCGCATCACGAGCTTTGCCACCGGCGACGTTGTGCCACCCCAGTTGTCCTTGGCCGTTGACGGTCAGGGCGATGACGGTGCCTACACCGGACCGGTCACCGTCACAGTCACTGCGACAGACCGGACGCTGGAGTTCGTCAACGTGACTGTGGATGGCTCTGACACCTTTAACTACACCACGCCTTTCGAGGTCACGGGCACCGGCAACCACACCGTCGAGGTCACCGCAACCGACGGCGCCGGGAACGCGACCACGAGATCCGTGGAGTTCGTCATCGTCGAGGTGGGCGAGGGCGATCTCACGCTCACCAACCCGGAGGCGGCACCATTCCATGACCGGATCGTGATGAGCCGGATCCAGTCGACCGCGAGCAACCCGGCAACTGCGTCGACCGGTTCGGTCATTCTCGGAAACGAGGGCAGCGAGTCGATCGAGGTGGTCGCCCTGGACATCATGGACCAGTCGGCGTTCACGCTTGTCGACCCTCCGGAGCTTCCGATCGCCATCGGAGTGGGTGACACCGTCTCAGTGTCCGTGGAGTTCATCGGCACTGGCTCTGGACAGAACACCAACTTCGAGTCCGCCCTGCTGATCCGGCACAACGGCAGCGAAGGCCCGACGACGAAGGTCGAGCTCGGCGCGATCTGGCAGTCGCAGAGTGAGGGCGGCAATGAGCCGGATGTCGACGAGATCGTCGAGGCCTTCGGTTTCGGGACCACCATCGTTGGGGCAGGGCAACAGATCAACAACGACGGCCGCTTGGAGGCAATCGGCGACGAGGTCCTCTCTGCCACCTGGAAGCGATTCGACACGTCTGAGCCCGTCACCGTTCGCCAGCTGGCTGCCTTCCACACCTGCTGCAGCAATACTGCTAGCTTCGGCTGGCACCCGGTGGGCAACAAGAACAACTGGAACGTGGCGCTGACTCACCAGGGGCAGTGGGCACAGTCATTGCTGCCCAGGATCAATGGTTCCTCCGGCGGTCCGGCCGTGAACAGCTTCACCCCTGGCCCGGCCACCTGGAGTTGGCGAATCGACCCGGAGTCCAGCGACTGGACTCTGAACAACACCACTCCTGATGAATGTGGTTCCGGCAACGAGGGTTGCCAACTTGGTCATCACCTGCGGCTGTGGCCGGTCAAGGACCGTGCCGGCGATGCTATCCCCGGCAGCTACCTCGCCGCGATGGACTATTCCGGCATCAACTACGACTACAACGACAACGTGTATCTGTTGACGAACGTCGAGCCGGCCAACCTCGTCCAGCCGTAGGAACCTGGAACTGCGGGTGGGTGGCCTTCTGTGGTCGCCCACCCCCTTGCCAGTGCCACCACTTCAACCACGTGCGAACTGATTCCGCATCCGCGCGAATCTAGGAGAGAGATATGGTGTGGGCATATCGAGACTGCGACGAATGCGGGATACCTGTGCGGGTGTCGCTGCGTCGTCGGCGCGTTCGCCTGCAGTACTGCTCCGACACGTGCATGGCCGAAGCGTGGAGCAAGATCTACGGCCTCACGCAAGACACAGGTTTGTCGCCACAGAATGTTGAGCCAACGGTGCTCCGATGGCGACGTCCATTCTGAGTGGCCACAGGCCCGAGGGGTGCTGTCTATCCTGCGGGCGGTTCATAGCCTAAATCTGAGGCAACATCTCGAACGACCTCCCAAGCATCGTTCACCGCATCCTGTGGCCATTTGTGCCATCCGCCTGTGGATTTCCTAAACCCGATTGTGCCGGTGACTCGACCTGCTTCCCTGCCCAGATCGTGGTCGTGTCGGTGGTAGTTCAAGACTTCTGGGCTCCATTCCAGTTGCAGGTGCCCTAATGCTCCTCGGAGCGTGCCTTCCGGATCATCACAGAGGTCCTCGTAGCGCATCACGTGACTCTGGCTCGGGTGGTTGTCACAGAACTCCATTAGCCCGCGGGTCACGGTGCGCCAGTAGCCTGCGCCAGCGGCGGCAAGACTCTGGCCGGCAAGTTGGTCGCCATAGGCATCGGGAGAGTGTGACAGGCCGCGGGTCATCGAGTGAATCTGGTCCAAGGGGTGACGGTGCATGACCAGACACAAAGCATCTGGGAACAGACGAGGGACGATGTCTGGTTGCTCGGCGTAGCGAGGGCTCTTGTCGAGCCACTGCGTCGCCAGCTTGCTGGCCGCGTAAGCGTCGTGGAAGGAGCGAGCGAAGTCACCCACTCTGAGGGCGACGTCGCCATGACTGAAACCCATGTCTGCTAGCCCGATCATGGCGCGGTCGTCGCTCAGCATCTCCGCCAGGTTGGCGATGAAATCTGTCTCGGGCGGCACGGCAAGGTCTGGGTGGGAGTCGAGACAGTAGCGCATCAGGGTCGTTCCCGAGCGGTAGGGGGACAATAGGAACCGCGCCGGACCATTGGCCGCAGCGGTGCTCCGATCAACGATTCTGACTCGTGTGCGTCCGCGCACGAGCTCGCCGTACATGCGGCGAGGCAGCTCGAGGAAGTTCCGAGCGTCCATCAGCCCTTCTTTCCGTGGAGAGTCAGGGACTCGTAGAGGTCGAGATGCCGATCAACCATCGCGTCGACGCTGAATCTGGACCGGAAACTAGCGGCTGCATCTTCTGCTCGGGCCATGAGGGAGGAGTAGGACGACATCGCAGCGATAAGGGACTCGCGGAGCTTCGCGGCATTGATGTCGGGGAGACACTCGCCAAAGCCGTCCAGCTGCCAACGGATCCCGCCGACATCGCCAGCAATAACGGGCAGCCCCGTGAACACGGCCTCAGTGATCACCGAAGGAAGTGCCTCAAGGGTGGTGCTCGGCAGGAGCAGGAAGTGCGCACCTGAGTACTCGGCTGACAACTGATCGCCGTGAAGACGTCCCACGAACTCGACCGAGTCGCCCAGATTGCGCCTGGCCACCTCGGAGCGGAGCTCGTCGAGCATCCGTTCGCGATGGAAGACGAACCGCAGGCGGACGCGTCCGCGCAGTTCGTCGCAGTCCAAGGCCTCCACGATCGCCAGTGGTTGTTTCGGGGGGATGAGTTGCCCGACGAAGAGCACGGTCCATGGCTCTCCGGCTGTTGGTGCCGACCGTTCGGCGAAGGGGAAGGGAGCAGCATCGAACCCGTTGGGGATCAGTGCGACGCGAGCAGGGTCCACTCCACGGTCGGAAGAAAGGAGAGCCACTTCCGTGGGGCTCAATGCGACGACACGGGCAGCGCGGGCCAGCAGTCGGAGATGACCAAGCGTGAGGAGCCTCTTGCGGGGCAGGTTGGTCCGGTGTGGGGTGTAGACGATGGGCACTCGGTGAGGCGTCAGACTCAGAGCAGTTGTCAGCCTCCCGGGGTGGTGGACGTGAACCAGGTCCACGTCGAGCCGTCGGAGCCGGTGGATGGCGCTGATGTCACGAGGGCCCAATTCTGTGACCCGATGGCCTCGGGCGCGGAGTGACTCCGAGAGCATCGTCTCTGTTGTCGGCTGCACGGTGCGTCGGTACTCGACACTGTGGTGAAAGATCCCACCTGTCAGAGCGATGTGCACGGCCAGCCCCTCCCAGATACTCGGGGTCCGCGCCTCACGGGGCGACGTTCCAGGTGCTGAGATCCAGACCGGTCAAGCCTTCCAGACGCCTCACGTCTGGCAAGTAGTCCGCCATGAGTGCAGGACGCACGTGTGCTGGCAGTTTCGCCCGGGTGAGGTTCCTGGACTCCAGGTCCGAGCGCACCAGGGACCAGGTGGATCGTGGCACGACTTTGCTGCCGAGGCGCTTGACGAGACGCGGCTCAGTGAGGAATCGGTGCAGGGCCCGATTTCGCGGCACACCACCTGCGTTCTGCCGGGTGAGAGCGCCACCTGTGATCGATGTGCCGATGGCTGCCAAGGCCGGCGCCAGGGCACGGACAGGGTCAAGCACCACGTCCTCATATCGCATGATGTGGACGCGGTCTCGGCCGAGCACGTCGAAGAGGCACTCGACCTGCTGGGTGTAGTACCCGAGCGCCCGGTACCACCAGATGGGTTGCCACCCATCGGCGATCCGCTGGTCCTCCGCCAGGAGCCCTTCTTCAAATGAGCCGGGCTCAAGACCTTCGCGAACCATATGCATATACGCGGAGAAAGCACGCTCGTCGGGGCGTCGGAGGATGGCGATGGCGATGCCGTTCGGGGACAGGTCACGCTCAAGGGCTGTAACGGTCGCTGGGTCAGCCATGTAGAACGCGGAGGCTTCGCCAACGCGGACGCGCGAGGAGACCCGTGCCAACTGTGCGGGCATCTCCTCTCGGCTCGCCAGGATCTTCTTGTTGAAGACTTCGTCACGGGGCCCCGCCCAATGGTGCTTGCCTGTCTGGCCGAAGAAGTAGTGGGAGTCCTTCGGCTGCAGAACGTGCAGGGATGGCTGCTCGTGGAGCCACCGTCCCAGAGACGAGGTCCCAGACTTGGCGGCGCCGACGATCGAGAAGTCCAGCGGACGGTCGAGGCCACTCACGAGGTCTCCCGGTGTTCAGGACGTGTTGTGGTCTGCCCTCGACGTAGTCGCGCCATCTTCCCTCGCCGATTGCGAGCAATGGGCCGCTGCCAAAGGTCCCATGCCAAGTGTTCCAAATCGGTGCGCCAGAGACTTCGGCCCAGGTGCCGACTGAGCCCCTGCCTGCTCAGTCGGATGACGCCGCGTCCAAGGGCGTCCATCGGGTTGATGCTGACCTGGTTATTGGACACGCGGTAGGACGTCAGCGTCTCATCCAAGTTCTCAACAGGCCCGAGGATGGCCATGCGGAGCCACAGGTCGTAATCCTCAGCGTGCCTGCAGTGAGCGTTATAACCGCCAGCCTCAATTGCAGCAAGGCGTCGAAACATGACACTGGAGGCGACGAATCGATTTTTTCGAAGCAGTGACTTTCGCACGTCGCCTCCGGCGGGCACCCGCACGACCCCGACGTGCTCTGATGTGTCATCAATTATTTCGGCATGCGACCCCACCAAGACCACGTCCTTGCGGGACTCGAGGTGCACTAGTTCGCGTTCGAGACGGTTCGGAGCAGAAAGATCGTCAGCGTCTAGGCGAGCGACGTATTCCGTGCGCATCTCCGCGAGTCCACGATTGAGAGCTACCGACAGGCCTCGGGACTCTGTCAACTGAAGAACCTCTAGGCGTTCTTCGCCCACGATGTGCTCAGCGTGTTCGGCGAAGCCAGGAGCAGGGCCATCAAGCACGAGAGTCAAGCGCCAGTTTGTCAAGGTCTGAGCCGCAAGACTCAGCAACGCTGCATTCAGATAGGGGGCTGGAGCCCGAACAGGCATCAGGACCCCTACTGTGGAACTAGTCATCCGTTACCCTCCTGGGTGAACGCTGTCCGCCGCGACTGGTGTGAGGACGGTGCTCACTGCCAGTCTGTCAGGTCAAGGCCTGTCATCGCTTGGACCCGTGCGATGTCTTCTCGGTAGTCTTCCATGAGGGAGAGTTGTGCCGCACTCGGCATCTCAACGCGGCGCAGGTTCGCCGCCTGGAGGCTGGCCCGGATCGCTAACCAAGGCCTTTTGGGAACAATGCGTCCCAGAGTTTGCTTGACTGGATTCGTGCTGACTAGGCCAGCCTGCAACCAGCGACTCCGCGGGGCGCCGCTAGCGTTCGTGTGACCCAGAACCAGGTCTGGCGGAACGGATAGGCCGAGGCGGTCGAACACCAGGGTTGCCACGGCATTCGGGCGGTCTTTGATGTCTTCGTAGCGAAGTGTCACAACGCGTGCAGCACCGAAGATCTGGTGGAGCAATTCGATCTGGGGTGCGTAGAAACCCAGCTCCTTATACCACCAGAGCGGATGCCAGCGGTCCGCCCTGCGCCCGTCCTCCGCGGCAAGGGCATCCGCGAAAGAAAGAGTTTCAAGTTGCTCACGCACTAGGTGCATGTAGGCAGAGAATGCCCTGCGCTCTGGGCGGCGCAGAACGCAGATGACCGGTGCCACGTCAGTCAGGTTCCCCTGCAAGTGGTGGAGCGCTTGCTCATCTGCCATGTAAAATACTGAAGCGTCGCCCACGAGGATGTCTGGCGGGGTCTCGCGGGTTTGCAGTGGGAAGTCTCGGATTGCGCGTGAGATGAGTGTGTTGAAACTTTCATCATGGGGCCCTTGCCAGCGAGGGTGACCATCCACGGCCGTGAAGAAGTGCCCGTCCTTGGGACGCAGTACCTTGGCCCGAGGGTGGGCGTCTACGAGATCAGCAAGTGACGACGTTCCTGCCTTAGCGGCTCCCACGATCGCAAAGTCCAGTGGGCGATTGAGAACTCTCATGAAGGCAGTCTCCTTGGCGTGGGGGGATCAGCAAGTTGTCTTCGAAGGAGATGAAGAATCATCAGGGCCGGGCCCATGTACACAATGGTTTGGACGAGCACCTGTGTGGAGCCGACCAAGAGATACCCGCACCACGCCCCGGCAAACATCAGTAGGAAGATGCTGCCAGGGTCACTCGCCTCACGGAATCGGCGGTCGAGTCGGGCGACGAGCCACCCCAGGACGATGAACGCCACGACCGTCCCAAGAAGTCCTAGGGTCCAGTACATCTCGCCCACCATCGGCGGCGACATATCGACGACATCGAGGCGCTGACGAACCTCTTGGGAGAAGTGAGTGCGGGTCGTGGACTCTCGGAAGGGCTCCCCGAGCACGGGGATCGGCGCCAGCACATTGCTCACGAGCGCCGAGGGCGGCACGGTGGTCTCGTTATGAAGGGCCCGCGGGATCACCGCCAAGTATTGCGGAGCTCGCATGTAGCTCTCCACCTGGTGCCTAGGGGAAAAGCTTGACTCATTCAAGCCGGCTTGCTGAACACTGATTTGCCCACCGTCGGTGCGCAGGAACGTGGTGCGGTACTCGCCCAGCGACAGGGCCGCGAGGCTGCCGACCAGCAGGATCAGGACGTAGGTCGCTAGTGGGATGCGACGCCAGCTGCGGCTGATCATGGCCAGCATGGCGATGATCGCGGTCGCGAACATTCCTCTGCTGTAGCCGCTGCTGCCGAAGCCGACGAGGAGGCCGGCAAGGCAGATCAGGAGCCAGACAGGTCGGTTTCTCTGACGCAGGATGGCTTGGCGCAGGGCGAGCACGGAACTGACGCCAAGGAGGGGGACGAGGAATGGTGCGAGCTGGCTGGCACCCTGCGCAGAGCGGACGTTTCCCCGAAAATAGTTGAGCACGTTGCCGGGGCCACCAAACAGCGTCAGGAGGGCTAGCCCTCCCACGAGCGCCGTCAGCAGGATGGCGACACCCGGAACCGGAGGGCCAGCACTCACGGGAGAAGCCCTGCGTGGACGGACCGTGTGGAGGGCACAGAGGAAGGTCACGTGGGCGAGGGTTTGGAGCCCAACGGCAGCAGCGAGATGTCGGCTGTCCGGAACTTGTGCCAATTGGATCGCCGTTGGCCCGAGGACAACGACCACCGTCGGGAGAAGAACGATTTGCAGGAACCACCCCATGTGCATCCAGTTCAGCGGCGTGAGCCAATGGTCTGTCGCGAGGCGGTGCTCAGGCCGGATCGTTGTGGCGGTCAGGTAGACCAGCACGGAGGCGGCCACTGTCACCTGCAGCGTGGAACTTGCCCTGGAGAACCCGATGACGAGGATGAGAGATGCCAGGGTCACGAAGAAGTAACTCGACGGCGATAAATGAGTCGCTGCGGCCGGGAGCGTGGGAACGCCGAGGCGGCGTGTGCTGGCCGTCATGGTGCCGACCTCAGGGGCACAGCGGGGGCGAGGACCAGCGAGCGTAGAAGATGGCCCGCGCCGAAGCCGAGCACGGCGGCCCACAGTCCGAGGTCGTCCATCAAGAGCGCTGTCACCGTCACCGTTGACGCCGCAGCCAAGGCATCGCTCACGCCCCACCGTGTCAGCCGACCACCCGTCTGTGCGACGACTCCCATGCCCGTGTTCCATGAGGCCAACACCCCAAGAGCGGCCATGGCCATCAGGGGAGTTCTGTGATCGCCATACTCGCCCATCAAGGGGCCGGAAACTAGGAAGAGCAGCAGGACGGGGAGAGCGACTGCGGATCCGATGCCAAGGCTGTACCTGAGAGTTCTGCGGCTTGCGCGCACCCACGAGGCGTGATCCCGGCCTCGTGCGTGCACGAGGATAGGCACGAACGACAGTGACACTTGTCGCGAGAGCATGGTCACAGCGACGAATGCCCGCTGTCCGAGGGCGAAGATACCCGCCAGGGCCGGTCCCCAGGCTGACTGGGTCAGCAGGTAGAGCGTGGCCCATATGCCGAACTGTGACGACAGGTCTGCTAACCAGCCTGGCCCCCCGTTGCGCAGGAGCTTGGAGGTCAATCCTGCGCGGCTCAGGGACCCAGCTGTGTCACTCGTGATCGACGCGTTGACAAGGAGGAGCAGGGCTCCTGCCACGACCAGTTCTGCGAGGCCGCATGCCAGGACCAAGAACTGCGGCGCGAAGAAGAATGACCCGATCAAGACAGTGGTGGCGAAGCAGATCGACCGGACCACGATCCAGATGGCTGCCTTGTCCTGCCGGCCGCTGCCGATCAGCCCAGCCTGACCCAGGCTGCTGAGAGTAAACCCGAAGAGCCAGAGTCCCAGACCGACCTGGTGCCACGCGGAATCAGTGGGCAACCCGATGAGCCTTCCGGCCTCGGGGAGGGCGAGCACGAGAAGGGCAAGGAGTGCTGAGATCACGGTGGCAGGGAGGCAGGACCACACCCACAGTTGACGACGATCGCCGGGGGTGGCTTCGCGGTCAGGCAGGAGTCGGACAAGGCCGCGAGCGAGACCGAGAGTCGCGAACATGCCCAACATCTGAGCCGTCGCCAATATGAGAGAAAAGCGACCGAAGTCCGAGGGGCCGAGAATTCCGGCTGCCAAGAGCATGGCGCCGAGGGTGATAATTCGACCCCCCGCTGCGCCGCTGCCCACGCGCATTGCCACCCGACGCATCCGCACGTTGTCAGACATCGCAGATGCCGAGGTCACGCTGTCAAGGTTAACACCCGCGGTGGGGCAACCTAGACGATGATTCAGCCAGGGGCGCCTACACTGAGGCACGTGCCCATGACCCAATTTTGCACTGGCTCTCCCTCGCTCGCGGACGAAACGAAAAGCGCCCGGTCAGCTTTGCTGGGCGTGGCGTGAGTCAGCGCAACGGGTCGATGGCGGCCCAGCCTGATGCTGGCGGTTTCGTGACGCAAACTGCCGCCACTGATGCGAGGCAATCTGCTCTCGACCTCCGGGCATATCTGCTCATTGTTCGACGTCGATGGCGAGTGATCACAGGTGTCTTCCTGGCAGTGGTGGCACTCGCGGCACTACTCACCGTCACCGCGGACAAGCACTATCGTGCCAATGCGCAGTTGTATATCTCGACCGTGAGCGCCGAGGACCCCCAAGCGCTCGTGCAGGGCAGCAGTTTCACACAACGACAGGTGGCGACCTACGCGGAGATCGTGACGACGCCCTTGGTGCTGGAGCCGGTGATCGAGGAACTGGCGCTCGACGTGACCGCGCGGGAGTTGGGACGGCAGATCACCACCCAAGCGCCCACCGGCACGGTGCTCATCAACATTGCTGTCGAGGATCCCGACCCTGCGCAAGCCCTCACGGTGGCTGAGGCGGTCAGCCTGCAGTTCGTTTCCACCTTGACCCAACTCGACCAGGTGAGCGCAGACAGCCCTAGCCCTGTGAAGGCGACGATCGTCAGCCCAGCTGCGGTGAGCCAGACACCGGTGTCGCCCCAGCCCATCCGTAACCTGGCGCTGGGAACAGTTCTGGGGCTCTTGCTGGGGTTCGGCGCCGGCGCACTCCGGGACATCCTCGATTCTTCGGTGCAGGGAGAGTCTGACGTCAAGATGGTCACGGATCGCACTGTCATCGGGGGGCTTGCCTTTGACAAGGCCGCAATTGCTCGACCACTGATCGTTCAGGACGACCCGCGGAGCAGTCGCGCCGAGGCCTTCCGCACGCTCCGCACCAATCTTCAGTTCGTTGATGTGTCAAACCCTCCGCAGGTGATCGTCTTCACCTCGTCGCTGCCGAACGAGGGCAAGAGCACCACGACGGCCAACTTGGCCCTGACCATGGCGGCCACGGGGAGTCGGGTCTGTGTGGTCGAAGGGGACCTGCGCCGTCCGCGACTATTGGAGTACATGGGCTTGGAAGGGGCCGCTGGGCTGACCACCGTGCTGATTGGGGCAGCAGTCGTTGACGACGTGCTGCAGGTGTTCGGAGACTCACATTCGCTGTCTGTGCTGGGCTGCGGGCCGATCCCACCGAATCCCTCCGAACTCCTGGGGTCGGAGGCAATGGCGCACGTCCTGGAAGATCTACGCAGGCGTTTCGACTACGTCATTATCGACGCGCCCCCCCTGCTTCCCGTGACTGACGCGGCGGTTTTGAGCAGGCACGCCGACGGAACCATTCTCGTGGTCGGCGCGGGGGTCATTAAGCGCGAGCACCTCGCCCGTGCTTTGACGGCGCTCGAAAACGTGGGCGCTCATGTGCTCGGTCTGGTGATGAACCGTCTGCCGGCACGAGGAAGGGGGCCACACTCCTATTACTACGGGTACGGCTACGAATCACCCACCAGCGCCTCCGACGCTGAGGCAGAAAAGAAGCACCGGAGTCGTTGAGTTTGCGTGGGCCACCGCGCGCTAACCCTGGTGGCAGCCACGCTCAGGTGGCTGGAACACCCTTGACGGTGGTCAGGTCCGGCGTGTTTCGGACCACACAGGCCCCGGCGCCGACCGTGCTCTGCCTTCCGACCCGGAGCCCCTGGAGGATCACGCTCCCTGCTCCGATGAGACTGCCTTCGTCGAGGTGGACCTCGCCCGACACAGTGGCATTCGGATTCACGCTCACGTAGTTGCCCAGTTGCGAGTCGTGACCGACCACCGCATTCGCGCTGAGGTGCACGTGGTCACCGAGCGTAACGTTCGTGCCGATCGAGGCGCCGGGCAGGGAAATGAGGCCTATGCCGTGCCGGAATGCGCTGCCAACACGGTTGCCCGGGTGCGCTAAAGATGGATAACTGTGCCATCGCTCTGTCAGGGTCGCGACAATACGTTTCCGGGTGGAGGGCTGGCCGACTGCAACTGCCACGGCCAGGCCCCGTGGGATGTCTCCAATGGATCCAAGATGGGACACCCCGAGGGCACTGAGACGCCCGAGGTTCGTCGCTGACGGTGCATCGTCAGCCACGCCGACCAGGTTCCACGTCGGCTGCTGTTCGTTGATGGCACGGATGACGTCGATGGTCTCGCGGCCAAAGCCACCTGCGCCGATCACGACAAGGTCCCGCACCATACGGCTCAGTTTCCCACGAACTCAGGCATTGTGGCGCTGCCCTCAGCGGACACTCCATATCGCTGGACTACCAGGCGGACCGTGCGCGCGATGATGCGCGCGTCCAGGACGAGCGAGTGATTGTCGACGTAATGCAGGTCATAGCAGAACTTCTCGTGCCATGAGATGGCATTCCGACCGTTGACCTGCGCCAGCCCCGTCAGCCCGGGGCGGACGTCGTGGCGGCGCGACTGCTCGGGTGAGTAGCGCTCGAGATACTGCATGAGGAGAGGGCGCGGACCGACGATCGACATGTCGCCCCTGAGGACATTCCACAGCGTCGGTAGTTCGTCGAGACTCGTGCTGCGCAGAATGATGCCCAGGGGGGTGAGACGTTGGCCGTCCGCCTCCAACGGGGCGTTCGGGTCAGTGGCAGCCATGGTCCGGAACTTCAGGATCTCGAACGGTTCACCGTGCAGGCCGGGGCGACGCTGGCGGAAGAGCACCGGACGGCCCATCGTCGCCCGGATAGCTAGAGCCGTGGCCGCCTGGATGGGCATGGTCAGGATCAGGCCACCACTGGAAGCCACGATGTCTATCAGGCGTTTGGCAGTGACGGTCATCCCAGGCACCGACGAAACGCCTCGATGACTCGCACCACTTGGTCGTCGGTGAGCGTGGAACCACTCGGCAGGGCCACCCCGCGTGCAAAGAGTCGCTCGGATGCCCCCGTGATGAAGGACCGAGCCCCTGAGAACACGGGCTGCGTGTGCATCGGTTTCCACAGGTGTCGAGCCTCGATGGATTGCTGGGACATAGCCTCGACGACGGCCGGGGCGCCCGGCCCCCTGTCGACGGTGAGCGTGGTCAGCCAACAGTTGTCGTCGGCGTCCCCTCCCGTTGCGCCCTGGGGTCCCAAGAAGGTGACGGGGAGGTCGGCCAGCGCCGCGATGTAGCGCTGTCGTATCTCGCGCCGTCGAGCGATCATCTCGTCCAGCCGGGCGAGCTGGGCACGCCCCAGCGCCGCCAGGATGTTGGACAACCGGTAGTTGTAACCGATCTCGGTGTGCTCGTACCAGGGCACAGGCTCTCGGGCCTGGCCCGAGAGCTTTCGCGCGTGCTCCGCAAGCGCGGTGTCGTCGGTGAGCAGCATCCCGCCCCCGGACGTTGTCATGATCTTGTTGCCGTTGAATGACAGCGCAGCCGCCCTTCCGAAGGTCCCTGCTGCCCGTCCCTCAAGCGAAGCTCCGAGCGACTCCGCCGCATCCTCGACCAGAGGCACTCCGAGGTCGGCCAGGCCCGGCGCGAGACGGGTGTAGTCGGCGATCCGACCGAAGAGGTCCACGGGGATGGCTGCCGCGACCTGCTCGCCCTCCGCCTGCAGGGTCCGAACCGCATCAAGCATCAGGTCGGGGTCGACATTGCCGTCCTCCTCCCTGGCATCCACGAAGACTGGCTCGGCTCCTGTGTAGGCCACGGCATTTGCCGTCGCGGCGAAGGTCATACTCGCGACGACGACCTTCGTGCCCGGCCTGGCGCCCAGGTGCAGGAGGGCCAGATGCAGGGCGGCAGTTCCCGAGTTCACGGCGAGCGCGTGCTGGACCCCAACTCGGTCGGCGACCTCTCGCTCCAGGGCATCGACGTGTGGCCCCAGGGGGGCGACCCAACCAGAGCGGAGGGCCTCACGCACATACTGCTCCTCGACCTCCCCGACGTCGGCGAGGGACAGAAAGATCCGCTCCTGCGGAGGCTGATCCGTCACGCGATCTTCCGATCGGCGCGGTTGCCGAGGCGTGTCGTGACCTGGGGCAAGAGCCCCTCTGACGACAGGTTTTCTGGCGCCAGCGGCGGCACCTGGACAGCTGTCATCTTCGGGTGGAGTGTCGAGAGACGCTCCTCCTCATCGGCAAAGAGGTCCTCCCGCAACTTCTCCCCAGGGCGGAGCCCCGTGAACTCGATGGAGACCGACCTGCCGGACAGGACGATGAGTTCCCGCGCCATGTCGACGATCTTCACAGGGCTGCCCATGTCCAGCACCATCGCCTGGCCGCTTTGGCCGATGACGCCAGCCTGGAGCACCAGTTGACAGGCTTCCTGGGTGAGCATGAAATAGCGTTCGACCTCGGGGTGGGTGACGGTGACGGGCCCGCCACGGCGGATCTGCTCAGCAAAGGCGGGGATGGCTGAGCCGCGGGATCCGAGGACGTTGCCGAAGCGCACCGACACAAACCGTCCGACTCCCTGCTGCCCGAAGTGGGTCGTCAATTGTTCGGCAATGCGTTTGGACCGGCCGAGCACGGAGGTCGGGCTCGCGGCCTTGTCTGTGGAGATGTTGACGAAGGTGCCGACCTGGCATGCTGCTGCGGCCTGCAGCACGTTGAGGGTCCCGAGGACGTTGGTTTTCCATGCTTCCAGCGGATGGCGCTCGAGGAGGCTCAGATGCTTGAGCGCAGCAGCGTGGAAGACCACATCAGGTTGCAGTGCGGAGAAGTGGGCTTGGATGGCCTCCGCGTCGCGGATATTCGCCAGCAGCAGGTCATCGGTGTCGAGGAGAGCGCGACCACTGAGGCTGAGTTGCACGGCATGCAGTGCGGACTCATCCCGATCCAGCATGATGAGACGCCGTGGGTTATAGCCCGCGATCTGCCGACACAGCTCCGATCCGATCGAGCCCCCTGCCCCTGTGACGAGGACGACCTTGTCGGCGAGGTGTTTCCGGATCGCGTCCTCATCGAGGCTCACCGCGTGGCGTCCGAGCAGGTCCTTGAGGTCGAGGTCGCGGAGGTCGAAGACTTGGGGGTCATCTTCGGTCACCCAGTCGTTGAGGGGTGCCAGGACCTTGACCTTGAGTCCTGCCTGCTGGGAGACGTTGCGTGCCTGCCGGACGAGTTTGCCGTCGGCCGAGGAGATGGCTATGACCAGATGTGTCGCCGACGTGCGCTCGGCGATCGCTGCGAGATCCTTGAGGCTGCCGAGCACGGGGACGCCCTCGACCTTGAGTCGGCGCTTGGCGCGATTGTCATCGACGAAGGCCACCGGCAACAGTTCGCTGCCGTCGTCGTGCAGCATGTTGTGCACCAGCCTTCGACCAGCCAGGCCCGCGCCATAGACGATGACCCGTCGGTCGCGGCGGCGGTTGCCTGCGCGGTGCGATCGATAGGTGCGCACCGTGAACCGATTGGCCAGCATGAGGACGATGGCCAACCCCGTGGCCAGGAAGGGGATGGATCGGGGCACCTGTGCGCTTCCGATGACCCAGGCAAGTGCAACGAGGGTGAGTCCCGTGATGAAGGCAGTGCGAGCCACCGACGTGACTTCCTCAAAACTGCCGCGGACATGGCGCACCATATAGGGGCCGATGGAGAGCCCGACCGCAGCATGGACGCCGGCGGCTCCCAACGCCAGCGACCAGGTGCTGCCTACCTCCAGGACCTCAGTCTCCAACTGCAGCCGGGTGAACATCGTTGCCACGATGGCCAGCGACCAGCACAACCCGTCGACGACGATCCAGACACCGCGGACGACGGTCTCACTGCGAGGCGGCTTCGGAGGGAGTTTCGCCTCGTGCACAGCACCACTCCGTTCCGGTGACATCTCTGGGAGACTCTGGGGATAGAACGAGCCACGGAAAGGGGCCTGTTGGCTCCTGCCGCACGCGTTGAGCGACCGGAGACCATTACCGTGACTTGGCGGGAACTTTACCTGTTCTTGGTGAAATATGGAACAGTTTCAACCAGTTCTTTCAGCGGGACTGGGCGTGCGCCCGTCCGCGTTCCTGGCGTCGTCCGAGACCGTGGGTAGGCCGCCGGTCTCACCCTTGTAGGCTGGCAGGCACGACAGGGGAGCGCACCAGCGCTGAGAGTGCGGCACCGCGCCGCAGACCCTCGAACCTGATCCGGTTAGCACCGGTGGAGGAAGTCGAGTCTCCAGGTGGATCCATCCACCGCCCCTCCTGCAGTTCCGAGGAGGATCACCACCATGCAGTATGCCGACACGCGCCGCCGCGGCGCCGCTCACCTGGCCGCCGGGCTGGGTCTGGCACTCGCTCTCAGCGGGTGCACGTTGCTGGGCGCGGACGACGAGCCCACACCAGACCAGCAAAACCCCCAAGACAGTGCGGGGGAGACCAGCGAGACCTCCCCACAAAACGCGGAGGTCGTGCTCGTCACGCACGAGTCGTTCACCCTGCCCGACGAGGTGCTCGCTGGCTTCACCGAGCAGACGGGCTATCAGGTGGTCGTGCAGGCCTCCGCCGATGCCGGTGCCCTGACCAACCAACTGGTGCTCACCAAGGGCAGTCCCATCGGCGATGCCGTCTTCGGCATCGACAACACCTTCGCCAGCCGAGCCGTCAACGAGGGGGTCCTGACGGCATACAGCCCCTCGGATCTGCCGCCGGAGGTGAGCGAGCACGCGCTCCCGGGGGAGGCCGCTGACTATCTGACGCCGATCGACTACGGCGACGTCTGCGTCAACATCGACGACGCCTGGTTCGAGGCTGAGGGCATCGAGCCCCCGCAGACCCTGGCGGACCTGACCGACCCGACCTATGCGGACCTGTTCGTCACCTCGGGCGCGAGCTCCTCCAGCCCCGGCCTGGCCTTCCTGATCGCCACGATCGGTGAGTTCGGCGCGGACGGCTGGCAGGGCTACTGGCGCGACCTGATGGCCAACGGAGCGGTGATCACCTCCGGTTGGTCGGACTCCTACGGCGTCGACTTCACGTTCAGCGGCGGCGACCGCCCGATCGTGCTGTCCTATGCCTCCAGCCCCCCGTTCACGATCCCCGAGGGCGGGGAGGAGCCCACCACGAGCGCCCTGCTGGACACCTGCTTCCGCCAGGTCGAATATGCCGGCGTCCTGGAGGGTGCGGCGAACCCCGAGGGCGCCCAGGCCCTGGTTGACTATCTCCTGACCGACGAGGTCCAGGCGGCCATCCCCGACGCGATGTTCGTCTACCCCGTCACCGACGTCGAGCTGCCCGAGCTGTGGGCGCAGTGGGCCGACGTGGCACCGGAGCCGATCCAGGTCGACCCGGAGCTGATCGAGGAGAGCCGGGAGGACTGGGTGCGCGAGTGGGCCGACATCACCACCGGCTAGCCCCCGCACGCCTGATCCCGGCGCGTGTTGTTCCAGCCGTCGGGGTCACGCTGCTGGCCCTGTTGCCGCTGGCCTTCCTGGCGGTCTTCTTTGTCCTGCCCGTCGGCGGGATGCTGGTGCGCGGCTTCTATCCCGACGGCGCCTGGGACCTCTCCGGGGTCGGGGAGGTCCTCGGCCGGGACCGGACCACCCGGGTGCTGGGCTTCACGATCGGTATGGCGACACTCGGCACCGCGCTGACCCTCCTGTTGGGTCTGCCGCTGGCTTTTGTGCTCTATCGGTTGGTCTTTCCAGGTCGGGCACTGCTGCGCGCCATCGTGGTCATGCCCTTCGTGCTGCCCACGGTGGTGGTGGGCGTGATGTTCCGGGCGCTGCTGTCCAGTGGCGGGCCCCTGGGCTTCCTGGGGTGGGACCGCAGCTGGCTCGCGATCCTGCTCGCGTTCGTCTTCTTCAATCTGGCCGTCGTCGTGCGCACCGTCGGCGGCATGTGGGAGGGGCTGGACCGGCGGGCCGAGGAGTCTGCTGCGGCTCTGGGCGCCTCGCCCGTGCACGTCTTCCGGACCGTGACCCTTCCGGCGCTGCTGCCCTCGATCGTCTCGGCGGGGACGTTGGTCTTCCTGTTCTGCTCCACCGCCTTCGGGGTCGTGCTGACCCTCGGCGGGTTGCGTTACGGCACGATCGAGAGCGAGATCTATCTGCTGACGACCGAGTTCCTGGACCTGCAGGGCGCGGCCGTGCTGTCGGTGATCCAGCTGATCGCCGTCGTGGTGATGTTGGCCCTCGCCGCGCGTGCCCGGTCCCGGTCCGAGGCCACGACCGACCGCGCCGCCGCACGCTCGGTCGCCCGGGCACCGCGGGGCTCTGATGCGCCGCTGTTGGTGATCGCCGGCCTGGTTGTCGCGTTCGTGCTCACGCCGGTCCTGACGCTGGTGGCGCGCTCGCTGCGCGGTGGCAGTGGGTGGACCCTGGAGCACTATCGAGCGCTCGCCGACCCCTCGGCCACGACCGCGATGCGCGTCAGCATCCTGGAGGCCGTGCAGAACTCGGTGAGCACGGCCGTGGACGCCACGATCATCGCCATGGTGCTGGGGGTGTGTGTCTCGATCGTGGTGTCCCGGCGTCCACGCCGGGCCGGGGCGCGCCGGCTGGTCTCCGTGCTGGACGGTGCCTTCATGCTGCCGCTGGGCATCTCCGCGGTGACTGTCGGTTTCGGTTTCCTGATCACTCTGGACCGACCTCCGCTCGATCTGCGCACCTCCGCGGTCCTCGTGCCGATCGCCCAGGCCCTGGTGGCGCTCCCGCTGGTGGTGCGCACCATCACGCCGGTCCTGCGCTCGGTCGATCCGCGGATCCGCCAGGCCGCCGCGGCGCTCGGGGCCGGGCCACTGCGTGCCGCCTGGACTGCCGAGGGGCCGGTCCTGGGCCGTCCGCTGTTGGCCGCCACCGGGTTTGCGTTCGCGGTCTCGCTCGGCGAGTTTGGGGCCACCAGCTTCCTGGCGCGCCCCGACCGGCCTACTGTTCCCGTGATGATCTATGAGCTGATCGGGCGCCCGGGCACCGACAACATGGGGATGGCCCTGGCCGCCTCCGTGGTCCTCAGTCTGCTCACCGTGAGCGTCATGGGTCTGGTCGAGCGGCTCCGCGTCGGCAGCGTGGGGTCCTTCTGATGGTCCAACCCCGCGACAAGGCGAGAACCGAACCCCACCGTGTGACCATTCTGGAGATCGACTGATGCTGCGCCTGGATGACGTGACGGTCCGCTTTGGAGACCTGCTTGCCGTCGACGAGGTGTCCCTGGCTCTGCCCGAGGGGCAGGTGCTCGCCGTGCTCGGGCCCTCTGGCTGCGGCAAGTCGACGCTGCTGCGCGCCATCGCTGGCCTCGAGGATCTCTCCGGTGGCAGCGTCAACCTCAACGGCCAGGACCTGGCGGGAGTGCCGACGCACCGGCGCGGTTTCGCCCTGATGTTCCAGGACGGCCAGCTCTTCCGGCACCTCGATGTCGCCGGCAACGTCGGCTATCCGTTGCGATTGCGCGGCGTGGACCGTTCCGAGGCAAACGCGCAGGTGGTCGACCTGTTGGAGACGGTCGGGCTGCCGGACTATGGCGACCGTGACGTCACGACCCTGTCCGGTGGTGAGCAGCAACGCGTCGCGCTCGCCCGGGCACTGGCTGCGCAGCCGCGGGTGCTGTTGCTGGATGAGCCGCTGTCTGCCCTGGACCGCTCGCTGCGTGAGCGCCTGGCTGGTGATCTGCGCGGCATTCTGAGCGCGACCCACACCACCGCCTTGTTGGTCACGCACGATCACGACGAGGCATTCACGCTCGCGGATCGGATGGCGGTGATGCTCGAGGGGCAGATCGTCCAGCAGGGGCCAACCCAGACCGTGTGGACTGAGCCGGTGGACCGCCGGGTCGCCGAGTTCCTGGGTTTCAGCACGTTCCTGGTGGGCACCCCCGCCGAGCAGGTCGCCGATGCCGCCGGCTTGCCCAACCCGTCCCGGGCACCGTTGGCGCTGCGGCGGTCCGCGCTGCGCGTCGACCCCGACGGCCCCCTGCACGCCACCGTCCGCAGGGCAGCCGCGATCAGCGACGCCGTGCGAGTGGACCTCGAGCTGGACGACGTCGGCCCGGTCGAGGCGCTCGCACCCCAGGACGCGGTCCTCACCCCAGGACATCGCGTGCGGGTGCTCCCTGACCGGGCAGGCATGGCGCTCCTCTGACGAGCGTTCTTCCCGTCCCGCCGGCCCCCGCCATCACCCTCGGCGTGTCGTGCACTGTGCGGGTACTGGGCGGTTTCGGCGAGACGGGCAGCGGGGGGGGTCAGCGGGGCGAGCCTCAGCGGGGGGCTTCGCAGGACGGTCGGCAGGGAGGTTTCAGCGCGACGAGCCTCAGCGGGCAAGGCGCCCGAGGGTCAGAGGGCTCGCTTGGTGATCGAGTGCTGCACGAGGAGCGTGCTGTCGGGCAGGTCGGCGGTCGCGGCGGTGCCCACGGCCAGGCCAATCAGTGCGGCCACAGTGAGCGCGACGATAGGCCAGATGGCCACTGGTCGGGCGACTGCGCGGGTTTCTTCTGCCGGGGAGTCTAGAAGGATATGCATCAAACCTGCTCCAGAACGAGATCCTGCGGGGCTGGTGAGGCGGGTTTTCTCCCGCCCACAGGCGCCAGCCTGGCGCGAACGCACGCCCGGGACCCCCGTGCGTGACTGTCTGCTGGCAATACTACGCCTGATTGTCAACGATCCACATCCTCCTGCAGGATGACGAGCAGTTGCCCGCTCCTGACGAGCAGTTGCCCGTTCCTGCAGGAGGACGTGAGCCGAGATCAGGTCATGCTCAACTGGTGGCGGCGCCGGTGCCGAGGTCCTTGGGCAGGTTCGGGGCGGCGCAATAGGCAAAGCCTGCCTTCTGGCCGCCGTGATAGCTGAACTGCTCGCTGTCCACCTCGAGCACCAGCAGGTGGCCCGGCACGAGTGCCTGGGTGTAGCTCATGCCTGGCTTCGGGCACCCCAGGCTGCCGTCGCTCCAGGTCACCTCGAAATAGCCAGCGACAGTCACAGCGTCGGGCTCGACGGACTGCTCCTTCGCCAGCTCAGTGATCGCTTCCTGGACGTCGTCCTGGGCGATCACACTCTCGGGCACCTCATTGGTCGGCAACTCAACCGGAGCCCCGGCGGTCGGCTTGTCGTCCTCGGTGGGCTCATTAGGCACGACAGTCTCCTCGGCGTTATCGCTGGTGGTTTCCTCGTCGTCGGCCGGCGGTTGAGTCTCGGTCGCGCTCTCACTCTCACTGGCGCTCGGACTGTCCGTCCCCGGCTCCTCGGTCTCTGATCCGCAGGCCCCCAGGCCCAGAGCAATGGTCAGCGCCAGCAGCGGAGCAGCGGCGCGCATTCGGGAGTTCGTCATGGTTCTCACCTCTCGTCGGTTCCCGAGTGTATGACGTGCCCGAGCCCCATCCCGTTCCACCCGGTTGCGACCAATTCGGGCGCCAGCGAGTCGGTGCTGGTCAGCGCCGGATTTCGCTCCGGGACAGAGGCGGGGCGCCGACCCCCTGCGTCGGCGCCCCGGCCCCTGTTCCCCCGGTGCGACTCCCCGAAGGAAGCCTCCCCTGCACCTGTGCGGGTCTTGCCCCGGACCCTCACACTCCAAAGACGCCACAGCGGAGCCGTTCGTTGCATCACGTTGTTGTGACCTGCATCACAATGGCGTGGAGGGCACGATGGAGCCATGGATCAACGCCTCCTCCAGATCGCCGTCGAGGTCCTGCGCCGGCCCTATCCCTACTCCTCGGGGCATGTCGCGACCGGCCCGGACGACACCGACATCACGCCACAGCGGCTCCACCCGAGCTTCCACGGTGCCCTCGACTGGCACAGCTCCGTGCATATGCAGTGGTCCCTGGTCCAACTGCTCGAGCCGTATGCCGAGGGGCCGGCTCACCCCGCCCCCTCACCGGTGGTGTCGGCCGCCCGGGAGCTCCTGGACGAGCGGCTCACCCAGGAGCACCTGGCCACCGAGGCCGCCTACCTGCGGGAACGGCCCGCCTTCGAGCGCCCCTACGGCTGGGCCTGGGCGGCACTGCTCGGGGCCGCCGTGCGTGATCACCCGTCGTGGTCGGCCGCGATGGGACCGCTGCTGGACGTGATCGCCGAGCACGTGCTGGCCTGGCTGCCGCGGCAGGCCTATCCGATCCGCCACGGCAAGCACCAGAACGACGCCTTCGGGTTGCTGCTCCTGCACCGCGGTTATGCGTCGCTCGGTCGCGATGACGTCGTGGCCGCCGTGAGTGACCGCGCTCGCGACTGGTTTGCTGGCGATGGGCCCGCGCACACGGCGGACGAGCCGTCCGGCAGCGACTTCCTCTCACCCGCCCTGACCGAAGCCGTGCTGATGCAGCGGGTGCTGGGGGAGGAGGAGTTTGGGCCCTGGCTGGAGCGCTTCCTGCCGGGCCTGGGCGAGGGTGCCCACGCCCACCTGCTGGAGCCACCGGCCGTGCTGGACCCCAGCGATGGGCAGGGCGCGCACCTGCTGGGCCTGGCCTTGTCGCGCGCCTGGCAGCTCCGCGCCCTGGCGAGGTCACTGCCGCCGGCGCGTGGCGGCATACTGCGCTCCTCGGCCGACCGACAGGTCGCCGCCGTGCTGCCGCACGTGACGGACGGCGATTTCATGGCCACCCACTGGCTGGTCAGCTTCCTGCTGCTCGCGCGGGAGTGACGCGCGGGAGTGTGACGGGGACGCGAGCGGGCCCGCCCTCTCACCAGGAGAGGACGGGCCCGTCGGGTGGTGATCAGATCACCAGGTGTTCACGCACCGGTCACGGGTTGATCGAGACCAGCGTCTTGCCCACCGGGTCGGTGCCGTCGGAGTAGTTGACCGCACCGAGGTAGCGGACACCTGCCTCCAGACCGCTCCATGCGGCGGTGTAGTCGACCACGCCACCGATGGTGGCGTCAGCGGACTCCGGCGTGATCGTGAGGTTGCCCTCAGCGGCGTCACCGACGGTCCAGACGTAGGTCGGCACGGTGGCCGTGGCCCCCGCTGCACCGTCCCAGTAGTCCAGGGCGACGAGGTACTCGCCCGGGTCGACACCGTGCAGCGTGATGGACTCATCGGAGCCGCCCACCGCGCTCTGTGCGATGACCGCACCCTCGCTGTTGGCGAGGTAGAGGTCGATGTCGATGTCAGCCGGGTCGGTCTCCGCCGCGAACGTCGAGACGCGCAGGGTGGAGGTGCCCTCCGGGACCGTGACCGGCACGATGACGTCGGCAATGCCGGCGCCACCGCCCGGGCCGTCCGAGGTGACCTCGACCGGCAGGACCTCAGCGGCGACCAGGCCGTCGACCTCGGCGGTGATGGTGCCCTCGAAGCCGGTGACGGCCTCGTAGGACACGGACTGGCCCTCGCCCTCGACGATCGCGCGCACCTCGTCCTCGGGCTGCTGACCGACGGCCTGCAGGCCACCGAGCAGCATGGCGCCCTGCGAGGTGAGCCGCTCAAGCTCGTCGCCGATGGGGTTCGGCAGGTTGTCGGACTGCGTGAGCAGCACCGGCACGCCGACGCTGGCGGCCAGCGCACTGCCGGACAGGGCGTCCGGCCAGTTCTGACCACTGGCGATCAGGGTCGTCTCCGGGGAGTCGACCCCGAACGCCTTGGAGATCTCGACGGCAGTGCCCCAACGGTCGTCACCGGCGAGGCGGGTCGCGCCCAGCTCCTCGGTGACAGCGTCGGAGACGGCCACCGAGCCGCCCAGCACGACGACCTCGGCACCCGCAGCGTCCTCGGAGGCCAGGTAGTCGGTCAGGACGTTGGGCACGTTGTCGTTCTGGGTCAGCACGACGGGGTAGCCCTCGTGGCCGGCCAGTGCGGCGCCGGTCAGCGCGTCGGGGTAGTTCTCACCGCTGGCGACATAGACCTTGTCGACCGCGCCATACATCTGCGCGATGGAGACCGAGGTCTCGTAGCGGTTCGCGCCCTCGACGCGGGTGACCTCTCCGAACTCGGCGATCTCCGCCGCGGTCGCGTCGTCGATGGCGCTGTTGCCACCCAGGAGCACGATGTTGGACGGCTTGATTGCCTCCAGTGCCTCCGCGGTGACGGCCGGCAGGTGGTCCGGACGGGACAGCAGGACCGGAGCGGCAGCCAGGGCCTCGGCCGGGGCGATGCCCGGTGTGATGCCGCCAGCGGCCGGCGCGGAGCCAGCCAGGGCGTCGGCATACTCGTCGCCGGTGGCGATGTAGACGGTGTCTGCATCGTCAGCGAACTGAGCGGCCACCAGGGTGGCCGTCTCGTAACGGTCCGCGCCACCCTGGCGCTCGACGGTGCCACCCTCGCCCACGGTGCCGCTGACCTCAGCCGGGGCCGCCAGGGCGGTCGGCTGCACGGCGATCGGGCTCTCGACGACGATGTCGCCGTTCACCAGACGCAGCTGCGCGAAGTGGTAGGTGTCCACCTCGGCGGTGGCCGCCTCGATGGTGACCTCGAAGGACGCCGTGCCGTTGGCCGGGACCTCGATGGTCGACGGCTCAACCGTGACGGTCAGGCCCTCGGGGGCCTCCACCTCAGCGGTGTAGGTGCCGCCCTCGCCGGTCACGTCAGTGACCGTCCGGGTGACGGTCTGGATGCCAGCGAGCTTGCCGATGGAGATGCTCGGGTAGTTCATGTCGCTGGGGTCGATGTCCTCGGCGCAGTCAGTGGCCTGACCGATCGAGCACGCGTAGTTCAGCCACTCGTCCCAGCCCGCGTCATAGACCAGACCCGGGTTGTAGGACGGGGCGGGGCGGACCTCGCCGGCGCCGTAGTTGAGCGGGGAAGCCTCCTCGCCGAGCAGCTTGATCGGGTCGCCAGCGTCGTCAACGTCGCGAGCCGTGGTCATCATCGCCGACTTGATCGCGGCGGGGCTCCAGTCGGGGTACTGCTGCTTGAGCAGTGCACCCAGTCCCGCGATGTGCGGGGCGGACATGGAGGTGCCGGAGATCTGGTCGAAGGTCGGCTGACCCGGGTCGGAGTGGTCGGCGTGGTAGGCCGCTGCGATGTCCACGCCCGGGCCGGTGATGTCCGGCTTGAGCAGGTCGCCGCCGCCGGCCAGTGCCGGACCGTAGGACGAGAAGGACGCCATCTCGGGAGCGTTGACCGTGGTGTTCTCGGTGGCCGAGAACTCAGCGGTCGCGCCTTCGGTGGCAGCGTAGGCCTTGACGAGCACGCCGTCCTCAGCGGTGAGGTGGGTGGCCGGAAGGCCGTAGATGATCGCGTTCTGACCGGCCGCACCAGCGGGGTCGTTGATCATGATCATGCCGGCGCCACCGCTGTTGATGACCTCAGTGCCCTTGTCGACCAGGGCGTAGGCGCCACGGGTGCAGACCACGATCTTGCCTGCTGCACCAGCATCGTCCACGGTGCCCGGGGCACACAGGTTGGCCTCGGCGACGTCTGCGCCCTCGGCCGGGATGTCCTCGGCGTTGACCAGTGCGGTCGCCGCGAGCGGGCCGCCGTAGCCGACGCCGTCGAAGCTCGCGCCATCGCCCAGCGTCACGCTGTTCTGAGCACCACGGTTGTGGGTGCTCGCCGCGACAGTCATCGTCCACGGAGCGTTGTGCGCGACCGAGGAGACACCGACGGTGTCACCGGAGTTGCCGGCCGAGGTGGACACGAAGATGCCCGCGTCAGCGGCATAGAGGAAGGCGACCTCGTCGGCGCCGACGATGGAGGTGCTGGAGCCGGAGATCGAGTAGTTGATGACGTCGACGCCGTCGGCGACTGCGTCGTCAATGGCTGCGACCAGGCCGGCAGTGGTGCCAGAGCCGGTGCCGTCAGCGGTCATCCACAGGCCCTTGTAGACCGCGATCTGCGCGGCCGGGGCCATGCCGGAGGCGTTGCCCAGGTCAGCACCCAGGATGCTCAGCGGCACGTCGTTGTTGCCGGCGGCAGTGCCGGCGGTGTGCGAGCCGTGACCGTTGTAGTCGCGAGCCGACTCGAACTCCTCGGGAATGAGGGGGTTGCCGTAATCGGTGCCGTAGAAGCGCGCGCCGATGATCTTGTTGTTGCACTCGAAGGCGGCGTATTGGTCGACGCCTGCCTCGTCACAGCTGCCGGCCCAGTCCTCGGGGGCCTCGCCGAAGCCCTCACCCGAGAAGCTCGGGTTGTTGGGGTCGATGCCGGTGTCAATGACACCCACGATGATGCCGTCGCCAGCGTTGTCGACGCCACCGAACTGTGTGTCCCACACGCCGCCCTCGCCAGACAGGCCGAGATAGTCGGGGGTCTGGACGGTGTCCGCGTGGCGGACCTCGTCCTCCCACACCTGGACCACGCCAGGAGCCTTGGCCATGTGCGCTGCCTCGACGTTGTTCATCTTGACCGCGAAGCCGCTCAGGGCGGTGTCGTAGGTCGTGACGACGTCGGAGGAGCTCAAGCCGATGGTGTCCAGCACCTCGGCACGCTGAGCGTCCAGGTGGGAGGTGTAGGCCTGCGCGGCAGCGCTGTCGACGTCGACCTTCTCACCTGCCTTGGGGGCGGTGGCCGCCAGGCCGTCGCCGCCGTTGAAGGCGACCAGCGGCTCGTCGGCCAGCTGGACGATGTAGGTCTTCGTCTCGCCAGGCTGGAGGTCGGTCACAACGTCGGCCTGAGCCGACATGGTGCCGATCGCCAGCGGCGAGACTACGACCGCGGAGGCAGCAAACGCGGCAATCCGCGCTCGCTTCCCGGGGTTAGCAGTACGCACGTGGGATCCTTATCTCGAAGGGGATTCGCCGCACTCCGGCAGGGCGTGCCAAACAGGCGCAGACAGACGGGGTGCGTTGGCAGTCTCACGGGCGCGGTGAGCATTGTCTAGGTTCGTTCTCTAATCGTTACCTTTGGGGCATGTCTTTGTTGCCCGGCCTGGTCCTGGTCGTCCTCGCGGCCTATTACCTCGGGGTCGAGGTCCTGTTGCGTCGCAGGTCACGGTGGTCGCAGGGGGTGCTCAACCACTTCAGGTGGGAGGTCCTGGCCCCACCCGTGGTGATCTATCTCGTTGCGGCAGTGATCTTCTCGGTCGGATCGTGGTCGATCCTGGACCTGACCTCGGTGCTGATCATCCCGGTCCTGCCCGCAGTGGTCGGTATGTCGTGGCTCGCCCTGGACCCGGACCGTCCCGTGGGGCAGGGCGTGGCTGTGTCTGCGTGCCTGGCGCTGATCGGTGTCGCCGCGGTCGGACTCGCCCGATGATCGAGGGCACCCTGGCGGATCGGCGCCGTCTGGTCACCGAGACCCTGCTGGTCCTCGGGGTGAGCCTCGGGGCCTCGGCGATCTGGTCGTTGCTCTCCCTGCTGCGCAAACTGACAGCGCCCACTCCGCTGGCGCAGCAGACCACCGCGATGAACACCTCCCGCGCGCCGCAACGACCCTGGCTGGACCTGGCCTATCAGTTGGCCGACATCCTGCTGCCCCTGGTGCCGGTGCTGCTGGCCCTGTTCCTGCTCGCCCAGCACCTCCCCAGGCCGCACCAGGTGATGGGGCTGGACCTGACCAGGCCAGCACACGACATACTGATGGGTCTGGGTCTTGCCGCCGTGATCGGTCTGCCGGGGCTGGCGCTCTATCTGGGGGCGCGCGAGCTCGGGTTCAACACCACCATCAGCGCCGCGGGGCTGCCGTCGATCTGGTGGGGTGTGCCCGTCCTGGTGCTCGCCGCGATCGGCAACGCGGTGCTCGAGGAGGTGGTCATGGTCGGCTATCTGTTCACCCGGTGGGCCCAGGCCGGCTGGTCGACCGCGGCGATCATCGTGACCAGCGCCCTGGTGCGGGGCAGCTATCACCTCTATCAGGGCTTCGGCGGGTTCATCGGCAACATCGCGATGGGTCTGATCCTCGGGGTGGTCTATGCCCGCACCAAGCGCGTGATGCCGCTCGTCATCGCGCACACGGTGCTCGACGTTGTGGCCTTCGTCGGCTATGCGCTCGTCGCTCCGCACGTCTCGTGGTTGTGACGATGCCGGAACCTCTTGCCCCGTCCGTTAGTTTTGCTGCCACCGGCGCAGGGAGGTGAGGGTTGGATGGTCGAGGCGATCAACGAGTTCGTCAGCACGCACGCGGACTCGCAGTGGGTGCTGTGGGTGGTCTTTGCGCTCTGCATCGTCGACGGGTTCTTCCCGCCCCTGCCCAGCGAGTCGATCGTCGTGGGGCTGGCCGCCGCTGCCGTTGCGGTCGGGCACCCCAACCTGTGGCTGGTCTTCCTCGCCGCCGCGGTGGGTGCGTTCATCGGCGACAACATCGCCTACACGATCGGTCGGCACTGGCTGACCGGGCTGGCGGACAGTCCACGCCCACGGATCCGCCGGACGATGGCCTGGGCGGCGGGCCAGCTCGAGCGTCGCGGCGCGGTCATCATCATGGCCGCTCGCTATATCCCGGTCGGTCGGGTCGCGGTCAACATCACCGCTGGCGCGACCCGGTTCCCGCGCTGGCTCTTTGTCGTCCTGGACGCCGTTGCCGCGATCAGCTGGGCTGCCTATTCCATCGCGATCGGGACGCTCGCCGGTCAGTGGCTGCATGACAACCCGCTGCTGGCGATGGCCGTCGCCGTGACCGGTGGGGTGTTGCTCGGCCTGCTGCTCGAGCGGCTGCTCAAGCTGTTCACGGGGTCGCCGCACGGGGCGGACTTCCCGCATGACCGGACCGAGGAGAACGCGTGAGGCTGCCCAGTTGGCAGAGCTTCGGAGCCAACCACCGGGTCCTGCGGCACGGCCTGAACATCTGGCCGCCGTTTGCTGCCGCCGGCATCCGCGTCGAGGAGCTGTCCGACGACTTTCGCTATGCGCGGGTGGCCCTGCGCATGCGACCGCTGAACCGCAACTATGTCGGCACCCACTTCGGCGGGTCACTGTTTGCGATGACCGACCCGTTCTGGATGTTCCTGGTGCTGCGCAACCTGGGGTCGGGCTATGTGGTCTGGGACAAGGCCGGGGAGATCGAGTTTGTCTCCCCGGGCAAGTCCACGGTCCGCGCCGAGTTCCGGGTCACCGACGAGCACCTGGACGAGCTGCGCGAGGCCGCAGCGGACGGGTCAAAGGTGCTGCGCTGGTTTGAGACTGATGTCGTGGCGGCGGACGGCGCGCTCGTCGCGCGCGTGCGCAAGCAACTCTACGTCCGGCGCAAACCCCCAAAAATATAAAGGTCTCGCACGGTCTGCCCGTCTTTTGATAGAGGTTTCGCACAGGCACGGGACCGCGACAATTGTGCTGAGGAACATGTCGGTCGGCCTGGACCGATTGGCCCACGAAACCACGGCAGGGTGGGCATGCTGCTTGCGCAGTTCACTGACGACGTTGGTGTCGAGCAGGATGCTCACAGGTCGGCTGCCCGCACAGGCAACTACATCGCAGCCGGATCAGCGCAGGGGGACGAACTGATAGTGGCCCGGGGCGGTCTCGCGGCCCTCGCGGGTGAGGCGCACCAAGCGGCCAGCCAGTGGGAGCACCATCGCGCCGTCGGGCGTCAACTGGTCGACGAGCTCCTGGGGGATCGCGGCAGTCCCAGCGGAGACCAGGATGCGGTCAAACGGTCCGTCCTCGGGTGACCCAAGCACTCCCGGGACGGCGACGCGGACCCGGGCGTTCGGCATACGGGACAGGGCTGTTGCGCTGCGCTGCACCAGGGGTTCCTCCAAATCCACCCCGAGCACCTGCCCCTCCGGGCCGACCAGGCGCGCCAGGATTGCTGTGGTCCAGCCCGACCCACTGCCGACGTCGAGCACCCGGTCGCCGGGGCGCACCGCCAGCAGATCGAGCATCGTCTTGACCGTGCTCGGCTGGGAGTTGGTGGCGCCGTGGCCAATGACGAGGGCCCGGTCCTGATCGGCGAAACGTCGCACGGCAGGGGGCAGGAAGAGATCTCTTGGGGTCAGCGCCATCGCCCGGGCCACCGGGTCGGCGGCGCGGTCGCTCCGCACAGCCATAACACCTAGTGTGGCGCAGGTGAGCACAGTGATCGAGTTGATTCCGGAGGCCTCCCGCGTCGTGACCGAGTTGCCGCTGGAGGGGCAGTGGGACCGACCGACTCCCTGCGAGGGGTGGCGTGTGCGGGACCTGCTGAATCACCTCACGTCCGAGCACCTGTGGGCACCGCACCTGCTGCGGGGCGAGACGCTGGAGCAGGTTGGCTCGCGCTATGACGGTGACGTGTTGGGGCAGGACCCGATGGGGGCCTGGCGTCGGGCGATCACCTCGTCCGTGCTGGCATGGGGGCAGGCTGACCCCGACGGCGTCGTGCACACCTCGATGGGGCAGATCCCGCTGGGGGAGTATGCCTCCCAGATGCTGGTCGACCTGACGGTGCACGCCTGGGACCTTGCTCGCGCCATCGGCGTGCGCCCGCACCTGGTGGCCGACGCGGTCGAGGAGTGCCTGGCCTATGAGCAGCCGCGCGTCGGTGCGGGCGAGGTGCCCGGGATCTTCGCCGCGCCGGTGTCGACCGAGTCCGAGAGTCGCGTGGATCAGTTGGTGGCCCTGCTCGGCCGCGACCCGGCCTGGGCTCCTGCCTGACGCTGCGGCCTCCTGGAGTCGTGCGTGACGTGTTGGCCTCTGGGCTCCCGCGCGAGGGTTCACCTGGGCACTGACGCCGCCCGCTCGTCTTAGAGCCTCGAACGGTTCTGGCAGCCTGTCGTGGCGGGCTGCAAGAACCGGGAAGTGCTGTCAGTTGTGGCCTGGCATCGGGTGTCCGCGGCTCAGCCGGCGCGCGCCCACGGAGGTGGCTCGGCAGGGCGGTGCACTGCGCTGGGCTGAGCCTGCCGCTGAGCTGTCGTAACGATCTTGCGCACCTTCTCCGCGGTGAGCGTTGAGGATGTCACCCGGCCGACACCAAAACCATCCAGGCGCAGGTCGTCCTCACGAGCCTTCTCATCGGTCAATGCCTGATTGACACTGCCAGCAGGGCGAGGTTTGCCGGAGTCTGCGGCCTTGCGGTCTTCGCCGTATTTGCCCTGGCCATCGTATTCAAGGACGACGCCCAGTTCGTAAAGATAGAAGTCGACGCGGTAGTAGGTGGCGGACTCGCCGATCCGGATCCAGTGCTGTGCGCGAAAGCTGAAGCCGAGCTCGATGAGAACGAGACGCAGACGAGTCTCACCGGGCGACTCGGCGAGTCCGTCGGTGAGCTCGAGGGCACGGCGGGCCAGACCAAGGCCCGGACTGTGCCGCAGCTTCTCGACCATCTCGCTCAGCTCGGAGCGTGTCGTGTGCTGAGCCACGATCGCAGCGTCCATGCACCCGACCCCGGCCACCAGACCAACCTCCATGGCCTGACCAATCACGGCCAGTGCAGGGATGACGACGAGGCGCCCCTTGTGTCGGGTGATGACGTCGTCGAGTTCGCACGTGTGGAGGCTGTGTGTCTCCCTGCGGCGGGCCGTTCGTCCGCGCTTCGTGTGGACGAGATGGATGCGCTCCAGCGAGCTCTTCGCGGTCGGCAACCCCCAGGCGAGGACGGCGCTCTGATGGCTCGCAGCGACCTTCGGGCCATGCAGGCGAAGGAGTGCGTCCAGCCGGAGCAGGTGCTGGTGCTCTGCCAGGGCGTAGTCGTGCAGCTGCTTGCCGTCCCGCACCGGAGTGTGCAGTTGGGCGGTGCTGACGTAGGTGCCGATGGCGACCCTCGTCAGAGTGTCGTCCCGGAACAACTTTTTGAGCACGGTTGGGCTGCATCCCAGCTGGCCTGCCTCCGGGACAGTGATCACGCCCTTGCCAGGGCCTTCTAGAAATCGCAGGATGTGCTGATTCACCCTGGTGATTCTCGCCAATCTGGGCCACCAACGGGATGGCCCTGTGGATAAGTCGTCGCGCCCGCCGTTCGCGCAAGCGTCTGACAGCACTTCCCGGTTCTGGAAGCGCGCCATGGCAGGCTCTAAGAACCGGGAAGTGCTGTCAGTGCGGAGGACGGTCAGGAGCCGGCGGGTGGTGGTCGCTGGCCGGAGCTGCGGGCCGGCGAGTGGTGGTCGCTGGCGGGGTCAGGAGCGGGCGGGGTGGCGTGCGGCCGCGGGCTGGACCGAACTGTCAACTCACAGACATCAACCATTCGGTTGACCTGGAGTGTGACCGCACGGTCGATGTGACCGCGCTGGATCCGCGGTGTCCTGGGATCTCACGATCCCAGGAGAGAGATGTCCCAGCTCACGACACCAGGCAGCACCCGCAGGACCCACGCTGACGCGACCACGGCCGGCACGACCCCCGCTGGCTCGGCACAGTCGCCGCCCGCCGAGCCGCCCAGCCATCGCGGAAGGTTCCTGACCTCGCGGCGCGGCGCCTGGATCGTGTTGGCGATCGCTCTGGCGATCTGCGCCGTCGTCCTGGGCCCGCTGCGGGCGACCGAGGCCCCGCCGCGTGGCGACTCGGTGCCGGCATCTGCCGAGTCCGCAGTGGCCGCCCAGGTCGGGGAGACGTTCCCCGGCAGCGACGTCGCCCCCGTGCTGGTCGTCCTGGACCGCGGCGGTGACCCGCTGGAGCAGGCCGATCTTGACGCGGCCGCAGAGATGGGCGAGGCGCTCGCCGCGCTGACCGGGCACGCGGTGTCGCCCGTGATCCCGGCCGAAGACGGAGCCGCTGCGATGCTGTCCGTGCCGATCACGCTGGGCGCTGACAACTCGGCCACCGCCGACGTGGTCGACGACGTGCGCGCCACGGTTGCCGAGCACACGGCACAGGGGCTGACCGCCCAGGTCACCGGCGGCCCAGCCTTCGGTGCCGACATCGCCTCCAGCTTCGACGGGGCCGACATCACCCTGCTGTTGGTGACGATCGCCATCGTGGCGGTCCTGCTGATCGGGACCTACCGCTCGCCCGTGCTCTTCCTCGTGCCGCTCCTGGTCGTTGGAGTGGCGGACCAGGTCGCCTCCATCCTGACCAAGTGGCTCGGCACGACCTTCGACCTGCAGTTTGACGGCGGCATCATCAGCGTCCTGGTCTTCGGCGCGGGCACGAACTATGCCCTGCTGCTGATCAGCCGCTATCGCGAGGAGCTGCGCCGTCACGAGAGCCACCGCACGGCACTGGCCGCCGCCTGGCGCGGCGCGGTCCCGGCGATCGTGGCCTCCAACATCACCGTCGTCCTGGCCCTGCTCACGCTCGCCCTGGCGACGCTGCCAGGCACCCGCGGTCTCGGGATCGCGTCCGCGGCGGGACTCGTGGTCGCCCTGGCCGCGGCAGTCATCGTGCTGCCGGCAGCGCTCGCGGTGTGCGGGCGCAAGATCTTCTGGCCGTTCGTCCCGCGCGCCGGTCAGCCCGACCCTCAGGAGACCGGGATCTGGTCGCGCATCGCGCGCTTCGTGGTCGGTCGCCCCACCCAGGTGGTGGTCAGCGCGGTCCTGGCCCTCGGCATACTCGCGTCTGGTCTGTTGGGCACCCAGATCGGCCTGACCCAGACCGAGAAGTTCCGCGTCGCCTCCGAGTCCGCGGCCGGCTTGGAGGTCCTGGCCGAGCACTATCCGGCCGGTGAGGCGGCACCCCTGCAGGTGTATGCCGAGGCCTCCGAAGCCGACCAGGTCGCCTCCGAGTTGGAGTCGGTGGAGGGCATCGTGCGGGTCCAGCCCACGCAGACCGATGAGTGGACGCGCTTCACGGTGATCGGCGAGGCCGCGCCGGGCACGCCCGAGGCGGAGAACCTGGTGACCACGATCCGGGATGCCGTCACCGACCCCGACGTGCCCGCGGCGGACCGCACGGTGCTCGTCGGCGGGGCCAACGCCCAGGACCTGGACGAGGCGGCTGCTGCCGACCGGGACTTCCTGGTGGTCGCGCCGCTGGTGCTGCTCGTGGCGCTGATCGTCCTCATTGTCCTGTTGCGCTCGGTGCTGGCTCCTGTGCTGCTCCTGGTCGTCAACGTGGTGAGCTCGGCCGCCGCGATCGGTGCTGGCACCTGGCTGGGGCGTGCGCTGTTCGGCTTCCCGGCGCTGGACGTGATGGTGCCGCTGCTGGCGTTCCTGTTCCTGGTGGCGCTCGGCATCGACTACACGATCTTCCTGGTGCACCGGGCCCGCCACGAGGCGGTCGCCCACGGCACCCGCGAGGGCATGGTGCGGGCGGTGGCACACACCGGTGCGGTCATCACCAGCGCTGGCATCGTGCTGGCTGGCGTCTTCGCGGCGCTGGGCGTCCTGCCCCTGGTCACGCTCGGTCAGCTCGGTCTGATCGTCGGGGTCGGGGTGCTCCTGGACACGCTGCTCGTGCGGGCTGTGTTGGTGCCGGCGATCTTCGCGCTGGTCGGCGACCGGATCTGGTGGCCCAGCGCTCCAGCGGCCAGTGCTCCTGTTGACGCCACGGTCGGTGCTGCCCAGGTCGAGGATGCGGCACACTCGGGACGTGGAGATTCGTGACCTGGCCCCGCACGAGGCGGGTCGTGCCGTGGCGCTGTGGACCCAGTGCGGGCTGACCCGTCCGTGGAACGACCCGCACGCCGACCTCGCACGGGCCCTGGAATCGCCGACGTCAACGGTGCTCGCCGCGGTGGAGGACCAGGATCTCGTCGGCACCGCGATGGTTGGGCATGACGGGCACCGCGGGTGGGTCTACTACCTGGCGGTCGCCCCGGGCCAGCGCCGCAGCGGGGTGGGCCGCCACCTCATGGGAGCGAGCGAGGCCTGGCTGCGCGACCAGGGTGCGCCCAAGATCCAGCTCATGGTGCGGCAGGGCAACGACGCCGTCCTCGAGTTCTACGCGGCCCTGGGCTACACCGATCAGGAGACGGTCACGCTCGGGCGGTTCCTGGATCCCGAGCTCGAGGAACGTCGCCGGGTCGGGACGGGCGGCTGACATGGCTGGGGAAGGTGCAGCTGTCAGTTCGAGCCTCCCCAAGAGTGGGGTGGCGCGGTGGTTGGCCGTGGGTCGCCACACGCTCTTTGCCCTCCTGCTGGTGATCGGCCTGGTGCGCGCGGTCGGCTCGGGGGCCGACCTGCGGTGGCTGGTGCCGCTGGTCCTGGTCACGGCGACCTGGTATGTCGTGGGGACGGCCTGGCGCGCGACGTTCGTCACTGCGGGGGCTGGCCCCTGGTGGCTCCTTGGCCTCACCCTGCTGTGGGGTGGGTTGGTCGTGGTCTCCCCGGACTTCGTCTGGGTGGCCTTTGCCCTGTGGCTGCTGTCGGTGCATCTGATGGCGTTCCCCCTCGCGGTCGTCTACTCCGTGCTGGTGCTGGCCGTCGTGATCGGGGTGCAGGTTGACCTCGGCACGCACCCGGCGGGTGCCATTCTCGGTCCGAGCATCGGCTGTCTGGTGGCGCTCGCGGCCTCGCGCGGTGAGCAACTCCTGGCCCAGGAGGCGGTCGAGCGGCAACAGCTCGTGGACCGGTTGGTGGCCACCCAGGAGGAGATGGTGGTGCTGCATGACGACCTGACCCGCACCCAGCGCGAGAGCGGTGCGCTGGCCGAGCGCACGCGCCTGTCCCGCGACATCCACGACACCCTCGCCCAGGGGTTTTCCTCGATCCTGCTGCTCGCTCGGGCCGGGGCGCAACGCGATGACCCGGCCCAGCTGCATACGCTCCTGCGTCAGATCGAGGAGACGGCAGGGGAGAACCTCGAGGAGTCGCGGCGGGTGGTCAACGCCCTCACTCCGGCGGCCCTGGAGGGATCCGGGTTGTCCGCCGCGCTGTCCCGCCTGGTGGCCAGCATGTCGGGGGAGACCGGCATCGTCGCGGAGTTCACCGCGGACGGGCCGGAGGTCCACCTGGCCACCGCTCAGGAGGTGGCGCTGCTGCGGGTGGCCCAGAGCGCCCTGGCCAACGTGCGACAGCACTCCGGAGCCAACCGGGTGATGGTCACGCTGACGACCGCACCGGACCAGGTGCGCCTCGACGTGGCTGACGATGGCGCCGGGTTCGACGCCGCCGGATGGGAGAGCGCGGTGCCGCTGCCGGCGGCACGCGGCGGCTATGGACTGCGCTCGATGCGTGAGCGGTTGCGGGACCTGGGCGGTGACCTGGTGGTGGAGTCGGCGCCCGGCGATGGCACGGTCCTCGGGGCACACCTGCCGCTGACCGTGGCTGGGGCGGCACAGGAGAGCGGGAGGCGCGCATGAGTGTGCGGGTGTTGCTGGTGGATGACCACCCGGTCGTCCGGTCCGGCCTGCGGGCCGTGTTGGAGGCCACGGGTCGGGTGGAGGTGGTCGGCGAGGCTGCCTCGGGTGAGCAGGCGCTCGCTCTGGTGCCGGGCCTGAACCCGGACGTGGTGCTGATGGACCTCAACCTCGGCGACGGCCTGGACGGCGTCGCCACCACCCAACGCATTCTGACTGGCAGTGGTGGTGGCGGCAGTGGCAGTGGCGGTGGCGATGATGCGAGGGCGCGGCCACCCGCGGTGCTGATCCTGACGACCTACGACCACGACGCCGACATCGTGCGCGCCGTCGAGGCCGGCGCCTCCGGCTATCTGCTCAAGGACGCCTCGCCAGAGGCGATCGCCGACGCTGTCGCAGCCGCGGCCCGGGGGGAAACGGTGCTGGCCAGCGGCCTGGCCCAGCGACTGGTGCAACGGATGCGGGCCCCGGCCGAGCCGACCCTGACGCCGCGCGAGCTGGAGGTGCTTCGACTGGTGCAACAGGGCACGAGCAACCGGGCCATCGCCAAGGCCATGTTCGTCAGCGAGGCCACCGTCAAGACACACCTGGTGCACACCTACGAGAAGCTCGGTGTGGACAACCGGACGGCGGCCGTGACCACTGCCCGCGAGCGGGGGCTCCTGTGAAGCACACCGAAGCATTGCCTGAACCTATAAAGGGGAGCTGGTCAAGAAGGACCGGGCAAGACTGCGCAAGATGCTCATGTATTGCCGCAAGGATGACTCTGCGATGTCACTGGATCACGCCACCGAGTCCCTCGACCGGATGGAGCGTGCGGCCAAACTCACCGCCTGAGTGGTCAACTCAATCGCGCTGACGCGGCAGACGTTCAATCGTCACTGAGGTTCGGTCGTCACTGAGGTTCGGTCGTCACCAGCAGGTCAGCGTCGGCATACTTCACGATGGCTCCGGGCCGCACCTGGATGCCGCGGCGCATCACGGTCTCCCCATCGACCGTGACCTCGCCGTTCTCGATGACCATGCGAGCCATCGCGCCGTCCTGCACGACCCCGGCCAGCTTGAGCAGTTGACCGAGTCGGATCGACTCGTCCCGGATCGGGACCTCCTGGGGCTGGCTCATCACTCAAGCCTACGCGCGTGTGCTGGGGACGTGACATTGGTGGCCTGAGATGCACCAATGTCACGTCCCCCCAATGCACGCTCGGAGGAGCGGGCTCAGACCGGCTCGGTCAGCGTGCTGACCGCACAGATGGCACCGGCCTCGCTGCGGGACTCGGCGCCGTGGTCGAGGCCCTCCTGCCCGGGCACGATGGTCAGTGTCTGCGGGCCGACCATCGGTGAGACCAGGCGATAGCCGTAGGTCCGTCCGACCAGGTCGAGGCCCTCGCGTCGCATGTGGTCGCCCATCAACAGCGCCTGCAGCGGGCCGTGGATGACCAACCCGTCATAACCCTCGGTCGGCACATAGCCCAGGTCATAGTGGATGCGGTGCGTGTTGTAGGTCAGCGCCGAGAATCGGAACAGCATCCGCTCGTCGACCGCCAGGCTCAGGGTCGGCCCGGCCGGGGGTGTGGGCGGCTCGGGCGCGGGCGGCAGGGCGCCGGTCCCGGGGGCGCGATAGACGATGTCCTGTTCCTCGCGGATCACCAGCTCGCCGCCCTGGCTGATCTCCTGCAGGACGGTGACGAAGGTCAGCGGACCGGTGCGGCCCTCCTTCTCCGCGGTCTTGGCGATCGAGGTCACCTTGGTCGCGGGCTCACCGATCATCAGCGGGGCGTATGTCGTGACTCGCCCGCCAGCAAACATGCGGCGACGCCCGGGGCCGGGTGGGGCGGGGATGCCGCTGGTCGGGTGACCGTCGGTGCCCAGGTCGGACTGGAGCCGGCGGTCCAGCAGGAACATCCAGTGCCACAGCGGCGGCACGGCCGAGCCGGCGGTGAACGGGACTCGAACCTCGAGCATCGCGGCCAGTGACTCGACCGGCTCGGCGGCGATCACCTCGGTGCGGGTGGTGGTCTCGGTCATCAGGCGTCCTCAACTGGTTGGGCGGGCCGGGCGGCGGAACCCGCCCGGGCGATGATCCCCTCGGCGCGCGCCACGACGGGCGCATCGACCATGTCTCCGTCCACGCGCACGGCGCCCCCGGCAGCGGCAGCCTCGATCACGCGCTGCGCCCAGGCCACCTCCTCCTCGGAGGGTCGATGGGCGGCGTGGGTGGGCTCGACCTGCTTGGGGTGGATGAGCAGCTTGCCGGTCAGGCCGAGGTCGCGGGCATAGTGCAGGTCGTCGGCCAGCACCTGCGCGTCGTCGAGGGCGGTGGTGACACCGTCGATCGGTCCGGGCAGACCGGCTGCGCGAGAGGCGATCACGAGGGTTGAGCGAGCCAGCAGCACCGCCTCGCGACCGTTGCCACTGCCCAGGTCGACTGCATAGTCCAGGTGACCGAACGCCAGCCGGGAAACGCCTGTGGCAGAAGCGAGTTCATGAGCGCGCACGATGCCGAGCGCCGACTCCACGAGGGCAAGCACCGGCACGTCGGTCTGCGCGGCGACCCTGCTCGCGATGGCGGGGTCATCCGCCTTGGGCAGCACCACGGCCAGCAGGCCCGAGTCTGGTGTGCCAGAGGAGATCCCAGCCAGGGCAGCCACGTCAGCCTGGTGCTCGGGGTGGTCGGCTGCGTTGACCCGCACGGCAGCCCGTCCGCCGGCCGCGAGCCAGGCGACCGCAGCGTCCCGGGCCGAGCTCTTGGCCTCGGGGGCGACGGCGTCCTCGAGGTCGATGATGACCACGTCGGCGCCGCTGGCAACGGCCTTGTCGAAGCGCTCCGGCCGGTCGCCGGGGACAAACAGGAACGAGCGGGCCTCCTGGACCACCGGCCCAGTGTCACCTGTCTCAGGGAGGTGAGCGGGCGTCATACGGGGTCCACGTTGCCGCGCTTGACCAACTGCCGGGCAATGACGTTCTTCTGGATCTCGTTGGTGCCCTCGCCGACGATCATCAGCGGTGCGTCGCGGAAATAGCGCTCCACGTCAAACTCGGTGGAATAGCCATAGCCGCCGTGGATCCGGATCGCGTCCAGGGCGATCTCCATGCCGACCTCGGAGGCAAACAGTTTGGCCATGCCGGCCTCCATGTCGGCCCGCTGACCTGCGTCGAAGGCGCGCGCCGCGTGCAGCGTGAGCTGCCGGGCGGCGACCAGCTTGGTGGCCATCTCGGCGAGATAGTTGCCGATCGACTGGTGCTTCCAGATCGGGACGCCGAAGGACTCACGCTCCTGGGCATACTGCAGCGAGTCCTCCAGAGCGGCCCGGCCGACTCCGAGCGCGCGGGAGGCCACCTGCAGCCGGCCGACCTCCAGGCCCTTCATCATCTGGGCGAAGCCGACACCCTCCTGCGTGCCGAGCAGCGCCGAGCGCGGGACGCGCATGCCGTCGAAGGCGATCTCGCAGCTCTCCACGCCCTTGTAGCCCAGCTTGGGCAGGTCGCGGGAGAGGTGGAAGCCCTCGCGCCCGTCCTCGCCCTCCTTCTCCACCAGCAGGATCGAGACGCCCTTGTGGCGCGGCTCGGCCTCGGGGTCGGTCTTGACCATCAGCGCGATCAGCTCGGCCTTGCGGGCGTTGGTGATCCAGGTCTTGGAGCCATTGACGACATAGTCGTCGCCGTCGACCTTGGCCGTGGTGCGCATGGCCTGCAGGTCGGAGCCGCCGCCGGGCTCGGTGAGCGCCATCGTGGCGCGCAGCTCACCGGTGGCCATGCGGGGCAGATAGGTGTCCTTCTGCTCCTGCGTGCCATAGGCCAGGATCAGCTTGGCGACGACGGTGTGCCCGCCCATGGCACCGGCCAAGGACATCCAGCCGCGGGCCAGCTCCTCGGTGACCAGGCAATAGGCCGGCAGGCTTACCTGCGCCTCACCCCACGGCTCGGGGATGGCCAAACCGAAGATGCCCATCTCCTTCATCGCGTCGATGAGTTCCTCGGGATAGGTGTTGGCGTGCTCCAGCTCCGAGGCGACCGGCTTGACCTGCTCGGTGACGAACTCCCGCACCAGGCGGACGATCTCGACCTCTTCGTCGGACAGCATCTCGCTGGTGGTCGACGTGGTGCTCATGGGTCCTTCTCTCTTGTTCTGGTGCGTGGTGAGTGCGTATGCGGAGGGGCCGGCTCAGCTGCCTGGCGCCAGTTGGGTGGACAGCAGCCGGGCACCGGTGGACCAGGTGATGTCGCTCGGGGCGACGCTGGTGATGCCGCCCAGCTGCAGGCAGTCCGCCACCTTGGCGGTCATCTCCGCCTCGGTCGGCGGCTTGCCGGGCGAGCCGGGGGGCAGGTCCAGCGATCCGGTGACGGTCGTGCCGTCGGTGAGGTCGACCTCGACATCGACCGCACCGACGAGCAGGCCGTCGCCGGTCTCGTCGGTCAGCGTGATCTGGGTGAGCTCGACCAGGCGCTGGGCATCGGGGCGCTGCACCGCCTCGTCGCCGAAGGCACCGAAGCCCGAGTGGTCGTCGAGGAGGGCGGTGGCGGCGGCATACTCCAGGGAGAACTTGCCCTCCAGCCCGGTGTGCGGGCGGCTGTGCACCAGCGGGGTGACCGTGCCGCGCGGTGTGCGCAGACGGATCGCGGTGACGTCCTGCGCCTGAACGGGACCACCCGCGGTCTCCCGGAGCGCACCGATCGGGCGCTGCAGGGCATAGCAGGCGGGATAGACCTTGATGGCCAGCCCGTCCGGGATCATGTCGGAGTCCGAGGCCGGGTCGACCACCAGCGGGTGGTCCGGGTCGCCACCGAGCAGGCTCATCCAGGCCTCCACCGCACGCGGGTCCGCACTGGCGCCGGCCTCCGCGAGCTGGGCAGCCTGGACCCCGGCCTGGGCGGCCAGGCCGACCTGCAGGCTCTTGGCGTCGGTGCCAAAGGCTCGCTGCACACCGCCGGAGGCCGGCACGGCCAGCGCGATGGCGGTGGCCAGCTGCTCCTGCGTCAGGCCGTGGGCGACGCCAGCCACCACGGCCGCCGCGATCGCACCGGAGGTCGTGGTGGCGTGCCAGCCCGCGGTGTAGTGCTTCCAGCCCAGGGCCGTGCCGAGGCGGGCCATCACGCCGGCACCGGCCAGATAGGCCCGGGCCGCGATGTCGCCGTCGTGGCCCGCGGTCGCCAGCGCGACGGGGACGCACACGGTCGAGATGTGAGTGGTCGAGGGCAGGTGCAGGTCGTCGAAGTCGATGACGTGGGCCAGCGCGGCCCAGCGGGCGGCCTGGGTCTCCAGGGCGTCCACGACCGGGCGGATCTCGTGGGTGCGGGCCGCCAGCGCGACCGCGACCGTGTCGAGCAGGCTGCGATCGGCCACCTCGAGATCGGCCGGCGACGGCTCTGTCGTGGCAGCCCAGTGCGCGAGCGCCTCGGCCACCCCTCGTGCCGGGGTCTCGGTGGTCCGGCCGGAGCCTTCCTCGGTGCCGATGGTGTCCACGGTGCTCATGGGGTGCCTCCTGCGGCGGGTGCGAGGCCGAGTTCGGCCAGGATCGCGTCGGTGTGCTCGCCGACGGTGGGGATCGGGCCCATCACGGGAGTGGCGCCCTGGAGGGTGGCAGGGGGGATCAGCGCGCGCAGTTTCCCGACGGGGGAGTCGTAGTCGACCCACCGGTCGCGGGCCTCCAGCTGGGGGTGGGCGGCCAGGCCGGCCAGGTCGCGCAGCAGCGCGTTGGCGATGCCGACCTCCTCGAGGCGAGCTGCCGCCTGCTCGGCGGTCTGGCTCGCAAAGGCAGCCTCGATCTCAGCGGTCAGCTCGACGCCGTTGTCCACGCGCAGGCTGTTGCGCTCGAAGCGCGGGTCGGTGGCCAGGTCGGCGTTGCCGAGCACCTGGTCACAGAAGGTGGCCCACTCGCGGTCGTTCTGGATGCCGAGGAAGACCTGCTCCCCGTCGCCGCAGTGGAAGGGGCCGTAGGGCGCGATCGCCGCGTGCTTGGCGCCGCTGCGCGGTGGGGGCGTCCCGCCATAGGTGGCGAAGTTGAGCGGGAAGCCCATCCACTCCGCCAGGGCCTCGAGCATCGAGACCTCCAGGGTCGCGCCCTCGCCGGTGCGCTCGCGCTGGAAGAGGGCGGTGAGGATGCCGGTGTAGGCATACATCCCGGCGGCAATATCTGCCACGGAGATGCCGACCTTGGACGGCTCGTCCGGGGTGCCCGTGATCGAGACCAGCCCGGCCTCGCACTGCACGAGCAGGTCGTAGGCCTTCTTGGTGGTGTAGGGCCCGCCCGGCCCGTAGCCCGAGATCGAGACGTGCACCAGACGCGGGTTGGCTGCGCGCAGGGTCTCGGCGCCCAGCCCGAGGCGCTCTGCGGCGCCCGGCGCGAGGTTCTGGATGAAGACGTCAGCCTCGCGAGCCAGGGTGGTGATCGCCTCCTGGCCCTGGGGGCTCTTGAGGTCGAGGGCGATCGACTCCTTGGAGCGGTTGAGCCAGACAAAGTGGCTGGACATCCCCTTGACGGTCTCGTCATAGCCGCGGGCGAAGTCACCAGGGCCCGGGCGCTCGACCTTGATGACGCGGGCGCCGAGGTCGGCGAGCTGGCGGGTCGCGAACGGCGCGGCAACGGCCTGCTCGAGCGACACGACGGTGATCCCGTCGAGTGGGTGCATAGTCAAGTCCTCCAAGAGATGTCAGGCCATTATTGCTGAAGGGCCGTACATTTTGTCAACGAGATGTACGCCACGTTGACGTGATGGGTGAGGGGTGTCGTCGCCCACGCGCTCGGTGGGGCTGATTTTCGCCACCCGGTGCGCTCGGTCGGGCTGATTTTCGCCACCCGGTGCGCTCGGTCAAGGGGGAGGGGGAGGAGGAGTATGCCGAGGTGCAGGTCCGGGGAGACCGGCACCTCGGCATACTCCTGGGTCATCTGATGAGCGCCAACGACAGGATCGGCAGGTAGGTCACCAGGACCAGTGCGAACAGCAGCACGCCCGCACTGGGCAGGGCGGCCTTGGCCACCTGCAGCACACTCATCCCAGACAATCCTGAGGCGACAAAGAGATTCAGCCCCAGGGGTGGGGTGATCATGCCGATCTCCAGGTTCATCACGATGATGATGCCCAGGTGGATCGGGTCCACGCCCATCTCCAGGGCGATCGGCAACAGGATCGGCGCCAGGATCAGGATCGCACTGCTGGTCTCCATGAAGCAGCCGACGATCAGCAGCAGGATGTTGACCATGAGCAGGAACTGCCACGGCTGCAGATCCATGCTGGCGATCCCGTTCGTGACCTGGTCCGGGATCCGCTCAAGGGCCAGGACGAAGGTGAACAGGATGCCGTTGGCGATGATGAACATGATCATTGCCGACGTCTTGGCCGAGGACAGCAGCACCTTGCCGAGGTCCTTGAAGCTCAGCTCGCGATAGATCAGGAGCGCGACCACGAGGCTGTAGGCCACAGCCATGGCGGCAGCCTCGGTCGGCGTGAAGATGCCACCGTAGATGCCGCCCAGGACGATCACCGGCAGCAGCAGCGCCAGGATGGCGTCCCGCAGGGCACGTCGCCGGGTGCCCTTCGGGAGCTTTTCGCCGGTGTGCTCACCGAAGTTGCGCCGGCGCGAGATCCAGACCGCCATCCCCAGCAGCAGCACGCCGGCCACGGCGCCCGGGATGATGCCCGCCAGGAACAGGTCACCGATGCTCTGCTCGGTGGCGATGCCGTAGACGATCAGCGGGATCGAGGGCGGGATCAGGATGCCCAGCGAGCCGGAGGTCGAGATCAGCCCGGTGGAGAACTCCTTGGAGTAGCCGTGCCGGATCATCGCCGGGATCATCAGCGTGCCGACCGCGATCACCGTGGCCGGGCTGGAGCCCGAGACTGCGGCGAAGAACATGCAGGCCATCACGGCCGTCATCGCCATGCCGCCGCGGAACTGGCCTACGAGCGCGTTGCCGAACTCGGTGAGCCTTCGGCTGATGCCTCCGCGGGTCATGATGTTGGCGGCCAGGATGAAGAACGGGATCGCCATCAGCGGGAAGCTGTTGAGGGCGTTGAACAACCGCTCCACGATCTGCGTCAGCGGAGTGGTCGTGAAGTAGTAGATGTAGATGAAGGACGTCAGGCCCAGCGCCATCGCGATCGGTGTCGACGTGAACAGCAGCGCAAACAGGATCACGAGCAGAGTGATGACCTCGGTGCTCATCGGCCGTCTCCCTTCGTGTCGCCGTTGGTGTGGTCGCCGTCGTCGCTCGGGATGACGTCGTCCTTGCCAGAGCTGATCGCACCCTGGGTGGCGCGGATCTCATCGAGGGTCAGACCGGTGGCCTCGGCCTCGGCGGCTAGCAGGTCCTCACTGGTCGGCACACCGTGCTTCCAGGTGCGCCAGAGCATCTCCAGTGCCCGCAGCAGCATGAGCGTCATGCCCAGCGGGACCGCCAACTCGACGACCCAGAGCGGGAGCTTGAGCACCGGGGTGACCGTCGTGCTGGAGAACGGCTCGGCGAGCAACTGCCAGCCGAGGTAGGCCATGATCACCAGATAGATGATCGTGACCACGCCCGCGGCCAGGGCCAGCCACTTCTTGCCCTTGTCCTTGAAGAAGACGCCGAGGATGTCCACGCTGACGTGTTCGTTGTGGCGCAGCGTGATCACCGCGCCGATGAACGTGGAATAGATGATGAGGTAGATGACGGCTTCTTCGGTCCAGAACCAGGACATGTCGAACTGGCGCAGGATCACGTTGACGATCGAGATGAGCGCGGCCAGGCCCAGAGCCCCGGCCGCCACGACGTTCTCAATGGTCGTGAGCGCGCGGTCTAGTTGTCTCATGTGTCACACCTCCTTCTGTGGTGTGGGGTGCCGGGGCGGGAGCCGCCCCGGCAGGGTGGGCAGCGATCACTCCTGGGCGGCCAGGAGCTCGTCGATGATCTCGTCGCCGATGACATCGCGGTACTGCTCGTAGATCGAGGGCACGACGACGTCCTTGAAGGCCTGGCGCTCCTCGTCGGTCCACACGTTGATCTCGGAGGTGCCGTCGGCCTCGATGGTCTCCTTGGACTCCTGGTTCAGCGCCACGACGTTGTCGCGGTTGTAGGTCGAGGCCTCCTCGGCGGTCGTGACCAGGATCTCCTGCAGGTCCTCCGGGAGGCTGTCGAAGAACTCGGTGTTGACCACCAGGATGTAGCCGATGTAGCCGTGGTTGGACTCGGCGATGTTGGACTGCACCGTGTGCATCTTCTGCGACTCGATGTTGGAGTAGGTGTTCTCTCCGCCGTCGATGACGCCCTGCTGCAGCGCGGAGTAGACCTCGGCGAAGGCAATCGCCTCAGCGGAACCGCCCCAGGCCTCGATCTGGCTCTTGAGCACGTCGGAGGGCTGGATGCGGTACTTCTTGCCCTCCATGTCCGCGGGCTTCTGGGTCAGGTTGTTGGAGTGGATCTGCTTCATGCCCGAGTCCCACAGGCCCAGGACCTTCATGTTCTTGTCCTCGAGGTCCGGGTTGGCGAAGATCGCCTTGCCGACCTCGGTGTCCGGCGCGGCGACGCTGGGGATGTCGTCCGGGGTGTCGAACAGGAACGGCAGGTCGAGGACCTGCAGGGCCGGTGCGACGGTGGTGAACTTGGCCGAGGCCGGGGCCAGCATCTGGACCGAGTTCTGCTGGACGGCCTGCATCTCGTCCTTGTCGCCATAGAGCGAGGAGTTGGAGTAGACCTCGACATCGATCCGGCCGTCGGTGCGCTTCTCGAGCTCCTCCTCGAACCAGATCGCGGCCGTGCCCTTGGGGGTGGAGTCGGTGGTGACGTGGGAGAACTTCAGGGTGAAGGTCTCGCCGTCACCGCCGCTGGCGTCGCCGCCGTCACCGCTGTCGCCGCTGCGGGCACCGCCGCAGGCAGTGAGGGCCAGGGCCCCGATCGCGACGACTCCGGTGAGCGTGCGCAGGGAGCGCTTGGTCATGAGGATGTTCCTTTCATGGGGGGCCGCTCCGCCGTCGTTGGCGAAGGGTTGTTGCGCCGACGTCCGAGATGGAGCCGGTGGGTGTAGTGCTCGGGCAGGAAGTCTGAGACGGCCCATTCGACCGCGGCGCCGCTGGCATCGACATACAGGCGCTCGACGTGCAGGAGGGGGTGACCGACCTGGCACCCCAGGCGCTCCCGGTCAACCTCGGTGGCAGCCCGTGCGGTCATCAGCTGCTCGGCGCCGTTGAGCTGCACGCCCCGCGCCGTGAGGGCCCCGATGACCGTGGTCGTGGTGGTGGCGCCAGCTGCGCCGAACGTCGGCTCGCCCTCCAGCAGTTGACCGACCGACGGGGGGAGATAGACCGAGGTGTGACAGAAGACGGTCCCCTGGTGGCGACGCACGAAGCGCATCGCATACATCAGGCGGGAGGTGAGCCCCAGGTGCTGGGCAGCGTCGGACTCGAAGCCGCCCTCCAGCGGGTGGACCACCTCGAGCTCGGTGTCATCGGCCAGGCCGATCAGGTCGTCGACCGTCTCGAACGAGCGCTTGTAGCGCAGGTGGGACGGGGTGATGAAGGTGCCGCTGCCGGGCACCCGATAGACCAGACCCTCATTGACCAGGTCCAGGTAGGCGCGGCGGACGGTCTGCCGGCTCACCCCGAACTCCTCGCCGAGCTGACCGTCGGTCGGCAGCGGCTCCCCCTCGTCCCACTGTTGGTCGCGGATGGCGTCACGCAGATGGCCGGCGAGCCGGCGATACCCCGGCTCCTCCGTCCGGCGTGACGTGCGCGACATACTGTCTCCGTTGACTGCTGAGGGGGCGCATACTGGCGCCAGAGATGAACTGACCACCGTAGAATGGCAAAGGGCAGTACATTTCGTCAATGGCCTGTAGATAACGTTTTGGTCAAGGAGGGGATGGGTGGCGCGTTCGCACGGCCGGTCGGCGACCGTCTCGGTGATGTTGGGCGCCAGCGCGCTCACCACGCTGGGCGCCATCCCGCCCTTCCTGGTGGGTGCGCAGGCCGTGCTCATGCAGCGCGATCTGGGCTTCGGTCCCTCGGTGCTCGGCGTCGTGGTCAGCACCTTCTTTGCCGTCGCGGCACTGGGCACCATTTTTGGCGGAGGTCTGCTGGAGCGGTGGAGCCGGCGTCAGACTCAGCTCCTGGCCGGGGTGCTCGTGGCGGTTGGTGGCTTCGGCCTCGCCCTGGGCGTGCGGCACTGGGAGGTGCTGATCGCGGCGATGGCCGTGCTCGGCCTGGCCAACGCCGCCTGCCAGGGCACCTCGAACCAGGCGGTCGCCACCGCGCTGCCGCCCCACCGCCGAGGCATCGGGTTCGGCATCAAGCAGAGCGCGGTCCCCGCGGCCATCATGTTCGGCGGGCTGGCGGTGCCGACCATGACGGCGCTCTTCGGGTGGCGCAGCACCTTCCTGGTCACCGGGTCCCTCGGACTCGTCGTGATCGCGCTGGCGTTGCTGCACCAAGAGGAGGACGGCCAGCAGGGTCCGCGCGCCAACACACGCCCGGCACCGAGTGACCACGCCCCCCGCGGCCCGTTGCTGCTCTGTGGTCTGGCGATCACCTTTGCCAGTGCTGCCGCCAACTTCCTCGGCGCGTATCTGGCCAGTTGGGCCCACGATGTCGGGTTGACGGTCGGCCAGGCCGGCCTGCTCATGGCGGCGGGATCGGGCAGTTCGATCGCGATCCGCGTCTTCGCCGGGCACCGTGCGGACCGGCGTTTCGGAGGCAACCTGATCATCGTCGCCTCCCAGATGGCCGCCGGTGCGCTCTGTCTGCTGATGATCGGGCTGCTCGCGGTGCCCTGGGCGGTCGTGGTCTTCGGGTTCCTGTCCTTCGGGCTCGGTTGGTCCTGGCCCGGTCTTTTTCTGTATGCCGCGGCTCGCCTCGGGCGCGATGCCCCCACCAAGGCGTCCTCGGTCGTGCAGGCCGGCGCCTTCGTGGGGGGTGCGATCGGTCCGGTCAGCTTTGGGTTGCTGGTCTCGGCCGTCAGTTTCCAGGGGGCCTGGTTCGTGGCGGCCGGGTCCTTCGTCGTGGCCTGTGCACTCGTGCTCCTGGCACGGATCGGCTTCCGCCGGGACCTGGTGCGACGGCCCCCGGCCACCCCGTTCGGCTATGGCGGTGGGACACACGAGCCGAGGCATATCACCGGCAGCTGACCATCTGGAGGGTCACCGGCAGTTGACCATCTGGAGAGGCAAACTTGACCCTTCGTGGGCGTGCACTATGATGCGCGAACCGGGCGAGGTGGCTGGCCGGGCGAGATTTCGGGGTGCGGCGAGGACAACGAGGGGATTGTGACAGTGAGGGGAATGTTATGACGCAGGGCACCGTGCTGGTTGCCGACGATGACGACGACATCAGGGATCTCGTCGCCTTCAAGTTGGAGTCGGCGGGCTACGCCGTGGAGGCCACCTCCGACGGCGACCAGGCGTGGACCCGGGTCCAGGAGGTGCGGCCGGACCTGGCGATCCTCGACGTCATGATGCCCGGCCTGTCAGGTCTGGACGTGCTGCGCAGGATCCGCGCGGACGAAGCGTTGGCCAGCACCCGGGTCATCCTGCTGACAGCCAGGGCCAGGGAGGTCGACGTCGATGCCGGCTTCAGCACGGGCGCAGACGATTACGTCGTCAAACCGTTCAGCCCCCGGGAGTTGATCCACCGGGTGGCCGCTCTGCTCGGCGGTGGGCCACGCCGGTGACCCAGGTCCACCTCCAACCCTGGATCCTGCAGCTCGCCCTGTGGCTGATGCTCGGCGTCGCCGTGGTGTTGCTGCTGATCATCGCGTTCGCGCGGCTCACGCGCCGCCGCCGGACCCGGCGACAGTCCGGAGAGTTGCGCACGCTGCGCCGCGACATCCTCGAGGTGGCCTCCGGTGACGACGAGGAGGGCGCCGCCCGACGCCGGCTGGACACGCTGCCGCCGCGCCTGTTCCGCGCGGTCCTGCCGACCCTGATTGGCCTGCTGTCCAAGGTCCGGGGCGCTCCGGCCAGGGCCATCGTCACCATCCTCATCGCCCACGGTGCCGTCACCCTCGCCCTCAACGACCTGACCGCACGGTCTGGCACCCGCCGCGCCCAGTCCGCCTGGATGCTCGGGCTGATGCGTCGCGACCGGTCGGTGCACCGGGTCATTCCCCTGCTGGAGGACCGGGACCGCGGCGCCGCCGTCACCGCTGCACGGTCCCTGGGCATGCTCGGCGACCCCAGGGCGGCGAGCCCGTTGGTGGAGGCACTGCAGCCTGGGGCCCGGGGGCGCGGTGGGCTGCCGTCCTGGGTCGTGGTCGAGGCCCTCGTCGGACTCGGCCCGGGGGCTGCGACGGAGATCGGCGATGCGCTCCACCGCGAGGACCCGACGACCCGCGCCGCCGCAGCCCTCGCCCTGGGGCTCGGTCAGCACGTCTCCCAGTTGCCGCGGGTGCGCGAGTTGGTGGAGCACGAGCGGTCACCAGACGTCCTCGCGGCTGCGGCGGAGGCGATTGGCCAACTGGGCTCACTGCAGGACGTGGACGCGCTGACCCGGCTCAGCGGTGTTGATTTTCCCCGGGCCGTGCGCTCGGCGGCACTGCGCTCACTCGGTGAGATCGGCGGCGCACCGGCGCGCGACGTGCTGTCCGGTCTGCTGGCGGACGAGGACCCGCGCATCGGTGATCTTGCCGCCGAGCAACTCTGCCAGCAGGGCACGCCCGGTCTGGAGGTCCTGCGCGGACTCGCTCAGGGTGCGGGAGCGCAGGGCGCCTCAGCCCGCTATGGCCTGATGGTCGACAGTCTGCGCCGCGACCGACCGCTCGAGATGGCGTGAGGGCATGACTCTCGATCCACTCCGCACCGGCGTCGAGGCCGTCTTCGGCGTCATCGCCCTGCCCATCCTCATCTACTTCCTGGTGATCAATTCCTCCTACCTGATCCTGATCGTGCTGTCCGCGCTGGAGTTTCGGCGGTCCGTGCGACGACTGCCGCACGCCGGTCGGGACGAGCTGCTCGGTTCCGGTCTGGTGCCGGGCGTCAGCGTGGTGACACCGATGCACAACGAGGAGGCTGGCATCCGCGAGGCCGTGCGCGCCATGCTGTCCCTGCACTATCCGCAGCACGAGGTCGTCGTGGTGGACGACGGCAGCACGGACGGCGGTTTCGAGGCCCTGCGCACGGCCTTTGACCTGGTCGAGGTGCCGCGCAGGATGGCTCAGGACCTGACGGTGCGCGAGCAGGCCACCTCGGTGCACGTGCCCCGCGACGGTCGCACGCGCCTGACCGTCGTGCGCAAGGCCAACTCGGGGCGGTCGGACTCGATCAATGTCGGCGTCAACTTCGCCACCGAGGATCTGGTCGTCTTCGTCGACTCCGACTCCATCCTGGACGCGGACGCTCTGCTGGCCATCGCCCGTCCCTTCGCCGACGACCCAGTGCGCACGGTCGCCGCCGGCGGGGTGATCCGGGTGGTCAACGACTGCGTGGTGCACAGTGGCCGGGTCATCAGGGTGCGGATGCCGCGGCGCTTCCTGCCACGGGTCCAGGTGGTCGAATACCTGCGGGCCTTCCACCTCGGCCGCTCCGGGTGGTCCCGGCTCAAGGCGCTGATCCTGATCAGTGGGGCCTTTGGCATCTTCCGGCGCGATGTTCTCGTCGAGGTCGGCGGTTTGGACCCCGACAGCATCGGGGAGGACTTCGAGCTGGTGATGCGCGTGCACCGGCACATGCGCAGACAGCGTCGCGACTATGCCGTGAAGTTCATCCAGGAGCCGATCTGCTGGACAGAGGTTCCAGAGACGGCCGGGGTGCTGCGCAAACAACGCGCCCGGTGGCACCGCGGCCTCTGGGAGACACTGTGGGCCTACCGCGGGATGACGTTCAATCCGCGCTATGGCCGGGTCGGGCTGATTGCCGTGCCCTACTACTGGTTCTTTGAGCTCTTCGCGCCGCTCCTCGAGCTGTTCGGGCTGATCCTCGTGGTGGCCGGCTGGTTGCTCGGGGTGGTCGACGTCGGTTACTTCCTGCTGTTCATGGCAGTTGCCTATGCCTACGCGATCCTGGTGACCCTTGCCGCGATGACGGTGGAGGAGCTCAGTTTCCACAAGTATCCCCGGTGGCGGGACCTGCTGACCACCCTGTGGGTGGCCGTGCTCGAGAACGTCGGCTACCGGCAGCTGACCGCGGTCTGGCGCCTGGAAGGCTGGTGGCACAGCCTGATCGGTCGCAAACAGGAGTGGGGCACGATGACGCGCACGGGGTTTGCGACGAACCAGAGCTCAGGGGAGGGCCAGTGAGTCCCCGGGACACCGTCCGACGGGTGCTGCGACGGCTCGTGCTCGTCCTGTCGGTCATCATTCTGGGGATGACCGCTCTCTCGCTGGTCTCTGTGCTGCTGATCCAGCAGGAGGTCCGGCAGGTCACTCGTGAGATCACGCCGATGGTGGATGACAGCAATCTGATGCGGATCAATGTCACCGACGCGCAGACCAGCTTTCAGGGTTTCCTCGTCACCCGGGACCAGGGGTTCCTCGACAGCTATACCCGACACCGCGCCGCCTTCACCGAGAGCCATGACTCCTTCCAGGAACGCTCGGCCATGATCGGCAAGCCCGAGGTGGCGGCGGACTTCGACGCGGCCAGCACCGAGTGGTTTGAGCTGGCCGAGGCGGAGATCGCGCGGGTGCAGGCCGGGGCTGAGCCCTCGCTCGTGGACTCGGTGGACGCCTTCGACGTGGTCACCGACGCTCATGCGGCACTGGTCACGGACATGTCGGACATCCGACAGGAACGTCGCGACAGATACACCCAGTTGATGAGTGGTTTGGCACTCGCCACCGGACTGGTTGGCCTGGGGGGCCTCCTCATCACCCGCGGCCAGAGCGGTCTGGCACTGCGGCGGCTGGCACGACCGTTGCAGGACCTGGAGTCGGTCGTGAGCCGCCACCGCCAGGGCTCGGTGGACGTGCGTGCTGACACCACGGCAGGGGCCACCGAGGTCGTCGCCGTCGCCACCGCTTTCAACGAGCTGGCCGACGAGAACGCCGAGCTGGAGCGGGCCAGGGTGCGACAGCTCGAGCTCTACCGCGCGACCATCAAGGTGGCCAGCCAGTTGTCGTCCGCCCCCGAGGAGTGGGACCGGGCCTGCGTGACGATCCGGGATGGTTTGGGGGTCGACCGTCTGTCGTTGCACGAGGTGACGCGACACGAGCACGCCAGCCTGCTGACCGCATCACCCCACGGCTCGCTGTTGGACGGCGTGCCGGGAGAGGACCTGGCGGCCGCCCTGGAGCACGGCAGGGTTCTGGCTAACCATCCTGAGCAGGTGGCCACGGGTGTGCCTGCGTCACTGGCTGCCGCCGCGGAGCGACATGGCGTCGCGTCGTGGGTGCTGCTGCCGCTGGCCGTCCCCGACAACATGTTCGGTGTCCTGTGTGTGGCGCGGTGGGAGCCCTATCGGTGGCCGGGTGGTGAGCTGGACGCCCTGGACCGGTTCGCCGGCTATCTGACGACCGCTCTGGCGGTGCGCCGGATGATGACCTCGATGTATGACCTGGACCGGCAGAAGAGCGACTTTATGGCCACCACGAGCCACGAGCTGCGCACTCCGCTGACCTCGATGGCTGGCTATCTGGAGCTCCTCGAGGATGGTGACTTCGGACCGCTCAACGAGCGGCAGGCTCAGGCGCTGGGCGTCGTCTCCCGCAACGCCGGACGGTTGCGTGCGCTCATCGACGACCTGCTGCTCCTGAACCGGCTGGACAGCGGCCAGGCCAGCATGCACCGCCGTCCGGTCGAGGTCCACGAGGTGATCTCGCGGGTGGTGGAGTCCATGCACCCGGTGGCACGCAACGCCCAGGTCGACCTGCGCGTGGGGGAGGTCGCCCAGCCGGCGCCGGTGCGTGCTGACCGGGACCAGTTGGAGCGTGCGCTGGGCAATGTGGTCAGCAACGCGATCAAGTTCACCAACATCGGGGGACAGGTGCGACTGAGTGCGACAGTCGAGGAGGACTTGGTGCTGCTGGAATGCACCGACACCGGCATGGGCATCCCCGAGGCGGACCTCGCGGGCCTGTTCACCCAGTTCTATCGCGCCAGCAACGCCCAGCAGGGCCAGGTGCAGGGCACCGGGCTGGGACTGGCCATCGTCCGCAAGATCGCGGAGTCGCACGGAGGGTCCGTCGAGCTGGCTTCCCAGGAAGGCGTGGGCACCACGGTGACCCTGAGCCTGCCACTGCTTGACCCGGCCACACCCGAGGAGCCCGCTGACGGTTAGTGCCGCAGGGAGAAGTTGCGACTGCTCGGCGTCCCGTCCTGGCCGGTCACCCAGACGATGAAGATCTTCCCCTCCTGGGGCGCGGCCAGTTGCACCTGATAATCGGCACTCTCCAGGCCCGCATCGAGGCCGGTCCGCTGGCCGTAGTCGTCGGAGAAGACACTCACCGGTGAGGTGGCCTGATGCACCTTGCCATGAGTGTCGACATACTTCACGCGCACGCTGGACCCGGCGAGGTTGTAGCCAGCCAGCCACAGGACATTCCGATCCGGGGCCAGAGCGGCATTGGTCACCACCGGAGCGCTGCCGTGCGTCGTGAGCGCATCGGCCAGCATGGCGCCGCCCACCTGGCAGGTGTAGAAGGGATCCCACATGAACGAGATGTTCTTGGCGGTGAACCGGCCGACGGCCTGCACCTGCTGGTCCAACCGGTTCTTGGTGGTCTGCCCGCGCTCGCCGGTGCCACAACCCTGAGCGCCCGGTGTGTCTTGCGGCGTCATCCCCTCGACGTTCGCCCACAGGGTGGCACCGGTGCCCTCCAGCCCCGCCCGGGCAGCGCTGAACGACTCACTGACCGACAGCAGATAGTTCTGCCCCCAGGTGCCACCGCCCACGAGCTTGGCGGCCGGTCCGTCGACCGGTGCCTTGGCCTGGTTGACGTGAAAGGCGCCGCCCTTGCCGGTGCCCATGCCGTCCTGGAGGGCGACCGTCAGTGGCACGCCGGAGGCCGTCTGGGCAATGGCCTGTGCGCCGGCCTGCGTCCGGGAGGCAAGCTGGTCAGCGCTGAGTCCCTCGTTGGCGGAGCGACGATTGTCGAGGTAGGGCGACACGAGCGCACTCTTGCCGGGGAAGACCCGCGCAATCGCCTGGTTCTGCAGTCGATACAGGTCCAGCACAGGCTGCCAGACGTCCGGGTCGCCAGCCACCGGCATCTCGGTGTGGTGATAGAAGCCGGCCAGTGCCGCGGTGGTGCCCCGCGACTTGTGCTCTCGCAGGAACCGGTCGGTGAACTGGGCGAAGGTGTGCTGATAACTCGGGTCCGGCAACCACGGGACATCCGCGCGCTTCTGCACCGACGGCATCCCGATGTATGCCGTCACCCCGGCCTGGTCTGCTGCCCTCAGCAGGGAGGTGGTGCGGTCGGCAGCCGTCGCCGGCCCGCCGTGAATGGCCACCAGGTCATAGGTCCCGTTCTCCGACGTGCACCCGGTGCCCTGGGTCGGGATGAGCAGGAGGGTGAACCGTTGCCCCTTGCTGCTGAGTGCCCGGTCCTGCGGGCAGCGCAGGGCCCCCTTGGCGAGGTGGCTGTGGTTGGCGAACGTGAAGACCTGGTCGATCGTCCCGAGCTGGCGCATCGTGGCGGCGCAGGGCTTGCCACCGATCAGACAGGCAGCGAAGGCTGGGTCGAGCTCGTCGCCGGTGCGGATGCGGTCCTTCGCGTCCAGGGAGCCGCTGCGCAGCGTCGAGCCAAAGGTGATCACGGTGTCTCCACCCGCCTCCTGGATCTGGCGCAGGGTCTCGGCGTTCTCGGCGTCGGTCGTGCCGGGCGAGACGAAGAAGCCGCTGATCGGGTGCGCGACTCCTGGGGGAGCAGCAGGGGTCGCGTCGGCCGAGGCTGCCTGGGCCGGGGTGGGAGCCGTGAGGCCAGCCAGAGCAGGCACGGTCACCAGGGCGAGCGCAACGATCAGGGCAGCGCGCAGCACACACCGGTGGAGCATGGGGCGAGACCTCCAGGGGCATCGGAGAGTCGGTCTGTCAGGGGCAAACGGTCCGACTCACCGTAAGTCGTGTGCCTGAACGGTGACTGTGGTCTGTGCGGCGAGTCCCCGAACCGGTGGTGACGCTCAGGCTGTCCCGCTGATCGGGAGGATGTCGCCCACCCCGGCCGCACCGGAATCACGCAAGCCAGCCAGGCGGCATACGCCCGGTCTCAGGCCTCGTGGGGGATCCGGGCGCCGTCGCCGTCAAAGACGAGCTCCTCCTCGGGGTGGACCCTCAGGCGCAGCCGCTGCTCGACCTGCACCTGCTGCCGCTTGTCCAGGCGCACGATCAGGTGGCCGCCGGGGACCGTGACGCCATCGCTGACAATCGGGGTGACAAAGGCATAGGTCTCCGAGCCCAGCCGCTCCAGACGCTGCACGGTGACCTCGAGCTCGTCCTGTGCGCCCCGACTGCCAGCGCTCACGATGTCAAACCCCTCGGGGCGCAGGCCGACCGTCACCGGCCCCGTGATGTCCTTGGTGCGCAACCGGATCCGCAGCGTGGGAGCGATGAGGGCCTCCCCACCGTGGACGCTGACCCCGTCGAGGAAGTTGATGGCCGGCGACCCGATGAAGCCGGCGACGAAGGTGTTGACCGGGTTCTCATAGAGCTCGGTCGGGGTGCCGACCTGCTGCAGCAGGCCGTCGCGCAGCACACAGACCCGGTCGCCCATCGTCATCGCCTCGGTCTGGTCGTGGGTGACATAGACCGTGGTGATGCCCAGCCGCTCCTGCAGGTCGGCGATCTGGCCACGGGTGGAGACCCGCAACTTGGCGTCCAGGTTCGACAGCGGCTCGTCCATGCAGAAGACCTTGGGCTGACGCACGATTGCGCGGCCCATCGCAACGCGTTGCCGCTGACCGCCGGACATGCGGGCCGGCCGCCGATCCAGCAGGTCCTCCAGCTGCAGGATGCGGGCGGCCTCGGCCACCCGCCGGGTGATCTCAGCACGGGCAACTCCGGTGTTGCGCAACGCAAAAGCCATGTTCTCGCCGGCCGTCATGTTGGGATACAGCGCATAGCTCTGGAAGACCATCGCCACATCCCGGTCCCGGGCGCGTGTCTCGGTGACGTCCTGCCCGTCGATGCGGATGCTGCCGCTGGTGACCGGCTCCAACCCGGCCAGCATGCGCAGCGAGGTGGACTTGCCGCAGCCGGAGGGTCCGACCACCACGAGGAACTCGCCGTCGGCGACCTCCAGCTCCAGTGCGTCGACCGCTGCGCGCTCGCTGCCGGGGAAGGTGCGGGTCGCTCGGTCAAAGGTCACAGTGGCCATGGGGGTTCCTCGTGGTGGTGGTCGGGTTGGGCGGGCTCAGAGCTGGGGGTTGACGTCCCGCTCGATGACCTCCTCGGTCTCCTCCTGCAGCTCGGTGAAGACCGTGGTGACGTCTTCGCCGCCGGTGGTGATCCGGTCCAGGGCGGCGCCGATGCGGGCACCGCCACCGGGCACGAACACGCGGGCGTAGTCCTGCGGCGCGATCTCGGCGAGCTGCTCGACGGCCGTGCGGAAGTTCGGGTTCTCCTCCAGGTAGGCCTGCACCTCCTCGGACTCCACGGCGTCCTTGCGGACCGGCATGTAGCCCGTGCCCTGGCTGAAGGTTGCGGTGTTCTCCGCGTTGGTGAGGTAGGCGATGAAGTCCATCGCCGCCGCCTTGCGCTCATCGGGGATGTCGTTGGAGATCGCCACGCCCGCGCCACCGGTGGTGGTGCGCGGCGAGGGGCCGGGGAAGAAGGCGGTCGCCAGGTCGAAGGTGGCGGTCTCGGTCAGCCCACCGAGCGAGCCGGTCGACTGCAGCAGGGCCGCGGCCTGACCGGCGGCGAAGTCGCTGTTGGCGTCGGTCGCGACGGCGATGTTGCCGGCCTCCACCTGCTCCTGGAGGAACTCACCGGCCGCGATGGTCTCGGGGGCGGTGAGGTTCACGTCCCACTCCGAGGAGTAGGAGCCGCCGAAGGTCCACAGCATCCCCTGGAAGTGCCAGTCCAGGTAATCGCTGCCGTTGGGCAGCACCAGGGCGGGCAGCCCGTCGTTGGCCTCGGTGAGCTGGGGCGCCCACTCGGCGAACTCCTCCCAGGTCTCCGGGCCGCGGTCGGGCAGGCCGGCGGCGGACCACATGTCCTTGTTGTAGTAGACGATTGGGGTCGAGCGGGCGTAGGGCATCGCGAAGTGCTCGTCCTCGTGGAGGTAGTCCTCGCGCAGGGAGTCGACGTAGTTCTCGCTGTCCACCTCCTGGGACTCCCACAGCTCGTCGACCGGGGTGATCGCGTTGTTGAGCATCATCGGGAACCAGGTGACGTCCGAGGCGACGACGACGTCCGGCAACTCGCCCCCGGCCTGGGCGGCGTCGAAACGGTTGGCGACCTCCTCGTAGTTGGCGCCGGCCGTGACCAGCTCGACGGTGATCCCCGTCTCCTCCTCGTAGTCGGCGATGATCGCCTCCTCGATTTCCTTGGATCCGCCGGGGTGGTTGGACCAGAAGGTGATGCTCTCGACGGCCTCGCCGCCTCCGGTCTCGCTGTCGGCGTCATCGCCCGCTTCGGCGTTGCCGGTGCCGGCGCAGGAGGCGAGCAGGGTGGCGCTGAGCGCCACCGAGATCAGGGTCAGGGATCTGCGGGTGCTGCGACTCATGGTGTCTCCTTCGTGGGTGGTGCAGGGGGTGTTCGGGTATGCCGTGTGGTCGGGTTGGGCGTGAACGCCTGGGTCGTCTGCTTTAGCCCTTCACCGCCCCGGCGGTCAGGCCCTTGATCATGTGGCGCTGCAGGAGCAGGAAGACGATGAGGATCGGCAGCATGGTCAGCACCGTCCCGGCCATGACCGGACCCCAGTTGGTGAAGCCCTCGGCGTCCTGGAGCTGGGTCAGGCCAACCGGCAGGGGCGCGGTGTCCGAGCCCTCGGCGATGAGCAGCGGCCACAGATACTGGTTCCACTCGTTGACGATGGTGATGAGCGTGAACGCGATGACGGTCGGCCAGGACATCGGCAGCACGACCCGCCAGAGCATGGTGAACGGGCCGGCGTGGTCCATCTCGGCGGCCTCGACGATCTCTTTGGGGAGAGAGACAAAGTGGTTGCGCAGCAGGAAGGTGCCGAAGGCCACCCCTGCGAGGGGGACGATGATCCCGATGAAGCTGTTGCGCCAGCCCAGCTGGCTGACCAGGGCGTAGTTGCTGATCCAGGTGATCTGGTTGGGCACCATGAGTGCGGCGATGATGAGCAGCAGGACGAGGGTCCGCCCCGGAAAGCGCAGGAAGGACAGCGCAAAGGCGGAGAGCACGCCCAGCACCACCTGCACGATGGTCAGCACCCCGGTGATGAGGACCGAGTTGCGCAGGAAGGTGAGGAAGGGCACACCCTGCCGAACACCGTCGTAGTTTTCCAGGGTGACCGGGTTCGGGACCCAGGTCACCGGCACGGTGTAGATGTCCGGCCGCTCCTTGAGGGAGGTGGCCACGATCCAGTAGAGCGGCAACGCGATCACCAGCACGACTAGGAGCATGGCCAGGTAGCCACCCAGCAGAGGGAGCAGGTGACGGCGCTCGTGCGGTGCCACCTCGGCATACGTGCTCACTTCTCCCGCCCCCGCTCCATGACCCAGACCTGGACCAGGGTGACGACCAGCAGGGCGACGAACATGATCGAGGCGACGGTCGCGCCGTAGCCGGCGCGCCGGTTGGTGTAGGTCTCCTGATAGATCTGGTAGACCATCGTCGTCGTGGCGTTGCCGTACGGGCCGCCGCGGGTCATCGTGTGGATCACGTCGAAGACCTGAAAACTGTTGAGCAACACGGTGATCAGCAGGAAGAAGGTGGCCGGGCGCAGCTGTGGCCAGACGACCTGGCGGAACCGGGTCCAGCCGGAGGCGGCATCGATCTCGGCGGCCTCGTCCAGGTCGCGGCGCCGACCCTGGAGGGCCGCGAGGTAGATCACGAAGGTGTAGCCGAGGTTCTTCCAGATGTAGGTCAAAGTCACCATGAACAGCGCCCACCCGGATGACTGATAGAAGTTCGGTGGCGTGATGCCGATCGTGGTGAGCAAGTCCGGCACCAACCCGAAGGTGGGGGTGAAGATGAACTGGAAGGCGACCCCGACCGCGGCCCCAGAGAGCACGAACGGGGCGAACACCAGCGAGCGCACCGCGCCCCGGCCGAACAGCTTCTGGTCCAGCAGCAGGGCCAGGGACAGGCCCAGTGCCATCGACCCGATCACCGCGACGCTGGTGAAGATGAGCGTGTTCCACAGCACTGTGCGGCTGTCGTCACTGGTAAACCACTCGACGTAGTTGTCCCACCCGAGGAAGGTGGAGGTCGGGCTGCCGAGGTTCCACTGGAAGAAGCTGAGCCGGATGTTGTCGATCAGTGGGCGGTAGGTGAAGACGATCAGCAGCACGAGGTTGGGCAGGAGCAGCGCCGCTGCCAGCAGCGTGTGCCGGCGGTTCCACCGGCCGGTCCTGGTCTGTCCCACGAGCCGGAGTGTGCTGTGCTGGAGTGAATCTCGGGCGACGCGCAGGTGGCGTGGTGCTGTTGATCGTGGTGCGCACTCATGAACACCACGGAGCGTCGAAAAAGGTCGAGATCTGTCCTCTACTGTCCGTAGCGTTTCTGTCATGACGACAACGAACCACGACATCACGCCGTTCACGCTGCACGTGCCCGAGCAGTCCCTGACCGAACTGACCACTCGCCTGCAGCAGACCCGGTGGCCGGTCGAGGACGCTGGCACCGGGTGGGACCACGGGGTCCCGGTCGGCTATGCCAAGGAGCTGGCGACCTACTGGGCCGGTGACTTCGACTGGCGGGCGCAGGAGCAGCGGATCAACTCCTTCCCCCAGTTCACCACGCCGATCGACGGTCACGACACCCACTTTTTCCACGTCCGTTCCGAGCACGAGGGCGCGACCCCCTTGCTGCTGCTCCACGGGTGGCCCGGCGCTCCCACCGAGTTCCTCCCGATGGTCGCGGCGCTGGTCGACCCGGTCAGCCACGGGGGCGAGGCCGCAGACGCCTTCGACGTCGTGATCGCGACGATCCCAGGCTTCGGGATCTCCGGTCCGGCGATCGGCTGGAACACCGACCGGGCCGCGGGCGCGATGGTCACCCTGATGGCCAGGCTCGGCTATGACCGCTATGTCGTCCACGGCTATGACACCGGCTCGCTGATCGGCCGGACCATCGGTCTGATCGACGCAGAGCACGTGGTCGGACTGCACCTCACGGACGTCCTCGGCGGCCCGGAGGTGACGATGGAGACCGCCAACCCAGGCGACCCCCGTGAGGTCCGCGCCGCCGAGCGTGCGATGCGCTATGAGTGGGAGCTCGGCGGCTATGCCATGGTGCAGTCGACGCGCCCGCAGACTCTCGGCCTGGCGCTCACCGACTCGCCAGTCGGGCTCCTGACCTGGTTGGTCGAGCGCTTCCATGACTGGTCAGCGGCAGATGAGAGCCCCGAGGAGGTCCTGAGCCGCGACGAGATGCTCACCACTGTCAGCATCTATTGGCACTTCGCCACGATCTGGTCCTCGATGCGTTACTACAAGGAGGGCGCGACCGACTGGGGCGCCGAGCCGGAGACGTCCCGGACCCCGCTGGCCATCGCGGCGATGCCACAAGACCTCGGCTCCGCGGTGCCACGGACCGTGGAGGCTGCCAACAACCTGGTCCGCTGGGAGGAGCTCGCGCAGGGTGGGCACTTTGCTGGCTGGGAACAGCCGGACCTCATGGTTGCTGACCTGCGGGCCGCGGTTCGCGTCCTGGCCAGCGCCAACGGCAGCTAGTCGCGGAAGAGCCGGTCGACGTGGCGGTGCAGCAGGGACCGGAGGGTCTCCTCGGGGAAGAGGTGCTTGGTGGCCATGCCGTCCAGGACGAGACCGTCCAGCAGGGCGACCAGTGTCAGCGCCTCGAGGTGGGTGTCGACATCCGCCTTGAGCTCGCCGTTGCGCCTGGCTGCCTCGAGGGCACGCTGCAGTCCGTCCACCAGCTCCGTTGCGGCCCGCTGGTGGGTGTCGGCAAGGTCGGGGTCGTTCAGCGTGGCGTGCACGAACGCCAGGAAGACGTTGGTCTCGCGTCGGCGCTGGGGGTCCAGAGGCAGGATCGCCTCGCCGAGACCGAGCACGACCTCCCTGATCGGTGGTTCCTGGGGGACCTGGTTGATGCGATCGCGCGTGCGCTGATAGACGTAGTCGAAGCCGAACCGCAGCAGCTCGTTCTTGTTGGTGAAGTAACGCTGGACCAGGCCCACCGAGACGCCAGCTGTGTCGGCCACCTGGCGCAGGGTGGTCCGCGTCAGGCCACGCTCGGCGACCACCTCCATCAGGGCGTCTCCCACCTGTCGCTTCCGGTCGGCGGCATCGTGATGTCTGGTCATGGCACGAAGTTACCTAGCCGTTCTGGGGTGGCCGGCTTCTGTCCTGCGTGCGGTGCACTCACGAGCGTCTGTCGAGCCGGGGCATCTCGAGCTGGGCAGGGCCCTCTCTGAGAGTGCATGCCTTCACGTCACCCAGGAGGCTCAGCGAGACCTTGACCTCGATGCGGTGCGGACCCTCGGGCCCGGGCAGGTCGGTCGGCAGTCGCACAGTCGTGGACAAGGCGTGCTTGGTGTCCACGAGCCGGCCACCCACGAACAATCTGACGGTGGTCGAGATGGGGCCGGAGTTCTCCACCACGACCGCGACGGCATGACCGCGGTGATCGAGCGCGAACTGGCTCTCTCCGGAGAAGAGTTCGTCCATCAGCAGGTCTTCGAGCACGGGGTGTCCTCTCGTGGAGTGGCCGACCGCTTCGGTCAGGCGCTCTGGTGGGTGGTGTCGGAGGTGCGGGTGCTGTCGTCGGAGCCGTTCCTGGCCTGGATCAGTGACCAGGCGGTGTCGATGGCGAAGACCACACACCACGCTCGACTGATCCACATGGCGGGCTCGCTGCCGAAGGACAGGGGATCGGGCACCTCCTGGGTGAGCAGGGCCACGGGCCACGATGCGCCCATGACCAGCAGGATGAGTTGCCCGAGCACGAACGCCGCCAGGTGGACGAACCACCACTTCAGTTTCTGTCTCATGCATAAATAGTATGGACATATTTTATGGGTAGCAACGGGTTTTCTCCCCTGCAGGGTCAGCCGTTCACGTTCCGCGCCTGCGCGGGCGACCTGTCAGGTCTGGTCGGGGAGCGCGAACGCGAGGCGTTGGTCGGCCGGCCAGACGTAGGTGTCATCGCAGCGGTAACCACGCAACCAGGGCACTCCGTCGACGACGCGCAGGTAGAAGCCCTTGGGGTGCTCCACATCGTCGCTCACGGGGGCGGAGGCGATGTGGATCGCGCCGGTGGGCGCTCGACCGGCGGATAGCACGGAGTCGGGTGCGCCAGTTTGGTCCAGCAGGGCCAGGCGCAGCCAGGGGCCAGTGATCAGTGGGCACAGGTGCAGTCCCTGCGCCCGGGCGGCTGCGTAGACCCGGGACTGGACATCACCCTCTGGGAGCCCGAGCTCGGCCACGGTGCGCTCCACGATGCGCAGGGTCCGCTCCCTCGGAGCGTCAAACTCCGGCCCCGCCAGGAGCGTCTCGGCGTGGGTGTTGAGTTGCACGCCCGCCTGCTGCAGGTTCCGGACGATGTCGGCGCGTGTCAGTCCGCCGACCTGGATCGTGATCGTCTCTGTCTCGGCGGCGCTGTGCATGAGTCCCAGTCTCTCGCACAGCACTCCACTAGGGTTGGTTCGGAAGCGACGAGGGGAAGCTCGACGTGTGGTCGAAGTGGCGGGGCAAGCGACAGCTGCCCAGGACCGAGCCGGGGGACGGCAGCGCGCTGCAGCCGCACCGTCCCTGGCAGATGCTGAGCCGCTCGGTCTTTCACATCGAGCTAGCCGACGAGGACGGCGTCGCGCGTGACTACGCGGCTGACGTCAGGTACTTCAGCGCGGACGGCACGGTCGACTTCTATGTGGACGGGCGGCAGGAGTTGGTGTCCGAGCAGCCCACCGCGTTCCCGGTGCCCGGCGGGGTTGTCGAGGTCTCGGTCGGGTCCACCGGACTCAGGCGGATACACCTGGTGCCAGACGACGGTGGCCAGGAGCACACCCTGACGCCGGTCCGGCACAGCGCCGAGTACTGGCGCGCGGTGACTGACCATCGATTCCCTGTTCTCAGCAAGTGGATCGGCCGAGTGGCCAGCGTGATCCTGCTGCTTGGGTTAGTGCTCTTTGGGCCACAACTGCTCGAGGCGCTGACCCAGTGGGAGGTGGTGGGGGACAGGTTCGGCACCTACACCTCACCGATCTCGTTGCCTGGCTGGGCCAACACCAGCCTGCTCGTCGCCGGCACCGCGGCATCACTTGAGCGTGCGCTCACGCTGCGCAGTCACTGGCTGATTGATCTCAAGCCCTGGTGGCTCGGGTGAGCCGTGCGCGTCGCAAGAGCTCAAGGGGTCGGTCGCCCGGTGTTACAGATCAAGAACCAAGGAAAGTCCTTCGTCAACGCGCTGCATCTCCTGAAGGGTGAGATAGCCAGCGCGCTCGGCGAGACAGTTCAGGTCGACGGTGGCGATCTGGTCGCACATCACGAGGGTGCGCTGACCGGCGACCTCGACCTCGGGTCGGAAAGTGGTCTGTCGAGCGCTGGTGCTGGTGAAGGCGACGATCCAGGTGCTGAGGGTGAGCCAGTCCGGGTGCAGGACCACGGCATACCGGCGGCCCTGCTGCTCGTGGCCCTTGCCGCGGGCGGGCAGCCGGTGGACCTCACCCCTCATGGCGTCCCTTGTAGCGCGGTCCGGTCCTCCTGGATCGCCTCGATCTCCGCGCGATCCTGGGGGTCGTCCTTGATATCACGGCTGTAGGTTCTCGCGCGATCTGTCATCGGTGCGGCGCTGTGACCTGTGGGTTGACAAGAAGCTCGCACGCCCGCGTTCTCACTATCTTGTCCAAATCCTCAGGCACGAGCGTTCCGTTGGACGCCCGCGTCCCAGATGCCCAAAGCGGACGGGCCTTACGGGACAGGCCGCGGCGTGCCGGTGCAAGATCGCCTCCTGACGCGCGGGTCACCGTGGGTGGTTCGTTCTGGATAGTTCGGACCGCTCGGCGCAAAGTCGGCCACCGCGCACTGTTAGAGAGCCCTCGCAAAGGGCTAATGAGCATGAGACACCCTCTTGCTCAGAGTTCTCGTCCCAACAACGCTGCCGGGGCGCCGTCATCGCGGCTATATCCCTCGTCGCGCACGGCGACGGCACACCCTCCACCTATCGCTCGTCGACGCTGTCGGCGCTGGCCGGCCTCGCGACTATCGCCAGCGTTCTGATATAGTAGGACCCCCCCAATCTCAGGTGAGAGTGGTGGTGAACGCCTTCTCGTGGGCCTCTCCGCTCTCTGCCCACTTCATGAGGACCCGCACGTTGGCGCAGCCCCCGAACGGGGAAGCACGTCCAGCCGTGCTTGGACCCATCGGTGAGGTCACCGACCGTAACCCAGCCGTCGCCGTCGGTCTCGGCCTCCAGGTGGATGTCGCTGTCGTCGTCGACGCATTCGACCTTGAAACGGCGGTCCTCGGCAATCGCGTCGCCCCGGTTACTCCGATCCCCTCGTGACGTCTACCAGAGCCTTCAGGCTAGATGTTCTGCACGAATCCTAACAGCGGGTAGGGCAAGCCTCCGAGAATTAGACCCAACCCGATTGCGGTCACCGAGCGCCGACCCCACAGGGCGCCGGCGACTACGGTTGGCGCCCCAATTACTAACGAGATCCAGAACAGTAGCGGTGAGAGAAGGAGTGTGACGACAAATGTCACATAGAGCCACGGACTAGTAAAAGGGCTTCCCTCCCTCTTTCTAAGCTCCTGAGAAAGCATGTAAGACCCACTCTCACAGAATTAGGGGGTGACGGCTGTATAGCGATAGTTGAGGAGGTAGCTACAGTCACCATCTCCACCACCCTTGTTCATGCTGTAATCCCAACTCCAGGTTCCGTTCGTGTATCCGCGGAAGATTGTTTGCCTATGAAACGTCTGCGTGTCCAGGAAAGGGTTGCAGAAAACGAGGTTGGTGAACCAGCCGGTGGTGTCTGTGTAGTAACTTCCATTGATTGCGGAGTAATCCGTCCGCGACCAACCTGATGGCGTATACTAGCCCCATCGATGGTTATGACTTTCTCCACCGCTCGAGTTCCATGTGTGCTCAGAGGTAGTAGAAGAAACGTCGATCTGGATGGGGTCCTCGATATAGGCCTTCAGTTTACCAAACCAAGTGGCATTTGGATGAAACCCGCCCGACAAGTGCTCGGAATCGACCCGCGTGCCATCTGTCGGGGTTAGCGTATCCAGAACAGATTGAGGTGCGCGATCAAGCGGATACGATGCTGTTGCCATTAATCTCTCGCATGTATCGGGATCGAACGATATCTCGGAACCCACCGTTATGGTTGGATCACCCGCTTTGCCGCTTGCTCCTCCGCTGGCGGTAAGATCACATGATCCATCAGATAGTAGATCCGTCGTTTCTCGGCTCAATGTTGCCCCTGGCATGCTCTCAGGATCGAAAGTATAGTGAATTACGCCGGATTCATCAATGTAGGTCTTGTCAACATTCGGCAACACCTCCCCTCCTGAGAACGCCGGTGGCCCGCTGACGAGGGCGCTCACAACGAGCGCGAGGCTCGCGACTCCCAGTGCTGGAAGCGCCTTAAACTGAGACTTTTCCCGCATGGCCCGAACTCCGTTCCGGCACCCGTTGTGTTCGTGAGCACGTCGCGCCCACCTTTGGCGGGTCACCTCAACAGTCAGACTCCCATCAAGCTCCCTCGCTGTCAATGGTCCGCCGAGACTCATCGTCACCGGACCGCAGGTCTGAACGCTCTGCCCCACTTTCGACCAACAACGTGCCGGGCCACTGTTGAAGCCCATCATCGACGACTGGGGTGACGAGCTGCAGTTGCTCCGAGACTGACCGGCAGCGACCATGGCTTCCGCCGCAGCAGTTTGCGTTGGGTCAGCGGCTTCCTTGGGCTTGCGCGGTTCTGATGGCGAGACTGAGGCTTTCTCACCAGCAGGCGATCCTGTGACTGGGGTGACTGGTGTGACCTGCGGGGACGGCGTGTCCTGACGTAGGCGTGGGGTCCTGGGTGTCAGATTCGGTTTCGACCAAGAAGCCGAACAGGACAGGACCAGGACCCCACGTGATCACCTATCGTGCCACCCTCGAGGTCCCCTTCTCTACCGTGGCCCGGGTCTCGGGTTGGGTACAGGCCCACCGCCGCGCCAATGACGTGCGGCCCTGGCAGCGGGCGGCGACCAGTTGGACCCAGGCGCTGCTGGTGCTGCGCTGGTTCAAGGACGACACCGCCGTGCACCTGCTGGCCCGCGATGCCGGGATCAGCCAGGCCACCGCCTACCGGTACCTGCACGAGGCCGTGGAGGTCATCGCGGACCGGGCCCCCGAGCTAGGGGACGTGCTGGCCCAGGGTCTGGAGCAGGGGTGGGCGTTCGTGTGCCTGGACGGCACGCTGATCGAGACCACCCGCTCGGGCGCCCGCTCCGAGGCCGGGCACGACCTGTGGTACTCGGGCAAGCACCGGGCCCACGGCGGCAACATCCAGGTGCTGACCGACCCCGACGGGTTCCCGGTCTGGACCAGCGAGGTCGAACCCGGCCGCACCCACGACATCACCGCCGCCCGCGCCCACGCGCTCGGCGCCCTGTACCCGGCGGCCGCCGCCGGGATGCCCACGCTGGCCGACAAGGGCTACACCGGCGCCGGCATCGGCATCCACGTCCCGACCAAAGGCGCCAACCTGGACCCCGACAACCAGACCCGCAACCAGCTGCTCAGCGTCCTGCGGGCACCGGCCGAACGCGCCAACGCCCTGCTGAAGTCGACCTGGAAGGCGCTACGCCGCGTCACCGTCTGCCCCAGGAGAATCGGCGACATCATCGCCGCCGCCCTCGTCCTACTCACCATGCAGCGCAGCCGCTGGTGAGAAAGCCTCGCTGACGATGTCCGCAATCTCGGGGTTGGATAGCGGGGCGTTCCGGATGCCGTGCTCGTCCCACCACCCGGTCGCTGTGACGATCTCCCCGGGTAGCCCGTGTGGCCGGATCGTGCGCTCGGCGATTGGTAGTACGAAGAACACGGATCGGGAGTGGTACGTGATGCCGTTGAAGGCGTACGAGTGTTGACCGTGGGTGGATGGTGCCGATGAGGTCGTCCTCCGTCGCGACGATGCCAGTCTCTTCCTTCAACTCCCGAATGGCGGTGTTCCGTGCTGACTCTGGCTCCTCGATCTGGCCACCGATCGTGAACCAATAGGAAGTATCTGGTGCTTGCCGGGTCATGCCCACGAAGTAGGAGCGCTCGTCCTTGCGGACTCACCGGGATGATGCGGGCCGTGTCGCGTTGAATCCGCATTATGGGGATTCAGTATGCCCAGTTCGCTGAGCGGGGACGGGAACGGCGCCCATCCAACTCGCAGACTCTTCGGGAGGTGCGCAACAGCACGATACTCAGCCGAGCACACCAGCCCGGCCGCGCCGACGTTGGACGGGTCAGCCTGCCACTGCGTCGGTGCCTTCGAGGATGTCCTTCCACCGTTGCAGGGGGTGCAGTCGTCGGCTGCTGGTGCCGAACGAGTGATGGACACGGACGGCGACGACTTCGTCGTCGCTGGGGGCTCGGCCGGGTTTCATGTGGCTGGCGAGCCACCAGATTCTTTGGTGCCAGGCATCTTCGTTGAACTCGCCCCAGGGGAGGCCGTGCTCGGCCACGCGCGCGGCAACCCAGCCTGCGGACGGGGCTCGGCCCAGGTCGAGGGCGTCGAGGGCGATGCTGCGGGCGATCTGCTCATAGCCGATCCCGATTGTGCTCCGGCCGGACGGCGACGGGATCCGGCTGCTGCCTTCGGTCACGGTGTGCTGTAGTCAAGGTGGGCGCCACTCCAGCGGGCCATGGTCGGGCTGCCCGGCCAGGTGGTGCAGGGTTTCCGCCGTGAATCTGGTGATGCGGTCGCCCAGCGGACTGGGCTCGGTTTCCTCAACAACGGGGCCGGAGATGTCTGTGCCGGGAAAGAAGGAACCATGCCCGCCGGTGTAGAGCCCCCAGGTCTTCCTGGCCAGGTGGCGGTCGTCGCTGATGTCGCACTCTCCATAGATCAGGCGAGCCTGTTTGATGGCCCCGTACATGTGCAAGGGGGTGCAGGCGGCCCAGCGGCGGGCGGAGTAGTCGATGGGTGGTGGATCGTCCTCCAATGCGGTGGCGAGATCGTCCAGCGCCGCGAGGAAGGACTCCCAAAGTCCGGTACGGCGCAGGCCTTTGACCAGTGCTGGCGGGGTGGTGCCGAAAGCAGCTGGGAGGCCCAGATCCAAGGCGATGAGCGACCAGGGCCGGGTACTGCCCACTCTTGCCAGCAGCATGGACGCGGCCGCGCGGGCAGGGATGTTCTGGTCCTCGATCCACGGGGTGAGCACGCCTGGCCAGATGAGTTGAGGGATCCAATCCAGTCGGGTCTGGCCGGGCCAGTTCGTCGGGTAGTCCTGCATCTCGCCGGGCGGGTACGGGGCGGGGTAACGCGGGACGGCTGAGGCGGTGCGGAAGGTCAGTTGCGCCGTTGGCGACAGCGAAGTTGCGAGAGACTGGAGGCGGATCGCAGCCAAGAGGGGGTTATGCAGTCGTCGCCGCAGCCGGGAGTCGGTGAGCAACGGTGTGTGCCTTCCCGCGGGGTTCAGCAGGCCGTGCTGCTCGGCCATCCCAGCAGCCTGATCTGCGGAGGGCTGGTTCAGCACCGAGAGCGCGACCTGTGCCGCGGTGACGAAATCGTCCGTAGGTTCGCAGTCGCGGGCGAGGGACGTCTTGACACCGACGAGTTCGTCGACGAGTTCGAACATGGCGTCAAGGTGGTCACGGTGGGTCGTCTGGATGTCGGCCACCGTGAGGGTGGATCGCGGAGTGGTTGCCCCGGCCGTGGCCATGTCGTTCAGGGCACTCAGGCAGTGGGCCTGATCAGCGCTCGGCCGGTGGGTGGGAGCTTCTCGCAGGTCCTGGCCGCAGCGGTGTCGGTGTCGTCGTGGTTCGGGTTGCTCGCCGCTGGCCTGCGGGCAGGCCCAGAGGGGGCTGGTGACTGTCAGCCAGAAGGGTTTGCTGAACGGCACTTTCTCGCAGCTCGGACAGGAGATGAGGAGCAGCACCTCGTGGGTGGGGCAGATGCCGGGCAGCCGGGTCAGCCACGACCGTGACCATGTGCCTTCCTCGGTCAGGCAGTGAGGGCAGTAGCGGAACGTGGGGGAGGGGGTGCGCCCGGTCCGATAGGTCCGTGCATACCTCTCCAGTTCGGCATCCAGGACCGGGCCTTGAGCCGGGAACCGTTCGCTGCCGAAGGGGTGGTGCGGGCCGAGCCGCTCGGTGAGGGTGGCACCGTGGCCGCGCAGGTGCTCCTCGAGCGTGGGCACGGATGCTGCGGCGCGGGGTATGCCCAGAGCGACCAACGTCGCTGCTGCAGAGAGGCCGTACCGGTCGGCCAGCCGCCACAACCAACTCACGGGGTGCTCCTCCGGTGCTGGTGGGACCGCGATCGGCCACCGGTTGATGTCATACCCGCCAGGCACCCCCCGTAGCCCGCGGCCTTGGCCTGCGGACTGCGGGTCAGGCTGTGCCGGCCAGGCGGTGGGCGGCATTGTCGGTTAGGGCGGACTCCAGGATCTCGGCGTTGATGGACTCGGTCCCGGAGGCGATGGCCAGGTAGGCGGCGCGGTCGATGAGGTTGGTCAGGGACGCGATCCGCCCCTGGGTGCGGCGGTGCAGCTCCTTGGCCTGGGCCACGAGCATGCCCGGTTCGCCATCGGCCAGGATGAGGTGCCGCTCCAAGGTGGACAGTAGGTCGGTCCAGGCGCGGGCGCCGGCGTCATTGTCGATGCTGAACGGGGTGACCGGGCACCGGGTCGCCCGTCGGCTCATCTGAGCGTAGACGGCCTGCTCACCGTCCATGCCCTCGTCGAAGAACCGTTTAGCCATCAGATTCACCCCGACGTACAGGAATGTGACAGGTAGCGCGTTGGCCAGGCTCTTGAGATGGTTGGACACCTCGATACCATTCTTGTGCCGGAAGTCGATGAAGTGCAGGTCATCGATCACGACAAGCCGCGTCGCGCAGGTCGTGACGCAGTCCACGGCCAGCGAGGTCAGTTGCGTCCGGTTATTCGCACGCTCCGCGGCGGGATGGTCGTAGAACTTCAGGATCTGCTGGTTCAACCCCTTCAACGTGACCCCAGCGGCCAGCGGCACGAACGCGACCGGCAGCCGCTGACTGCCGTCGTCGGTGAACGGGCCATGGCGGCGGTACCCGCGGCGATGGACCTCGCGGGCGAACCTGGTCGCGATCGTTGTCTTGCCCAGTCCCGGCTCGGCGTCGACGACCGCGGACCCGCGCAGCTTGTCCCCGTCGCGGCGGCCCGAGGCCATCACCTGCTCCAGGACCTGGAAGGCCCGAGTCAACTGCTGGGTCTTGATCGTCGGCGGGTTGGCGTTCCACACGCGCCGGGCCTCGTTATAGTCCGCGAGCGTGTCCTCGTCCAGGGCCCGCATCTCGGCGCGGGTGAGAACCTCGAACCTGGGCCTGGGCGCTGCGTTGACGAAGGCGTCCCACCCGGCCTTGCGGGACAACTGGTAGCTGGCGGTGTCGTACTCCTCCAGCCAGGCCCCCCACGGAGTCGGCGCGCTCATTCGTCGAACACTTCCAGCCCTACCGAGTCCGGGTGCTCGGCGTAGTAGCGCTCGAACACGTCCAGGTCATCGGAGACCTGGGGTCTGGACCGGCGGCGGTCGAGGTGAGCCAAGAGGTCGACGACTCCCGGTATGGAAGCTGTCTCCAGCATCGACGCTCCCACTCCAGGCTCGTGAGTGAGCTGGGTGGCCAGTCGACGGGCGAGGTTCTTCTCGCGCCTATCGGTGACCGCTCCCGTGCTGTAGCGCTGCAGCAGGTCCGCCAACGCGGCGCCCGGGTCGACGTGACGGTCCTCCTTCAGGCTCAGACGCCGGGTGTAGGCCGCTGCTTCTTCGCTGAACGGGGCATCCAGGCCAGGGGCGTGCTCCCACACCAGATCGTGCCAGGACTTGGTGTCCGGGTCCTGGAAGAAGACGGTGCGGACGTCATCGCGGTCGACCATGATCGGCCACCTGCCCGGGTGGGCGCCACCGTGTCGAGAACGGACTCCGCGGTGCAGGTTCAGGCCAGGGCCGTCATAGCGCCGCCCGTCGATCTCCACGCCATAGTGCTGGATCGTGCGCCAGGCAACGTCGAGGAACTCCATCCGCAGATCCTGGCTGGCCGGAAGGCGTAGCACCCCGGCGACGGCGACGCCCCTGGCGAACATCTCTGCCGGGGACAGGTCCACCTCCAGCAGCCTCGGGTCGCACAATCCCTGATGAGGGGTGTGGTGGTAGATCCCGACCCACTCGCGGATGATCGCCTCCAGTTCGGGGACGTAGTAAAACGCCTCGGCCTCCACATCCTTACCTCGTGAGTAGACGTCCGGGCCCTTGTAAGCGGGGAGGTGCTCCAAGAGCTGCTGGCGCAGCGTCCGAAAGAACCGTTCCATGGTCGGCTTGTCCGTCGGTTTGTGCGGGATCGCGGGCTGGATGTTGATCCCGAGACGGTGACACACGGCCTTGGTGTGCCCAGACAGGTACACCTTGCCGTGGTCGACCACGATCGTGTCCGGTAGTGCACCAGTGGTCATCGTGATCAAGTTGTCCGGGACACCGACGTAGGGCGCCGTGACCGTGCCGTCAACGGTCGGCCCCCACTGCTGCGGAGTGACCACCTGAAACAGCACCGATGCCACGTCTTGCGCCTTGGTCGACACAGCCCGCAGGGCCAAACCGAGGACGCACCGGGAGTAGAGGTCCTTCGCGATCGTCAATTCAGTGTTCACCCACCGACCGGTCACCGGCTCCATCGCGAACACGTCCAGGCGGGTGGTGTCCAGCACCACGTACTGACCAGGGCGGTCCGCCCGCAGACGACCCATGACGCCCTGCGGTCGCTCGGCCACCGACCTGCGCTGCTTGGCGGCACCGAACGTGTAATGCCCCTTGTCGAGCTCGCGAATGCGCCGGTAGGCCACCGCGCGCGAGGGAACTGTACCCTCCGGGACCTGGGTGAGGTAATGCGCATTGGTCTTGCCCAGCACAGACTTCATCGTGGGGTTCGACGCGTCTCGATAGCTGTGGAGAACCTCAAGGCACGCGGCGTCCCACTTTGGGTCGACCGTGGGCCGGCGAGGCTGGAGCCTGCGAGTGTCGATCAGCCCTACGAGGCCCCTCTCGCTGTAGCGCTGCCCTCGTCGATAGGCGGTGCGAAGGGAGATCCCGAGGCGCTCCGCGGCGGCCCGGTAGCGGTCATCGATGGGAGTATCGCAAGAGGCGAGGAGAAGCTCGTCGAACACCTTCGCCTGCCGGTCAACTTCCGCACGCTGCACTGGGCTCAGCGACGCCAGAACTATCGCGTCTAACTCTGTGTCAGTGCCCTCGACGGGCCGATCGTCGAGAGCCTCCGCGATTCCGACGAGCGAGGGCGCGTGGACCTTCTTGAAGCTGTCGCCCGAACGCAAAAGCACGCCCACGCCATCGTGCTCGACCACCGTCCAGGCACTTCCCTGCCACCAGAGTCGCGCACCGACTGACACGTCCAGGCTCTCCGGGCTCACACCGGCACCACCGCTGCGCGAGTTAGCACCGTGTTAGTGCCCAAAGGTCGTCGGAGGTCGGCCCATGCTTCACCCCGCCACAGGCACCCAAGGATGGCCACGTGCCACGAGACGTCCTCGCAAGTCGCCGGCTTGCGACCGACTGCTTCGCTCAGGGTGACGTCCCCTGGAGCGAGGACCGCCCGCGCCTGATCGAGGACACCGCCAGGTAGTCGCTCGGGGCGACGGCCGACAGCCAAAGCCCTGATGTTGCGCAGCACGACTGGATCTCCCCCAGAGAAGACCTCGTAGCGCCAGCCCTTGTCCCGGCACAACCCTCGTGTCCAGTCGAACTGGGTCCGCACCTCGGGCCTCTCCAGGAACTCGGTCGGCTTCACGTCGACCAACGTGACCGCGCGGTCGGTATGGACCAGGAGGACATCTGGCACATGCGAAGGCTGGGCGCCGGCGCCGCTGCCGGTGATCTGGAACGGTTGGGTTGCTATACCTACGACGGTCTGGTCGAAGTCCGCCAACCACAGCCGGTCCAGCTCGAGCAGGCTCTCGTAAACCAGAGTCCTCTGATTTGTCGCCGACCAGAACAGTCCCGGGTAGTGCCCCTGCCCCCGGTAGGACGGCGGGATGCGAACCGGAAGACCCTCGACGATCAGATCAGCACGCGCTTCTCTCCACGTCGTCGTGACCTCGTCACCGGCGCCGTTGCAGTACCGCAAGGAGACCTCGCGACCGCCCATGAGTCCATCGTGGCGCACTGACAGATAGATGAGACTACTGACACGCCACTGTCAGATAGGTGAGATTACTGCCAACTTCACCGGAACCTACACGGCCTCTGTAGGTTCCCCGACGATCTGTCATCCGGGCAGGGCGCTGGCCTGCATGTTGACAAGAAGGTGACCGACTTGCGTTGTCACTATCTTGTCGGAATCCTCACCGGGCACCGCGACTCCGAGCGGCCACGCCCTCGGAGATGGGTCAGGGGCGGAAGTCCGTCCTCGGCGCGGGCGCGGTTCACGATCTCGTGGACGAATCGGGTCTTGGCTGCCGTGTAGTCGCCGCCCCAGAGTCCGCGGTCGAGGAGGTCGACCTTGAGCCGTGCGTAGCGGTCGCGGTCGTCGGGATACTCGCGGAGCCAACGGGCGAAGAGCCGCACGTGGGCCTGGTCCCACTGGTCAGCGGTGAAGATGTGTCCGATCCCGGTGCGCACGTGGTCGTGGAGGTGGAATGTGGCCCAGTGGTCGCCGAGGCTGACCGGTGTTGTCCACCCCGCGCGCACGAGGGTCTTGGCAGCATGTGTCAGGGGTTGTTCTGCTGGGAGGCGCAATGCCAGGTCGATGACTGGCTTGGCCACGAGTCCGGGCACGGAGGTCGAGCCAACGTGCTCGACCTCCCATGCCAGGCCTAAGGCGTGAAACAGCCCGGCGGCGAAGTCTCGATATGCGCTCGGCCAGTGCGCGTCATACGAGACCACCCGCTCGGCGGGGTAGTGCCTGTCGGTCTCCACCTCCTTACCGTCCCACGGCCTGGTGACACTGCCTGCCGCCGATGTCCGGTCAGTCAGAGCAGGTGGTCGCATGCGGTGGTGCAGGTCGTCTGCCACAGCTCGGGATCGGTGGTCCAGAAGTCGTGGGACACGTCGGCCACCACCTCGAAAGACCCTCCGGGGACCAGCACGGCGAGCTGCTGCAGCGGCCAGTTCGGCCGGATGTCGCCGCCGGCTGCGATGAAGCGCATGGGGACAGCGCTGTCGGCGAGATCGCGCCACAGTGTGGGTTCGTGGATCCACTTCTTGAAGGAGCTCCACAGCGCGGCGTGCACCTCGGGGACCCACGGGACGTCGATGCGGGGCGCTGCCGCCTTGCCCGCCTCGTAGGCAGCGGACCACTCGCGGTCGCGGTGCAACCCGTGACCGGCGATGCCGACCAGGCCTCTGACGCGACGAGGGTGGTCGAGGGCGTAGCGCACGGCAAGATCTGAACCCCAGGAGTGGCCAAGCACGATCCATGACTCGATCCCGTTGGCCTGGCGCACCGCTTCCAGGTCCTCGATCGCGCGAGCCATGTCGTGCGGACCGCCTTCAGAGGGCGAAACACCTCGCGGGACAGGGAACCAGCAGCGAAAGCCGTCAGGTGCCAGCGACTCCTCCGCGAGATAGTGCACCATTCCCGGGCCGCCCGACAGGACGACGACATCGGGCCCCGCACCGCACGTCAGGACCTGGAGGGACACGCCGTCGTCGGCTGTGATGTGCTCGGAGTCCACGACGGGCATTCTGACACGACCGGCCTGTGCGCTGGGGGCAGGATGGTGCAGGTGAGGGATGGGAACCATTTCGAGTCGGTGGCCGCGTCGTACGGGTCGGCACGCCCGCCCTACCCGAGCGTTCTGTACGACACCCTTGCCCAGCACGGCGTGATCGGGGCGGGTCGGCGGATCCTGGAGATCGGGGCCGGCAGTGGTGAGGCCACCAAGGAGCTCGTCCGTCGCGGAAGTGCGGTGGTCGCGGTCGAGCCAGGCCCCGGCCTGGCCGCCCGGCTCCGGCGGACGTGCCCCGAGTCGAGCGTCGTCGTCTCCCGGATCGAGGACGTGGACCTGCCGGCGCGCTCGTTCGACTCGGTGGTGGCAGCTACGTCGATGCACTGGGTCGACCTGCCGACGATGCTCCCCCGGCTCGACCGGGCGTTGGGGCCAAGTGGGCTGATGGCCGTATGGCGCACGGTCTACGGCGACCCGCGGGTGTGGACGCCGTTCCGGCAGGCTGTGCGCGAGATCGTCGCCCGTCGCAGCCCGAGCGACCGACCCCACGACCCGCTGGACCCCCGACCGAGCGTGGAGGAACTGGAAGCGATGGGAAACTTCCGCCTGGTCCGGAGTTGGCAGTGGCCGTGGCAGATCGACCTGGACGCGCACGAGTTGCGCGCTCTGTTCGCAACGTTCAGCGACTGGCAGGACCCGGGAGAGCTCGATGCGGTCCAGGCCGCCGCGGCAGCACAACCAGGCTCGGTGACCGAGCACTACGTCACCGTGCTGCACCTGCTCCGCAGCACCACAGGAGACCGGTGACCCCCGACCCTCACCAGCCTGCCGCTCCTCGCCGACCGGACGAATCTGTGTCTCCTGATCCCCCTGCTCTGCGCCTGCTTGTAGGTTCTCGCGCGACCTGTCAGGGGAGCAGTCCGCTGACCTGCGCGCCGACACCTTGACGAGACGCAGGATGTCTCACCACCTTGTCGGAATCCTCAGGTGGCCAGTTCGCAGGTACGGCATTTTGCGCAACTGCTTGTGTGCGGACGTCACCGCGCGATGCCGGCGCACGCTCCGGGCGGGCTTTGATCCGCTGGTGGGCAAGCACAGACCGTCGATAGATCTGTGCCGTTTCGCGAAGGTCGGGATGACTAGGGTAGGTCGCGTCGACCTCGGCGGTGCCGAGGACCATGTGGCCGTCTGCGTCGTGGACAGGTAGGGGATCGGGGCGGGGCCCGACATCTCCTGGTCGTGGCGCTGCGCCCATGGTGAATTGCTCGTAGTCGATCCAGCCAGGCACGTCTGTGGGTACGCTCTCTTGCATGTCACTGCCGGAGGTTCGCCGCCCGGTCGTCCGTGTTGCCATTCTTGGATCAGGTTCCGGAACGACAGCTGAACGCATTATGGACGTTGCAGGCTCGTCAGTCCACGCCGAAGTGTGCCTCGTCATTAGCAACAAGAGCCGATCCGGAGTCCTTGAGCGCGCACGTGAACGCGGGGTTCCAACCCTCCATTTGAGCGGTGTCACGCATCCTGACCCTGCTGACCTCGACGCTGCTATGACCAAGGCGCTTGAGTCCGCTGGCGCAGATCTCTTGGTACTCGCCGGGTTCTTGAAAAAGATCGGGCCTCGGACGCTAGAACGCTGGGGCGGGCGCATCGTGAACACCCACCCCGCGCTACTCCCAGCTTACGGAGGAGTCGGAATGTACGGCGATCGCGTCCATGAAGCGGTTCTCGCCGCCGGCGCCACCGAGACTGGTGCCTCGATCCATTCCGTGACACCCGAGTACGACGAAGGTCCCGTTCTTGCCCAGGTTGTCGTCCCAGTCGAACCAAACGACGACGTCGCGAGCCTGCGAGTCCGTGTCCAAGCAGCGGAGAAGGCTCTCCTTGTCCAATGGCTCACTGAATACTGTGGTGCAATCGGACGGGCGGCGTGGCCTGCGCGTGTCGTTTAACCGTTGAGGGCGTCGTTGCTGGTCAGGTGGGGGTTCGGGATGCGGGTGCGGTGATGCGGTGACGAAGGTCTTGGCGGCAGTGGCGTCGCCACCGTTCGTGTGCTCGTGGTTCGCGACAGTTGCCGGCGAGGTGGTTCAGTGTGGGTCGCCGGGTTGCCAAGTCTGGCGCGCTGCGTAGCCGGAGCGGCGCAACCAGTGCTCCGTGTAGAGAATGCGGGTGGGCGTGATGATCGTGATCGGGTCGCTCGGCGCTTCATCCAGGGACCGGCCGCGCTCAACGTGGTCTGATTGCCATCGGAGAGCCTCCCAGTAGTGGCCAGCCTCGGACTCGGACCGCTCCAGTGTCCGCGCCGCACCGAAGAGTTGCGCCCCCCGACTGCTGGCTTGGCCTACCAGGGGAGCGAAGATGCCAGCGGACACGCGCGGATCGCGGCGCAGGTTGCGCGACTTCACCGACTCGTTCCAGCTCGTGTAGAAAATCTCGAAGCCGAGGCTGAAATAGCGAACTGGCGTGGCGGCCGGTGATCCGTCCTTGTTGACGGTAGCGATGACCGCCATGTTCTGTGAGGACAGGAGGTTGAGGATCCTCTCCTCGAGTTCAGGGCGGGGGAGGGGCGCTGTCGGGGCAGGGCCGGAGAGCCAGGGGTTCGTCAGAGGCATGGTGAGCATTCTCCCAGTCGTGTAGCGAGACGAAGTAGGCTGCGCTCATGGAGGGACGTGCCCGGGGGGTGAGCCCAGGGCCACATCCGCGGGCGGTGCTCTTCGATCTGTTCAACACTTTGGTGCCAGGCGGTTCTAAGGATGAACGGGACAACGTGTCACGAGCTATGGCCAAGACGCTCGGCGTGGCGCCCGAGGGCATGGCGACAGTTGTCCGGGACACATTCGACGACCGGGCGCGCGGGAACCTCGGCGATCTCCAGGAAACGGTCCTCTCGTTGGCCCAGTGCCTCGGCGTCACCCCGTCTGATGCGGCCGTCGCCTCCGCCGCGACATTGAGACTCGAGATGACACGCTCGCTGCACGAGCAGACCTGGGCTCTCTCGGCACTCGAGGATCTTGGTGCTGCCGGGGTGCTTCGCGGACTGGTCACTGACTGCACGGCCGAGACACCCCTGATCTGGGCCGAGAGCTCGCTGTCGCCACACTTCGAGGCCGTGTCATTCTCGTGCCTTACGGGGCACCGCAAGCCTGAGCCAGAGGCCTACCTAACTGCAGTCCGAGCGCTCGGAGTCAGTGCGCGGGAATGTTTGTACGTCGGGGACGGCGGAAGCTACGAGCTGAGTGGAGCCGAGGCCCTTGGCATGAGTGCCATTCGCTTCCAGCCAAGCGACGACATGCGTGGCGACACGATCGACGAGGACCAGAACTGGTCGGGCATCGTGATTACCGACCTGACCGATCTGGTCTCGCGGCTCGCCTGAACATACGGCCGAGGCGGAGGGGGACCATGAGTTCCCTGCGCAAGGACCCTCCTGGCGCCGTACCGTGGCGGGCGCCAACTCAGTGGGAGCCGTCTCGCGATGAAGCACGTCATCGGGACACAGTGGTGCGTGCACGTGGAGGAACGAGACCAAGACGTGTCACGCGACCTGCTACGCCTCGCGCGCCTGCGTCGCAGCAGGAGAGGGTCGAGGCCAAATGCGGCGCAGAGACCTACCGCTTGTTCGAGGCCAGCACACAGTGGCAGCTCCAACAGGTCCTGGGCCGGCTCGTCCCCGTCGTCTACATCCTGAACAAGGAACTAACCGTGGAGTTAGTCCTGATCCCACGGGCTGTTCAGTCCGGGGCCGGTGTTGGGGCCGAGAGTGTGGTCGATCAGCTCGTTGAGTAGAGGGTCGAGGTGGCCGGCGTCCGGGCGCCGCTTGATTAGGGCTGTGACGTGCCAGTGCAGCGGGTGCCGCTGGTAGGGAGGGAGAAGGGTGGCGCTGGGCCCGGCGGCACTTGCCAAGGATTGCTTGAGCCAGGACTTGGTGACACCCCGATGGGACACGTTCATGGCTCTCACCGCGACCGTTCTGACGACTTCCCGGTAGGAGGGCCCGGCGGGTGCGCCGGTGTGGGGAAGACGCGGGGGATGAGGGCTGGTCCCGGTGGGCAGTCAAGTCGGTACCCATTGGGCTGGTCCGTCGTCGGGGCACCCGGCCAGGTCGTGGAGGACGGCGACGGCGTCGGTGGCGATGGCCGCCAGAGGGTCGGGACTGCCCGCTGGGGTGGGGCGAAGGCTTGGGTGATACCGCAGGTCACCGCCGGTGTAGGTCTCCCAGACGCTACCCATGAGGGCTTGGACCTGCGGGGGCGTCAGGTCACGGTCGTGGTCTTCTCGGCCTGCGGCGAGGAGGACGGCGCGCCGCAGGCGTCGGGTGTCGGCGGCTGCCCACCGGCGCGCGGAGTAGTCGATTGGGGGAGGGCAGTGTTCCAGCTTGGTGGTCAGGTCATCCAGGACAGCCAGGGCCTGTGGCCAGCTACCGGCCCGTCGTAACCGGCGGATCAGGGCTGGCGGCACGGGGGCGAAGGAGGCGGGAAAGCCCATGTCGAGAGCGATCATGGACCACGCCCGAGTGGTGCCGATGCGCGCGAGGAGCATGCCCGCGGCCGCTCGCCCGGGGATGTCGTCGTCCGCGATCCATTCGGACAGTGCCCCGGGCCAGAGCAGCTGCGGGACCCACGCCAGACGGGACTCTCCCGGGAGGACCTCTGGGCAGTTGTCGATGCCCCGCCCCAGGTACGGGGCGGGGTACCGCGGCACCTGCGAGGCCGTGCGGAGGGTGAGCTGGGCGGTGGGGCTCAGCGTGTGCTCCAAGGACCGGATCCTGATCGCCGCCAGCAGCGGGTTGTGACGGCGCAGCCGGGCACGGTACGTGGTCAGGATCGGGGTGTGAGTTCCGGACGGGTCCAGCAGCCCAGCCGCCTCCGCCGTGGCCGCGGCTGACGAAGGGCCGAGTTGTGCCAGGACGGCCATAGCCGTCGCGCAGGCGGAAAAGAACAGGTCGGCGTGGGCAGCATCGGTACCGAGGGCGGTCTTGATGCCCACTGCCTCGTCCATGAGTTCCCAGACAGCATCGAGGCGCTCAGTATGGGTGGTCTCCAGGGCGGCGACCACCGTCGTGCCATCCGGGTCGGCTGTGGCCCGGTCGGCCAGGTCTCTCAGTTGCTCAAGCAACCGGCGCTGCTCCTGGCCGGGGACGATCGTCGGGGCGCTCCGTAGGTCGTATCCGCACCTGTGGCGCCGTCGCCGGGGCGCAGGCTGGGCGCGGGTGATCTGCGGGCACTGCCACGGCGGGGTGTCCGCGCCCATCCAGGCTGGTGTACTCAGGGGGACCGTGTGGCAGCCTGGGCATGTCGCTACCAGCAGGACGCGGTGCCGAGAGCAGAGGGCGGGCAGAAGGGACCACCACGATCTCAGCCAGGCTCCCTCTGACTCCTCCAGGCAGTGAGGGCAGAACCGGAACGTTGGGGCCGGGATCGCGGCAAACCGGTACCTGTTGAGATACCCCGCAAGATGCCGGTCCACCAGTGGGGTGGGTCGAGGACGGTGTGTCATCGCGTCGTCCGGGAAGAAGGGATGAGGACCGACCCGAGCCTCTATCCTGTCGATGAAGGACCCGAGCCTGCGTTCGAGCAGCGGAACTGAAGCCTGGGTGACGGGCACGTCGAGTGCCCGCAGGGTCGCGGAGACACTCAAGCCGTACCGGTAGGCCAGGCGCCACAACCAGGTGACCGGGTGCTCCTCCGGGGTTGGTGGGACGGCGATCGGCCACCGGTTGATGTCATACCCACCAGGCACGCCCCGCAGCCCGCGGCCTTGGCCTGCGGACTGCGGGTCAGGCCGTGCCGGCCAGGCCGTGGGCGGCATTGTCGGTCAACGCGGAGTCGAGGACACCGGGGTTGATGGTCTCGGCCCCGGAGGCGATGGCCAAGTAGGCGGCGCGGTCGATGAGGTTAGTCAGGGACGCGATCCGGCCCTGGGTGCGGCGGTGCAGCTCCTTGGCCTGGCTGACCAGCATGCCCGGTTCGCCATCGGCCAGGATGAGGTGCCGCTCCAAGGTGGACAGTAGGTCACTCCAGGCGCGGGCGCCGGCGTCGCCCTCGATGCTGAACGGGGTAACCGGGCACCGGGTCGCCCGCCGGCTCATCTGCGCGTAGACGGCCTGCTCACCGTCCATGCCCTCGTCGAAGAACCGTTTAGCCATCAGATTCACCCCGACGTACAAGAACGTGACCGGTAGCGCGTTGGCCAGGCTCTTGAGGTGGTTAGACACCTCGATACCATTCTTGTGCCGGAAGTCGATGAAGTGCAGGTCATCGATCACGACAAGCCGCGTCGCGCAGGTCGTGACGCAGTCCACGGCCAGCGAGGTCAGTTGCGTCCGGTTATTCGCGCGCTCCGCGGCGGGATGGTCGTAGAACTTCAGGATCTGCTGGTTCAAACCCTTCAACGTGACCCCAGCGGCCAGCGGCACGAACGCGACCGGCAGCCGCTGACTGCCATCGGCGGTGGTTGGGGAGTGGCGGAGGTACTCGCGTCGATGTACATCCCGGGCGAACCGGGTCGCGATCGTCGTCTTGCCCAATCCGGGCTCAGCGTCGACGACCGCAGAGCCGCGCAGCTTGTCCCCGTCGCGGCGGCCCGAGGCCATCACCTGGTCCAGGACCTGGAAGGCCCGGGTCAACTGCTGGGTCTTGATGGTCGGCGGGTTGGCGTTCCACACGCACCTGGCCTCGTTGTAGTCGGCCAGGGCGTCCTCATCCAAGACCCGCATCTCGGCGCGGGTCAGGACCTCGAACCTGGGCCGGGGTGCTGCGTTCACGAAAGCGTCCCACCCGGCCTTGCGGGACAACTGGTAGCTGGCGGTGTCGTACTCGCCCAACCAGGCCGCCCACGCGTTCGGCACGCTCATTCGTCGAACACCTCCAACCCGACCGTGTCCGGGTGCTCTGCGTAGTAGCGCTCGAACACATCCAGGTCATCGGTGACCTGTGGATCGGTGCGGCGACGGTCGATATGGGCCAGCAGGTCGACAACTCCCGGTGTGGAAGCCGTATCCAGAGTCGCCGTGCCCGCTCCGGGCTCGTGGGTGGGCTGGGTGGCGAGTCGTCGGGCGAGGTTCTGCTCGCGCCTCTTGGTGACCTCGCCCTTGCTGTATCGCTGCAGCAGGTCGGCCAACGCCGAGGCCGGGTCGACGTGCCTGTCCTCTCTCAGGCTCAGCCGCCGGGTGTAGGCGGCTGCTTCGTCGCTGAACGGAGCATCCAGGCCCGGTGCGTGTTCCCACACCAGATCGTGCCAAGACCCGGTGTCAGGGTCCTGGAAGAAGACGGTGCGGACGTCGTCACGGTCGACCATGATCGGCCACCTGCCGGGGTGGGCGCCACCGTGTCGGGACCGGGTGCCGCGGTGCAGGTTCAGGCCAGGGCCGTCATAGCGGCGCCCGTCGATCTCGACGCCATAGTGCTGGATCGTGCGCCATGCCACGTCGAGGAACTCCATGCGCAGGTCCTGGCTAGCCGGAAGTCGCAGCACGCCCGCGACGGCCATGCCGCGGGCGAACATTTCTGCCGGGGACAGGTCCACGCCCGGCAGTCGCGGGTCGCACAGACCCCGATGAGGGGTGTGGTGGTAGATCCCGACCCACTCGCGGATGATCGCCTCCAACTCGGGCACGTAGTAGAACGCTTCGGCCTCCACGTCCTTGCCGCGTGAGTGGACATCAGGGCCCTTGTAGGCGGGTAGGTGCTCCAGAAGCTGCTGTCGCAGCGTCCGGAAGAATCGTTCCATGGTGGGCTTGTCCGTCGGCTTGTGCGGGATCGCGGGCTGGATGTTGATCCCGAGACGGTGACACACGGCCTTGGTGTGCCCGGACAGGTACACCTTGCCGTGGTCGACCACGATCGTGTCCGGTAGGGCACCCGTAGTCATCGTGATTAGCTCGTCCGGGATGCCGACGTAGGGCGCCGGCACCTCGCCCTCAACAGTCGGTCCCCATTGCTGCGGCGTGACCACCTGGAACAGCACCGATGCCACGTCCTGCGCCTTGGTCGACACAGCCCTCAGGGTCAGGCCGAGGACGCAACGGGAGTAGAGATCCTTCGCGATCGTCAGCTCGGTGTTGACCCACCGACCGGTCACCGGCTCCATCGCGAACACGTCCAGGCGAGTTGTGTCCAGCACCACGTACTGGCCGGGCCGGTCCGCCCGCAACCTGCCCAGCACGCCCTGCGGCCGTTCGGCCACCGACCTACGTTGCTTGGCCGCCCCGAACGTGTAATGCCCCTTGTCCAGCTCTCGAAGTCGGCGGTAGGCCACTGCCTGGGATGGAACTGCTGCCCCAGGGTGATCCTGAAGGTAGAGCGCGTTCGTCTTGCTGAGCACCGACTTCATCGTGGGGTTCGAGAGATCCTTGAACGAATCGAGCACCTGCAGGCACGCCTGGTCCCATTCCTGGGCGACCGATCGACGGGAAGTCTGGAGCAGGCGTGCGTCAACCAGACCGACAAGGCCTCGGTCCGCGTAGCGGGCGGCCCGCCGCCGTGCTGTACGCGCAGAGATCCTCAGCTGCTCACCCGCCCGTTGGTACCTCTCCTCAAGCGGGACCTCGATCATCCCGAGAACGAGGTCGTCGAAGACTTGCGCCTCGGCCTCGACCGCCCGGCGTTGGGTGGCACTCAGGGCGGAGAGAACGACAGCATCGAGTTCCGTCTGTGACTGACCCTCGTCCACCTGGTCATCCAGTGGCTGCGCGAGGCCGACGAGTGAGGGCGCGTGAACCTTCCTGAGGTTGTCGCCAGAGCGCAGCAGCACAGTGGCGCCGTCGTGCTCGACCACGGTCCAGGCGCTTCCCTGGAACCAGAGTCGGGCACCGACTGACACGTCCAGGCTGTCCGTACTCACACCAGAACCCCCGCTGGGGAGGCCAGCACCGTCTCAGCGCACAAAGGTTGTTGCAGGTTCGCCCAGGCCTCGCCTCGCCACAGGCACCCAAGGACAGCCACGCGCCATGAGACGTTGTCGCAAGTCGCCGGCTTGCGGGCGAAGGCTTCGCTCAGGGTGACGTCTCCTGGAGCGAGAACCGCCCGTGCCTGGTCGAGGACGACGGCCGGTAGTCGCTCGGGGCGACGGCCGACAGCCAGGGTCTTGATGTTGCGCAGCACCACGGGATCTCCGCCGGAGAAGACCTCGTAGTGCCAGCCCTTGTCTCGGCACAACCCGTGTGTCCTGTCGAATTGGGCCCGCACCGCGGGCTTGTCCAGGAGCTCGGTCGGTTTCACGTCGACCAAGGTGACCGTGCGGTCGACGTGGACCAGGAGGACATCTGGCACATGCGAAGGCTGGGGGCCGGTGCCGCTGCCGGTGATCTGGAACGGTTGGGTCGCGATTCCCACGACGGCCTGGTCGAAGTCCGCCAACCAGAGCCGGTCCAGCTCGAGCAAGCTCTCGTAGACCAGGGTCCTCTGGTTTGTCGCTGACCAGAACAGTCCCGGGTAGTTCCCCTGTCCCCGGTAGGACGGCGGGATGCGGACCGGAAGACCCTCGACGATCAGCTCGGCGCGCGCCTCCCGCCACGTCGTCGTGACCTCGTCACCGGCGCCGTTGCAGTACCGCAAGGAGACCTCGCGCACGCGCACACTGCCATCGTGCCCGCCTGACAGATGGGTGAGAAATCTGACACGCGACTGACAACAAAGTGAGAAATGGCCAACTTGGCTGAGAACCTACACCCTCGGCCGCGGCGATGCCGCCGGCCGGGAAATAAACCGGGAAGCACCTAAGTTGAGCAATGTGTACTCAACTTCACTGAGTCCTGGTTTGACAATGACCGGGTCAAAGGAGCAAGTTGGGAACCGAAGACCTGGCCGAGCCGTGACGCTCTGGCCAACCACACGACATACAGGAGAGTCATCGCATGGGACGTGCAGTCGGTATCGACCTGGGCACCACCAACTCGGCAGTCGCCGTTCTTGAGGGTGGCGAGCCGGTCATCATTGCCAACGCCGAGGGTGGGCGCACCACCCCGTCGGTCGTCAGCTTCACCAAGGGCGGCGAGGTGCTCGTCGGCGAGATCGCCAAGCGCCAGGCGGTCACCAACGTCGACCGCACCATCCGCTCCGTCAAGCGTCACATGGGCACCGACTGGAAGTCCGGTGACATTGACGGCAAGACCTACACCGCGCAGGAGATCAGCGCCCGCACCCTGATGAAGCTCAAGCGGGACGCCGAGTCCTACCTGGGTGAGGACGTCACTGACGCGGTCATCACCGTGCCGGCCTACTTCGACGACGCCGAGCGTCAGGCCACCAAGGAGGCTGGCGAGATCGCCGGGCTCAACGTGCTGCGCATCGTCAACGAGCCGACCGCTGCGGCCCTGGCCTACGGCCTGGACAAGGGCAAGGAGGACGAGCTCATCCTCGTCTTCGACCTCGGTGGCGGCACCTTCGACGTGTCCCTCCTCGAGGTGGGCAAGGACGCCGAGGACGGCTTCGCGACCATTCAGGTCCGCGCCACCCACGGTGACAACAAGCTCGGTGGTGACGACTGGGACGAGCGTGTCGTCAAGCACCTGCTGACCACGGTCAAGAACACCACGGGTGTCGACCTGGCCACGGACAAGATCGCCATGCAGCGACTGCGCGACGCCGCCGAGCAGGCCAAGAAGGAGCTGTCCTCCTCGACCAGCACGAACATCAACCTGCAGTACCTCTCGATGGGTGAGAACGGCCCGATCCACGTGGACGAGTCCCTCACCCGCGCGCAGTTCGAGCAGATGACCAACGACCTGCTGGAGCGCACCAAGGCTCCGTTCGAGCAGGTCATCAAGGACGCGGGCATCTCGGTCAACGAGATCGACCACGTCGTCCTGGTCGGTGGTTCCACCCGTATGCCGGCAGTCACCGAGACGGTCAAGTCCCTGACCGGTGGCAAGGAGCCCAACAAGGGCGTCAACCCGGACGAGGTCGTCGCCGTCGGCGCCTCCCTGCAGGCCGGTGTCCTCAAGGGCGAGCGCAAGGACGTGCTGCTGATCGACGTCACCCCGCTGAGCCTGGGCATCGAGACCCAGGGCGGCATCATGACCCGCCTGATCGAGCGCAACACCGCGATCCCGACCAAGCGCAGCGAGGTCTTCACCACGGCCAGCGACAACCAGCCGTCGGTGGGCATCCAGGTCTATCAGGGTGAGCGTGAGATCGCGCAGCACAACAAGCTGCTCGGCAACTTCGAGCTGACCGGGATCGCCCCGGCTCCCCGCGGCGTGCCGCAGGTCGAGGTCACCTTCGACATCGACGCCAACGGCATCGTGCACGTGTCCGCCAAGGACCGTGGCACCGGCAAGGAGCAGTCGATGACGATCTCCGGTGGCTCTGCGCTGCCCAAGGAGGAGATCGAGCGCATGGTCAAGGACGCCGAGGCTCACGCCGAGGAGGACAAGGCCCGTCGCGAGGAGACCGAGACCCGCAACACCGCGGAGCAGCTGGTCTACTCCACCGAGAAGTTCCTGACTGACTCCGGCGACAAGGTCCCCGAGGACCTGCGCGGCACCGTCGACACCGCCCTGAACGACCTCAAGGAGGCGCTCAAGCCGGAGTCCGGCGCGAGCAACGAGGACATCAAGGCCAAGATGGAGGTCCTGTCCACCGAGAGCCAGAAGATGGGCTCGGCGATCTATGCCGCGCAGGCGGCCGAGGGTGGCGAGGGCGCTCCGGGCGCCGGCTTCCCCGGCGGCGAGGGCTTCCCGGGCGGCGAGGGCGCCGACGGGCAGGGCGCCGCAGGTGAGGACGTCGTGGACGCAGAGGTCGTCGACGACGAGGAGTCCAAGTGACCGAGACCACCGGAGCCGGGGGACCGCAGGACTTTGAGTCCGAAGGCCCCACCGGCCCGGTGATCCGGGACAAGCGTCGCCTCGACCCCGAGACCGGAGAGGTCCGCAGGCCCGCTGCCGAGGCAGAGGCCGTGGCCCCCGAGGGTGTGGACCCCGAGAATGTGGGTCCCGAGACGGGTGACGAGGTTGTGGACGGCGAGGTGCTGGCCGAGGGTGACGACGCCTTTGCCGGTGACGTCGGAGAGTCGCTGCCTGGCGGCACGACGGACTCCGAGGCCCACCCCGACACCCAGCTCGCGTCCGACCGGCTCGAGGACCTGCGCCGCCTGCAGGCGGAGTATGTCAACTACAAGCGCAGGGTCGACCGCGACCGGGTCCGCGACCGCGAGGCCGGGACCACCGCGGTTGTCGAGTCGCTCCTGCCGGTGCTGGACGACCTGCACATGGCCAGGGAGCACGGCGAGCTGACCGAGGGACCGCTGCTGGCGATCGCCGACAAGCTCGAGACGACCCTGGGCAAGTTTGGCGTCGAGCGACTCGGAGCCGTCGGTGAGGTCTTCGACCCCGCCGTCCACGAGGCGCTGATGCACCTGCCGGAGGCCGACCTGCCCGAGGGCGCGACCGAGACGACGATCGTCCAGGTCATGCAGCCGGGCTTCAAGGTCGGCGACCGGGTCGTGCGCGCCGCGCGCGTTGCGGTGGCAGACCCGGCATGATCAAAGGTGGTCGGGGCGGTGCACTGGCGCCGCCCCGACCAGCCGCCGGTCACAGACCGGCGACAGCACAACCCCTACGAACAACCCGACGAGATGAGGGTGGGACGTGCGAGACCCCTACGAAAAATGCGGGTGGAGCGTACGAAACCTTTATGAAAATGCGGGTTGGGCGTACGAAACCTTTACGAAAATGCGGGAGGTGAGGACACATGGCCAGCCAGGACTGGTTCGAGAAGGACTTCTACGCGATCCTCGGCGTGGACGCCGACGCGGACGACAAAAAGATCAAGAGCACCTATCGCAAGCTTGCCCGTGAGTGGCACCCCGACGCCAAGCCAGGGGACACCGTCGCGGAGCAGAAGTTCAAGGAGATCGGCGAGGCCTACGCGGTCCTGTCCGACCCCGAGCAGCGCCAGCAGTATGACGCGGTCCGCGCGATGTCCCGCGGCGGTGCAAGATTCACCGCCGGGGGCCCGGGCGGGGGCGGCGGCGCCGGGTTCGAGGACGTCTTCGCCCAGATGTTCGGCGGTGGAGGCGGTGGCGGGGGCACCCGCTTCAGCACTGCCGGAGGCGGCGCGCAGGGGATCAACCTCGAGGACCTGCTCGGGGGTGGCTTTGGCGGCGGCCAGTATGCCGGTGGGTCACCTTTCCAGGCCACGCGCGGCCCACGCCGTGGCCGGGATGTCGAGGCACGCACCACGATCGATTTCGTGCAGGCAGCGAGTGGCGACACTGTCACTCTGCAGACACCTGACGGCGGTCGGGTCACCACCCGGATCCCTGCCGGGGTCAAGGACGGTCAGAAGATCCGGCTGCGCGGCAAGGGCATGGCCGGCGACCCCGGCGCGCCCAACGGCGACCTCATGCTGGTCGTCTCCGTCCGGCCGCACCCGGTCTTTGGCCGCGACCGCAACAACCTGACGCTCGACCTGCCGGTGACCTTCGCCGAGGCTGCCCTGGGCGCGACCGTCGCGGTCCCGACCCTCGACGGCGGCACGGTCAAGGTCAAGGTCGCACCGGGCACCCCGTCAGGTCGTGTGCTGCGCGTCAAGGGCCGCGGCATCCAGGCCAAGAGCGGCACCGGCGACCTGCTGGCCAAGGTCAGCATCGTCGTCCCGCAGCGACTGTCCGACGCTGCCCGCGAGGCCGTTGAGGCGCTCGCGGCGGAGGAGGACGGCACGGACCCGCGGGCCGAGCTGATGCAACGCGCCCACGAATAGCTCACTGGTCGGCTGGCCCACCTGGCTTCCCCCGCCGACCCCGACCGCTTCGGCGGGTGAGGCCGGTGACCAGGCCGGCCCACGGCATACTGCGAAGGAGGAGGACCGATGGCACGCAGGAACACTCTGGACGAGGACACGCCGGTCTATGTCATCTCCATCGCGGCCGAGCTCGCGGGCATGCACGCTCAGACGCTGCGGCAGTATGACCGACTCGGGCTGGTCACGCCCCAACGCACCCGTGGTGGTGGACGGCGCTATTCCGCCCGCGACGTGACGCGGTTGCGCGAGGTGCAGCGACTGTCGCAGGACGAGGGCATCAGCTTGGCGGGCATCCAGCGGATCATGGAGCTCGAGCTCCAGGTCGAGGCGCTGCGGTCGCGGACCGCTGAGCTCCTTGAGCAGAATCGTGCGCTCCACGAGGCACTCGAGGTCCGCACCCGTGTGTTCGCGGCCGGCCCGCGCGGCGAGGCCGTCGTCATGCGACCGGGCACCCGACCGCGGCAGGAATCCTCGAGCACCGCTGTCGCGGTGTGGCGGCCGCTGACGTTCTGATCGCGCTGCCGTTCTGATCGCGCTGCCGTTGTGACGGCGCTGCCCGTTGACTGCGCTGCCGTTCTGACCGCGCTACCCTTTCCTGACACGACAAGACCGCCGGCCCGGAGCTGTTGCTCCGGGCCGGCGGCCGTTGTGGTGTCTTTGAGCCCGAGGGCTCAGGGGTTGAGCGTGTGACTCACTCCCAGCTGGCGGGGTTCTCCAGCCACTCCTGGACGCTGTTGTCGACGGCCTCGGTGCCACCGACGATGACGACGTTCTCCGGGGAGAGCGTCTTCAGCGCGTCCTTGATGACGGCCGGGATCTTGTCGCCGGACGCGTCAGCCGCGCCCTTGACAACGATCACCGGGACGTCCTGGGCGCCAGCCAGCGACGAGGACGCCAGAGCGTCCGGGTAGTCGTTGGCGGAGGCGACGTAGACCGTCGGAACGTCGGCGGCGTACTGGGCCGAGATCGCAGCAGCGGTCTCGAACTTGTTCGCACCACCGAGACGGCCCGTGGCGCCGAGCTCGTCGTAGGTCGCCGCGTCGATGGTGGCCTCGCCACCGATGACGATGATCTCCGAGGGGTCGAGCTCCGCGATGGCCGCGGCGGTCACCGCGGGAACGGCGTCCGGCTTGGTCAGCAGGACGGGAGCGTCCTCGGAGCCGGCCAGGGCCGAGCTGGTGAGCGCGTCGGAGAAGGCGTTGTCGTTGCCGGCGGCAACGTAGACCTTGTCCGTGTCCTCGAACATCAGGGCCAGGTTGGCCGCCGTGTCATAGCGGTTCTCACCGGCAACGCGGTTGACGTTGTAGTCGGCCGCGAGCTGGTCCTCGACCTCGGCGTTGATGATGGTCTCGCCACCGAGGATGACGACGTTGTCCGGAGCGAGCTCGGTCAGCGCGGCCTCGGTCGCGTTGGTGAGCTTGGCGGACTTGGACAGCAGCACCGGTGCGGCGTTGCCCTCCGGGGTCTCCATGATGCCCGCGGTGTCGAACTTGCCCTGGGCAGCGGCCGGGGAACCGGTCACGGCGTCGGGGTAGTTCTCACCGGAGGCGATGTAGACGGTGTCGACGTCGTCGCCGAACAGGTCGGACACGGCGTCGGCGGTCTCGTAACGGTCCAGGCCGGCCGCGCGGGTGACCCCGGGTGCCTCGGGCGGTGGCTCCTCAGCGGGAGGTGCCTGCTCGCCGCGGGCGATGACCGTGAAGTTGACGTCTGGCTGGCCCTCACCGGTCCAGGTCAGGGTGCCGTTCTGCCACACGTCGGCGGCAGCGTCCACGTTGCGCACCGAGATGGTGACCTCAGCGGACTCACCGGCCGGGATCGTCACGGTCTCCGGGGAGACGGTGACCTCCAGGCCCGCCGGGCCGTCGAACGTCGCGGTGTAGGACACCTCGGCGTCGGTCACGTTGGTCACCGTGCGGGTGGCCTGCGTGGGCGCATCGGCGCCCAGGGCGCCGATCTGCAGTGAGCCGGTGTTGTAGTTGTAACCGGTGGTCACGTCTGCTTCGAAGGCGTCCCAGTCGTCCATGCCAGCGTCGAAGACCAGGCCCGGGGCCAGGAACTCGCGCGGGTTGACGAAGCCGGTGCCACCGACGAACGGGTCGTTGGACTCGTCATTGGTGTAGTCAATCGCCGTGGTCTGCATGGCCGACTTGATCGCCATCGGCGACCAGTCCGGGTGTGCCTGCTTCAGCAGCAGCGCCAGACCCGCGATGTGCGGGGAGGCCATGGAGGTTCCGCTCATCTCGCCCCAGCCGTCCACGACGGCAGCGAGCACGTCGACGCCGGGGGCGCCGATGTCGGGCTTGAGCAGGTTCTGCTCGTTGTTGGCCACGTCGACCGGCCCGCGTGAGGAGAAGCCTGCGACGGTCGGGGAGTCAGCCTCCTTGTGGGTTGCGGCTGCGACCGTGGCGACCCACGGCGCGTTGTTGCCGACCGGCACGTCGGGAGGGTTGCCCTCCGGACCGGAGTTGCCGGCGGAGTTGGCGTTGAAGATGCCCACGGCAGCGGCGCTCTTGAAGGCCTCGTCCACTGGGTCGTTGTTGTAGCCGGGGTCCGGACCACCGATGGAGTAGTTCAGGACATCGACGCCATCCTCGACAGCCTTCTCGACGGCCGCGGCGGAGTCGTCGTTCTGGCAGCCGCTGTAGGCCTCGCCCTCGAACTCCATGTCCCAGCAGACCTTGTAGACCGAGATGTGCGCGGCCGGGGCCATGCCCGAGATGTTGAAGTCGTCCGTGCCATCGCTCAGGGTCAGCGGGTAGCCGGCGACGGTGCTCGCCACGTGTGAGCCGTGGCTGTTCTGGTCGGCCGGGCTGACGTGCTCACCGGGTGCCGGGGTGGCGCCCTGGCTGGTCCAGCCGTCCATGAAGTAGTCCGCGCCGATCACCTTGTCGGTGCAGGCGTCGTCGGGCCAGGAGCCGTCCTCGCCGTTGTCGCAGGCGCCGTTCCAGTCCTCCGGGGGAGCAGCGACGCTGCCCTCGGTGAAGGACTCGTTGTCATAGTCCAGGCCGGTGTCGATGACGCCGATCACCAGGTTCTGACCGGCGGTCTCGGCTCCGCCGAGCTGCTCCCACAGGCCGCCCTCGCCACGCAGGCCCAGGAAGTCCGGGCTCTGGTCGGTCATCGGCGATGCCGAGCCGTCGGGGAAGGTGGGGTCGGAGTGCAGCTGTTGCATCTGCACCGGGGTGACCGACTTGACGTCGCCGCGGTTGGCCAGTGCAGCGGCCTCGTCGGCGGTCAGCTTCGCGGAGAAGCCATTCAGGACCGTGTCGTAACGGTAGGTCGGCTCAGCCGCGATCTCAGCCAGGACCGTGTCCTGGGCCTTGGCCAGCTGTGCGGCGTAGGAGGTGGCGGCACTCGTGGTGACGTCCAGCTTCTCGCCGGCAGCGGGTGCGGTGCTGGAGTTGGTCGCCAGCGGTGCATCGGTGAGCAGGACGATGTAGTTGCCGTCCTTGAAGTCAGCAGCGCTGACGGACGTCTCGGCGTTGTCGGCCGGGAGCGTGGTGGCAGTGGCGGTCGCGGCGGTGAGCATGCTGCCCACCATCCCGAGGCCCGCCACCACGGCGAGGGTGCGCTTGGGCAGCCCGCCAGATGGTCGGTGTTTCATTCTTTCCCCTTGCTGTGATCCAGAGCACCCCCCACGGGCGCCCCGAAACAACGTAGGTCCCATCCACCCCATCCGTCAACCATGAGCGTGGACACCTGTGCTGAAACGTTGCGAGGGTGATTGCCAGGGTGGCGGACACACAGAACCGCCGGGCCGGAGCTGATGCTCCGACCCGGCGGTCTGGTGTCTAGCAGTGAGCCCGGGGGCTCAGGATCTCAGTGAGATCAGTCCTGCCAGCTGGCGGGGTTCTCCAGCCACTCCTGGACGCTGTTGTCGACGGCCTCGGTGCCACCGACGATGACGACGTTCTCCGGGGAGAGCGTCTTCAGCGCGTCCTTGATGACGGCCGGGATCTTGTCGTCGGACGCGTCGTGCGTGCCCTTGACAACGATCACCGGGACGTCCTGCGAGCCGGCCAGCGACGAGGACGCCAGAGCGTCCGGGTAGTCGTTGGCGGAGGCGACGTAGACCGTCTGAACGTCAGCGGCGTACTCGGCCGAGATCGCAGCAGCGGTCTCGAACTTGTTGGCGCCACCCAGACGACCGGTCGCGCCGAGCTCGGCGTAGACCTCGTCGTTGATGGTCTCGGTGCCACCGATGACGACGATCTCGGAAGCACCGATCTCCTCGAGAGCAGCGGCGGTGACGGCCGGGACCGAGTCCGGCTTGGTCAGCAGGACGGGAGCGTCCTCGGAGCCGGCCAGGGCCGAGCTGGTGAGGGCGTCGGAGAAGGCGTTGTCGTTGCCGGCGGCAACGTAGACCTTGTCCGTGTCGTCGAACATCGCAGCCAGGTTGGCGGCGGTCTCGTAGCGGTCTGCACCGGCGACGCGGTTGACGTTGTAGTCAGCCGCGAGCTGGTCCTCGACCTCGGCGCCGATGATGGTCTCGCCACCAAGGATGACGACGTTCTCGGGAGCGAGCTCGGTCAGTGCGGCCTCGGTCGCGTTGGTGAGCTTGCCAGCCTTGGACAGCAGCACCGGAGCGGCGTTGCCCTCCGGGGTCTCCATGATGCCCGCGGTGTCGAACTTGCCCTGGGCAGCGGCCGGGGAACCGGTCACGGCGTCGGGGTAGTTCTCGCCGGAAGCGATGTAGACGGTCTCGACATCGTCGCCGAACAGGTCGGACACTGCGTCGGCGGTCTGGTAACGGTCCTCACCAGCAACGCGGGTGACACCGGGGGCCGGGACCGGCTCGGCGGCCTCAGCGGCCTCGAACAGGGTCACCAGGTCGAGGTAGCCCTCGCCCCAGGTCGGGTTGTTGGCGTTGTCGCCACCGCACTCGGGGTCGGCCTGGTCAACAGCAGAGGCGTCGAGCAGGGCGCGAGTGCCCTCCACGTCGCCGACCAGGTCGGGGAACTGGCTCCACAGCAGCGCAACCGCACCGGAGACGTGCGGGGCAGCCATCGAGGTGCCATCCCACATCTCGTAGCCGTTGCCGGGGACAGCGGACTCAACAGCAGCACCCGGGGCGGCGATGTCGACACCCGGCTCGCCGTCCTGGCCCATGCCACGGCTGGAGAAGCTGGTGATGTTGCCATCTTCCTGGGTGGCGCCGACGACGTAACCGGCGGAGTCGAGCCAGGAAGGTGCGGAGATGGTGTCGCACGGCTCCAGGTCCGGGCCGTCGACGGACTCGTTGGCGTTGCCAGCGGACCACACGCCGAGGATGCCAGCGGCCTCCCAGGCCTGCATGCCCTCGTCAAGCTCCGCGATCATGTCCGCGGGGAGCGACTCCTGGTAGCCGGTGTAGCCCCAGGAGTTGTTGACGATGTTGGGACGCATGTTGGGGTCAGCGTCGGTGCCGTCGACCTTGGTCGGCGCGGCGAACCACTCGAAGGAGGTGAAGGGGTCTGCGCCATCAACGCAGCAACCCGTCGCGGCGATGAACTGGGCGCCGGGGGCGACACCGATCTGGTGCTCGCCCGCCAGGCCGACCATGGTGCCGGTGACGTGCGTGCCGTGCGGCACGCCGATCTCTGCTCCGTGGTCAATGGGGGTGTCGCTCTGGCCGCTGCTGTCGAACCAGTTGTAGTCGTCGCTGCCGGTCTCGGTGCCGCGGTAAGCGTTGACCAGCGCCTCGTGGGTCACGTCGGCGCCGGTGTCGAACGTGCCGACGACGATGCCCTCACCGGTGGCGCCGTACTGCTCCCAGACCTGCGGAGCCTTGATGGCGTCCAGGCCCCAGGTGGTGGCGTTGGTGGTTGCGACCGGACCGTTCTCGACGGGAGCGATGAGCTCCGGGGCGACGAGGAGGCCAACCTTGTTCACATCAGCGTTGGAGGCGACGGAGCTGACCAGCTCTGCGTCGGCACCCTTCACCACGACGGTGTTGTTGATCCAGTGGGAGGTGTAGTCCGCACCGGCGGCGTCCAGGTCGGCAAGGAAGCCGGCCTGGCTCTTGTCGGCCTGGGCGCGCAGCGTGTCGTAGACGTACTGGCCCCGGTCCTCCCACGACATGTCGTAGGCGGCGGACAGGTCAGCCTTGCCGTCCAGGCTCACGAGGATGTCGGCAGAGCCGTTCTCGTCGAGCTGGGCAGTGACCTCACTGCTGATCTGCGCGTCATTGGAGTCGGCAGCGTCCGGCGCAGCGCTCGCGGAGACAGCGGGCATCAAGCCAACTGCCACCATCCCGAGCCCCGCGACGGCCGCTACGGCCCCGCGTGTCGTCTTCTTGTTCACGATTCCCCATTCAGTTGGAGCTGGAACCGGATCGTCCGAGGACGTGCCTGCGCCAGCAACTTTGCAAGGGCACCCCCCACGGGCACCCGGACACAACTTACGGACGACAGGGAATCTGGTCAAACTGTGAACCTGACGATCACCGCTTGTGCCACGCTGGAGCAGACCTGATGTTCACCTGTTGTTCACCTCAGGGGTCACTCTGGTCCCATATCGGACCGCGCAAACTCGCGGATCAGCGGGACGACGTCAGCGATCGAGTCGCACACCCGCGTCGGGCGGAACGGGAAGCGCTCCACCCGGTCAGCGCTCGTGGAGCCGGTGAGGACGAGGATCGTGCGCAGACCGGCCTCCAGGCCGCTGATGATGTCGGTGTCCATCCGGTCGCCGATCATCACCGTGTGCTCGGAGTGCGCGTCAATGCGGTTCAGGGCGCTGCGCATCATCAGGGGATTAGGCTTGCCGATGAAATAGGGGTCGACGCCGGTCGCCCGGGTGATCAGGGCGGCCACCGACCCCGTCGCAGGCAGGGGGCCGTGCGCCGAGGGACCGGTCGGATCCGGGTTGGTGGCGATGAAGCGTGCACCGTCCTCGACCAGCCGGATGGCCCGGGTGATCGCCTCAAAGGAATAGGTGCGGGTCTCGCCGAGCACGACATAGTCGGGCGCGCGGTCGGTCATCACATAGCCCACGTCGTGCAGTGCGTTGGTCAGTCCGGCCTCGCCGATGACATAGGCGGACCCGCCAGCGCGCTGGTCCGCCAGGAACTGGGCGGTCGCCAGGGCCGAGGTCCAGATCGCCTCCTCGGGCACCTCGATGCCACCGGTGGCCAGTCGGGCCCGGAGGTCGCGCGGGGTGTAGATCGAGTTGTTCGTCAGCAGCTGGAAGCGAACCCCGCTCTCTTGCAGCTCGGCGATGAACTCAGCCCCTCCGGGCAGGGCGCGCTCCTCATGGACGAGCACGCCGTCCATGTCGGTGAGCCAGCAGTCGACAGGCAGGGAATCGGTCATGGCCTCATCATCCCAGGGCAGGGCTGGCTGCGATAGTGACTCCATGGACTCATCGAGCGAGCGGCCGGGGGCCGAGCACCTGTTGATCTTCCCCGAGAGGGACACCGCGGAGGCGGTGGCAGACGAGCTCGCGGACGAGGGGTTTGCCCACGTCTCCGTCGTCCGGGAGGCTGCGCGCACCGAGGACGACGACGAGGCCCACGAGTGGGCGGTCCACATCGTCGACGGGCGGCTGCCCGACGCGGCAGGTGGTGGCGCCTATGAGGGACTGCGCGAGCGCTTCGCGAGCCTCGTGACCGAGCATGGTGGTTGGTATGACGAGCCGGGAGACCCCCGTCCGCCGGTCGCTGCGGAGGACGCCGAGGGCTCAGCCGAGGAAGGGAACGAGCACTGATGGCACGCACCTGGACCCCCAATGAGCTCGGAGCCCTGGACCACGGCCTGCGCGAGGACGACCTGGCCCTGCGGGACACGACGCGCAACTTCCTGACCGAGCGCGTCCGCCCGCACCTGCCCGGCTGGTACACCGACGGCGCAGCACCCGTCCGGGAACTGGCCCAGGAGTTCGGCCGACTCGGCGTGCTGGGGATGCACCTGACCGGTTACGGCTGCGCAGGAGCCAGCCCCACGGCATACGGCCTGGTCTGTGCCGAGATCGAGGCAGCCGACTCCGGTCTGCGCTCCCTGGTCAGCGTGCAGGGGTCACTGTCGATGCAGGCGATCCACAGCTTCGGCAGCGAGGAGCAGAAACAGGAGTGGCTGCCGCAGATGGCGGCCGGTGAGGCGATCGGCTGCTTCGGTCTCACCGAGCCGGACCATGGCTCTGACCCGGCCGGCATGCGCACCCGCGCCCGGCGCGAGGGCAGTGACTGGGTGCTGGACGGCACCAAGATGTGGATCAGCAACGGCTCGGTCGCCTCGGTCGCTGTGGTCTGGGCCCAGACCGAGGACGGGATCCGCGGCTTCGTCGTCCCGACCGACACCCCGGGTTTCTCGGCGCCGGAGATCGGGGGCAAGCTCTCCCTGCGCGCGTCGGTCACCAGCGAGTTGGTGCTCGAGGGGGTGCGCCTGCCGGAGTCGGCGGTCCTGCCCGGCGTGGTGGGTCTGAAGGGTCCGCTGAGCTGCCTCACCGAGGCGCGGTTCGGCATCATCTTCGGGGCGATGGGGGCGGCGCGGGACAGCCTGGAGACGGCGATCTCGTATGCCGACAGTCGGGTCCAGTTCGACCGCCCCATCGCGGGGTTCCAGTTGACGCAGGCCAAACTGGCCGACCTGACCGCCGACTACGTCACCGGCATGCTGCTGGCCCTGCACCTGGCCCGGCTGAAGGAGGCCGGCACCCTGGCGCCGGCCCAGGTGAGTCTGGGCAAGCTCAACAATGTGCGGCGCGCACTGGCGATCGCCCGGGAGTGCCGCAGTGTGCTGGGCGCCAACGGGATCAGCGCGGACTACTCCCCGCTGCGGCACGCCGCCAACCTCGAGTCGGTCCTGACCTATGAGGGCACCACCGAGATGCACACGCTCGTGGTCGGCCAGGCGCTGACCGGGCACGCGGCGTTCCGCTGATCCGGTCCCTGTGATCTTGCGTCTGTGATCTGGTCTCTGTGATCTGGGCGATCGCGGCCACCGTCCTGGCCGGGCTGGCCACCGTCGTCGGCGGGCTCCTGGCCCTGCATCCCGGGATGCGGCAGCGCGGACCGTTGGCGTTCGGGCTGGCCTTCGCGGCCGGTCTGATGATCGTGCTCTCCGTGGTGGAGATCCTGCCGCTGAGCCTGTCGACGCTGCGCGACTCCGGGGTGGGGCGGCCGCTCTGGTGGACCGCCGGTGCCTTCGCCGTGGGCTGTGCGCTGGTGGTGCTGATTGATGCCGTGCTGCCCGAGCCCGCTGCGACGTCAGGGGCTGCCGGAGTCGATGCGGGTGATGGCGGTGGTGGCGGGCTCGGGCTGCAGGACAACCCGCGGCTGAGGCGCAGCGGCCTGCTGATCGCCCTGGTGATCGGTGCGCACAACGCCCCCGAGGGGCTGATGACGTTCCTGACCATGCTTGAGTCCCCGGAGCTCGGCGTGGGGCTGGCGGTGGCGATCGCGATCCACAATGTCCCGGAGGGCATGGCGGTCGCGGCCCCGGTCTTCGCCGCAACGGGGCGGCGTGGGACGGCGATTCTCTGGGCCACCGTGGCCGGGCTCGCCGAGCCGGTGGGTGCCCTCGCGGGCTATTTCGTGCTGCGTGCTGTCCTGCCGCCCGAGTTGCTGGTGCTGACCCTGGCCCTGGTCGCCGGGATGATGATCGCCCTGAGCCTGCGGGAGCTGATCCCTGCGGCCCGGCGCTATCAGACTCATCCGGCCCAGTCCCTGGTCGGTCTGGCGGCCGGCGCCGTCGTCGTGTGGACCAGCTTGGCCCTGACGTGACATTGGTGTCGTGAGACGCACCAGCCGACCCATTGGTGTTGTGACATGCGCCAGTGTCACGTCCCTGACAATGGGGGAGTGACCTTGCATCGGGACGCCCTGAAGACCCTGACGGCCTGGGTGCCGCCGACGGCCGAGCAGGCCGCGCTGCGTGACCGGTTCGGAGGGCACCTCTATGACCACCAGGACGGGCTGGAGAGGTCCTGCTATCCGGACCACATCACGGCCAGCACGGTCGTGCTCGCCCGGGGCGGCGCCGAGGTCCTGCTGACCCTGCATGCCCGCGCCAAGCGGTGGTTCCAGTTCGGGGGGCACTGCGAGGCCGGTGACGAGCGACTGGTCGACGCCGCGCTGCGAGAGGCAACGGAGGAGTCGGGCATCGAGGGGCTCCAGATCGACAGTGTGCCGATCCACCTCGACGAGCACGAGGTGCCGTTCTGCGGGGAACGCGGCGGTGTGCACCACCTGGACGTGCGGTTCGTGGCCGTGGCACCCGAGGGAGCCTCCCACGTGGTGTCCGACGAGTCGCTCGACGTGAGGTGGTGGCCCGTTGCCTCCCTCGGCACGCGGAGTGGGCCGCCGGATGTGAGCGCGGAGCTGATCGAGGCCATAACAATGGCGCGGTCCCGGCTCAGATAGCCGAGACCGCGCCAGAGCGTCAGTCAGGTCGGGTCGCTCAGACGGCCCACTTGGACAGCACGGTGCTGCTGATGTACTGACCATCGCCGATCTTGAGCCAGCCGTTGTCCAGCGTGCCGACCACCTTGACGCCGCGGGCCTTGCCGTCGACGACGCGATAGCCGAGGCCCGGGCCGGAGCGGACGTTGGCGGCGTTGCTGGCGCTGACATAGCGCGTCACCGTGCCGTCCACCGGCGAGCTGGACAGGACGGAGCTGCTGATGAACTGGTTGGCGCCGATCTCGAGCCAGCCGTTGGAGGTCATCGTGCCGCTGACCTGGGCGCCGCGGGTCTTGGCGCCGACGACGCGGTAGTCCAGACCGGCTCCGGAGCGGACGTTGGCGGCGTTGCTGGCGCTGACGTAGCGGGTGACGGGGCCCGGGTCCGGTGCCGGGTCGTTGCCCTTGACGGGGGAGTCGGAGAGCACCGAGCCGCTGATGAACTGGCCGTCACCGATCTTCAGCCAACCCTGCTCGATCGTGCCGTTGACCTCGGTGCCGCGAGCCTTGGCGCCGACGACGTCATAGCCCAGGCCGGGGCCGGAGCGGACGTTGGCGGCGTTGCTGGCGCTGACATAGCGGGTCACGGGCTGGCCGGGAGCCGGCTCTTCCTTGCCGTCACCGGGCTTGGCGTTGGGGTCGGCGCCACCGTTGGAGCGGGTCAGGCCGGCCTTGACCGAGCAGACCGGCCAGGCGCCCGGGCCCTGGGCGTGCAGGACGCGGCGGGCGATCGCGATCTGCTCCGCCTTGCTCGCCTGGTGGGCGTAGCCGGCGTAGGTGCCACCGCCGAAGCCCTTCCAGGTCTGGGGGTGGAATTGCAGGCCGCCGTAGTAACCGTTGCCGGTGTTGATGCTCCAGTTGCCACCGGACTCACACTGGGCGACGCGGTCCCACACCTCCGGCGTGTAGGACGCCTGCGCGGCGCTTGCCGAGAACCCGGCAGCGACCACGGCGATCGTGGTCACGCCAGCAAGACGGGTGGTGAGGCGACGCGTGCGCGGCGTCCGGGCAGGGGCGGATTGGACGTGGTCCATCTGTATCTCCTTGTCGCGGGCAGCAGCGGCACACAGTGACCGCAATCAGCCAGCACTCACGCCCGGGGCGGGGTGAGGTCGGGGGCAGGTGCGCGCGACGTAGGACGTTCGTTGGGGGCAACAGGCGCGCAACAAGGGGACAGACTAGTCATAGGAAGGCGTGGCGTGCCAGTTCGACCATGGCGATGTGGTATGCCGCGCGCACGCCTCAGTGGCCTATCTCACGTCTGTGGTGGGCCGGTTCACCGGGTCGACCCCTGTGGCAAGGTTGAGCGGAATACACTCAACTTTGAGTCGGTTGTCCAGAGTGCCGAAGAACGCTATGAACATTGGGAGCCCAGGAAAGGGGATGCCACATGATGGACCTGCAACTGACCACCAAGGCCCAGGAGGCCGTGTCGAGCGCGCTGCGCGACGCATCCTCGGCGGGCCACCCGCAGCTTGAGACCGCACACCTGCTGCGCTCGCTCGCCCAACAGAGTGACACCACGACCGGGCCGCTGCTCGATGCCGTCGGCTCCTCGGCCGCGAGCGCGGTCCAGGCTGCCGAGACGGTCCTGGCCGGTCTGCCGAGTGCCAGCGGCAGCGCGGTCGGCAACGCCGCGCCCTCCCGGCAGGTGCAGGCCGCCCTGGCCACCGCCCAGCAGGAGATGCAGGCGATGGGCGACACCTTCGTGTCGACCGACCACCTGCTGGTGGCACTCGCTGCGGACCAGCGCTTCGGGCTGGATCAGGACGCGCTCCGCGAGCGGATCCCCGCCCTGCGCGGCGGCGCCAAGGTCGACAGCCAGGACCCCGAGGCGAGTTATGACGCCCTGGAAAAGTACGGCTCGGACCTGACGGCCCTGGCCCGCGAGGGCAAGCTCGACCCGGTCATCGGACGGGACAGCGAGATCCGCCGCGTCGTGCAGGTCCTCTCCCGCCGCACCAAGAACAACCCGGTGCTGATCGGTGACCCCGGCGTCGGCAAGACCGCTGTCGTCGAGGGCCTGGCCCAGCGCATCGTGGCCGGCGACGTCCCCGAGTCCCTGCGCGACAAGCGCCTCATCTCCCTCGACCTGGGGGCGATGGTCGCCGGTGCGAAATATCGCGGTGAGTTCGAGGAGCGCCTCAAGGCCGTCCTCAACGAGATCACCTCCAGCGACGGGCGGGTCGTCACCTTCATTGACGAGTTGCACACCGTCGTCGGGGCTGGCGCGGCAGAGGGCTCGATGGACGCGGGCAACATGCTCAAGCCCCTGCTGGCCCGCGGTGAGCTGCGTCTGGTCGGTGCCACGACGCTGGACGAATACCGCGAGCACATCGAGAAGGACCCGGCGCTGGAGCGTCGCTTCCAGCAGGTCTATGTCGGGGAGCCGACCGTCGAGGACTCCATCGCGATCCTGCGCGGCCTCAAGGAGCGCTACGAGGCCCACCACAAGGTCGCCATCGCCGACTCCGCGCTGGTGGCCGCGGCCACCCTGTCCGACCGTTACATCTCCGGCCGCAAGCTGCCCGACAAGGCGATCGACCTGGTCGACGAGGCAGCGAGCCGGCTGCGCATGGAGATCGACTCCAGCCCGGTCGAGATCGACGAGCTGCAGCGCGCCGTCGACCGACTGACGATGGAGGAGCTGCACCTGGAGAAGGAGTCTGACGACGCCTCACGCGAGCGGTTGGAGCGGCTGCGCGCCGATCTCGCCGACAAGCGCGAGGAGCTCGCGGCCCTCACTGCCCGCTGGGAGTCGGAGAAGTCCGGCCTCAACCGGGTCGGTGAGCTCAAGGCCCGCCTGGACGACCTGCGCACGCAGGCCGACCGGTTGCAGCGCCAGGGCGACTACGAGGCCGCCTCTCGCCTGCTCTACGGCGAGATCCCGGCTGCGGAGCGCGAGCTCACGGACGCCCAGGAGGCCGAGGCATCTGAATCCACGGCAGGCCAGACCGGCGAGAGCCCGATGGTCAAGGACGAGGTCGGTGCCGATGATGTCGCCGACGTCATCTCCATGTGGACCGGCATCCCCGCCGGCCGGCTCCTGGAGGGTGAGACCGAGAAGCTCCTTCGCATGGAGGACGTCCTCGGCGAGCGCCTGATCGGGCAGCACGCCGCGGTGCGTGCGGTCTCCGACGCGGTGCGTCGCTCCCGGGCCGGCATCGCCGACCCGGACCGCCCCACCGGCTCGTTCCTCTTCCTCGGACCGACCGGTGTCGGCAAGACCGAGCTGGCCAAGTCCCTGGCCGACTTCCTGTTCGACGACGAGCGCGCGATGGTGCGCATCGACATGAGCGAATACTCCGAGCGCCACTCGGTGGCTCGCCTGGTCGGTGCCCCTCCGGGCTATGTCGGCTATGAGGAGGGCGGTCAGCTCACCGAGGCGGTCCGCCGCCGGCCCTATTCCGTCGTGCTGCTCGACGAGGTCGAGAAGGCCCACCCCGAGACGTTCGACATCCTGCTGCAGGTGCTCGATGACGGGCGGCTCACGGACGGTCAGGGCCGCACGGTCGACTTCCGCAACGTGATCCTGGTGATGACCTCCAACCTGGGCAGCCAGTTCCTGGTCGACCCGGTCACCGACCAGGAGACCAAGCGCGAGCAGGTCATGGCCACCGTCCGCACGGCGTTCAAGCCGGAGTTCCTCAACCGGCTCGATGAGGTCGTCATCTTCGACCCGCTCAGTCGCGACGAGCTGGCCACGATCGTCGGCCTGCAGGTCGAGCACCTGGCCCGGCGACTGGCCGACCGCCGGATCGGGCTCGACGTGACCGACGCCGCCAGCGCCTGGCTCGCCGAGCGCGGCTACGACCCGGCCTACGGCGCCCGTCCGCTGCGCCGGCTCGTGCAGACCGAGATCGGTGACCGCCTGGCCCGCGGTCTGCTCGCCGGGGAGATTGCCGACGGCACCACCGTGACGGTCGACGTCAGCGAGGACGGCCAGGAGATCACGCTCTCCTAATCCGACCGAGCGCACGGTGTGGCGAGATTCTTGGTGACCGAGCGCATGGTGTGGCGAGATTCTTGGTGACCGAGCGCATGGTGTGGCAGAACCCTAGCCACGCCGTGCGCCCGGTGCCCTTGTAGAGCGCCACGCCGTGCGCTCGGTCAGGCTGTGGGGCGCAACATGGTGCGCTCGGTCGGGTTGGGGACGGCATACTTGCGACAGAACATCCGCGACCACCACGGAGGGGACCATGAGGAGCAACCGGCACACGAGGCGCGCCAGTCTGCCGCTGGCGCTCGCGGTGGCAACCGCGCTCACGCTCACCGCCTGCAGCGGTGACGACGAGCCGGAGGGCAGCGACGAGGCCACCACGACCGAGGCCACGGCCGCCGACCGGCTCGAGCAGGCCCACACCGTGCTCGCCGAGGCAGGCAGCGTCCACCTCGTCCTCGAGGGCGTCGACCTGCCCGACAGCGCGATCATCCTCAAGGCCGAGGGCAGCGGCACGATGGAGCCGCCCGCCTTCGACGGCAACATCACCGCCAACGTCTCCGGCGTCCAGGCCGACGTCCCCACGATCGCCGTGGACGGCAAGCTCTTCGTCAAACTGCCCTTCGCGCCCGACTTCATCTCCACCAGCCCCGACGACCTCGGCGTCCCCGACCCGGCGCGCCTGTTTGACGTGGACAGCGGCCTGGCCGGACTGCTCACCCAGACCGAGGGCGCCGCGTTCGGCGAGCAGACCCGGGTCGGCGCCGACGTCACGCAGCAGATCACCGGCACGCTGCCCGGTCAGGCAGTCGTGGACCTGCTCTTTGTCGGCGACAAGGAGGCGGACTTCGACGTCGAGTATGGCCTGATCGAGGACGACTGGGAGGTGCGGACAGTGACGATCACCGGCCCGTTCTACCCGCCCGACGACGCCACCTACACGGTGACCATCGACCAATACGGCGAGCCGGTCACCGTCACCGCGCCCTGACGTGGGGGCCACACCCACGGTGACCGCCGAGCCCGGCGGCACCGGATCGCCCCACCCCGATCAGCCACGCGGCGCCCGGTCGCTGCTGACCGTCGCCTCGGTCGCCGTGGCGCTGGCGGCCGCAGACACGTATGTCGTGGTGCTGGCTCTGACGGACATGATGGCTGGGGCGGGACTCGGCATCGAGTCACTGCAGAAGGGCACCCCGATCATCTCCGGCTTCCTGCTGGGCTACATCGCGGTGCTGCCGTTGATCGGCCGGCTGGCCGACCTGGTCTCGCGCCGCAAGATCCTGCTGGCCTGCCTGGGCATCTTCGTCATCGGATCCCTGATCACCGGCATCGCGGTCGAGTTGCCGGTGATGATCGGCGGCCGGTTCTTCCAGGGGCTTGGTGGTGGGGGACTGGTCCCGGCCACCCTGGCGATCGTCGCTGACCTGTGGCCGCCAGGTCGCCGCGGCATGCCGCTCGGCATCGTCGGCGCGGTCCAGGAACTCGGCTCCGTGTTGGGGCCGCTGCTGGGGGCGGCCATTCTGCTGATCAGTGACTGGCGGGGCATCTTCTGGATGAACGCGGTCCTCGGCGTCGCGTTCATGCTCGGCGTCTGGCTAATCCGGCCCGAGGCGGTGGCGACCGATGACCGGGAGTCGTCGACGGATCGGGAGGCACCGGTAGATGGGGCGGCACGTGCGGGTGCCGTGACGGCCCCCGCCTCCGCTCAGCAGCGGCGCAGCCGGCTCGTGACCGTGCTCGCGTGGCTCACCGGCTTGGTCGCTGTCGGGGCCGGGAGCCTGGCACTCATCGCACCCGAGTCGCTGACCACCTCGGTGGAGTGGGGCGAGCCGTTCGTGCCATTCGGTGACTCGACCTCGCGGGTGATGACTCCGGTCGGGCTGGCTGCCGCGATCGCGCTGGTCCTGCTCGTGGCGCTGACGGCCCGCCGGTGGTTGCCCACGCTGCTGCAGGCCGACGTGCTCGGCGCTCTCTTCATCGCGGTCGCCCTCGGCGCCCTGGTGCTGACCTTCTCCTCGGCCGACCCGGCCCAGGAGGTGCTCGGCCCGTGGGGGCTGTGGCTGCTGCCGGTGGGGGCGCTGGCCGTGATCGCCTTCGCCATCCGCCAGCGCACCGCCGCCAACCCGCTGATCGCCCGGGGCGTCGTCCACGGCAAGGTCCTCCCGGCCCTGGTCGTCAGCCTGCTGGTCGGCACGGCGATCGTGGCCATCGTCGTCGACGTGCCGCTGCTGGCCCGGCTCACCGAGGGCACCTCGGAGACCGAGGCGGCGTTCGTGCTGGTCCAGTTCCTCATCGCGGTGCCGATCGGCGCCGTGATCGGCGGCCTGCTGCTCAAACGCCTCGGCCCCGGTGTGGTCGCAGCCCCCGGCCTGGCGGTCACGGCTGCTGCGCTGTGGGGGATGTCCGGGTGGACCCGTGGGGCCCTCGATGAGCCGGGGATGAGCACGATCCTGCTGGTCGTCGCCGGCTTCGGCATCGGCCTGGCCATCGCCCCGGTCAATGACGCCGCACTCGCCGACTCCACTCACAGCACCCACGGGACGGTGAGCTCCTTGGTCGTCGTGTCCCGCATGGTGGGGATGGTCGTGGGCCTGGCGCTGCTCACCGCGGTGGGACTGCGCCGGTTCCAGCAGGAGGTCAATGCCCTCCCGGACCCGAGCGACTCCGAGGCGCTGCTGGACGCCGCGGTCGTGCAGGTGCAGACGGTCTTTGCCGGTGCCGCGCTCGCCACACTCGCCGCAGCCCTGATCGCCGTGGCGCTCGGGTGGCACCGTGTGCGCCACACCCGCGCCCTGTCGTAGAGCACTTCTGCTGGCAGGTGCGCAGGCCCGCGCGATGGCTGCGTTGGAGGAAGCGCGACGCGGTGCGGTGCATCTCGACGCGTACGCGTGGCAGGATCGAATCATGAGTCGTGAACTGCACCTCGTCGGTGACCCCGAGGCGGACCGCCTGCTCTCCGAGAACCCCTTCGCCCTCCTGGTCGGCATGCTCCTGGACCAGCGACTCCGCTAACCATTGAGTCGCCTTTCGACTCGTCTATCCGCTCCAGTCAGATAGCCACTCACGGGCCATGTGAGTACTACAGTTCGTCGTCAGCCGCATCGACACGTGCAGCGAACTGAGAATTATTGAGGACCTCCAGCTCGAACTCCTTCGCCTTGTCTCTGACGGCTCCGTCGTCGGTGACGACGATCCATTCAGGGCGGATAAGCCACTGACTGTCGTGCTCCCTGCCCTCCAGGGCGCAGGCGACGACCAGCGGATCGGCGTTGCCGAGGTTGGCGTACAGATCCACGAGTCGAGTTTCGCCTTCAGGGACTGTACGCATGACCTCGGAAAGCCAGTGGAGCGTCCGTGCGGTTGTCGAGTGGGCATTGGCCTGCAGCGCTTCGATGTCGGGGAACCCCGAGGCTTCGTGCAGGACCTCTTCTGGTATCACCGCGTTCTCTTTGAAGAAGGCGTTTGCCCGTCGGCGCGGTCCGAGCTGGCTCAGGACATTCGTGTCGGTGACGTACCGATGGCCGAAGGCGGTCATTCGACGGCCCGCCTGAGTTCGTCGATGCTGGACGGCTTGAGCTTGTTCAAGCAGATCGAGCGACAGAAGTCTCCCTGCGAGATCTCCCCGCCGTCGAGAGCGTGGAGCATCCTCACGGTCAGTTCTCGTCCGTTGTACTTCCGGACGGCGTTCCACGGGTGAATCTGACTCCGGGGGCCGCCGGTGGGGGTCTTTCTGAACTCATCGCGCAACTGGCTGAGGTAGTCAGCCGCAGTTTCCCCACTGATCATCTCCAGCCGCATTGCGCGCACGGTGACCGCACTCGCGGTGACTTTGAAGTCGTTGGATGCGGTCTTCATGTCCTCGAGTGACGCTGGCCGCAGTGCCTGCATGCGGTCTGCGGGCATCAGCATCGCGCCGGCGATGTCGTACTCGCGCCCGGGGTTGGTCTCGGTGCTGCCTCCGTCCCAGGTCATCGGAGCGAAGATCCGGCGCGCGACGAGCACCGCCATCAGCGCTAGCGTGAAGATCGTCCGACCGACCGGCTCCTGATCATCGCCATGGTCACCTCCGGCAAGGAAGATGAACGGCACCTTGTTGTCCCGAATCGTCATGCCGCTGAACTTCACGTGGGTGAGGCGCTGTGGCATGTAGTGCTGGACGCTGCGCGAGACCAGGACCTGGTTGGCTTCCAGGCGGTCGATCATCAGATCGAGCGCCTTCTCCTTCGTCGTGGAGGCGCGGAGCGCGTCGGACGAGAGCCCAAGTGCCGACATCAGGCGGGCGGCGTCGGCATCGATCGGGGTCGTGTGGTCGCGGAGCAGACCCATGATCCTGTTCCGCTGGAGCGAGGAGTCGTGCTTCCGAAGGAGCTGCTGCTTACGGATCAAGTCCTCGATGATGAGTTCGACGTCCCGCAGCTCCACCTTCGAGCGCGAGCCGATCGAGAACGTCTCCCGGTTGACGCCCGCGAGCAACTTCTTGGTTTTCAGTTTCACCTGCTCCTGCACGACGGGGAGAGGCGCGAAGAACAGGGCGAATGGAATGTCCCCCTTGCGTGCAAGGTCGACCAGCACCGCATACTTGATGCTGCCCGACTCGAGGGCGTGCTCGTAGCCCACGTAGGTACCAGCCACCGAGTTGACGAGAAGCGTGGTGAACACCGCCCGATCTATCGGGATCGACTCCCTGCCCAGCAGCACGTCCATGGGCATGCCTAGCGAATCGCGTCTTCCCGCAGACGCCCCTGCCAGCATCGCTGCTGTCTAGAGGTTGTCATTATTCGGCGGGACGGTCACGGGTCAAGTCGAAGATCGCTAGCTCTACTTGGGACCGGGTCCGCCCCGATGGACGGCCCCAAGCGTCGATTAGCTCCAGATACCGCTGGTAGTCGCGACTCGAGGTCGTGGACAGACTTACCCGTTCACCACCTACCGAGGTGTTATCGGCGATCCAGTCCCGGACCCGCTTGTCCAGGATCGGAGCGACTTGGGGACCGTCTACAGACCTGACCATCGAGCTGAAGGCCAGCCACTTCGTGAAGAACGCCCCTCCGAGGTATTTGACCTTGCCCTCGTTGTTCATGAACTGGAATGCTTCCGCCGCACCTGATTCGCGCACGCGCTCCGCGCCGGCCAGAAGCTTGTCCCGGATCGAGTCGTCAACTGCGGCGTCGATGTTTGCCCGAGTCCGCACCCCAGTCAGGATCGAGCGCGCACGGAACGGTCCGTACCCACCAGGACCGCCCCAGATCAGTACGGGCACCAATGCGCCGAGCACCCGGTCACGAGAGCGGTTCGCCTGCACGACGTCGCGCACGATCTCCCTATCGAGCCGCTCTGGGAGGTCCTTCAGGACGGTTTCGGCATCAGGAACGTCGCGGACTTGAGGAACCCACTTGGCGCGGTTCCACGAGAAGGACTTTTGAGCAGGAAGCTCTTGCGCAAGGCGGGAAGCGAGCACGTCCGGGATCTTCGACGTCAGCGTCATGGCTCTTGTCTATCGCACGCCTGGCACTTAGTCATGCGCCTGCAACCTCATCCTTCCCCGGACTGGGAAGCAGTAGCGCCCCAAACTCCCCGGGTTGGCCCATACCCCGCCCATTGACGGCTGCGCCTACTCCTCGCTGTGGATGGGGGAGTGACGATCCCACTGAGGGAGTTCGCTGTAGTTCTTCTCGACGTGCCTGACTTCCAGCAATCGCGCGATCCTGTCGGCCGTCTCTGGGGAGATGGGAGGTGCCCCGGTTAGGGCCGAGCTGACCCACGCGGCCTCCTCTTTCTCGCGCTCGACCATCCGGGTGAGTTGTCGCAGGGCCGCACTTGACTTTTGTCGCTCCGCTGGGTTGGTCAGACCCGTCGAGTCTGGTGAGCATGTTCCGTCGCTGGACGGGGCCGAGCTTTTGGTATGTCGCTGCCAGGTGGCGGTCGGCTGTGGTCGCGTGGACGTCCAGCGCATCGATCAAAGATCGCTGGACCTGCTCCACGGCTTCGTCCTTCGTCTCAGCCTCAACGAAGCGATGGCTAACTCCACTGACATCGACTCTCCCTAGAGACATGACCAGATGCTACTTATAGTCTGTCGACTTATAAAGTGCATCTGGCAACGATCTGCATCTGGCAACGATCCTTGTGTGCCATATGACGAGAGGCTGCAAGCCCGACTGCGGGCTCTCGGGAACGCGGTCCGCGAAGCCCGAACTGCGGCCGGCCTTTCGCAGGAGGGGCTCGCCGATCGGGCTGGAATGCACCGGACGTACGTCGGCTCGGTTGAGCGTGGAGAACGCACCCCAACAGTGGGGACGCTGTACACGCTGGCTGACGCGCTTGAGGCGGAGGTTTATTTGCTGATCGGCAACGAACGCTAATGCCACTTTTGCGCAGGTCGCGGGTCGGGGGGATCGATGTAACCAACCGCGACCCCAAAGGCGGGTCGAGGCTACGGCCCGATCCGCCAGACCGATGCCATGCCTACCCGCGAGTGTCGTGGCGACTGTACTTTGCGTCGAAGTCTTCGACTGCGACGACCCATACATCCTCGCAGTCGATGTCGTTCGTGACCAACCAATCGTCCGCTTCCGCGTGCACGATGCCTTCCAAAGTGTCGACCGACCGCTCCGCATCCACCTGGCGGGCGAACACCTCCCCAGTCTTCAGGAACATTCCATCAGATTGCTCGGAATACGTCCGTTCGAATACGTCAGCCGAAACGGTACGACGCTGGCTTCCTTCGCCAACGAGCCAGTCACCCGCATCGCCCACTACCGTGTCACCCCCGGATGTCTGCCACTCGATCGACTCCGTAAGCCGTTCAGCCGGAGCGGGTTCGCTCACGCTCACGTAGCGATGCCCTGACCGGGCAATCTCACGGGCTTGACTCAAGGAGAGCGGAGCCCCCGCCAGCGTGTCAGCCCGAACCTTATCTGGGTGGGTCACCCTAGGCGCTGCGCGGTTGGCTTTAGTCGGCTTCGGCAGGGTATCTGCCGTCCACAACTCACTCGCGAGCACCTCTTCCAGCAGATCCGCAGCTTCAGTTTCCAAGTAGACAGACGCTTCCACAGACCAAAGCATCCGCAATAGTTCGTTCGACTGTGCCCACGCGGCCGGGAGGATGTCCCGGTCAAGGTCTGAGGACTTCCGACCTGCGCGTGCCTTCATCCGGAAACTCAACCAGGACTGCACCACCCGTAAACCCGATACCTCGTACTTCCAGACCGCTGATGTGACGCCTCCGATCACGCCTTCTCCCACAGCAAGTTCCTCAAGCTCTGGGTCGTAGGAGTATTCACTCGGCATTGTGGTCTCTGGAATGGGTCTCACTTCATGTGCTGACCCGCGCAACGCAGCGGGGTGGCCGAATTCGTTCGTGGGGGAGCACCGGAGTCCGCCGGTGTGAGCGGAGATGATGCTTTCGCCGAGCGCACGCACTCGCTGAAACAAGTCCTCGTCCTTTGTGATGGGGACCGCTATCGTTTCGGATGCGCGCACGTCATCCCCGAAGGCATCCAGGTAGGTAGCACTCCCGGTAATGCCGACGATGTAGGAGACCAGGGCTGAGGGTCCATCGACCAGCCCCAACGTTTGGAGCAGACCTGGGGTGATGTTCGGTTCATCTACTGCCCTGAAGGCGGGGTAAATTATCCCCCCCGCTGACCCACGAAAGGCGTTGAGGTCGGGCACATGCGGAGCAACAACAACGGCTGGACCATTCGACGGTTGACCGAGGGTCGTCAGGAACACCTGGTCATCGGACTGAGAGGACCATAAGCCCGGGCGTGGCATGTCGATGACCCGCCGGTCGGAAATGCACCACTGCGTGTCAAACGACCTGAACCATATGGGGCTCAGTGCTTCCGGTTGATCTGTTGTCGCCAACTCCGCGAGAGGTGTGGTGGGCGCGCCTGTGTGGAAAGACTTCGGACTAGCAGTTATCGACACATCGCGCGTGGTGTGCAGGAGAACTGGCTGGTCCTCAAGGCCTGCGTTCAGCAGCGCCCGCCAGCGTCGCTCGAGAACAGATTTATCCTGGCTAACGGGCCACGTGCGAGAGAACTGAACCCCACGGCTTGACCATGGGAACAGGTCGCTCATCGTGGGCCAGGAAGTGAATCCTGGGCCCTTCGCGCCGGGGGTGAGGTTGCTCGCCCTGTCTCCCGTGATCTCTTCCCACCGGGAGTCGTCGGGGTCCAGCACGAGCAGGTTGTTGAGGCCGGCATGGAGGTCCTCGCGCGTTGACGCTGGCACACGGTGATAACGCACCTGGCACGGGCGGTAAGTGGCCTTACGTTGCCCTTTCTGGCGCTGGTACCGAATGCAGATCGTGATCGCCACTGGCGTGAGGATGTCGAACACGTTCGGTTCGTCAGCAGCGCCGCGCTTCTCCCCGCCGAGGTCGATGACCCACAACTCGTCGAACTGCTGCCGCAGGACTTGCCTCATTCCCGCGAACCCCGGGCCGCGGAGGAAACTGCTTGGGCTGATGAAGTTGACCACGGCAGGAGCATCATCGTGTTGCTCGCACGCTTTCCAAATCGCCCAGCGCCAGAAGTACACGTAGTCGTTGTAAAGGTTCTTCGCTGAACCGCCCTTGCCCAACGCGCTTAGCGGCTCAATGAAGTCCCCCAAGAGCGCTGGCTCGTCCCTTGTGCCGTACCGGACCATACCGCCCGTGTCAGACTCTGCGCCCCCGTCCGAGGCTCGGTTGTAAGGAGGGTTCCCGATCACAACAGTGACGGGGGTTTCGCTGCTCTTGAACGTCGTCGCGCGGTGTTGCTCTTCAACCAGTGGCTCCGCGAAAAGGGTCCCGATCTCGTCAGGTGCTTGCGGCCGGGAGAGCGTGTCGGTAAGAGCTACGTTGATTGCCCCGCCTGGCAAACTCGCCTGCTCCGCGAGCAGTGCTTGCGTGACTCGCAGATGGGTCACGGCGTACGGGCCAACCAGGATTTCGAAGCCGTGAAGGTTCTGCCCGAGGCTGGTGGCGGCCGCAGCTCTGGCTGGGGCACTATCAATGGTGCGGCGGATGATCGATAGAAGGTACGAGCCTGTTCCTGTCGCGGGGTCAAGCGTGTTTACGTTCTCGGACGCAAACCCCTCGTGTAAACCCATCTTCTCCTGCAGGATGTATTGGGTTAGACGAACCTGACAATCGACGACTTCCACAGGGGTGTAGTACACGCCACGCGCATCTCGTAGTTTCGGGTCATAACTGGCGAGAAAGTACTCGTAGAAATAGACCCATTCGTCGCCAGACCGGGCGAACTTGACAGGATCTACCTGCCCGATGACTGTTTCTAGAAGTGACGCAGACTGTTCCAGTGCTTCTCGTGCGGCGGGTTGGTTGAGCACTCGGAGGACTGCAGACAGGAGTGATTGCCCATGGCTGCGCAGGGCCACTCCGGCGGTTTCGGCCTTTAGTGGTTCAGGTGCTCCCTCCAAGCGGGCGAGTAGGAGGGCGTAGCAGAAGGTCTGCGCGTATGAGTCGGCAAAGTCCGCTGCGTTCGCGTCCGGCATCAGCGTGTTTTGCCATTCGCGGTGGAGCTTCGCTAGGTCTCCGTCGTTGTTGATGTCGTTCATCACGTCGTCACGCAGAAGGCGGGCGAGTTGAGCGAGCACTCTCGCGAGGGGTCGGGGTTGGGAGGGGACGATAGGGGACCAGCGGAGGAACTCGCTCAAGATGCCGAGCAGGTTGCGCGTCGCCCGCTCGTTGGCTGGTGCGATGTCCACTGGGTCAAGGTTCTCACCTAGACCGCGAGAATGGGTGAATGTGGTTCCGTTGGTGTAGATGAGGTTTGGGTGGTCTTTCAGGACCTCCCACTGCTTCTTGTCGTGGCTCGTCCACCCTGTGGGTCGTGCGGGGTTTCCGGACTTGTTGGGTGCCTTGACTTCGATAAGACCGACGACTGTTCCGTTGCGACGGACTGCTATGTCCACTCGGGAGTGGTCCGAGCGATGCTCCGTCGTGCACGAGACACCGGTGATGCCAACTGTGAGTGCAACTTTGGTGACGAGTTCCTGCAGGGGGAGCTTCAGGCTGTCCTCGGGAGTCGCGTCAGGGTCAAGACGTACTACTCGGGCCAGCTCCTCGACGGTACGGACGTGCGCCTGAAGGTGGGGTTGGGCCTGTACGGCACTTCGCAGGTCACGTTGCGTTTGGGCGCTGTCAATGAGTGCGTCGACATACTCAGTGAACGCGTCTTCGTAGTCGCGCCCGTCCTGTTCTGACAATGGCGTAGTTGGGTTATGAAATTGCATTTCTCGCAGTGGGGAACCGTTCTTGGACACGGCGCGGAACTGGAGCGGCAGGACGGGAACAAGAGTTTCGATGGGATGCGTGCCGCGGTTCCACCTGTCAAGCATGGCGGGGATCTCTTTGCGGGTGATGTAGTCGCTGTCAAGGAAAGCTGGCGTTACGACTGCCGCGAATACGTCAGCTTCATCTAGTTGTTGCGTCAGTTCAGCGTCCCAATCTACCCCGGGGAGCAGGCGACGGTCCCACCAGACGTGCACGGCCACCCGCCTGTGGTGCGCTTCGGCCTGTATTCTTGCTGCGAGTTCGCTGACGAAATCCTCGTCGTCGCGCTGGTAGGAGATGAATAGGCAGACGGGCTCGAGAGGGTTCATTGTTTCGGCTCCCTGTTCTCGTGTTGCGGGTCGAGGGGTGGCTTCGTCAACCTAAGCCAGTGAGTGTGCTCACTCGATAGAAGGCTTTCAGCCTGCTGAACGATCCGATTGAACGCGTCCGCGTCCGGGCATGATTCGAGAGACTCTCTCAGGGTTCGCAGCTGCGTGAGTGTTGCTCCGTAAAGGCGTGTGTGTTCAACCCACCTCTTCTCGGTTGCCCAGGCACTTGCGGACGCTGCTACTGCGACGAATGGGCCAACGGCTTCCCCCTCCCACGCACCGAACAACTGCAGCACAGCGATGCCAAGCACGACGGCGTATGTGCTCCGACTGACCTTCTGCCACGTTCGCAGCCGGCGATCTCCAGCGATGGCACGAGTTGAGTAGTAGTCGATCTGGTCGTCCACTCGGTCCTTGACGTAGGCATCACGTCGGTCCTGCCAGCGGTCACTCGTTGCTACTTGCTCAGCTTGCTCCGTTGGCCTCGAGCATTTGTATCGGCCGAGGTTGTGAGCGAGCACCTCATCTCGGTCGTCCTGGTCGTATGGTGGTACCCATAGTCGATGCATGAGTAGCACGCTCTTACATGCCTCAGCCGCGCGGCGTGTCTCATACCACCTGTCTCGCCACCCCCGGCGCGTGTCTAGTTCACTTGCTATAACTGAGATGAGAAGCAGGATCGCCGCAGTCGCAGTCGCCACACGGTGGGGAATAAGCGCTATGAACCCAGCGGCGACACTAGTAATCAGGGTCCACTGCACCGCGCGAGTGTGGTACTGCTGCAGCTGTCTCGCCTGCGCTCGCAACTGCTTCAGCGTCGTTGATGACTCTCCAGCGCCCACCATGCTGAAACACTAGCGGCCCTGGTGAAGGGAAAAGAACGCGGCTGTAGCTCAACGGAGAGACGCGTGGGTCGCGTCTTCGACATAATGGTTCCCGGGGCAAGGACTCAGCGCACGCCCTGAGGCTCGGCTTGAGGGTGCCTTGCCGGCCGTAGCTTGGGGTCCCGAGAACGGGCGCTGCTTGGGCGGCCTCTGAAAGGAGGTCTGACCATGGGTGCTGAGAGCTCTCGCCGTCGGCCTTCGTGGAAGCTACGTACGGCGGCATTTCTCTCGTCCCTGGAGTGATCTCGACTCGGCAAGGAACTGTTCCGTCGCGTACGGGAGCTCCCCGGCTTCGGGAGCAGAGGAGTCAGATCTGCAGCCTGCTCGCGAAGCGACCTTGATGTTCGATCTGGAGGCTGGGAAGCGGTCGTAGGGGACTACGTCCGCAATGGTACCGATCGGTCGCCGACAGCCGAACGGCTTGATTCAGACAGCCTGCAGAAGGTCCGTAACTTCAGTCGCGAGAGGAGGGCCGTGGCGAAGCCGTCTACGAAGTAGTCCGCATGCTGCTCCATGGGGATCCTTCGTTTGCTCCATAGGAATACTGCTGTTGCTCCATGGGGATACTCTGCGTCCACTCCATGGGGATACTGCTATTGCTCCATGGGGATACTCTGCAATTAGCGCCCCAGCCGCCCCTCGGCTGGACACCGGGTCCGACACCCCCGCACCTTCTCCTCGTGCTCGCGCAGTGGCAGGATCGACGCATGAGTCGTCGTGAATTGCACCTCGTCGGAGACCCTGAGGCGGACCGCTTGTTGTCCGAGAACCCCTTCGCGCTGCTGACCGGCATGCTTCTGGACCAGCAGATCCCGATGGAGGTGGCGTTTGCCGGTCCGCGCAAGATCGAGGAACGCCTCGGTGCCTGCGACGCCGAGCAGATCGCCGCCATGGACCCCGACCAGTTCATCGCGGTCTGTGCGACACCGCCGGCCGTTCACCGCTTCCCCAAGTCGATGGGACAGCGTGTGCACGACCTGGCCTCGGCCATCGTGCACGACTATCACGGGGACACCGGCTCGATCTGGGCGGTCGGTCACCCCGACGGCGCCGAGATCCTCAAGCGCCTCAAGGCACTGCCGGGCTTCGGCGACCAGAAGGCCCGGATCTTCCTGGCGCTGCTGGGCAAGCAGCGCGGCCTGTCCACGCCGGGCTGGCGCGAGGCCGCCGGCGACTATGGCGCAGAGGGCGTGCACATGTCCATCGCTGACGTCGTGGATGCCGACAGCATGACCCAGGTGCGCGCCTATAAGAAGGAGAAGAAGGCAGCGGCCAAGGCCGCGAAGCAACAGTGAGTGAGCAGAGCGCGCTGACGACGGCCGAGTCGGTCGCGGCACTGGTTGCCGCCCACCCGCAGTGGCTCGACGACGGGCGCGGCGTCCCGACGGACCCCTCGCCCGCCGCCACCCTGATCGGCACGGGGGAGTCGTATGCCGCGTGGCTGGTGCTGTCCCGCGAGTTCGCCGACCTGCGTGCTCCCCAGGGGCCGCGCGCGGTGGTCGTGCGCGTCCCGCACAGTGTCGACGCGCTGCCGCGCCCCATGTCCGAGGAGTTCGCGGCCCTGGTCGCGGCTCCCGAGGGGATCGGCCCGCGGCCGATCCACCTGGCCACCGTGGCCGACCCCCTCGGGGCCGAGCTGGGCAGTCAGACCAGCGACACGGCATACATGGTCGTCGAGCACGTCCCCGGCCACCCACGCCCGGCCGCCGGCTGGACCGATGACCTCCTCGCCACCCACGCAGCCCAGTTGGTGCGCTTGCACGAGCGGGCCTATGACGGCTGGGGCGACGTGACCGCCACGGATCGGCTGGAGCCACGACTGAGCATGGTGGACACGGGTGAGGCCAGCATGCAGTGGTGGAGCGACCAGCACCCCGGGCTGGCGACCGCTGCGGACGTCGCAGCGCTGTGGCCGCGGGTGCGCGCGCTCTTTGCCGCGACCGAGCCGCAGTTCGAGCGCCTGGAGCGCTTCGCCCTCACCCACGGTGATGCGGCGCTGCCCAACATCCTGGTCGCTGGTGGGCAACCCCGCTATGTCGACTGGGAGTGGTCGAGCATCGGCGATCCGGCGCGCGACCTGGCGTTTATCGGCGGCGACGTGTGGCTCGACCCGTGGTATCTGCGGCTCGGTCCCGAGCGGATCGAGCGCTATCTGCACGCCTATGTCGCCGCCGGCGGGCAGGGTGAACCTGCCTCGTTGGCCGCCCGCGGCAGGTGCTGGCTGGTCAACGAGGTGTTCTTCCTCGCCCTGCACTTCCGCCGCCGGGCCGAGCAGGGGGCCGACCCAGAGTATGCCGAGCGTGCCGACACCCTGCTGGCGCGGCTGGACGCGGCGCTGGCCTGACGGCGTGAGGCCTCCGCCCTCAGTCGGTGGAGCCGGGCTCCTGCGTCGCGGTGGTCTCGTCCGTGGTGCCCGGGCCCTCGGTCGCCGTGACCTGGTCGCCGGAGTCCGCCCCGTCCGTGGGCCCGCCCTCGATCGTGAGAGTGACCTCGATCGGCGACTCGAAGTCGATCTCCTTCGTGCCGGCCTTGCCCATGGGGTTGAGGTGCAGCGTGATCTGCTCGGAGTCTGCCGGGACCTGGAACCAGGCGGTCTCGTCGAACCGGTTTATCAGGCTGGAGAAGTCATTCTCCGGGGTGAGAGTGCTGCCGTCGGCCAGTTCGAGCTGGATGGTCGTGATGTCGTCGTCGACGCCGGTGTCGTCGCGGGCGTCGATGTCCACGCCGAGGAAGACCTGACCGGGTCGGGCCCACCCCTCGACGTAGGGGCTGATCACTGCGCCGGTGACCTGACCGTTGATCTCATGCGTCCCGGAGGCCCAGGAGTCGAAGACCTGGCTGTAGCCCTCGCCATCGACGGTGACCTCAGTGCCGGCCTGGTAGATGTGCTCCACATCGGAGTTGACCCGTGTGCCGTCGATCAGGCTGATCTGTTGCACCACGTCGTCGGTGACGAGCTCGGCGACTGCGTCCTCCGGGGAGGCCCCTTCTGGCACGGACACGACATAGGTCGTCTGCTGACGCTCCCCGGACCCGCCCCTGAGCACGGTGTTGGGCACGGGGTTGCCGGCGACCCGGAACTCGCCCTCGCTCTCGGCCTCGGCATGGGCCCAGCCGGCGTCCTCGATGGTGAGCGTGGCGATCAGGAATGTCTCGCCGTCGGCTGGGCGGGCTGGCCGCTGCCCGTAGGCCATGGCGACCTCCGCGGCGATCTCGGCGGAGAGCTCGTCGACCTGAGCGGTCTGGGTCACGCGCAGCCGGACCCCGGGCGCCTCCAGGACCGTCTCAGGCGACTCCTCAATCTCGGTCCAGGGCACGTCCGGCACCGACCCCACCTTGCTGGCCGCCCCGCTGGGCAGCTGCTGGATCTCGTCGGCCTCCTCAGTGTGGCCCGCGCTGTCCTCCGTGTCGTCGGAGGCCGCCTCGGCCTCGGGCTCAACGTCCGCGCTGCTCTCCTCGGCGGACTCGTCCAGCTGCTCGTCGATTTCGGCAGCCGCGTCCTCGATGACTGCCTCCTCGTCAGATCCCCCGCAGCCGGCCAACAGCAGGCTTGCGGACAGGCCGAGGGCGGCGATGCGGTGTGTGCGGCGGACAGGCATGAGTCAGTCTCCCAACGTGGGCGGTCACGGGCGTCCTTGGCAGCAAGAGGCGCTCTCGGACGCGGCACTGCTGTCCCGAAAGGTTTGTCAGACACAGGATCTGTCGGCGACCACCCCTGGGTCGCGGTCCCGCCACCAGCAGGAACGGACACCCTAGCAAGGGGCCCGCAGGCGGTTACCCCGGGGTCACTTTGACCCCGTGTCGCCCGCAGGACTGTCGCCCGCAGACCGCTCAGTCAGCGAGGTCCACGATGACTGGGGCGTGGTCGGAGGCGCCCTTGCCCTTGCGCTCGTCGCGGTCGATGAACGCGTCGGTCACGCGGGCAGCGAACGTCGGCGAACCGAGCGCGAAGTCGATGCGCATGCCCTGCCGTTTGGGGAAGCTCAGCCGGGTGTAGTCCCAGTAGGTGTAGGTGCCTGGTCCCGGTGTGTGGGCTCGGGTGACGTCGCTGAAGCCGGCGTCCAGGACGGCCCGGAAGGCCGCTCGCTCCGGCTCGGAGACGTGGGTCTTGTTCTCGTAGAACGCCATTGACCAGACGTCCTCGTCCTCGGGAGCGATGTTCCAGTCGCCCATCAGGACCACCGGCTCGTCGGGGGCTGTGGACAGCCGGCCCCCGGCATACTCCGCGAGTCGCCCCAGCCAGTCCAACTTGTAGGCCATGTGCGGGTCGTCCAGGGACCGGCCGTTGGGCACATAGAGCGAGGCGACGCGCACCCCGCCGACCACTGCGGAGATCGCTCGGGCCTCTGCCCCGACGGGATCGCCCCAGCCGGGCATGCCGTCGAAGCCGATCTCGGTGTCCTGCAGGCCGACACGCGAGGCGATGGCCACGCCGTTCCACTGGTTCAGCCCGACATGGGCGACCTCATAACCTGCGGCCTCAAAGGGCAGGTGCGGGAACTGGTCGTCCCGACACTTGGTCTCCTGGATCGCGAGCACGTCGACGTCGTGCCGCTCGAGGAAGGCGATGACCCGGTCGACGCGGGCGCGGATGCTGTTGACGTTCCAGGTGGCGATGCGCACGTTCAGCCCCTCGCCAGGTGCGTGTGCAGGAAGCTGATGGCCGCGGGGTCCAGCTCGTCGTGTCCCGCCAGGACCCGCCCCCGCGCGTCGATGTGGAAGGCACTCCAGCCGCGGGCCTCGAGCAGGGCGGAGAGGAGCTGGGCGGTGGAGGGAGCAACCATGCCTCCACCCTAGGCAGACGGTCGGCCAGCAGTGCGACGGCGTTGGGCCAGGCTGCTGGAGATCCCCCGCACCAGGGCGCGCGGGGCCAACCGGATGCCGGCGGTGACGGCCTTGTAGGTGGCCGACGGCACCGAGACGGTGCGGCCGGCATCGAGGTCGCGCAGTGCCCCGGTGACCACCTGGTCGACATCGAGCCACAGCGCATCGGGGAGGGCCGACATGTTCATCCGCGCCCGGTCGTGGAACTCGGTGTGCACGAATCCCGGGCAGACTGCGGTGGCCTGGACCCCCGTGCCGGCCAGCTCGACCGACAGCGCCTCCGTGAAGACGGTGACCCAGGACTTGATCGCCGAATAGCTGCCCATCACCGCAAAGCCTGCCACCGAGGAGACATTGAGGATGCCGCCGCGGCCCCGGGCGCGCATCGCCCCGGCCGCCGCGTGACTGAGCACGAGCACAGCGCGCACCATCACGTCCAGGGCCCGCTCCTCATCGGCCAGGTCCCCCTTGGTAAAGCTTCCCCGGAGGCCGAACCCGGCGTTGTTGATCAACAGGTCGACGGGACGGGAGGCATCACGCAACCGGTCGGCGACCTGCTCGGCCTGGTCCCGATCGGCCAGGTCAGCTGACAGGGTCTCGGTGCTGACGGCATACGTCGTCTGCAGCTCCTCAGCCAGCTCCTCCAGGCGCGTGTGGTCCCGGGCGACCAGGACCAGGTCGTGGCCGCGGCTGGCGAGCTCAACGGCGAAGGCGCGGCCGAGCCCGGCGGAGGCGCCGGTGACGAGTGCAGTTCCCATGAGGGTCACCCTAGGTGAGCACGCGCCGCCGGTAGGGTGCGATGTCGTGACTGACTCGCGCGCCACCCTCCTCGACCTGATCCGCACCCAGGCCATCGTGCACGGCAAAGTGACCCTGAGCTCTGGCAAGGAGGCCGACTACTACGTCGACCTGCGCCGGATCACGCTCGACGGGCAGGCCGCGCCGCTCGTCGGCCAGGTGATGAACGACCTCGTGGCAGACCTGGAGTTTGACGCCGTGGGCGGCCTGACGATGGGTGCAGACCCCGTGGCGACCGCCATGCTGCACGCCCGGGCCGCCTCCGGTGGGCGGCTGGACGCCTTCGTGGTGCGCAAGGCCGAGAAGGCCCACGGCCTGCAGCAGCGCGTCGAGGGACCCTCGATCGTGGGCCGTCGCGTGCTGGTCGTCGAGGACACCTCCACGACCGGCGGATCGCCGCTGACGGCTGTCGAGGCCTGCCGCGAGGCCGGCGCCGAGGTGGTCGCCGTGGCTGTCATCGCCGACCGGGCCAGCGGTGCGGAGGAGAAGGTCCGCGAGCAGGGTCTGGACTATCGCGCGGCCTACTCGATGGGTGACCTCGGGCTCAGCTGAGCGCGGTGTCGGGTCTGTCCAGGGGGACGTGACATTGGTGTCGTGAGGCGCACCAGCCGACCCATTGGTGTCGTGAGGTGCACCAGTCGACCCATTGGTGTCGTGCGGCGCACCAATGTCACGTTGCCGGATGGTGTCTGCATCTGGACAGAACTGTGCCCCCGGCTCAACAGAGCCGGGGGCACAGTTCTGCGATGCCTGATCAGCGTTGCTTGCGGTCCCAGTGTGCGAAGCCAGCGGCCTTGGCTGCCTCCTCGGTCTCGAACCACACCTCGGCGCGAGCTGCCTCGTAGGAGGGTGACTCGGGCGTGTGGAAGAGCATCGATCCCGCATTGCCCTTGATGGACCACCCGGTCGGGCCGGAGCCGTCCTCACCAGGCTCGGCCGATCCGGTGCCGAACGGGCCCTGGGCATAGCTGCCAGCGGCGGCGCCGGCCCGGGCCTCGTCATAGCCGTAGTCGCCGGTGTCCGCAGTGGCACCTGGCGAAGCCTCCGGGGCGGCACCGGAGGCCGGGGCGTCCTGGCCGTAGGTCGTCCCAGCGGGGGGCGCGCCAGTGTCGACGACGGGCTCCTCGGCGTAGGTCGTGTCCGTGGTCTCCGCATACACGGCGTCCGTGCGGGGCTCGGCATAGCCAGCCTCGGTGGCCGCAGCGCCGCTCTCGTCGGCCCCGAAGTCTGCCGAGGTCTGCACCGGCTCGCCCTGGCCCCAGTTGGTGTCTCCGGCAGGAGCACCCTCGGCGGTCTGTGCCGCGTCGTCATCGCGCGAGGTGGCCCAGGCCGTTGCCCCGGCCCCGGCGGCAGCAGCGCCGGCGCCAGCGGCAACCGCACCACCGGAGACGCCGGAACCGTCATCCGTCGCGGGGGCCTCGGTGTAGGGGGCCTCGGTGTAGGTGCCGTCGGCGGGTGCCTCGGTGTAGGTGCCGTCGGCCGGTGCCTCGGTGTAGGTGCCGTCGGCCGGAGCAGCCTGCCCGTAGGTCGGGTCAACGGAGTCTGTCTCCGCGGGGACAGTGTCCGCCTGGGCAACCTCGCCGGTGGCGGTGTCGGTGTAGGTCGCCTCCTGGGAGTAGTCACCAGCCTCGGCTGCTGGCGCCGTGTCCGTGTAGGCGTAGCCCGTGGCCGGGTCGGTGGCCTCGGCGCCCTGCGTCACCGGATCGGTGGGCTCAGCGGCATACGCGGTGTCCTCGACGGGGGCCTGACCGTAGGCGTCACCTGCGGGAGCCTGACCGTAGGCGTCGCCCGCGGGAGCCTGACCGTAGGTGGTGTCGGCCGGCGCCTCGCCCTGCGCAACCGTGTCTGCCTGTCCGACCTCGCCGGTGGCGGTGTCGGTATACGTCGCCTCCTGCGAGTAGTCGCTGACCTCGGCTGCCGGCTGGGTGTCGGTGTAGGCGTAGTCACTCGAGCGACCGCCGTCGGAGGCAGGTGCGTCTGCAGTGCCCTCTGCGATGTAGTCGGTCTGACCCGCCTCGGGATATCCGGCGCCGGGCTGAGTGCCGGCGTCCTGCGCATCACCGGCGTGCTGCTGGTAGCCAGCGTCCTGCGCAGGCTGGGCACCCGCCTGCTGGTCGAAAGGTGCCGAGCCAGCCTGGTCGTAGGGGGCCGCCGCCTGCTGATCCTGGGCTGGTGCGCCTGGTCCCGCTGCACTCTCTGAGCCTGCGGCGTAACCCCCAGCCTGGGCCGGCGGGGCCGTGTCGGTGTTGGTGTGTGGACGAAGCTCTGGGTCGGATGTCCCCGAAACCTCGTTTGTGCCTCCCGGGCGACGCAGCAGCAGCCAGACTGCGGCGGCAATCACCAGCAGCAGGAGCACAAGCCAGACCCATTTCCAATCCATGGTCACACCGTCCTCGTCAGTCGAGACCTGCAACGGCGGTCGCCGTCGCTGTGGCCGGGCGCGGCGGTCAGACCCCCGCACCCTGTGTCTCACCGTAGTGCGAACAGGCCGAGGTCTCCACGTGATCGGCACGGCCGGGCGCGAAGCACAGTCACCTGACCGGCAGACACGGCCAGGACTGCGACAATGGCGCGACCGGTCGACAGGGGGACTCCCCGGGCAAGGAGACAGAGGAGACAGATGAGCGGCGAGGCGGAGCTGACGGGTGTCGCGGGCTGGGCAGTCAACCTGATGGAGACTCTCGGTGGCCCGGGCGCTGGCCTGGCGATTGCTGCCGAGAACCTGTTCCCGCCGATCCCGAGTGAGGTGATCCTGCCGCTGGCCGGGTTCACGGCCAGCCAGGGCTCGTTCACCCTCGCCGAGGCGATCATCTGGACCACCGTTGGGTCTGTCGTCGGTGCCTACGCGCTCTACTTCCTGGGCGTGTTGCTGGGGCGCGACCGCCTGCGCGCCATCTGGGACCGTCTGCCGCTTGTCAAGATCAGCGATCTGGACAAGACCGAGGCCTGGTTTAGCAAGCACGGCAAGAAGACGGTCTTCTTTGGTCGGATGATCCCGATCTTTCGCAGTCTCATCTCGATCCCGGCCGGGATCGAACGGATGCCCCCACTGATCTTCGGCGGCCTGACCCTGGCCGGCAGCCTGATCTGGAACTCGATCTTTGTGCTGGCTGGTTATTACCTCGGGGAGAACTGGGAGAGCGTCGAGCCGTATGCCGACGGGTTCCAGAAGGTGGTCATCGTCGTCGTGGTGGTCCTGGTGGCCTGGTGGGTCGTGCACCGCGTCCGCGAGAACGCCGGCGCCAAGGGTTCGAGTGCCTGACCCAGACAGCTCCCACGTCGACACCACCGAAAAGGTCGGCCTCGGTCCCTGGGACGGTCCGTGGCCACAGGGGGCCGACGGGGAGTTGCCCGCCCACCTGGATCCAGACCTACTGCGCGAGGGCGACCGCCGCAATGTCGTTGACGACTATCGCTACTGGCGGCACGAGGCGATCGTGGCCGACCTGGACACCCGACGGCACGGCTTCCACGTGGCCGTCGAGAACTGGGGCCACGACTTCAACATCGGCTCGGTGATCCGCACCGCCAACGCCTTCAACGCCGCGGCCTTCCACATCGTCGGGAAGCGCCGGTGGAACCGGCGCGGCGCCATGGTGACCGACCGCTATCAGCACGAGCACCACCACCCCGACGTGCAGGACCTGCTCGATTGGGCGGCCCAGCAGGACTCCGGCGTGGGCGGAGGCCGGGGCATCCCGGTGATCGGTTTGGACAATGTGGCGGGGGCGGTGCCGATCGAGGGCTATGCGCTGCCGGAGCGCTGCGTGCTGTTGTTCGGGCAGGAGGGGCCGGGTCTGAGCCCGGAGGCGGTGGCGGGGTGCTCGGCGCTGTTGGAGATCTCCCAGCACGGCTCGACGCGCTCCATCAATGCCGGTGCGGCGGCCGCGATCGTCATGTATCACTGGGCGCTCCAGCACGCCTGAGTCCGCCCGGGCACCGGGCCCTGCGGTGACGGACAGATCACCCTGCCCCACGGCATACTCCGTGTGGAACGATGGGTGACAAGGACCGCTCACGAACGCCTCACCGAGGAGGACCCATGCCCATCGCGACCCCTGAGGTCTACGCCGACATGATCGACCGGGCCCAGGCTGAGAACTTCGCCTACCCGGCCATCAACGTCACCTCGAGCCAGACCCTCAACGCCGCCATCAAGGGCTTCGCCGACGCGGGCAGCGACGGCATCATCCAGGTCTCGACCGGTGGCGCGGAGTATTTCTCCGGCCAGGGTGTGAAGGACATGGTGACCGGCTCGCTGGCCTTCGCGGCGTTCGCCGCCGAGGTCGCCAAGAAGTATGACGTCAACATCGCGCTGCACACCGACCACTGCCCCAAGGACAAGCTGGACGGCTTCGTGCGCCCGCTGATCGCGGCGTCGCTCGAGCGGGTCAAGCAGGGCGGGCTGCCCTACTTCCAGTCGCACATGTGGGACGGGTCGGCGATCGACCTGGACGAGAACCTGCAGGTCGCCGTGGAGCTGTTCGACCTGTGCCAGCAGGCGCGCATCATCCTCGAGGTCGAGATTGGCGTCGTCGGCGGCGAGGAGGACGGCGTCGCCCACGAGATCAACGAAAAGCTCTACACCACCCCCAACGACGCGATTGCCACCATCAAGGCGCTGGGCTCTCGCGAGGAGGGCCGCTACCTGACCGCCCTGACCTTCGGCAACGTGCACGGCGTCTACAAGCCGGGCAACGTCAAGCTGCGCCCAGAGATCCTCAAGGTCGCGCAGGCCGCAGCTGCCAAGGAGCTGGGGCTGGAGGAGGGCGCTCTGCCGTTTGACCTGGTCTTCCACGGCGGCTCGGGATCGTCCGCCCAGGAGATCTCCGACGCGGTCGACTACGGCGTCGTGAAGATGAACGTCGACACCGACACGCAGTATGCGTTCACCCGCCCGGTCGCTGGCTTCATGCTCGGCAACTATGACGGCGTGCTCAAGGTGGACGGCGAGGTCGGCAACAAGAAGATGTATGACCCGCGCACCTGGGGCAAGGAGGCCGAGGCCAGCATGACCGCGCGCGTCGTCGAGGCCTGCAAGAACCTGCGCTCGGCCGGGACAAGCAAGTGAGCCTCGGCAGCGGGGCCGTCATGGGCGGGGGCAACCTGATGGGGATCCCCGAGACGCTGCTCCCCGAGGATGGTGCCGCGGCCCGGCTCGAGCAGGGTGTGGACCCGCGCGAGGTCGCGGCTGGGCAACCGACCTCGAGCCTGGCCTGGGCCGAGCTGGCCGAACACGCTCTGTCTGAGGGCGATGACCTGGAGGCCTATGCGTTTGCGCGCACCGGCTATCACCGTGGGCTGGACGCCCTGCGGCGAGCTGGCTGGAAGGGCCAGGGCCCGGTGCCCTGGAGTCATGCGCCCAACCGTGGTTTCCTGCGGGCGCTCGCGGCCCTGTCGAAGGCGGCGGGCCGGATCGGCGAGACCGACGAGCAGCGTCGCTGCGCAGATTTCCTGCGCGACTCGTCCGCCGAGGCAGATCGCGAGCTCGGTCTCTGACTGTGTGAATAGAGGCGGCCGGCGGCCTCCGTCCGAAGACGGCGGCCCCGGCCGCATCCCCCTATGTCAGACCTCGCGTCCCCGTACGGTGTGTCCGACGGGTATAGATACTGCCTCACGGTTTGCCGCAATCCTGGCATTTCACTGCCAGTGGCCTTAACCTGCCATACGTGAACCGTAAACTTTCGGCACTGCAGTTGACGGCTCAGACGCAGGTGCTCTATCGGCACATCCTGCGCCGTGGACCCGCCACGATCGAGGAACATGCGGGGGAGCTGGGGTGGACCCTGTCCAAGGCTGCTCGCCAACTGGCCGAGTTGGAGCGTCTGCGTCTGATCCACCTGGGGGAGGGGTCGGCGATCAGCGCCGATGACCCACGTCAGGCCCTCGGGCGGCTCCTCGATGATGAGGAGGCCGAGCTCACCGAGCGTCGGCAGGGTTTGATCGATGTGCGCCTCGCGATCGAGACCTACGAGGCAGACTTCCGCCAAGGCATGCAGGAGTCGGGGCCGCCGGTGTCGCCGTGGGAGCGCATCCCAGCCGCCGAGGTGTCGGCGGTGATCGAGCGGCTGATCCGCGCCTCCGACGGACCGCTCCTGCAAGTGACGTCGACACTGGCCGGAGGGCCGGGGCACCTTGAGTCAGTCAAGCGACTCCGTGCTCAGGTGATGGCCAGTGGTCGCCAGCAGCGATCAGTCTTCCCGCTGTCGGTGTTGGCCGACCCGGATTGGCGCCGGCTGGCCGAGACACGCGCCGAGGCGGGGGAGCGCCAGCGCTATCTCGAGGATGTGCCGCTGGACTTCCTGGTCTTTGGCGACAGTGGCGTGCTGTTGTCTGACGACGAGGAGCCGGTCGTCCAGGCCCCCGACATGCTCCTGGTGCGTGCGCCCAACATGCAGCGGATGTTTGGTGCGTTGTTCGAGGAGCTCTGGCGGCGGGCCGACCCGGTCCACGACGGTGGTGCCGCCAAGGCTGATCTGCGGCTGCTGGAATTGCTGGCGCTGGGCTTCAAGGATGAGGCCATCGCCCGGCACCTTGGCCTGGGTCTGCGCACCGTGCGCCGCCGGGTGTCCGCGATGATGGACGAGCACGGGGTCGAGACCCGCTTTCAGCTCGGTCTCGCAGTCAGCCGCCGGGGGCTGCTGGAGTGAGGAGCCGCCGCCGCTGCGCTTAACTACCTACCGGTCGGCGGGCGGCTCGGCCATCGAGTCGAGGATGACGTAGTCACCGGAGTGGTGCAGGAACACTCCCTCAGCCAGCATCTGCCGCCACAACTGGGCGTCCGCGGCCGCGGGGCCAGCGCAGTCCGGGTCATTGCCTAGCGCCGCGACGAGCTGCCAGTTGAACTCCTCCGGGCCCACGTGCGTGAACCACGCCGGTCCGCGCAGCGGCTCGTCACATCCGACGTCGACGGTGACCACATGGTCTTGCATGGAGAGCGTCGTGGCGTGCTCCGGCTGCGGATCGCGCACGTCGGAGACCCCGATGTCATCCGCGGGGGCCTCGGTCAGTCCGGCCGCCAGGTCCTCTGGCGTCACGGTCGTCACGGGTCCCACTGTTGGGTCAGTCACCCCGGCGGGCAGCAGCGCCATCCCCACCGGGACCTGGAAGGAGTCCTCGACCGTCCCCTCGATCACTAGGATCTCGCTGTCGGTGCTCAGCATCGGCTCACCGGTCAGGATGCCGACCCAGTCGTCAGCCGTCAACGGGAATGTGCAGGCGGCACCGGGGTCCGGGTCGGGCACGACCACAGGCTCGCCACGGGTCAGCAACCGGCCGTTCTCGATCGCACCGTCCATGGAGATGTCGATGCCGCAGTCACGGATCCGCCAGGTGGTTCCGTCGAAACTCAGGCCACGGTCACCGGAGGGATCAAGCCCCACCTCCGGTGGCTCGCTGTCCGTCGTCACCGGCAGCCAGCGCTGGTCGACGGCCTGCCTGTCGGTCAGCGGGGTCAACTCACCCGTGGGCTCCCAGGCCCCCTCGGACATCACCACCAGGACGGACGGGCCGCTCGACTCGGGCAGATCGCCACTGACCGGCGGGTCTTCGGCGCCCTCTTCGTTCGGTGGTTCGCTGGTTGGGGCGGTGGCGTCGGACGGGGGCGTTGCCTGGTCCACGAGCGACTCCGGGATCGTCCCGCTGATCACTAGAGTGTCGTCGTCGAGGCTGATGGTCGGCCCGCTGCGCAGCAGGGCGACGGCGGCAGGCGGTGGCTCGGAGGGCGGTAGGAAGGCGGCGCTCCCGTCGGCGCACGCCGGCATCGGCCTGGGCGGCCCCGCGAGGAGCACGTCGTCGGTTCGCAGTGAGCTCTCCATGACCTGGGGGCAGGTGCCGGGAGAGCCGATGACCTCGATCTCAGGGTCCTGGGCGGCCGCGGCGATCCCCGGAATCTCCTCGAGCCGGACCAGGTTGATGCTGCCCAGAGTCTCGTCGTCATCTCCAGAGAGCGACAGCGCGAAGTCGTGGCCCAGCGTGATCGGCGTGACGCCGGTGGCGGATGGCACGTCAGCCCAGTTGAACCCCGTCTCATCGACCTGCCCGAGCGTCAGCGCGACCTGCACCCGCGGCTCGGCGGTGGTGCCGTCGAGACCGCTGATCATCAGTGTCTCGTCGTCCAGGCTCACGAACGGCCCCTGGTGCAGTGCCGGCCCCCAGGGCGGCATCGCCGCCTCCTGTGGGCAGTTGCCGTTGGCGACGGTGGCATCCCACGAGCTCACGGGGCGCAGCCGTCCCTCTGGCGTCAGTTCGACGGTCCCGGCGTTGCTGTGACAGGCAGAACTCACGGCGTTCAGCTGCTCCCCGTCGAAGGTGAACTCCTCGCCTTCGGGTCCGATCCAGGTGCCCTGCAGGTCCGCCAGCGTCGCGGGCTCAGACGCGCCGCTCAGCTGGGCGGGAGCCTCGTTGCCGGCCTTTTCGAACTGTGCGAAGAACGGCTCGCCCCGGGGTTCTGCGCCGGTGTCGGTCAACGTTGGGACCGGCCCGGTCAGCGTCCCATCAGCCGGCTGTGGTGGAGGTGGAGTGTCCTCGCCACCGCCCAGACCCTGGGTCCAGACGACGCCGACCACGGCAGCAGCAGCGGCCACAGCGCCCAGACCGACGCCCCAGGAGCGCCTGGTGTGCGAGCGGCGCCCGGCCGCCCAGGTCTCGTCCGCCTCGATCGGGGGGCCGAACTCATAGTCCGCAGCCCCGAGGTCGAGCAGATCTCGGATCTCCTCATCGCTCATCGCGCTTCCTCCGTCCCGACGAGTGCATCGGCAGCCTGCGGGAGCAGCTGCCGCAACCGGCCCAGTGCCGCGTGCGCCTGACTCTTGACCGTGCCCCGGCTGACGCCGAGGGTGTCGGCGATCTGTGTCTCGGACAGGTCGTCGTAATAGCGCAGCACCAACACGGTGCGTTGCTTGTCGGTGAGCTCCAGCAGACCCCGCCGCACATCCAGTCCGGTGACGCGCGCCGAGGGATCGACCGGGTCGTTGGCCCCGACCGGTCGTGCTCCCTCGGCCACGTCGCCAACCGGCACCTCACGTCCGTGCCTGCGCCACGCGGAGATGTTGTCTCGATACATCACCCGCCGGACATAGGCGTCCGGACTGCCCTGACTGACCCGCTCCCAACGTGTGGCCAGTTTGATCAGCGCATCCTGCAGGAGGTCCTGTGCCCGGTGGGGGTCACCCGTGATCAGCGCCGCCGAGCGGAGCAGCGCCGCCTGGCGCGCCCTGACATAGTCGGCGTAGGACTGATCCGGGTCGGACATCGAGCACCTCCTATCCCTTCAACGCTCTCCGGGCGCCAACTGGTTGGCACTCGGACCCAAGTTTGTCGGGTCGGTCGACCCTCGGCATACGGCTGGGGGTGGGTGTCGGCCACCTTGTCGGTGACCGACCGATAGCCTGACCCCCGAGAGTTTCCCTGACAGCGAGGTGGGCAGTATGCCGGCAGTGGTCCTGGTAGGAGCCCAATGGGGCGACGAGGGCAAGGGTAAGGCGACGGACCTGCTGGGCAGCAGCGTCGACTACGTCGTGAAATTCAACGGCGGAAACAACGCCGGTCACACGGTCGTCATCGGCGACCAGAAATATGCCCTGCACCTGCTGCCCTCCGGCATCCTCAGCCCCGGCTGTGTCCCCGTGATCGCCAACGGTGTCGTCGTGGACCTGAGCGTGCTCATCGAGGAACTGGATGGCCTCGAGGCTCGCGGCGTCGACACCTCCAAACTCGCCATCAGTGCGAACGCCCACGTCATCCCGCCCTACAACCGCACCCTGGACAAGGTGACCGAGCGGTTCCTGGGCAGTCGCAAGCTCGGCACGACCGGGCGCGGCATCGGCCCGACCTATGCGGACAAGATGAGCCGCGTCGGGATCCGGATGCAGGATCTGTATGACGAGTCGATCCTGCGTCAGAAGGTCACTGCGGCGCTGGACACCAAGAACCAGCTACTGCTGAAGATCTATAACCGTCGCGCCATCGAGGTCGACGAGGTCATGGAGGAGTTGCTCCGGCACGCCGAGCGGATCCGCCCGATGGTCTCTGACACGGCCCTGGTCCTCAACGAGGCGCTCGACGCAGACCAGACCGTGCTCTTCGAGGCCGGGCAGGCCACCCTGCTCGACGTCGACCACGGCACCTATCCGTTCGTGACCTCCTCCAACGCGACCGCGGGCGGAGCCTGCACCGGCTCGGGTGTCGCACCGACGCGCATCGACTCGGTGATCGGCATCCTCAAGGCCTACACCAGCCGGGTGGGCGAGGGGCCGTTCCCGACCGAGCTGCACGACGACATGGGTGAGTTCCTGCGCAAGACCGGCGCGGAGTACGGCACGACCACGGGGCGACCCCGCCGTTGCGGTTGGGTCGATGCAGTGATGGGCCGTTATGCCCAGCGGATCAACGGCGTCACCGACTTCGTGATCACCAAGCTCGACGTCCTCACCGGGCTGGAGAAGGTGCCGGTCTGCGTTGCCTACGACGTGCAGGGCACCCGGCACGACTCGATGCCGGTCAACCAGTCCGACTTCCACCACGCCAAGCCGATCTATGAGGAGCTGCCGGGCTGGTGGGAGGACATCAGCCAGTGCCGCACCTTTGAGGAACTGCCGGAGAACGCCCGCAACTACGTGCTCCGCCTGGAGGAGCTGATCGGTGCGCGCGTGTCCGCGATCGGGGTCGGCCCAGACCGCGAGGAGACCATCCAGCGGTTCGACCTGCTGGGGCGTGACGGCTGACGTAGGGGCTGGCAGACATCGTCTCGGGATCGCCCAGGGCCGGACGCCTGGGTGTGGCTTCTGGGGTGCCCCCGACATATTGGCTGCCCCGCAATGCGGACCGCAGTGTGGGCCTTGCTGCCGAGCAGGAGAACGGCAGCGTGAGGCCCCGAGCAGGAGAACATGGCGACCGCGTGCCGTGGTCCGTATCTCGGGGCAGTCAATAGGCTCACGTCACTGCGTGCTCAGCACTCTCGGCCCGACACACCGAAGGGGATCGCAGCAGCTAGGGCACCGCTGGAGATGACTCCCGAAGTTATCCACAGGAGCTCTCGGCGGTCCGCAGCTCTGCGGGACACTGTCGAGCATGGAACGGCCACAGGTGGTGCGCGGCACGGGCCGCCTGTTCCCGACCCTTGCCGCGGAACTGATCGAAGCGCGCGTTGCGCTGACCGTCGCCCAGTCGATCGGCCTCGCTATGCGGGCAACTCGCAATGCCGCAGGTGCCAGCCAACGGGCGTATGCGCAGATGCGGGGTTGGAGTAAGACGCACCAGCACCGTCTTGAGGCCGCAGCCGCGAACCTCCAACTCGGCAGGATCCTCGAGGCCCTTGAGGGGACGGGGTTCGAACTGGCGCTCCTGGCCACGGATGCTGAAGGTGCCGCACCCTCAACAGGACGGCGTCTCAAGCCCGAGGATTGGGAGGACAGTGAGCTGATCGCTGTGGACGCTGCTCGGAGACGATTCCCGGCCAACCGAGAGGTCCGTCGGACAAGCACCGGGCCGACCTGGTGGTGGTGGCAACACTCGACGGATGCGCGGGCACGCACACCAGACTGGACGACCGAGCGCGCCATGCTGGTGTCGGCCGCTGGGGCTACGGTCGCGAGCATGGACCCCACAACAGCAGCCCCCCAGGCAGACCGGCCACGGTTTCCCGACGGTTATGGCATCCCGGAGAGCGCGGAGGGTCAGCTCGCCTGGACCGACGTGGAGCCCCGGCTCGTGCAGTCGAAGCACTACTGGATCAGCAGCGTCCGTCCCGATGGCACCCCACACTCGGTGCCCCGCTGGGGCGTGTGGCTCGATGGGCGCTTCTGGTATGACGGCGCCCCGACCACCCGGCACACCCGCAACGTCGAGGTGAACCCGGCGGTCACGCTGACCCTGGAGAGCGGCACCGAGGTGATCATCATCGAGGGTGACTCGGTCGCGACGCACGCCGCTGCCGACGGACTCGGGGCACGGCTGTCCGAGGCGTTCGGGAAGTATGCGGACAGCGGGTACTCGCCGGGACCTGACTCGTGGTCGGGTCAGGACGGCGGTGGGTTGCGGGTCATCACGCCGCGGCGGGCGATGGCCTGGTTCGACTTCCCGAAGGACTGCACGCGCTTTCGGTTCTGAGCCGCAGCCCGTGGCGCTGGGGGCCGTCAGTCGCGCGTGTCGGGTCGCAGTCCGGACTCGAGGGCGAAGACGACCAGTTGGGCCCGATCGCGGGCGTGCAGCTTGACCATGGCCCGGGAGACATGGGTGCGGACCGTGTCCGGGCTGAGGAACTGTTGCGCGGCGATCTCCTGGTTGGACTGTCCGGTGCCGACCCAGGCGACCATCTCGCGCTCCCGCTCGGTGAGCCGGTGCAGCTCGGGATGCACCCGCGTGGACCGCGCGGTCTGCCCGAAGTGCTCGATCACCCGGCGCGTCACCGACGGTGCCAGCAGCGAGCCACCGTCAGCGACGACTCGCACTGCCTCCAGCAGCGCCGTGGGCTCGGCATCCTTGAGCAGGAAGCCGCTGGCCCCGAGGCGCAGCGCCTCGAAGACATACTCATCGAGCTCGAAGGTCGTCAGCATCACCACGCGCACGTCCGCCAGCGCGGCGTCGGCCGAGACCTGCTCGAGCAGCCCCAGCCCGTCCAGGACCGGCATCCGGATGTCGCAGAGCACGACGTCGGGTCGGGTGCGCCGGATCAGGGCCAGGCCGCTGCGGCCGTCCGCGGCCTCGCCCACCACCTCGAGCCCGTCCTCGGAGCCGATCAGCGTGGACAGCCCGACCCGCACCAGCGCCTGGTCGTCGATGAGCGCAACCTGGATCATGAGCCCTCCAGTGGCAGGTCGGCGGACACCTCGAAGCCGCTAGCCGACTGACGGCCCGTCGCCTGAGGGCCGCCCGGCCGAGGACCGCCCGGCCGAGGACCGCTCGACCGAGGACCGGCCGACAGGGTGCCTCCGACAGCTCTCGCGCGATCGTGCATCCCGGGCAGGCCCATGCCCTCACGGTGCACCGCGCCACCCGTGCCGTCATCCCGCACGGTCAGCCGAAGCGTCTGCGCGTCCACGGTCAGCGTCAGCTCAACGTGCTGCGCCTGAGAGTGCCGCAGCACATTGGTCAGCGCCTCCTGAGCGATGGCATACACCGCCGCACCCACCTCCTCGGGCACGCCATCGGGGACCTCGTGGGACACGTCATCGCGGACCGTCACCCGCACCCCAGCACCCTCGACGCGCGCCACCAGCGCGGGCAGGTCAGCCAGGCCCGGCCGGGGCCGGCGCGGGGCCTCCTGCCCGGCCATCCGGGACAGCTCCACCCGCAGCGACCCCAGCGACTCCCGGCTCGTGTCGCGGATCGCCTCCAGGGCGGCACGGGCAGCTGCCGGGTCGCGGTCCAGCACGTGCAGGGCGACGCCAGACTGCATCGCGATCACCGCCAGCCCGTGCCCCACACCGTCGTGCAGTTCCTGAGCTGTCCGGAGCTGCTCCGCGGTGGCGGCGTGCTGTGCCTGCTCGCGGGCCGCGTGGCGCCGGCCGCGGAGCAGACTGCCGAGCAGCCCCGCAGCCAGGGTGAGACCCAGGGTCGCGCTGGCCTGCCACAGGGTCGACACCGCAAAACCGTCCGCGTCACCCAGCTCGCGCACGACCATGCCGCCCAGCACCACGACGAGGGTCACGCCGACACAGCGTCCCCACGTGCGCAGTGGCGCGTGGCAGGCGGCGACGAACGAGCTCACCACGAGGACCACGAAGACCGGGCCGTCGTGGAAGCCGAGGGCGAGATAGCCGCCCACCAGGGCACCGGTCACCAGCAGCGTGGTCCCGGGCCGGGCGCGTGCCGCCAGCTGCACCAGGGCGGCCAGGACCACGATGGCCGCAGCCACGAGCACCCCCGTGTCGAGCGCCTCGGAGAGCTGCCCGTCACCCCACGGCCCGTCACCCCACGGGCCATCGAACCCGTCCTCGCGTGATCTCGTCTCACGCCAACTGTCCTCCGGGAAGGCACTGGAGAAGATCGTGCCCACCCCCGCAAAGAGCGCGAGAGGCAGGACCCACACCAGGTCCTTCGCGCGAAATCGCATGCGGCCGAGTCCTCCTCGTCTGGTGCGGGGCAGGGGGGTCCTGCCAGTCCCCTCGACTCTAGGCCCGCCCGGGCCGAGCCTCGTCCGCTCAGCCGGGCACACGGCATACGACATCTTGCGTATGCCGATCACGCACCCGGGCGGACGACCGCACCCTGGGTGCGGAGCGAGTGTGGAGCCATGAACGAACTCGTTGTGCAGACGGCCGGCCTCACCAAGAGGCACGGCTCACGGCTCGCCGTCGATCGGGTGGATCTGACGGTGCGACGGGGCGAGGTCTATGGCTTCCTCGGCCCCAACGGAGCAGGCAAGACCACGACCCTGCGGATGCTGCTCGGCCTGATCAGGCCGACCAGTGGCACGGCCACGGTGTTGGGCGGCGCTGCGGGCTCTCCCGCGGTCATGGAGCGCATCGGAGCCCTCGTGGAGGGGCCGGGGTTCATGCCCTATCTGTCCGGGCGGGACAACCTGCGCGTCCTGGCGCGCTATCGAGAGCTCCCCGAGGTGGTGGTGGACGAGGCGCTGGAGCGGGTCGACCTCGCGGCGCGCGGTGGGGACGCCTTCCGGGCCTACTCCCTGGGCATGAAGCAGCGCCTCGGCGTGGCCGCCGCGCTGCTGGGCGACCCCGAGCTGATCGTGCTGGACGAGCCGACCAACGGGCTGGACCCGGCCGGCATGGCCAGCATGAGGTCGCTGGTGGTCGACCTGGCCCGAGGTGGTCAGACGGTGCTGCTCTCCTCCCACCTGCTCGGGGAGGTCCAGGAGATCTGCCACCGCGTCGGGGTGATCAGCGAGGGGCGGCTGCTGCGCGAGTCCACGGTGGCCGAGCTGCTCGGCACACCGCGGTTGCGGGTCCATGCCGAGCCGGTGAGCGAGGCACTCGGCGTGGCCCGCCGGTTTGCGGAGGACGTGGTCGTCGAGCATGGCGAGCTGCTGGTGGCCCTGGCCCCGGAGCTGGCACCCGCGCTGGTCCGTGAGTTGGTGGCGCACGACGTTGACGTCCACTCCGTGCGGCACGGCGACCGCTCGCTGGAGGACGTGTTCTTTGAGATGACAACGGGCGGCGCGGTCGCCCAGAAGGAGACGGTGTCATGACGACGATGGTGGCCAGTGCCCGGGCGGACCTGCTGCGGGTGCGCAAGTGGCCGGCGGTCTGGGTGGTCGGGGCGGCGTGGCTGCTGCTGATGGTGCTCTTCGGCTATGTCTTCAACTATGTGGCCTATGCGACCGGCAGCGTCAGCTTCGCGACCGACGATGCGGTGGGCGGCGTGCTGCTCAGCTCGGTGCTGCCGGCCAGTGTGCCCGCGACGATCACCTCCGGCACCCCCATGTTTGGCGGTGCGTTGATGATGGTGCTGGGGGCAATGGTGGCCTCCAGCGGCTATGGCTGGGGCAGCTGGAAGACGATCTTCACCCAGGGTCCGTCGCGCACCAGTGTCACGCTCGGCTCGTTGCTGTCCCTGACCGTCGTGGTCGCCGTGACAGTCCTGGCCACGGCAGCGCTCGCCCTGGGCATCTCGACCTCGCTCGCCCTCGTGGAGGGCGTTGACGTGGTGCTGCCCTCGGCACTCGACCTGGGTCAGGGGGTCGGCATCGCCTTCCTGGTCCTGCTGATGTGGGCACTGTTCGGCTATCTGCTCGGCACCCTGGCCCGCAGCCCCGCGCTCGCGGTCGGCCTCGGCCTGGTGTGGGCGCTGGTCGTGGAGAACCTGCTGCGTGGGGTGGGCGGTCTGCTGGGCTGGGTCGAGTCGTTCACCCTGATCCTGCCGGGCACTGCCGCCGGGTCCCTGGTCGGCTCGCTCGGCGTCGAGGGTGGCTCGGAAGGAGCCCCGGGTGTCCTGGACACCCTGAGCGGCACCCAGTCCCTGGTCACCGTGCTGGCGTATGCCGTGGCCCTGCCCCTGATCACGGTGCTCGTCGTCCGCCGGCGCGACCTGTCCTGAGAGCCCCCGGGCCACCATCTCGACCGAGCGCGTGAGCGCCTGATTCAGCTGGCCACCGAGCGCGTGGGCGCCTGATTCAGGTGGCCACCGAGCGCGTGGGCGCCTGATTCAGCTGGCCACCGAGCGCGTGGGCGCCTGATTCAGCTCGCCACCGAGCGCACCGGCGACGAGAGTTGCAGCCGCGACGGCACGCCACCATGCGCTCGGTGGGTTGGGATCTCGGGTCCCCATGCGCTCGGTGGGTTGGGATCTCGGGTCCCCATGCGCTCGGTGGGTTGGGATCTCGGGTCCCCACGCGCTCGGTCGTAAGGGTGGGGGGTGGTTAGGTGGGGTGGTGGAGTTTCTTGACGCTGCGGCGGTCCGCCGGATCCTCGACCCAGGGGCGCTGGTGGAGGCCCTGCGCGCAGCGTTTGCCGAGCCGGAGGCCGCCGTGGTCCCGGAGCGCGAGCACTACCCGATCGATGAGGCGCTCGAGGCGACGCTGCTGGTGATGCCGGCGTGGCAGCGCGGCCGCTGGCTCGGCGTCAAGGTGGTCGGTCACTATCCGCAGAACCGAGGGCAGGGACTGCCCGGGCTGTTTGGCTCCTACCTCCTCTCCAGCGCCACCACCGGCCAACCCGTGGCCGTGCTCGACGGCACCGAGCTCACCCGCTGGCGGACCGCCGCCGCCAGCGCGCTCGCCGCGGACCTGCTGGCTCCCCGCGAGGTGGGCGAGCACCTGCTGATCGGCGCCGGTAACGTTGCCGCGGCCATCCCCGCCTGTTATCGCGCTGTGCGGGACGTCGGCCTGACCCGGGTCTGGAGCCGAACCCCCTCGGGTGCAACGGAACTGGTCTCTCGTCTGCGCGACGAGGGAGTCAACGCCGAGGTGGCCCCCGACCTGCGTGCCGCCGTGCGCAGCGCCGATGTGATCACCGCGGCCACCTCCGCGACCAGCCCGCTGGTGCTGGCGCAGGACGTGCAGCCCGGCACCCACGTGGACCTGATCGGCGCCTTCACTCCCGCGATGGTCGAGGCCGACGCGGCCCTGATCACCTCGGCCAGCCTGTTCGTCGACGTGCGCGAGGCGCTCCACGAGGCCGGCGACCTGACCGGCCCCCTGGGCGACGGCATACTGCAGGAAACTGATGTCCTCGCGACCCTGACCGACCTGGTCAACGGGACCCACGCCGGTCGCTCCGGCAATGATGAGGTGACCGTCTTCAAGTCGGTGGGCACGGCGCTGGAGGACCTGGTCGCTGCGGGCCTGGTCTGGGAGGCGCACACCGGTGCCTGAGCCGAGCCTGGCGGAGCAGTTCCTCGCGCTGCTGGCCGATGACCGGCCGCTCGCGGACTATGAGGAGTTGCGCCGCTCGACAGTGGAGACCGAGGGTGACGCGGCCGACCGGGCCCACGCGCTCGCCCTGCGGGCCCGCGGGCTGCGTGAGCAGGACCGGCGCCGTGAGGCCGAGCTGACTGCCCTGTTCGACACCGTGGCCGACCTGGCCGCGCTCAAGGACCTCGACGACGTCCTCGAGGCGATCGTGCGCCGGGCCCGCACGCTGCTGGCCTGCGACGTCTCCTATCTCTCGCTCAATGACGACGACGAGGGGGCGACCACGATGCGGGTCACCGAGGGGATCCACAGTGAGGAGTTCCGGCAGGTCCGGCTCGGTTTCGGCGAGGGGCTGGGTGGTCTGGTCGCACAGACGGCGCGGCCCTATATGACCCCGGACTATTTCGCGGACGAGCGGTTCAACCACACCAGGACCATCGACTCGGCGGTGGGCAGCGAGGAGCTGCGGGCCATCCTCGGTGTCCCACTTCTGTTGGGGCGCACGGTGATCGGGGTGCTGTATGCCGCGAATCACGAGGTGCGTCCGTTCAGCCGGGCCGATGTGGACCTGCTGAGCAGCTTTGCAGGGCACGCCGCCATCGCGCTGGACAACACCCGCCGCATCAAGGAGACGCAGGCAGCGCTGGCGGACCTGAAGGAGACCAGCGACCTGCTGCGACACAACGTGGAGGGCGTGCAGCTGGCCAGCGTGGCCCACGAGCGGCTCACCGGTGTCGTGCTGCAGGGCGGATCACTGGACGACCTCGCCCACGAGTTGCACCAGGTGCTGCAGGAGCCGGTCCACGTGATCGACGCGCGAGGTGCCACCCTGGCCACCAGCGCGCCCGACGAGCCACCGGCCGAGCACGAGCTCGAGCTGGTCACGGCTGCCTTCCAGGACACCGGGACCCACGTGCTGGGCGGCGTCAGCATCGCACCGGTCTTTGCCGGCGGCACGCCCCTGGCGGCAGTGCTGACCCGCAGCGAGGTCGATGACGTCGCCCGTCGGATCCTCGAGCGGGCCGCGACGACCGCGGCCCTGATCATGGTCATCCAGCGCAGCCTCTCGGAGGCACAGACGCGGCGTCGCGGAGACCTGCTCGTCGACCTGCTCGTCGGCAGCTCTGGTGCGGGCTCGCTGACCGCGCGAGCCAGCCTGCTGGGTGCGGACCTGGCCCAGCCGCATGCGGTGCTCGTCCTCGACGGGGCCGACCACCAGCTCCGGCAGCGGGTGGTGGACCTGGCGACCAACCACAACGGGCTCAGCGCCGACGTGGGGGAGCGCCTCGTCCTGGTGCTGCCGGAGGAGCAGCCCCTCGAGGTCGGGCAGCGCCTGGTGCGCACGGGTGGCACCGGCACCGTGCCGGTCGGACGCGCTGTTCCCACGGTGGGGGTCGCCGGTCCGGTGACGGGCGTGGACGGGGTGCGCACGGCATACGAGGAGGCTGCCCGCTGCCTGGACGCACTGCTGGCCCTCGGCCGCCGAGGGGATGTCGCCGATGCCGCGGCCCTGGGGTTCGTCGGGCTGCTGATGGGGCGGCATGACCCGGACGAGCACGTGCAGGCTCGGTTGGGTCCGCTGCTCGACTATGACCGACAGCGCGGCACCGTGCTCCTGCAGACTCTGGAGACGTGGCTGGCCGAGGACCGGCACCTGTCCCGGACCGGTGAGCGGCTGCACGTCCACCCCAACACGGTCACCCAGCGGCTCGACCGGATCGGCCGGCTGCTGGGCGACGGGTGGCAGAGCCCCGAGAACATCCTCGAGCTCGGTCTCGCGCTGCGGCTGCGCAGTGTGCTGCCCGCTCCTGCCCCGGAGGACTAGCAACCCACCGTCGCGGGCCCGCCTGCGTCAGCGCACCACCATGGCCGCGATCAGGTCGCGGAGCTGCTCGAGAGCGTCCGGCACGCTCGGTCCCGAGTCGGGCGCGAGCAGGGCCAGGCACAGCCCGTCGAGGTGCGTCAGCAAGACGGCGGCGTGACGCGCCATGTCGAGGTGGCGCAGCTCTCCCTGATCACCGAGCACCTCCAGCCACGCCACGACGCGCTGCCGCCCCAGCTCGGTGAGGCTGATGAGGGCCCGCGCGCCCTGCTCCGTGCGATCCGGGCCCAGGGCGGCGGTGTACATCGCGAGCCAGTTGAGGAGCTGGGCGATCTCGTCGTCACTGGGTGGCAGGAACTGGGCCAGGCACTCGAGCAGCCGGTCTGCCGCCGGGACGTGCGTGTCGGCGATCCGCAGGTCGTCCAGCTGCGCGTTGAAAGAGTCGGACACCACCGCGTCGAACAGCGCCTGCTGGGTGGGGAAGTAGTGCCGCAGCGTGCTGGCCCCGATGCCCGCGCGCGCTGCCGTCGTGCGCACGCTCAGCGCACCCAGGCCCTCCTGCGCGATCACGGCCTGGGCTGCCTGCACGATCTGGTGCCTGCGGTCGACCACTGAGCTGTCCCCTCTCTGGTGTCAGACAAGCACTCTGGCATGACCCAGGATCTCTGACGTGACAGCCACGCTAGCACGCTGTGCTAGCACGGTGTGCTAGCGTGGGGTGATGTTGGATTCACTGATTCAGGGACTGCAGGACTTCACGGCATCGCTGCCCGAGTGGCTGCAGTGGGCGGGGATCGTGGCGGCCGGGGCGATCCCGTTCATCGAGTCCTACCTCGGATCAGTCATCGGGGTCCTGGCCGGTCTGCCGCTGCCGGTCGCCATCACCATGGCGATCCTCGGCAACGTGATCACGATGCTCCTGGTGGTGCTCGGCGCTGACGCCGTGCGGTCACGGGTCGCCCGCGACAAGCCAGAGTCAGCACGCCGGCGCAAACTGCGGGAGCGGTTCGACCGCTTTGGCGTGGCCGGGGTGAGCCTGCTGGGCCAGACGATCCTGCCCAGCCAGATCACCTCGGGCGCCATGGTCTCCTTCGGTGCCTCACGCAACACCGTCATCGTGTGGCAGGTGATCTCCATCGTCCTGTGGGGGCTCGCCTTCGGTCTGCTCGCCCACTACGGCGTCCCGCTGATCACCTAACCAGCGGGACACCGAGGAGCTAGAGGCCCTGCTCGCTGTCGGCGGCACCGATGTCGTCGGACTCCGGTTTCAGCCCGCGGCGTCGGGCGATCAGGTTGGTGACCGTGCCCCAGATGCCGCTGCGGAACAGCATGACCACGATGATGAACACCGCTCCGGTGATGATGCCGATGCCCTCGAAGCCCGAGGACGCGAGCTGGTCCTCCAGCGTGACGATCACGCCGGCGCCGATGATTGCGCCCCACAGGGTGCCGATGCCGCCGAGGACGGTGATCAGCACGACCTTGCCCGAGGTCTGCCAGGAGACCTCCTGCAGCGAGACGAAGCCGTGGCTGATCGCGAACAGGCCACCGGCCAGCCCGGCCAGCCCCGCCGAGATCACGAACACCATGACCCGATAGCGCTCGACGTCGTAGCCCAGGGCGCGGGCCCGGGCGGGGTTGTCGCGCGTGGCGACCAGCACCCGGCCGAACGGCGAGTGCACCACGCGCCAGGCGAACCACATGCCGGCCAGGATCAGCGGCAGGGCGGCGTAGTAGAAGTAGAACGGCTCGGTCTCGACCAGCTCGATGCCGAAAAAGTTGCGGGGGACACCCTGCACGCCGTTCTCACCACCGGTCAGGTCGCGCCACTGGTTGACCACAAAGAACAGCATCTGTGCGAAGGCCAGCGTGACCATCGCGAAGTAGATGCCGCTGCGCTTGACCGACAGCAGGCCGATCGGCAGGGCCAGGAGCATCGCGAAGATCGCCCCGGCGAGCACCGCGATGGGGAACGGGACGCCCGTGTGGAGCGCCACCAGACCCGCCACATAGGCCGACCCACCCCAGAAGGCGGCGTGACCGAACGACAGCAGTCCGGCATACCCGAGCAGCAGGTCGAGGGCCACGGCGAACAGGGCCCAGGCGGCGATGTCCATCGCGACCGGGGGATAGACAAACCAGGGCAGGGACAGGGCCAGGACCAGGCCGACGGCCAGCAGGACCCAGCGGGCCGGCGAGCGGCGACTCAGGCGCGAGGGGGTTGTCTGGTCCGCCGCGGTCCCGGTGGTGTCGGTTGCGGTGCTCACGCGTTCTCCTCCCGTCCGAACAGGCCGGCGGGTCGGATCAGGATGACCAGGGCCATGAGGACGAAGATGACGATCTGGGACAGCTGCGGTGCATACGCCTGGCCGTAGGCCTCGACGAGCCCGACCAGGAAGCCGGCCACGACGGCACCCACGATCGAGCCGAGGCCGCCGATGACGACCACGGCAAACAGGATGATGATGAAGCTGGAGCCCATGTCGGCGGTGATCGCCCGGAAGGGTGCTGCCAGCACTCCGGCCAGTCCCGCCAGGGCGATGCCGAAGCCGAAGACCGGGGTGACCCATGCCTTGACGTTGACGCCCAGGGCGCGGGTCAGGTCGGACTTCTCGGTGGAGGCCCGCACGATCATGCCGATGCGGGTGCGGGTCATCAGCAGCCAGACCAGGCCGCAGATCACCAGCGAGAAGATGAAGACGAAGACCTGATAGGTCGGCAGGTGGATGCTGCCCAGGCTCAGCTGGCCGGACAGGATCTCTGGTCGGGTGTAGGGCAGGCCGGACACGCCATACTGCCGCTTGATCAGGTCCACCAGCAGCAGCGACAACCCGAAGGTCAGCAGGAAGTTGTAGAGCGGATCGAGCTCGGTCAGGCGGCTGACGAAGAGCCGCTCGATGATCACACCGAACAGGAACAGCAGGATCGGCACGACGATCAGCGCGGGCCAGAAGGACAGGCCGATCAGGTCCTGGAGGACCGCAGCCACGATCGCGCCCAGCATGTAGCAGGCGCCGTGCGCGAAGTTCACGACGCCCAGGACGCCGAAGATGATGGCCAGCCCCAGCGCTGCCAGGGCATAGAAACTCCCAGCGGCCAGGCCCTGGACCGTGTAGAGCAGGAATGCGTTCATGCCTCTCCTTCAGGCGGTTGGGCCGGGTGCCCGTTCAACGGGGAGGGCACCCGGCCCGGTGCGGCGGTGCGGCGTGTCAGGTCAGCCGAGGTCGCAGGTGGATTCCTCGAGGGGCATGAAGGCGTCCTCTGCCGGGATGGTGCTGACGATCTCCTCGTAGTCCCAGTCCTCCTCGACGTCCTCGGGGGCCTTGACCTTGGCGAGGTAGACGTCGTGGATGACGCGGTGGTCCTCGGCGCGGATCGTGCCGTTCTTGAGGAAGACGTCGTTGATCTCCTTGCCCTCGAAGTTGCCCACGATGGTGTCGGCGTCGTCGGTGCCCTCCTCCTGCACGGCCTCGAGATACTGCAGCGCCGCGGAGTAGTTCGCGGCGTGCGCGAAGCTCGGGCGGGTGTCGGTCTCCTCCAGGAAGCGGTCGGCCCAGGCGCGGTTCTCGTCGTCGGCGTTCCAGTACCAGGCCTCGGCGAAGTTGACGCCGGAGAACGCCTCGACACCGAGGGAGTGGATGTCGGTGATGAACATCAGGCCCACGGCCAGCTGGATGCCCTGGTCGGCATAGCCGCCCTCGTTGAACTGCTTGACCAGGTTGATCAGGTCACCACCGGCCTGCATGGCGCCGATCACGTTCGGCTCCGCGGTGGCGGCCTTGGTCAGGAAGGTGCTGAAGTTGTCATTCGGGAAGGGCGTGGCGATGTGTTCGCCGATGGTGCCGCCAGCCTCCTCGATGGCCGCGGTGAAGGACTTGTCCATGTCCTGGCCGAAGGCGTAGTCGGGGTAGATGATTTGCCAGTCCGTGCCGCCGTTCTCGGTGACGGTCTTGCCGGTGACGTTGGCCAGTTGGTAGGTGTCGTAGGCCCAGTGGAAGGTGTAGCTGTTGCAGCTGTCGTTGGTCAGCTCGGTCGTGCCGGCACCGATGTTGACGTAGAGCTTCTTCTTGGCAGCGGCCTGGGTGGCGACGGCCAGGGCGGCCGAGGAGGTCGGCACGTCCAGGATGATGTCGGCGTTCTCCCGGTCGTAGAGCTCCTGCGCCTTGGTGTTGGCCACGTCCGGCTTGTTCTGGTGGTCCGCGGTGGTGACCTCGATCTCGGTGGCGACCGCGTCGTCACCGTACTTCTCCTGGTAGTCCGCCACGGCCATCTCCACGGCCTTGACCGAGTTGGGGCCGGACAGGTCCTTGTAGACGCCACTCTGGTCGTTGAGGACGGCGAGGACAACCTTGCCGTCGGTGAGCTCGCCCTCTTCGCCGCCGCCGGGGCCGGCGTTGCCGCAGGCCGACAGGATCAGGGCGCTTGCTGAGACGACCGCGGTCGCTGCGAGAAGTTTGCTGGTCATGGGTGTTCTCTCCTTTGAGGTGGTTCCTGGGCTGGTGTGTGTCGTGGGGGCCAGGCAGGGGTATGCCGAATGGCTGGGTGAGTCCTACATGCCGAGGTAGGTGAGGAGCTCGTCCTGGCGTTCCTTGAACTCGGTGTTGTCGAGGTTGGTGGCCACCGACCCCTCGGCGAGGACGTAGTGGCGGTCGGCCACGGTCGAGGCGAACTTCACGTTCTGCTCGACCAGCAGCACCGTGGTGCCCGCCTCCTTGACGCGCAGCAGGATGTCGCGGATCTGCTGGACGATCACGGGGGCCAGGCCCTCGCTGGGCTCGTCGAGCAGCAGCAACCGGGCGCCGGTGCGCAGGACGCGGGCGAGGGCAAGCATCTGCTGCTCACCGCCGGAGAGCGTGGTCCCGGGCGCGCGCCGCCGGTCGGCCAGCACCGGGAAGGCGTCGTAGACCTCCTGCAAGCTCCACGCCGAGTCCGGGTGGGTCACCATCGGGAGGGTGAGGTTCTCCTCCACGTTGAGGGAGGCGTAGATCCCGCGGTCGTCCTGCACCCAGCCCAGCCCCAGCCGCGCCCGCTTGTGCGTCGCGACGCCGGTGATCTCGGTGCCGTTGAGGGTGATGCTGCCCTTCACGCCGCGGTGCAGCCCGATGATGGTGCGCAGCAGGGTGGTCTTGCCAGCACCGTTGCGGCCCACCAGCGTGACCACCTCGCCCTCGCCGACGCTCAGGTCGATCCCGTGGAGGGCCTGGGCCTCGCCATAGAAGGCCTGGAGGTTGCGGATCTCAAGCATGGCTCTCCTCACCGAGGTAGGCATTGATCACACGCTCGTCGGAGCGGACCTGCTCGTAGGTGCCCTGAGCCAGCACCTCGCCGGCCATCAGCACGCTCACGTGGTGGGCCAGGCTGCCGACGACGTGCATGTTGTGGTCGACGAAGACGACGGTGCGGCCGGTCGAGATGTGTTTGACGAGCTCGATCGTGCGGTCGACGTCCTCACGGCCCATGCCAGCGGTGGGCTCGTCCAGCAGCAGCACCTGCGGGTCCAGCGAGATGACCAGTGCCATCTCCAGGGCGCGCTTTTGCCCGTAGGCCAGCTCGCCAGCCGGCCGGTCGGCCAGTGCGGAGAGACCGACCTCGCGGATCAACTCGTCGGCGCGCTCGCGGAACTGCAGCAGCCTCTTGTCCGAGCGCCAGAAGTTCAGGCCGCCGCCGGCCATGCCCTGCAGCCCCAGCTCGACGTGCTCACGGGGCGTCAGGTTGTCGAACAGGCTGGTGATCTGGAAGGACCGGGCCACGCCCTCGTGCGCGATCTGCTCGGGCTCCTTGCCGGTGATGTCCTTGCCGTGGACCGTGATCGTGCCCGCGGTTGGCTTGAGATAGCCGGTCAGCAGGTTGAACAGGGTCGTCTTGCCAGCGCCGTTGGGGCCGACCAGGGCGTGGATCTGACCCTCGACGACGTCGAGGGTCACGTTGTTGACGGCACGGAAACCCCGGAAGTCCTTGGTGAGGCCCTGGGCCGAGAGGGCCACGGTGGGTCCCGTGGCGGGCCCCGGCGCGGCGGTGGTGTCGTGCTCTGCGGCGTTCATGGCTCCACAACCTAGGGTCCGAAATGGTCGGGTCCCATGTGGTGTCACAACATAAATCTCAGGCAACACATGGTCCGCACGCACATGGACGTGATGCGGCCGGCCCACGGAGGATGCGGCGTGACGGATCGTGCGCCCAGGTGTGCCGCGTCCGAAACAAGCCGGTGATGACGAGGAGCGAGCGGATGACAGTGCGGACGGTGTTGGTCACCGGTGGCGCCAGCGGGATCGGTGAGGCGATCGCCCGCCGCAGCGCCCGGGACGGCCACCGGGTCATCGTGGCTGACTACGACAAGGTCGGTGCTGACCGGGTCGCTGCCGAGATCGGTGGCGAGGCCTGGCATGCGGACCTGTCGGACACTGAGGCGTTGGTCGAGCTGAGTCTGGAGTGCGACGTGTTGGTCAACAACGCCGGCATCCAGCGCGTCGCACCGATCGAGGAGTTCGCCCCAGAGGACTTCCGGCTCATCCACCGGCTGATGCTCGAGGCGCCCTTCCTGCTCGTGCGGGCCGCCCTGCCGCACATGTATGACCGCGGCTGGGGGCGCATCATCAACATCTCCTCGGCCCACGGGCTGCGCGCCTCAGCCTTCAAGGTGGCCTATGTCTCCGCCAAGCACGGGCTGGAGGGGCTGTCCAAGGTGACGGCCCTGGAGGGGGCGCGCAGGGGCGTCACGTCCAACTGCATCAACCCCGGCTATGTTCGGACCCCGTTGGTGGAGAAGCAGATTGCTGACCAGGCCGCGACGCACGGAGTGCCCGAGGAGGAGGTCATCGAGAAGATCATGTTGACCCGCTCGGCGATCAAGCGGATGTGCGAGCCGGACGAGGTTGCCGCGCTCGCTGCCTTTCTGATGTCCGACGACGCCGGCATGGTGACCGGCACCTCACACGCGATGGACGGTGGCTGGACCGCCCAATAACGACCGAGCGCGCCGTGTGGTGCTCCTGGAGCCGACCGAGCGCGTGGTGTGGTGCTCCTGGAGCCGACCGGGCGCGTGGTGTGGTGCTCCTGGGGCCGACCGGGCGCGTGGTGTGGTGCTCCTGGGGCCGACCGGGCGCGTGGTGTTGTGCTCCTGGGGCCGACCGGGCGCGTGGTGTTGTGCTCCTGGGGCCTACCGAGCGCACGGGGTGGCGCTCACCTCCTGATGGTGCCAGCGGTGCCGGACGCTCGACGTCCGGCACGCACGTGGGCGTGGCCGCGACGAGGCGCCCTGTCGTCGTGGGTCAGCCACAACGGACCCACCGCGAGCACGGTCATCAGGAGGATCCCGGCGAGGATCGCGAGGTCACTGAACAGCTGGTTGATATCCATGACTCCAGCCTGGCCAACTCGACTCGAGAACGGATCGGTCTGCGGTCGCGACCTGGTCGGTGCCGGGTCATCCCCAGGGTGGGCCGCCACCCACCGCCGGTCTGACCAGGCCGCGTCCGCACCCTCGTGTTGAAGCCCCCCGTGACCGTGCACACCGACCGGCAATGTGACACTCTCCCGCCACGGGTGCCTCGCTGACCTGCACTGATGCTCAGCCCGCCGCGACTTTGCCTGTTGGTGTGGACGGCTAATGGTTAGCGTGGAGGACATGAGCCAACTGCGTGTGCGACCCAAGCTTGTTGTCGACGGTGCTGACCGCGCCATCGCGTTCTATCAGGAAGTGCTTGGAGCCCAACCGGGGAGCCGATACACCATGGGCGAGGTCGTGGTCTTCGCCGAGTTGACGCTGCCCAGCGGGGATGTCCTGCAGGTCAAGGACCCCGACGATGTCGACCCCAGCCCGGATGCGGGTGGCACCGGCGTGATCATCGACGTGCTCTGCGACGACCCAGACAAGGTCGTGCAGTCAGCCGTCGAGCGCGGAGCCGAGGTGGTCTTCCCGGTGGCGGATCAACCCTATGGCTCCCGGCAGGGGCGGATCCGCGACCCGTTCGGGCATCAGTGGATAGTGGGCACCGCAGTGTCCCAGACCGACGCCGAGGTGCAGGAGGCGCTCGACCGGTGGGCTGCCGAGGGTGCCCAGTAGGTCGCGACCTCAGGCGGCGACGCGCTCGGTCGAGCTGTGGGCCCGGATCTCGCGCGCTCGGTCGAGCTGTGAACCGTGATCTCGTGCGCTCGGTCGGGGAAGGGTTCGGGGCGGGGGGCCTCAGTCCACCCAGACGCGGGCGTTGCGGAACATCCGCAGCCAGGGGCTCTCCTCGTGCAGCGGGCCGGGGGTCCACGACATCTGCGCGTTGCGCTGCACCCGCTCGGGGTGCGGCATCATCGCGGTGAACCGGCCGTCCGGGGTGGTCACGGCGGTCAGACCGCCGGCTGAGCCGTTCGGGTTGGCGGGGTAGGCCTCGGTGGGCCGGCCGTGGTTGTCGACATAGCGCGCCGCAGCCAGGACAGTGGCCTCATCACCATGGGCCGAGAAGTTGGCCCGGCCCTCGCCGTGAGCAACAGCGATCGGGATCCGCGAGCCTGCCATGCCGGCGAAGAAGATCGACGGGCTGTCCAGGACCTCGACGAGGCTGAGCCGGGCCTCATACTGCTCGCTGGCGTTGCGGGTGAACCGCGGCCACGCGTCAGCGCCGGGGATGAGCCCAGCCAGGGCAGCGAACATCTGGCAGCCGTTGCAGATGCCCAGGGCAAAAGTGTCCGACCGGGCAAAGAAGGACCCGAACGACTCGGTCAGCGCCTCGTTGAACAGCACCGAGCGTGCCCAGCCCTCACCGGCTCCGAGCGTGTCGCCGTAGGAGAAGCCACCGCACGCCACGAGCCCGACAGCATCGGCCAGGTCGAAGCGCCCACTCTGCAGATCGGTCATGTGGACGTCGAAGGTGTCGAACCCGGCACGATCGAAGGCGAAGGCCGTCTCCAGGTGACTGTTGACCCCCTGCTCGCGCAGGATCGCGACGGCGGGCCGCGCACCCAGGTTGAGATAGGGCGCGGTGATGTCCTCGGTCGCATCGAAGGTCGTCTCCAGGTGCAGGCCAGGGTCGTCGTCGCTGCCGAAGGCCGCGTGCTCCTGGTCGGCGCACTCCGGGTTGTCGCGCAACGCGCTGATCCGCCAGGAGGCCTCGTCCCAGGCCTGCGCCAGGTCCCGCAGCGACTCGTCGATCTCCACGCCACCACCGCGGACGCGCACCCGACGCTCGGTCGTGGCCCCGCCGACGTGGTGGGTCAGGTCGCCCAGCCCGTGGTCGGCGAGCACCTGCCGGGCCTGCTCCACCGACTCAGCGGGCACCCCCAGCACGACCCCCAGCTCCTCCGTGAACAGCGCGGCCACGCCATCCTCACCGGGCAGCGTGACGTCGAGGCCCACGGCCCCGGCAAAGGCCATCTCGCACAGGGTCGCCCACAGGCCACCGTCGGAGCGGTCGTGGTATGCCGAGAGCAGGCCCTGCGCGCGCAGTGCAGTGAGCGCGTCGGCCAGGGCGAGCAGGCGGGCCGGGTCATCGAGGTCGGGCACCGTGCCGCCAAACTCGCCGCGCACCTGCGCCAGCATTGAGCCGCCGAGTCGGTTGCGGCCCTCGCCCAGGTCGACCAGCAGCAGAGCCGAGTCGGCGGGCAACTGCGGGGTGAGCGTCCCGGCCACGTCGGGCAGGGCAGCGAACGCGGTGACGACCAGAGAAACCGGCGAGATCACCTGCCGCGCAACACCATCCGCAGTCCAGGTCGTCCGCATTGACAGGGAGTCCTTGCCGACCGGCACGGAGATGCCCAGCGCGGGGCAGAGCCCCATGGCCACCGCGTGGACCGTGTCATAGAGGGCAGCGTCCTCGCCGTCCTCGCCGGCGGCGGCCATCCAGTTGCAGGACAGCTTCACGCCGCTGAGCGTCACGGGCGCGGCGAGCAGGTTGGTCAGCGCCTCACCGACCGCCATCCGTCCCGAGGCCGGGCCGTCCACCGCGGCGAGCGGGGTGCGCTCGCCGCTGGCCATCGCCTGACCGGCCGTCCCGACCAGGTCGGACAGGGTGACGGCGACGTCGGCGACCGGCACCTGCCAGGGGCCGACCAGCTGGTCGCGGTGGCTCAGCCCACCGACCGTCCGGTCACCGATGGTGATCAGGAAGCGCTTGGAGGCCACGCTCGGGTGCCGCAGGACGGCGTATGCCGAGTCGCGCACTGCGGACCCCTCCAGTCCGGCGCGGTCCAGGTCGGGCGCGGAGCGGTGCACGCGCCGCGCGTCGCGGGTCATCTTCGGAGGCTTGCCCAGCAGGACCTCCATCGGCATGTCGACGGCCTGCGCGGCGACGGCCTTCACTCCAGCATCCGGCGCCTCTGCCTCAGCGGTCCCCGGGTCACCCAGGACCAACTGGGGGTCGGCCTGCGCAACCCCCACCACGGCATACGGGCACCTCTCGCGCTCGCAGAGCGTCGCAAACTCGGTGAGTGAGTCGGGGGCGATGGCCAGGACATAGCGCTCCTGGCTCTCGTTGGACCAGATCTCCTTGGGAGCCAGGCCGGACTCCTCCAGCGGCACCGCGGACAGGTCGAAACGGGCGCCCAGGCCGGCGTCGTCGACGAGCTCGGGGAAGGCGTTGCTCAGGCCGCCAGCGCCCACGTCGTGGATCGCGAGGACCGGGTTGTCGGCCCCGAGCGAGGCACAGTGGTTGATGACCTCCTGCGCGCGACGCTCCATCTCGGGGTTGCCGCGCTGGACGGAGTCGAAGTCGAGCTCGGCGGCGTTGACACCGGAGGCCATCGAGCTGGCCGCCCCGCCGCCCATGCCGATGCGCATGCCGGGTCCGCCGATCTGCACGAGCAGTGTGCCGGGCTCGAAGCGGATCTTCTCGGTCTGGGAGGCGCTGATCGAGCCGAGACCGCCGGCGCTCATGATCGGCTTGTGATAGCCGCGGCGCACCCCGTCGACGGTCTGCTCATAGACGCGGAAGAAGCCTCCGAGGGCGGGGCGCCCGAACTCGTTGTTGAAGGCGGCCGCGCCGATCGGGCCCTCCAACATGATGTCCAGGGGCGAGGCGAGGTGGTCGGGTGCGCCGTAGAGGTCGGCCTCCCACGGCTCGTTCGTGCCCGGCAGGTGCAGGTTGGACACAACGAAGCCGCTCAGCCCGGCCTTGGGTGCCGAACCCCGCCCGGTCGCGCCCTCGTCGCGGATCTCGCCCCCGGCGCCGGTGGCGGCGCCCGCGAACGGCGAGATCGCGGTGGGGTGGTTGTGGGTCTCCACCTTCATCAGCACGTGGACCTCGTCCTCGTATGCCGAGTAGCGGCGGGCCGAGTCGAGGTCACCGGTCGGCAGCCAGCGGGTGATGGGGCCGCCCTCCATGACCGAGGCGTTGTCCTTGTAGGCCACGACCGTGCCTTGCCCGGCAACCTGCTCGGTGTGCCGGATCATGCCAAACAGGGTGTGCTCCTGCGGCTGCCCGTCGATGATGAAGTCGGCGTTGAAGATCTTGTGGCGGCAGTGCTCGGAGTTGGCCTGGGCAAACATCGTGAGCTCGACGTCGGTGGGGTTGCGCCCGATCTGGGTGAAGGCGTCAACGAGATAGTCGATCTCGTCGGTCGCAAGGGCCAGGCCCCACGTGGTGTCCGCCTCCACGAGCGCCGCGCGTCCCCGGCCGAGCACGTCGACGAGCTCCATCGGGGCGGCCTCGCGCTCGGCGAACAGCGCGGCGGCGCCCTCGTGACTCGGCAGCGCCGTCTCGGTCATCCGGTCGTGCAGCAGGTCCGCACAGGCGACCCACTCGTCCTCCGTCAGCGGCTCCGGCCCGTCGAGGGTGAGGGTGTGACCCACGGCCCGCTCGACCCGGTGGATGGCGATCCCACAGTTGTGCACGATGTCGGTGGCCTTGCTGGCCCACGGCGAGATGGTGCCCAGTCGTGGGGTGACCACGACCGTCGCCTGGCCTGGGGCGGGCTCACCGGCGTCGTGGTCAGCGGGCTCGTGCGGGTCGCCATAGGTGAGCAACCGCCCGAGGGTCTCGGTCTGCTGGGCATCGAGCGGGGTCTCGGAGGCGACCCAGTGCTCATAGTGCGCGCTCACCCCGGTCACGCGGGGCGCCACCGCCTGCAGTCGACGGAGCAGGGCGCGGGCCCGAAAGTCGGAGAGCGCGGAGCCACCGGTGAAGGTGGTCAACGCAGAGTCGTGGGCGGCCATCAGCAGGGTCTCCTCGGACGTTACAGCGGGGTGGGGGCGGCGAAGATCTGCCCCGTCAGGGCCTCGTAGGCCTCGACGTAGCGAGCGCGGGTCAGGTCAATGACGTCCTCGGGCAGCGGTGGGGGAGCCTCCCCGGAGTTGCGGTCCCAACCACTCGCGTCCGAGAGCAGCCAGTCGCGCAGCACCTGCTTGTCATAGGAGGTCTGTGTCGAGCCCGGTTGCCACTGCGAGGCCCGCCAGAAGCGGCTGCTGTCGGGCGTCAGCACCTCGTCGGCGAGGACCACCTCAATCGCGTCGGGATCCACTGTGGTCCAGTCGATCTCGTCATCCGGTCCCACACCGAGGGAGACGGGGTCAACGCCATACTCCACCTTGGTGTCGGCGATCAGGATGCCGCGCTCCGCGGCGATCGCGTTGCCTCGCTCGAGTATGCCGAGGGTCAGGTCCCGCACCCGGCTCGCCAGGGCGGGGCCCAGCTCATCCTCGACGTCCTCGAAAGACATCGGCTCGTCGTGCTCGCCGGCCGGGGCCTTGGTGCTCGGGGTGAAGATCGGCTCGGGCAGTCGCGACCCGTCCTCGAGACCCTGCGGCAGGGTGACGCCGCTGACCGTGCCGCTCGCGCGGTATTCGTTCAGGCCGCCGCCGGTCAGGTAGGCGCGGGCAATGCACTCCACCGGCAGCATGCGCAACCGGCGCACGGTGATGGCCCGGCCAGCGACCCGCTCGGGGACGCCGGTGTCCAGGACGTGGTTGGGGATCAGGTCGGCCAACTGGTCGAACCACCAGAGCGAGAGCTGGGTCAGGACCGCGCCCTTGTCCGGGATGGGGCTGTCGATGACGTGGTCGAAGGCGGAGATCCGGTCGGACGCGACCAGCAGCAGCCGGGACTCATCGACCAGCCCGGTCTCGGGCGAGATGGGGGCGAACAGCTCGCGGACCTTGCCGGAATAGACCGGCATGAACCCGGGGAGCTCGCCGGGCAGCCCGGCTGTGGTCTCTGGCTCGTTCACGGCCTCACCCTTTTTCGTAGAGGTTTCGTACGGTCCCCCCGCATTTTCGTAGAGGTTTCGTACGCTTCCCCCGCAACTTCGTAGAGGTTTCGTACGCTCCCCACGCCATTTCGTAGAGGTTTCGCTCGCCTCACGTCAGGACCGTCCCCTCCGCGGCGCGCTGGGCGATGTCGGTGCGGTGCTGTCCGCCGACCAGATCGATCGCGGCGACACCCGCATAGGCATGCTCGCGGGCGGTCGTCAGATCGGGGCCGGTCCCGACGACGGACAGGACGCGCCCGCCCGAGGCGACAACGCCCTCCGGGGTGTCGGCGGTGCCGGCGTGCAGCACCTGCACGTGCTCCAGGGCTCCACACTCCTCGAGCCCGGAGATGGCGGCGCCAACCACCGGGGTCTGGGGATAGCCCTCGCAGGCGAGCACCACGGTGACGGCTGCCAGGTCGTGCCAGGACAGCTCCGGCAACTCGGCGAGTCGTCCGTGCGCGGCAGCGTCCAGCAGTTGGGCCAGGGGCGTGCGCAGTCGGGCCAGGACGACCTGGGTCTCGGGGTCACCGAAGCGTGCGTTGAACTCGACGACGCGCAGGCCGCGCGAGGTCAGCGCCAGACCGACATACAACACGCCCGCGAACGGCGTGCCGCGTCGGCGCATCTCGTCGATGGTGGGTTGGGCGATGCGCTCCAGGACCTCCTCGACCAGCCCATCGGGCGCCCAGGGGAGGGGACTGTAGGCGCCCATCCCGCCGGTGTTGGGGCCGGTGTCCAGATCGCCGATGCGCTTGAAGTCCTGGGCCGGTGCCAGGGCGCGGACCTCGGTGCCGTCGCTGATGCAGAACAGCGAGATCTCCGGACCGTCGAGGAACTCCTCGATGACGACTCGCCCATCGTCCTTGGCCAGGCAGGCGAGGCCGTGGGCCAGTGCCTCGTCGTGGTCATCGGTGACGACCACGCCCTTGCCGGCCGCCAGGCCGTCGTCCTTGACGACAAACGGAGAGCCGGTGGCCTGCAGGGCTGCCACGACCTCGTCCTCGGACGTGCAGACGTGCGCCAGAGCCGTCGGCACACCAGCGGCGGCCATGACCTCCTTGGCGAAGGCCTTGCTCCCCTCGAGGGCGGCCGCTGCTGCGGACGGGCCGAAACAGGCGATGCCACGAGCGCGAACGGCGTCGGCGACACCGGCCACGAGCGGGGCCTCCGGCCCGACGATGACGAGGTCAGCGCCCACGTCCTCGGCGAGCTTGGACATGGCGGCCGGATCGGTGACCGGTCCGCAGTCGGGGAGGCACTGGGCCACCAGGTTGATCCCGGGGTTGCCGGGGGCGGCGAGCACGGCGTCGACGGTCGGGTCGGCGGCCAGCGCGCGGACGATGGCGTGCTCGCGCGCGCCGGAGCCAATGACGAGAACCCTCACGGGACGACACTAAGCCAGGGGCGCCCCAGGCAGAACTCGGACCTCCGGCCACTACGGGCCCGGCTGAGCCTCGACCGGCGCGGCGAACCGGCGCGGCTGCTCTCTGCGGCCAACGAGCCCCGGCCACGAGTGACGTACGAGATCCTGACAAAAGGTGTTCTGGGGCGTACGAAACCTCTACCAAAATTGGGGGGAGACAGGGGCGTGGCCCACCTGGGAGGCAGGGGGGGTCTTCTCCCAGGTGGGCCACGCGGTGGGGCGGGGTCGGACTGTCTCGGGGGGATAACAGTCGACTCACACGGTCCCCACTCCGGCTAGGCCGGTTGCACCACAATGACACGACCGCTGACAGATGTCACGCCCAGATGTGGCGGTTTATAGTCAATGGCGGTGATCCGACATGATGGTGAGCGAGCCACGGCGGCGCCGACAACGCAGGGAGGCTCCGCATGCCCAGACTGGACGATCTGGCCGATCCGCAGTTCGAGGACTATCTCTCCTCGCTCTATCTGACGATGCTGCGGATCGGTCGCCCGACCCGGGAGGCCCTCGTCGACTCGGGGCTGCATCCGGAGGACGTGGACCGCGCGGCGGCCTTCCTGGTTGGCCGTCAGCTCATCACGCCCATCGGCCCGGGGGTGTGGGACATCCTGCCGCCCGAGACGGCGATGCCGCGGCTGGCCGCGTCCCTCGAGGCCCGGGCGCGCTCCACCCGCAACACGGCGTCCGAGCTCGGGGCGCTTTGGCGGCAGGCCCGGACCACACCGGATGAGCCCGCCTTCGTGGGGGTGGAGATGTTGCGCTCGGTCGAGCAGGTCGTGCTGGCGGCCCACTCCCTGTCCGCCACGGCTCAGGAGCGGCTGCGCTATTTCATGGACGACTCGCCCGCCTCCAGGAGGCTGCTGCAGGAGGAGGACCCCTCAGCGGTCGTCCAACCCTCGGTGCCGCCGTCGGCCATGAGCATGGTGGTGGACGTCGCCCTGTTCAATCACGAGGGAGTGCTCCCGCGACTCGAGGCGATGGCCAACTCCGGTCAGCGGATCCTGGTGGGGGACGGCCTGCCGTTTGGCGGGCTGGTGGTGGATGACAAGTCCGCCCTGGTCGATCTGTCCCGGCACGACCCCCGGGCTGACGGCTCGTTCGTCGTACGGCGTCGGGCGGCGGTCGCCGCGGTTGGCGCACTGTTCGACGTGGCCTTTGAGCTGTCCACACCGATGGCACCGACGCTGGCACGGGTGTCCGGCGAGTCCGACGAGGCACCGCTCGAGGCGCGCGATCGCCGCATCCTGAGCCTGCTCGCCGCCGGGGCCACGGACCAGCAGATTGCCAGGAGCGTGGGGGTCTCCAAGCGCACGGTGGAGCGTCGGGTCGCTGCCATCATGCAGACCCTCAGCGCGGGCACCAGGTTCCAGGCCGGAGTCCAGGCCGCCCGCCGCGACTGGATCTGAGAGAGCGGGCCGATCGAGGACACCTGTTGTTCACCTGGGGACCGGTAGGCTAGTCCGACCCATTGGCGGAGCAGCATCCGTGACCAGGCCGTCGGGTGGAGGGGATGGACCGAAGGTGACTGAAGCGACCGAGGATGATGTCGCGCGTGAGATCGCCGTGGAGCAGGCCCACGTGGACCGCGTCTACACCGAGCTCGCCAAGGCGGTCGACCGCGCCCAGTTGGTGCATGCCGAGGGCATGGCGCGGGGTCAGACCGACCGGCGCGGCACCGGCGACCCCCGCGAGGAGGAGATGGCAGGGCTGTTCGAGCGTGACGCCCTGGTCTTCTCCGCCTCGCGCCGCACGGCCTCCCTCCAGCACCAGCACGAGGGGCTGGTCTTCGGCCGGCTCGACCTCGATCACGGGGGCCAGCAGCAGGGGCAGGAGCCGGACCGCGAGGTGCGTTATGTCGGCCGCCTCGGCGTGCGCGACGACGACTACGAGCCGCTGGTGATCGACTGGCGCGCGCCAGCTGCCGCCCCCTTCTATCGCGCCACGCCGGTTGACCCCCAGGGTGTCCTGAGGCGCCGCGTGCTGCGCTGTCAGGGAGAGCTGGTCATCGGCATCGAGGACGACCTGATGGTCACCGAGGCGCCCGACGACCTGGTCGTGGTGGGTGACGGTGCCCTGATCGCGGCCCTGACCCGCTCGCGTGGCCAGCGGATGCGCGACATCGTCGCCACCATCCAGCAGCACCAGGACGAGGCGATCCGCGCCGCTGCCCGTGGCGTCACCGAGATCACCGGTGGCCCGGGGACCGGCAAGACCGTGGTCGCCCTGCACCGCGCGGCCTACCTGCTGTATGCCGATCGTCGCCGTTTCGAGTCCGGCGGAGTTCTGGTGGTGGGCCCGTCCGCGGCGTACACCGCCTATATCGAGCGGGTGCTGCCCGGACTGGGCGAGGACTCGGTCGTGCTGCGCTCGGTCGGTGACCTGGTCGGCGGCATCACGGCAACCCGCAACGATCCGCCGGAGGCCGCCGCGATCAAGGGCAGTCTCGCCATCCGTCAGGTGCTGAGTCGTCTTGCGCGCGAACCGATCCCGGACGCACCAGACCTCCTGCGCGTCTTCGTTGCCGGCCAGGCGATCCGGCTGGAGGCGCCTGCCCTGGCACGCGTGCGCCGGTCGGTGTTGCGCCATCACCACCGCAACAGCTCCTTCGACGCCGCGCTCCGGGAGCTCGCCGAGGCTGCCTGGGCGCAGGTGCACGAGGGTGAGAAGGACGAGTTCCTGGACAAGTTCGAGGACTCGACAGACGTCGAGGCGTTCGCCCGCCAGTGGTGGCGCCCGGTCGACTCCCGCGAGGTGCTGCTCTGGCTGGCCGACCCTGACACAGCCCGCCGGCTCGCCGGTGACCTGATCGGGGAGGCGAGCGCCGGCATACTCGCGTCTTCACTGCAGACCGCCCTGGAGGCGGGCACCTGGAGCGTGGCCGACGTGGCCCTCGTCGACGACCTGGCCGCCCGGCTGGGTCAGATGGTGGACCTGCCCTCCGAGGAACGCGGCTTCTATGAGATCGAGGAGCTGGAGGACGCCTCGCAATACGGCACCTCTGCCCTGCGCGTGGGGCTGGACCGCGACGAGCCGATCGCCTCGGCCCCGTCCGGGGACGGCTCCGGACAGCGCATCTCCACCGACCCCCGCCAACGCCTGCTGTCCGGGCGGGTGACCGGGGCCGACGAATACGCCCACGTGCTGGTCGACGAGGCGCAGGACCTCTCGCCGATGCAGTGGCGGATGCTGGGCCGCCGCGGCCGCTGGGCCTCCTGGACCGTGGTCGGTGACGCGGCACAGAGCTCCTGGCCCGACATGGAGGAGTCGCTGGCTGCCCGCGAGGAGGCGTTCGGCAGCTCGGTGCGCCGCTCCTTCCACATGACCACCAACTACCGCAACGCCCGCGAGATCTTTGAGTATGCCGAGGTGTTGATCCGTCAGTACGTCCCCGACGCGGACATCCCGGATGCTGTGCGCGACACCGGGGTTGAGCCGGTGGAGGTTGCGGTGCCGGCCGACGGTGCCGCCGTCGCGGCGGCCACCGGTGAGGCGCTGGAGCGCCTCGCCGACGAGGTCGCCGGCTCGATCGCGGTCATCGCCCCGCAGCGCTGGTGGTCCGACCTGGGCGAGGTGACCGGGCGCCATGACGGACGCGTGGTGTTGATCGACCCGCTGTCCTCCAAGGGCCTGGAGTGGGATGCGACCGTGGTCGTGGACCCCGAGGCGATCATCGCGGAGTCCCCGGGTGGCCCCCGGGTGCTCTATGTCGTGCTCACGCGGGCCGCGCACCGGATGACGGTGCTGCAGGTCGGGTGAGCCTGTGGAGGGCCCAGTGGTGAGCCCAGTGGAGAGCCCTGTGGGTGAGCGTCGGGCGATGACGGTCTCGGCGGTTAGGGTCGCTGTGTGAGCACCGCCCTGTATCGCCGCTATCGACCGGAGACCTTCGCCGACGTCATCGGGCAGGAGCACGTCACCGATCCGCTGATGCAGGCGCTGCGGTCTGGTCGGGTCAACCACGCGTATCTGTTCAGCGGGCCACGCGGCTGTGGCAAGACCACCAGCGCGCGCATCCTGGCGCGCTGCCTCAACTGCGAGCAGGGGCCGACCCCCGAGCCGTGCGGTGAGTGCGAGTCCTGCGTGGCCCTGGCGCGCGGCGGTCCCGGGTCGGTGGACGTGATCGAGATCGACGCGGCCAGCCATGGCGGCGTCGACGACGCCCGAGACCTGCGGGAGCGGGCGGCCTTCGGCCCGGCCCAGTCGCGTTACAAGGTCTACATCATCGACGAGGCGCACATGGTGACCTCGCACGGCTTCAATGCGCTGCTCAAGGTGGTCGAGGAGCCGCCGGAGCACGTGAAGTTCATCTTCGCCACGACCGAGCCCGACAAGGTGCTCTCCACGATCCGCTCGCGCACCCACCACTATCCCTTCCACCTGGTCCCGCCACAACGGCTCACCGGCTATCTGGAGGAGCTCTGCGCGGCCGAGGGTGTCCAGCTCGAGCCCGGTGTGTTGTCCTTTGTGACCCGGGCCGGTGGCGGCTCGGTGCGTGACTCGCTGTCGGTCCTCGACCAGCTGATCTCCGGGGCGGACGACCGCGGGCTGACCTATGACGGTGCTGCGGCGCTGCTCGGCTTCACCGACGTCGAGCTGCTCGACTCGGTCGTCGACGCCGTCGGTGCGCAGGATGCTGCCGCGGTCTTCCGGCAGGTCGATCGGGTCATGGAGTCCGGGCACGACCCGCGCCGCTTCGTCGAGGACCTGCTGGAGCGTTACCGCGACCTGATCGTCGTGGCCGCCGTCGGCGAGCGGGCCGGTGGCCTGTTGCGCGGGATGCCCGAGGACCAGGTCGAGCGACTGCGCCAGCAGGCCTCGCTGTATGGCCCGAGCACCCTGACCCGTTGTGCCGATGTCGTCTCCCGGGGGCTGTCGGAGATGACCGGCGCGGTCTCCTATCGCCTGCACCTGGAGTTGATCTGTGCCCGCCTCCTCCTGCCGGCGGCGGCAGGCGAGGACGGGTATGCCGCACGCCTGGACCGCATCGAGCGTCGCCTCGCCGCGGGGCCGGGTGGGGCACCGGCCCAGCAGCCTTCCCGTGCAACTGCGCCGCAGGCTCCCGCGCGCCCGCCCGAGCCGGAGCCCCAGGCGCAGCAGCCCGAGCCGCAGTCCAGGCCCGAGATGCCGTCCAGGCCTGAGCCGCAGCCGCAGCCACAGCAGCAGCCTCAGCCACAGTCAGAGCCTCGTCCGGAGACTGCGGTCGAGCAGGTCCAGCCTCCCGTCGAGGAGCCGCAGCCCCCCGCCGAGTTCAGCCCGCCCGCGCCTGCTGTGCCGGAGCAGCCCGCCGTGCCGGTGACGCAGACCCAGGCGCCGGTCGAGCCACCGCAGCCCGAGGAGACTCCTGCTCCTGGCAGCGCTCCCGGTTCGTTGGACACCGAGGCGGTGCGCCGTTCGTGGCCCGAGATCCTCGACAAGGTCAAGGAGATCCGCCGGGTCACCTGGACCCTGGTCTCGGTCAACAGCACGGTCCTGGACTATGACGGTCGCCGGGTGCTGCTGGGGTTGAGCAGCGCGGGCCTGGCCACGACGTTCAACCAGGGCGTGCACGCCGAGGTCGTCCGCCAGGGGCTGATTGACGCGATCGGGCTCGATGCCCGCGTGGAGGGGACGGCGTCGCCGCAGGGCGGTGGCGGTCCCGGGGGCGGGTCCCCAGCGTCTGGCGGGGGCAACTACGGCGGCGGGCAGGGGAGTGGGCCAACCCCGGGAGGGCCTTCCCGTGGAAACGACCCCGCTCCTGTGCAGGCAGGTCCGGGGGCACCCTCCGGGCCTGGCCCGCAGGCGGCCTCGCCGCGGGAGCCCAGTGCCGCGGAGCAGCTCGGCGTCGCTGGTGTGGCGTCGTCCGCTCCATCCCGTGCAGCATCCGCAGGAGCGCCCCCGGCCCAGGAGTGGGCCGAGTCCGCGCGTGAGGCACCCCCGGCGTGGGTGACCGAGGCGCCCGTCGAGGCACCTGCGCCCGCGCCCACGTCTCCCGAGCCCTCGCGAACGGCCCCCAACCCGGTGCCACCGGCCCCCGAGCCGGCCCCGGAGCCGGTGCGCCGGCCCGGGGGCGACGTGCCCCGCGAGGACGACGAGGACCTGGAGAGCTCCGGTGCTGTCGGCCTGCCGGTGATCGAGAGCGTCCTCGGCGGTACCGTGATCTCCGTCGACGACGACCCGACTCACTGACCAAGTCGGCTGGACTGCTGGAGGCCTGATGCTCTATCGCGCACTACGTGTCGTCGTTCGGCCGACCGTGCTGGCCATCTGGCGTCCTGACGTCGTCGGTGCCGACAATGTGCCCGCGGAGGGTCCGGTCATCCTGGCCAGCAACCACCTGTCGTTCGCTGACAGTGTCGTCATCCCGCTGACCGCGCCGCGGCAGGTCGCCTTCCTCGCCAAGGACGACTACTGGACGGGCACCGGCGTCAAGGGCCTGATCAATCGCAGCTTCTTCACCGCCATCGGCAGCATCCCGGTCAATCGGGATGATCCCCGTGCTGCGCAGAACTCACTCGACCTGGCGCTGGAGCACCTGCGAGGTGATGGCGCGTTCGGGATCTATCCCGAGGGCACCCGCTCGCGCGATGGTCTGCTCTATCGTGGGCGCACGGGCGTGGCCTGGCTGGCGCTGACGGCTGGGTGCCCTGTGGTGCCGGTCGCGCTCACCGGCACGGACCAGTTGCAGCCCGTCGGGTCGCCGTTGCCCAAGCGGGTCAAGTTCCGGGTCGAGTTTGGCGCTCCCATCGACTTCACGGGTCGCTTTGACGACGTGCCCGCGGGGCGGGCCCGGCGCGAGGCCACCGACGAGATCATGACGGCGATCCAGGCGATGTCGGGCCAGGAGCCCGCCGGCCGATACAACGAGCGCAAGCCCGAGCTCCCGGCATGACCGAGACGCGTCGCTCGACCGACGCGAGCCGCGTGTCCCCAAGTGACGCGAGCCGCGTGTCCCCAGGTCCTGCAGGTCGAGAGCCCAGGCACCCCGTGGTCCTGTTCGACTTTGACGGCACCCTGGCCGACACCATCCCGCTGATCGTGGCCTCCTTCCAGCACACCGTGCGCGACGTGCTGGGTGAGCAGGTCAGCGAGACCGAGGCGCGGTCGTGGATCGGCCGCACCCTGGTGGACACCTTCGGTGAGCGCTATCCCGATCACGCAGAGCACCTGGTCGAGACCTATCGCACCTGGAACCTCACCCACCACGACGAACTCATCCGCGCCGTTGACGGTGTCCCCGAGTTGCTCGACGCCCTCGTGGCCAGCGGCTCGCGGGTGGGTGTCGTGTCCTCCAAGGGGGAGCACACGGTCCGGCGCGGCCTGGAGGCCGTCGGTCTGCGTCACGACTTCGCTGTCCTGATCGGGCTGGAGGCCACCGAGCTGCACAAGCCCCATCCTGATCCGTTGCTGCACGCGGCGGAGGCGCTCTCGGTCGACCCGTCTGCCTGCGCCTATGTCGGGGACGCGGTGGTCGACATCCGTGCAGCCCAGGCTGCCGGGATGCGGGCGGTCGGGGTCACCTGGGGAGCCGGGACCGCCGATGAGTTGCGCGCCGCCGGCCCCGATGCGGTGACCAACACCGCTGGTGAGTTGCTCGGCATACTGACCTGAGGGGTGCGGCAGACACGGGTTGCTCCCCGCGCACTGACAGCGCACAACGGTTCTTGGAGCCTGTCGCGACGCGCTGTCAGAACGCGGAGGTGCTCTCAGTGCTCCTTGGGAGGTGGTTCCGCGCGGGGGTGGTTCCGCAAGATCCGGTTCCGCGGCGGTGGGAGGTGACGTGTGGAGGGCGCGAGGAGGAGGTGACGGGGCGGGCAGGACGGGTGCGCCTGCCTGGATTGTCAGCCGCAGCGCCTAGAGTCAGGTCACTGTGTATGAAGGTGTGGTCCAAGACCTGATCGATGAGCTCGGCCGGCTTCCCGGCATCGGGCCAAAGAGCGCGCAACGCATCGCCTTTCACCTGCTGGCGGCGGACCCCGACGACGTCACCCGACTCGTCGCGGCGCTGACCGAGGTGAAGGACAAGGTGCGCTTCTGCGAGCTGTGCGGCAACGTCGCGGAGGCCGAGCGCTGCCGGATCTGCGCCGACCCGCGCCGCGACCAGAGCCTGATCTGTGTGGTCGAGGAGCCCAAGGATGTCGTGGCGATCGAGCGCACCCGCGAGTTCCGCGGGCTCTATCACGTGCTGGGCGGCGCGATCAGCCCGATCGACGGCATCGGCCCGAACGACCTGCGCATCCGCGAGCTCATGACGCGGCTGGCGAGCAGCACGGTGACCGAGGTGATCATCGCGACCGACCCCAACCTGGAGGGCGAGGCGACCGCGACCTATCTCGCGCGCATGCTGGGCACCCTGGGTCTGCGCGTCAGTCGGTTGGCCTCGGGCCTGCCGGTCGGCGGCGACCTGGAGTATGCCGATGAGGTCACCCTGGGCAGGGCCTTCGAAGGGCGTAGGCTGATCGAAGCATGACCCGCTGAGAGCGCATCAAGGGGAGAGCGTCATGAGTGAGTCGATCGATCGCGAGCTGACTGGGCTTGCCGCAGAGACTGCCCGCGAGGCAGGGACCTTCCTGGTCGCACTGCAGGAGCTGGCCTCCGGCGGCAGGCCCGACACAGCCCTGCCCCTGCTGCTGCTCGCCACGACCCAGTTGCAGGCCACCGGAGCACGGCTGGGTGCCATGGTTGACGTGGTGCCGCACGAGCAGTTCGAGGCTGACACAGGTCCCGAGGCCAACATCGAGGGGGTGCGTCACGGGCTGCACGACCTGCTCGCTGGGGTGGATGACTACGTCGAGGTCGAGGACCCCGTGGTCTCGGGCGAGGTCGTGCACGGCCTGATCTCCGACGACCTGACCCAGGTGGCCTCCGACCTGACCCACGGCCTGCACCACTGGGAGGCCGGCCGCCACCAGGAGGCCCTGTGGTGGTGGCAGTTCAGCTATCTGTCGACCTGGGGTGAGCGGTTGGTGGCCGCGATCCGGGCGCTGCACAGCCTGCTGGCCCACGCGCGCCTGGACGCGGACGAGGAGACCGTCATGGAGGCCGAGATGGCAGCACTCCACGCCGAGCCTGCCGAGGTCCCTCGCCCCTGACCAGACTCAGTCGACAGTCAGCAGCCGGATCGTGGTCTGCTCGATCTGGTGGCCCACCGCGTCAACGGCCGTGACGCGGAAGGACAGGTGCTCGGCCCCGCGCAGCACCCTGGGGGTGACGAGCGAATGGAAGCTGGTGTCGTCGGTGCGCCGGGTCCGCAGCTCGTGCCAGGTGTCCCCGTCGTCGGAGGACGCGGCCAGCTCGATTCGGGTGATCCGCTCGGCCGAGGCCGTCCCCGTGGAGGGCGTGACCCGCAGATCCATCGCCACCGGCCGGATGCCCACCGTGCCCTCCGGCTCCAGGTCGAAGCCGTAGTCGATGTCGAGCAGCGTCGGGACCGTCGAGTGTCCCTCCCCGTCTTCCGGCGGGCGGGACGCAAACTCCCAGGTGGTCTGGGCGTGGGTGAGGGCGGAGACCTCCCCAGGGACCAGGTCAAGGTCCTGCACCAGACGGAATCGTCCCGGCTGGTCCTGATCGCGGAAGTAGGCGTAGGTGCCCTCGGCGACCCCCAGCGTGGTGCCGTCGGTGTCCTGCAGCTCGAGTCGGGAGTCCAGCACGGTGCTGAGGCCGAGTGGACCGCGGTGCAGGCCATCGCTGAAGCCGGTGGACAGGTAGATCGAGTCCGCGCTGTGCCAGGCTGCACCGAGCACCGGGTGCAGGGTCGGCGCGAACGCGTGGTCCCAGGTCTGTCCAGTGCTTGGGTGCAGATCGTCGGAGCACAACTGCCGGAAGTCGTTGGCTGCTGGGCGCAAGCACTCGATCCAGACATGGTCCTCGGGCAGCGCGAGCAGGACCTCCCGCTCGCCGGGCGTGGCCACCTCGGCCTCGAAGCCGAACCGCGCGCCGATCTGGCCCATCCCGGTGATGGCGGCCACGGCATACGACCCGTCCGATCCGACGGGGTGGAAGGTCTGGTCGACCCTCGGTCGGTCGCCCAGGTCTTGCTTCGTGAGGGTCGGCGTGAGGCCCGCATCGAGGGTGGGCCGGCTGGCGAGCACGTCATAGGCGTCCGCTCCCTGGCCGGTGACCGGGGCGGTGGGCGTGAGCCACCACCGGGTGATGGCCTCGAAAGTGCCGTGCTCGACGGCGGAGGTCGGGGTGTAGCGGATGCGCCCGTCCAGCACGGCCTGCGGGTCGTGGTAGACGATTTCGGCGTAGCCCCGGCCGTCGCCTCGCCGGCTGTAGATGAAGGGCACACCGAGCTCGGGCACCGTGGGATGGCCGGTCACGGAAGCGGGCTCAAGGGGTTGTCCATTCCGGGCATCCAGGACGTATGCCGTGTCCTCCTCGACCGTGAGCGCGGCGGAGCCGGTGATGGTCACCGTGCCCTGGTCGTCTGATGTTCCCGGGGTGAAGACGCGGGCCAGGACCATCCACTCGCCGGCTGGGATGCGGTGGTTGACGTGGCCGTTGGCGTCCGGGTGGAGCCGGATGAAGCCACCCGTGCGGCCGTTGAAGATTGGGATGGTCGGGTCGACACCGATCTGACCGGCCCCAGCCGAGGGATCCCACGGGTCGCCGTTGGCGTCCAGGACCTGCAGGTCGAGCTCATAGCTCTCCGGCTCTAGGTAGGCACCGACCGGGATGCGCAGGCCCTGTCCGCCGTCGGCGGGGTCCAGGGACAGGATGCCCTGCCAGGGGGCGACCGCCAGCAGGTCACGGTCGAGGGTCACGGTGACCTCGGCGGACTCCCCAGCGCCCAGGCTGAGTGATGCGGGGGAGACCGCGATGGCACCCTCCGGAGCGGGCGCGGTCAGCTCGCCCTCTAGGAAGGCGGTCACATCGAGGCTGACCTCCCCAGCGCCGGTGTTGGTGATCACGGTCGTGTCCTGGACCGTGCCCTCGTGGGGCCACTGCAGCACCCCGAAGTCAAGAGAGGGGCGGCTGGTGGTGAGGTGTCCGGTGGTGGCGGCCGCGAGATCAAGTCGGCCAGCCCCATAGGTCCAAGCCGTGTACCACGTGGTGCCGTCACTGGTGCTCATCAGTCGGGCCTTGACCTGCTGAGCGGTCCAGTCCGGGTGCTGCTGGCGGAGCAGTGCAGCGGCTCCGGCGACCACGGGGGAGGCCATCGAGGTGCCGGACTTGGGGGTGTAGAGATCCTCGCCCCGAGCGCCGGCGCGAGCGGCGAGAAGCTCGACGCCGGGAGCGACGAGGTCGGGCTTGAGCAGATAGGTCCCCCAGGTTGGGCCTCGGCTGGAGAAGCTCGCCAGCCGGTCCTCGCTGGTGACTGCGCCGACCGTCAGCGCCGACGGGGACGTTCCGGGTGTGCCGATGGAGTAGGAACCACCCGTGGAACCGCCGCTGTTTCCGGCAGCCGCGACGAACAGGGTGTCCGACTCGGCAACGAGTGCTTCTAGCGCCTGGTCGACCGGATTCTGGCTGTCCGCCGTGCCGGATAGAGACAGGTTGACCACGTCTGCGCCTTCGTCCACGGCCCACTCCATGCCGGCGATGACCCAGGACTCCTGGCCCTCGCCCGTGTCGCCGAGAACCTTGCCGGAGAGGAGGGCGGCCCCCGGCGCGGTGCCCTGCCTCTGGCCGTCATTGCCCGCGCCGCTGCCGGCGGCCAGGGAGGCGACGTGTGTGCCGTGGCCGTTGCGGTCCGTCGCATCGGGGGAGTCGGTGAAGTTCTGCTCCGCTTTGACCTGGCCGATCAGGTCGGGGTGGTCAGCGTCGACCCCACTGTCGAGCACGGCGATGGTGATGCCCTCGCCGTCCAGGTCTAGGTCCCAGGCGGATGGGGCGGAGACCTGCTCGAGATAGTGGTCCAGGGCGGCCGACTCCACGGTGCCGTCCAGCCAGACTTGCGACACTCCCGCATCGGTCAGTGCCTGTGGCATATCGCGGTTGACGGTGTCTCGCTCAGTGCCAGACAGTCCGCTCAGGAAGCCTGCGGAACTCGCCTTGTCCAGGTCACCAGCCACCGCGTTGATGCTGTCCAGCCGCAGGTCTACAGCCAGTCCAGATGCGGCCGACAGCGAGGTGGACATCGCAGTCGAGCTCTCGTGCTGCACGAGGAGTGGGATGCGGTCTGTGGTCGCGTCGTCATAGCCGAGGTCCACCAGGCGCGTGACATTGAACAGGTCAGGGTCCAACACCTCGGGGACGAGTGCGGTGACCGAGTGGGGGATCACGTGCACGCCGTCCTCGTCCTCGAGAAGGGCATAGCCTCGGGAGGGTGCGCCGGAGGCATCAACGACACTGACCTCGGGTTCCTGGTCCGGGTCGGTCGTCGCGTGCAGCGTCACTCGGTCCCCCGTGACCAGAGTGACAGTCGCGTCGGCCAGCCGGTTAGTGTGTTGGTGCTCCTGTTCGGGCTGCGCCGCCACTGGTTGGGGTGCAGCGGCTCCGGTTGGCGCGAGGCCGACAGTCGCGGCGAGAGCAGCACCGGTGAGCAGGCGCAGGCGGGGGAAAGGTCGTTGTCCGGGCATGCTGCTGACCGTAGATTGGCGATGTCCGCAGATAAAGGGATATCAGTGGCTTGATGTCGACATGTCCGGTTCACGCCAGGGAGGGCCTGTGTTGGAGGCCGTGGGTGTCGCTTCCGAGGAGGAGGCGGCCTATCGCGATCTGTTGCACCATCCGGGGAGCACGGTCGTGGAACTGGCCGAGCGGAATGGTCAGGGAGTCGAAGAGGCATTGAAGCTGGTCGCACGGCTGGAGGTGCTGGGGCTGGTGAGCCGCAGCGCCGAGCAGCCACGCCGGTTGATCCCGGCCCGACCGGACGTCGCGGTTGACGTGCTTGTGGCCCGGCGGCGCGCGGAGCTGGACCGTGCCCAGGCGGCAGCGCGGGAACTGGTGACCGAGCTCCGGACCCCCGAGCAGTTGCGGCCGGACAGCGTCATCGAGGTCCTCGCTGGCCGCGGCGCGATCGCCACCCGGTTCGCCCAGCTGTTGACGACAGCACGCGAGGAGGTGCTGGTGCTGGACCGGCCGCCGTATGTCTCGGACTACAGCGAGTCCGATGAGGCGGTGCACACCCAGCTCGCAGCAGGGGTGGCGGTCTATGGCATCTACTCCGGTGAGTCACTGGAGGACGGACCGGGAACCGAAGAGGCTTATCGGGCAGCGGCCGCTGGCGAGCGCTCCCGGTTGCACGCGGACGTGCCGATGAAGCTCGTCGTGGCCGACCGGGAGGTGGCTCTGCTGCCACTGTCGTTGGAGGCGCCGGGGGACAGCGCCCTCGTGGTGCACAGTAGTGCCCTGCTTGATGCGCTCCAGCGAATGTTCTGGCTGCTCTGGGAGCAGGCCGTGCCGATCGTCCCGGGTGATGCTCGTGCGCGCGACGGTGACCACGACCCGCAGTTGCTGACCATGCTGTCAGCGGGGATGAAGGACGAGTCGATCGCCCGCCACCTGGGGGTCAGCAGCCGGACGGTTGGCCGTCGGGTGGCCGAGCTGATGGACCAGCTTGGCGTGCGAACCCGCTTCCAGGCGGGGGTCTACGCCCAGCAGGCGAGAGTTGCTGATCGACCTCGCAACCACCCGTCTGAGTGACTGAACCAAGCGAGAACAGTGCTCTTGCATTGAACCCAGCCATGCTGCATACTCAATGAGAGAGCGATGCTCTCACTTTGATGAGATGAGGAGTCCCATGGGAACCCAGGTGATTTTTGGTGCAGGTCCGGTCGGGCGAGCCCTGGCGAGGGTGTTGCTCGACCGCGGTGATTCGGTGCGGGTGGTGACGCGCAGTGGCTCGGGCATCGCGGGGACCGACCCGGTGGCTGCGGATGCTTCCGACGGCGCCCGCGTGCTGGAGGTCACCGAGGGGGCGGAGGCGATCTACAACTGCATCAACCCGCCCTATCACCGCTGGGCCACCGACTGGCCGCCGATCGCCGAGGCGCTGCTGCGGGCCGCCGAGCGGCACGGAGCGGTGCTGGCCACGACGAGCAACCTCTATGTCTATGGCGAGGTGAGCGCGCCGATGACCGAGGCCACACCCATGGCCTCCACCGGCACCAAGGGGCAGGTCCGCGCGCAGATGTGGACCGAGGCGCTCGCAGCGCACCAGGCCGGCCGGGTGCGGGCCTTTGAGGTGCGGGGCAGTGACTATGTCGGGGGCAGCTCGCTGCTGGGGATGATCGCTCCGGCGCTCGCGAAAGGACGCACCGCCATGGTCCCGGCACCCCTGGACGTCAAGCACACCTGGACCGATGTCCGTGATGTCGCCACGCTGTTGGCCACCGGGGCGCGCGACGAGCGGGCGTGGGGTCGTGCGTGGCACGTGCCCAGCGCCGATCCGCTCACGCTGCGTGAGCTGAGCGCGGTGGCGGCCGACCAGTTGGAGGTCCGGCTCAAGGTGCGCGAGCTCCCGTGGTCAGTGGCCTGGCTCGGGGGTGTCGCCGTGCCGCTGCTGCGTGAGCTCCGCGAGACCCGGCACCAGTTCACCCGCCCGTTCATCCTGGACTCGTCGGCAGCCCAGGAGACCTTCGGCCTCCTGCCCCGGACGGTGGCTGACTCGGTGGCCTACGACCTGGCCGAGCAGGGGTTGGTCCCCGCCGCTCCAGCCGGAACAGCGAGCACCGAGCCGACCGCACCGTCGACCCCGGTCTGAGCTGAGGGCAGGGGTCTGCCCTAGGACGACCCGTCAGCTGCGGCCACAGGATGCTCGTGCGATCTGGCGGCCAGCACCGCGCGGAGCAGGATGGCGCCGGTGATCACGAGTCCGATGATCGTGGTCCACAGCCCGTCGGCGATGAAGATGAGGACCATCGCGACCAGGGTCGGCACCAGATAGATGAACGCCTGGGCGACATAGCCGCCGAAGGAGGGCATCGTCACGCCTGCCCCGTCGGCCACGGCCTTGACCATGAAGTTCGGGCCGTTGCCGATGTAGGTGATGGCACCACAGAAGACGGCGCCCAGGCTGATGGCGATCAGATAGGGCTCATAGATGCCGGTGTCCGCCACGGTCGGTTCGCCGCCCAACTGCGCGGCCATCTCAAAGAAGGTGACATAGGTCGGGGCGTTGTCCAGCACGGAGGACAAACCGCCGGTGAAGATGAAGAAGGTGACCTCGTTGAGCGGCAGCTTGGGCGCGAGCTGGGAGAGGTACTTCAGGGCAGGGATCATCGTCAGGAAGATGCCGATGAAGATCGCGGCGACCTCGAGGATCGGCCCCCACTTGAACTTGTTGTCCGTGAATCGGGCGATCTTGTCGCCCGTGAAATAGGAGACGGCCGCGACGCCGAGCATGACGATCTCGCGCACCGGGATCCAGTCCATGAAGGCCGCGTGACCTTCCTCGATGGCGTGGATGTCGATCGAGGGGGCCAGGGCGACGGCGCCGACGATGACGGCCAGGTAGGCGAAGTTGAGCTTGCCCTTGACGCCCAGCTTGGTCCGGTGGGTCGCGTCGAAACGCAGCGCCTCGGGGCTCTCCTTGGCGTGGTACTTGGAGTCGAGCGCGAAGTACGTCGCCAGCAGCAGGATATTCACGAAGAGCCACATCGGCCACAGCCCGAAGGTCCAGGTGAACGGCACGCCGCGCAGCATGCCCAGGAACAGCGGCGGGTCCCCGAGGGGGGTCAGCAGGCCACCACAGTTGGCCACGATGAAGATCGTGAAGACCACCGTGTGCACGCGGTACTTCCGCTCGTGGTTGGTGTTGAGTAGCGGTCGAATGAGCAGCATCGCCGCGCCCGTGGTGCCGATGAAGGAGGCGATCACGCCACCGAAGGCCAGGAACAGCGTGTTGTTGCGCGGCGTCGCCTCGATGTCTCCCTTGAGGAAGATGCCGCCGGAGACGACGAACAGCGCGAGCAGCAGGGCGATGAACTGGCCATACTCGATGAGGGCGTGCACCACGGCCGAGGTGTCCCCGCCGATGATGAACCAGAGCGCGACCGGCACCCCGAGCACGAGAGCCACGAGCAACTGGACCCGCTGCTTCTCCCATGCCTCAGCCGTGGCCGGGATGAGCGGGGCCAGCGCGATGCACAGGAGCATCGCCACGAACGGCAGAATGCTCCACCACTGGACTTCCATGTCCCTCCGATTCCAGACGACTGGGGTGATGACACCTTAATGACCGCTGCACCGGCCCGCACATCGCCCCGCGCGAGACAGGTCCCTTTCGCCGCAGATCTGACCGCGACTGGGTCCGTCCGCGACCGTGGGAGGGTGGCCTCGTGACGATGGAGCCGGAGATCGTGCAGCGGGCCTACGACACCGTGGCGCGTGACTACGCGCGCGAACTGCCTGACACCCGGGCCGATGCGGGGCTGGATCTGGCCATGCTCGACGAGTTCATCACCCGCGTCGGTGACGGCTCGCTCCTGGACGCAGGGTGTGGCGCGGGCCGCATCACCCGCTATCTTGCAGATCGCGGCTGCGCCGTCGAGGGTGTCGACCTCTCCCCGGGGATGATCCAGCAGGCCCGCGCCGCGCACCCGGATGTGAACTTCGCCGTGGCATCGCTCGAGGACCTCCCACACGAGGACGACAGTTTCGACGGTGTGCTGCTGTGGTATTCGATCATCCACACGCCGCCCGCGCGCCAGCCGGACATCTTCGACGAGGTGGCGCGGGTCCTGCGGCCGGGTGGGCACCTGCTCGTCGGGTTCCAGGCTGGCACCGGTGTGCGGGACGTGTCCGGCGCCTACGGCCGGTTCGGTCACGACGTGGTGCTCGAGCGCTATCTCTTCTCGGCCGATGAGGTCGCCGCCTGGATCGCCGGATCCGGTGGTCGCGAGGTCGCCCGGCTGGTCCGGGCCGCCGACGGTGCAGAGACCCAGGCGCAGGCTGTCGTGCTGGGCCAGTGGGCGGGACAGGACTGACCAGCCCTTGAGCCAGGCCACTCAACCTTTCGCTGGGGCCTCCCGTTGTAGAAGATGAGTCTGTCGCGACAACGACAGACCTGGCGAGGTCGAGGAGAAACATGAAGAAGGCGCACGAGGAGGAGTTCGTGGACTTTGTCCACGGGGTCTCCCCGCGCCTGCTCACCTCGGCCTGGATGCTCTGCGGCGACCCCCACGTCGCCGAGGAGCTGGTGCAGGAGACGCTGGCCAGGGTCTACGTCAACTGGCGCCGGACCCGGGGAGACAACCCCACGGCATACGCCCGTCGTGTGCTGGTCAACCTCAACACCGACCGGTGGCGCAAGGGGCGCCGGGAGGTGCTCACCAGCGAGGTGCCGGAGCACCGCACGAGTCACCTGCCGGGACCCGGCGACCGGGTCGACCTGGGCCTCGACCTCATCCGTGCGCTGGACACGCTGGCTCGTCGGGAGCGCGAGTGCGTGGTCCTGCGCCACTACCTGGACGTGTCTGAGAAGGACGCCGCGGCAACGCTCGGCGTCTCGGTCGGCACCGTCAAGAGCTCAACCTCTCGTGGACTGGCTGCGCTGCGCGCCGTCCTCAACGAAGGAGAACCGACTCATGTCTGATCGTCACGACACCACAGATCACGAGGAGGGCGGTGCGCTCGGCCTGCTCGAGCGAGCGGGCGAGCTCTCTCCGCAGATGAGCGTGCGTCCTGAGGCAGTCCTCGCTGCTGGGCGCCACAAGGTGCGGCGCCGGCGCACCTCCGCCGTCGGCGCAGGAGCCGTCGCGCTCGCGATGGCCGGAGCACTGTGGGTCGGCGGACCACTCGACCAGTTCACCGACTCCGAGACCATGGCGCCGGCGTCCATCAGCTGGCACAACGGTGTCGACGTCGACCTGTTCGACAACCAACCGCACCCCACCGAGGCGGGCCGCACCCACTGGACCGGTGAGTTGCGCAGCGCCGAGGGCGATGCCCTGCCGGAGCTCGTCCTCACTCAGGACGGCAAAGAACTTGACCCGATCCCGGCCGAGGACGGCCCGGGGGATGTCATGGTCTTCCGGACCGAGGGTCTCTCCGTGGCCGCGTGGCAGCGGCCCGCCGGCAGCATCGGCGAGGCGCCGGTGTGGACGCCGGGCTACGAGGCCAGCCAGGGCAGTTCGATCGAGATCGGTGATGCCGAGCTGAAATACAGCGCCGCCGAGTTCGTCCCCGGCGCGACCGGCGAGCTCCAGGAGCTCTACTGGTTCAGCCAGGACGCCGCGCACGCGGCCAGCGGGGCTGAGGTGAGCAGCGCGGTCCTAAGAGACGGCGACACGAGCGCGGTCGTGCTGGCGGACGAGGCCCGGGCCACCTGGGGCATGGTCAATGCACGGGAGCCAGCGGACAACTTCGTCCACATGGATCCCATGACGTTTGACAGCGGATTGACGGGTTGGGTGACTGCTGAATCGGCGAGCGCGTCGGCAGGCTCTGGGCCCGTGCTGCCGAATGCTTCCATCGGGCTGCTCCCACCGGGGGCGGAGCTGCAGGAGCCGGACGACGGGGTCACCCAGGTGCACGCCGAGATCGGTTCGCACACGGCGGTGCTCGCCTCGAAGCCGACCAGCACCTACGCCCCAGCGATTCGCTTCTCGCTCGACGGGAGTGAGCACACCCTGCGCTCCTACGCGGCCGGGGCACAGCGCGTCACGGCCGGAGGCAAGAGCGTGCAGGTGGACGCCATGCCGGACGGGCTGCAGCTCCTTGTCGGTGCGGGCGAGTTCGCGGTCGTCCCGGACGAGGAACTCGACGGTGATCGTGCCCTGGTCGGTGCCGTCGGTGGCGGCCAGATCGTGGTGGTGCCCGGCTGGGAGCCGGAGGCCGATGTGGCCGACCTGCGCGTCCAGAGTGCCGGGGAGTGGCTGCCGGTCGACTCGGCGCTCTCGATGAGCTCATTCACCGGTGAGCCCCTGACGGTCCTCGGGCTGGACGCCGGCACGCTGGCCGAGGACGCGACCGTTGAAGGTGTTGGGGTCGTCGACGGCGACCAGGTCGCACCTCACGAGCCGAAGGGCGGGCTCAACACCCTCGACCTCGACCTCTGACACAACGACAGAACGCCCCGGGCTGACCTGAGATCAGGTCGGCACCGGGGCGTTCGTCACGGATGCGTCAGCCGAGCAGGTCCAGGACCGCCTCGGCCTGCCCGCGCAGGTCCTCCCGGGCCTCGTCGGAGATGCTGCCCGGACGCTTGGTGATGTCCAGGTGTCGGACGAAGCGCTCCAGCGCCGAGACGGACTGGTCGGTGCGACCAGCAGCCAGGTGGCGCTGAGCCTGATCCAGGGTGTTGCCGAGCTGCTTGTCGCTGGGCCTGGTCACGTCACCGGAGGCGATGTAGTCCTCCAGGGTGGCGTCCAGGGCCGCCAGAGCGGCCTCCGGGTCCTGATCCGCGGCCTCGAGCACCGTGGGCTCGGAGCGGACGACGTTGCCGTCGGTGTCGGTCACGGTGGCGAACCAGAGCTGGTCGGCGTCCGACTCCGGCAGGGACACCGGCACCTCGGCACCCGGCGTCGTCGACTCGGTCGCCACCACGGTGGACGGCCCGGTCAGCGACCACCCGGTCGAGGTGATGCTGGTCGAGCGCAGCAGGTGCACGCCGACGACAAACTCATCGTCGGCAGCGTCATAGCGTGCGGCCTCCCCGCGGAAGGCCGGCTCGTCATAGCGCCACGCCTCGAAGCTGTCCAGCGTCGGGGAGTAGGCGTTGACGGCCATCAGCGCTGCGTCGATGTCGAACTGCAGGAGCCGCTGGAAGCCGGTGTCCCGGTCCAACAGGTCGCTGCGCACCACGGTCGGGTCGTCCAGCAGGGTCGAGCGATAGCCCTGATAGTCGGCCAGCATCTCAACGACCGTGCGCCCGGTGCTGCCGACGTTCTCGACCGCAGTGGCCCCACCGGAGACGTGGTTGACGGGGGAGCGCTCACCGGTCACCGGGTCCGCGATGTAGGTCGAGGTGCCGTGGTAGTGCCCACCGAAGACCAGGAAGACGTTGTCGTTGGGGGCGACCACGCGCTCCCACATGTCGTCGGCGTTGCCCTGATAGCGCAGGTCGCTGTTGTCCCGCACGCCGCTGGTGTGCAGGTAGGAGTGCGTCGCCAAGATCACGTTGTGGTCCGGGTGCGCCGCGGCCTGCTCCGAGGCCCAGTCCATCATCTCCAGGCTCGGACGGTAGGGCAGCGACACCACGAGGAAGTCGATCCCGGAGGCCGAGAAGTAATCGGTGTGCGCCGCGTTGTCGCCCTCGGCCCAGGCCTGGCCGTACCAGGGCTTGTCGTCATACATCTCCACCGGGAAGTAGTCGTTGTACTTCTCGTTGTCGTGGCCCCACATGTTGTCGTGGTTGCCCGGCAGCACCCCGTTGGGGATCTCCGCGTCGTTGATCATCGTCATGATGTCCTGCGCCGCCTGGAACTCCCGGTCGGCCCGCTCGGGGGCGTGGTTGCCGTTCATCCAGTTCTCGATGATGTCGCCGGTATGCGAGTTGTAGCCGATCTTGCGGGCGTCGGCGTTGGCGACCACCCAGGTGGCCATCTGCCGGAAGACGTCCCGGAACCCCTCGGCATAGAACTGGGTGTCGGTCATGTGGTTGATCGCCACGTCATAGCTGCCGGGATTGGCGAAGGCCTGGTCGGTCACCCCGATCTCGTCGATCAGGCCACCCTGGGTGCGGGGCCCGTCCATGACCATGACGTATGCCGTGTCGCCGGTGATCTCGTCGCTCGCCACGTCTGCGGCGAGGGTGAGGTCGCCGTCAGCGGAGGGCACTCGTGCGTCAGCGACGCGCCAGGCCTCGTCCTTGGGCTGCCACACGAGCAGCTGCAACTCGTTGCGGGCCTGGGCCGTGCCGGACCAGACGAACTCGCTCTCGCTATCGGCCGGCACCTCGAAGCGCAGGTAGGGATAGCTGCCAGTCGTGCCCTCGGCGACCGGCGCCGTAATGTCCTCGACGACCTGCTCGTCGGTGCCCTCCAGGGTGGTCGGCACCGGCACGTCGCTGACGCCCGAGTGGACGACGGCACCCTCGGTGCCGAGCTCGTCGGCGGTGCTGACCTCGATGTCGAGGGTGGTGCCGCCCTCGTCCTCGGTCGTGACGGTCACCTCGTGGCCCTCGCCCGCGACGGCGGGGGAGCCGGGGATGTGGTTGGTGTCGACGGTGACCGGGTCGAGCTCACCGTCCAGCGGCACGGTCGGGTCGACGTAGGTGGCGTCCTCCAGCACGCCGGGCGTGCGCGGGGTGACGACATAGTCGAGCTCGTTGTCGCCGAGGAACTGGGCCCGGGTGTAGCTCTCACCCTCGTCGTTCTTGGTCCAGTCACGGGCCTGCTCGCCGAGGCGGCACGGGGTGTAGTTGTCATCGTTGATGTCATAGGCCGCGAAGGCGTCGACCAGAGAGGCGTCGGCGTCGGTGATGTACATGCCGTAGCCGTCGGTCTGGTTCAGGCCGGTGCCGTAGGTTCCGTCAGCCATCTCCTGGAGCGATGCCGGGGCGCTGTCGGAGACCCCGAGGTAGGTCTCGCCGGGCGCCAGCGTGATGTCGCCGAGGTCGGCGATCTGGGCGGAGGCTCCGACCCCGGGTTGGCCGGTGCCGTAGCAGCGGTAGGCGCTCCACCCGGCGAGGTTGACGGGCTGGTCGCCGTAGTTGCCGAGCTCGAAGAACTCATCACCACCGCCAGCGGGTCCAGCAGCCACGACCTCGCTGATGCGCACGTCCTGGAAGCCGGTGAAGGTCGGTGCCGGGGCGTAGTCGGTGTCCGCGTCCTCGACGCCCGGGGTGCGGGTGGCGGTGACGATGAAGTCGCTGCTGTTGTCGCCGGTGTCGCTGACCCGCTGGAAGGTCGTGGAGTCGAAGTGGTTCAGCCGCTCGCCGATCGGGGCACCGTCCGTGCACGGGGAGTTGCGGTTCGAGTAGGCGCCGACCCGGTCCACGATCTCGTCCTGCGGGGTGAACAGGACCGCACCGAAGTCCCGCCAGTGCATGGCGGTGCCGTAGGTGACGTCGGCCTGGTCCGCATACGCCCCGCCGCTGCGGGCCGCCAGATAGCTCTGGCCCGGCGCGAGCACCGCGTCCTCGGGGAAGGCACTGACCTGGAGATACTGCGAGCCGTTCGCACCGCAGCGGAACAGCTGATAGTCGGTCATGTCGACCGACTCGTCGCCGTAGTTGGTGATCTCGACGTACTGGTCGAGGCTGCTGCCGGCCCCGCCGCTGTTGAGCTCGGAGAAGCGCAGGCCGTTGTCCACGCGCGGCACGTCCTGCTCGGTGGCGTTCGGGGTGTCGACCGTGCGCGGGGCGATCACCCAGTCGCTCTCCAGGTCACCGGTGTTGCCGACGCGCTGGTGGGACTCGTCGAGGCGGTGCTGCAGCCCGCGCTGGAGCCACTCACCGTCGTTGGTCTTGCAGTCGGTGGTGACGTCCTCGTGGTAGAAGCCGATCGCGTCCCGGCGCTGGCCGTCGGCGTCCTGGATGAAGGCGCCGAAGCCGAAGGAGTGCAGATTGGTGGCGTAGGTCGCATCCCCCTCGTAGTCGGAGTCCTCGGCCACGGCGGTGAACTGGTCACCAGGTGCCAGGACGGTCCCGTCCTCCACGACGGCCTGCGGGCCGTAACCGCTGCCGGCCTGACCGCAGCGGAAGATCTGCCATCCGGAGATGTCCATCGCGTCGTCGCCGTAGTTGGTCAGCTCAATGAAGTTCTGGCCGCCGTCTCGGTTGGATTGCAGCGTCGCGCCCTGGCCACCGGCAGCGACCTCGCTGATCAGGACCGGGCTGGGTTCGATGTCGAACCGTGCCGGGAGCACGGTGCTGGCAGCGGTGGGCGTGATCATCGTGGCGGGCAGGGCCAGTGCGGCGAGTGCCGCGAGGCCCGTGCGCCAGGTGGCCAGTGAGCCGAGGCGGGAAGGTCTCTTCTTCGGTGACAAGACGGGTTTCCTCTCGTGACGAGCCGGGCCCATCTTTGGGCGCGCGGCAGGGGTCGTTGTGCCCCCGCGCTGACGTTGCCCCGGCCAGGTGACGTTCATGAGGAGCAGGGTTCGACCAGAGATGAACAGCACAAGACGGCCCCCAACTGACCGAGCGCGCGGTGTGGCGAGATTTCTGGTGACCGAGCGCGCGGTGGCCGGTCTCGTCACCGGCTTCGGTCCGTCCTGGTGTGCAGGTGAACGCATCATTCACGGAACTTCGCGAATCAGTGTGAAGGATCCGTGCACTTGCACCGGTGGCGGACCGGTGGCGGACCGTTGGCGGACCGGTGGCGGACCGGTGGCGGGACCGTGGCAGATCGGTGGCAGGACGGGCGAGCTGCTGTCCCGAAGGTGACAAATCGCCGCAGGTCAGTGACCTGCGGCGATGGTCGGGGTGACAGGATTTGAACCTGCGACCTCTTCGTCCCGAACGAAGCGCGCTACCAAGCTGCGCCACACCCCGTGGCTCGTGTCGTGCGACACGCAGCGTCGGCAATGTTAACCCAGCGTGAGGCGCTGCACCGAATCGACCTCAGACAAGCGTCAGCAGTGTGGCCTCGGGGCGGCAGGCCAGGCGGAAGGGCGAATAGGGCGAGGCGCCCAGCCCGGCGGACACCTCGAGCCAGGACGCATCTGCAGGAGCGGCGGAGGACGGGGCGGTGGCCGGGGAGGAACCGGCGCCCGGCCACCAGCGGGACAGACCCTTGGCGCGGCCCGTGTCGAGGTCGCAGTTGGTGACCAGGGCACCGTGGAAGGGCACACAGACCTGCCCGCCGTGGGTGTGGCCGGCCAGGATCAGCGGAGCACCATCGGCGGCCATCGCGTCGAGGATCCGTTGGTAGGGCGCGTGCGTCACGCCGATGAGCAGGTCGGTGTCCCGGGCCGCGGGTCCGGCCGCCAGGTCATAGCGATCGCGCTCTAGGTGGGGGTCGTCGACACCGATGAACTCCAGGCGCAGCCCCCGGACCGTCAGCGTGCCGCGGCCATTGTTCAGGTCGAGCCACCCGGCCCCGGTGAAGCCGTCGACCAGGTCCTGGGTGGGCAGCCGCTGGGGTGTGAGCTTCTCGCCGCGCTCGTGGCTGTCGTTGAAATAGCGCAACGGATTCTTCAGCGTCGGGGGGAAGTAGTCGTTGCTGCCCAGCACGAAGACCCCAGGAACCTCTAGGAGGTCGCGGTAGGTGTCGAGCACGGCAGGCACCGCGTCCTGGTGAGCCAGGTTGTCGCCGGTGGTGATGACCAGGTCCGGCTTCAGGGCGGCAAGAGAGCGCACCCAGTCCTGTTTGGCCCGCTGACCGGGCACCAGATGGAGGTCGGACAGGTGCAGCACCCGCAGGGGGTCGGCGCCGCCCGGCAGGACCGGCACCTCAAACTCGCGCAGCGCGAACGCGCGAGGCTCGACCAGCGTGCTCCAGGCGAGCACCCCGGCCCCGAGCCCGACCAGACCAGCTGCACCTCGGCATACGGAGTTCACGCCCTGATCATCGCAAACCGCGGCGGTTGCGACGTCGGTGCGGTGAGAGACTGGGCCCATGACCGAGCAGACAGCACTCAAGGACACCCTCCAGCGCGACTTGCACGACGCGATGCGCGCCCGGGACAAGGTCCGCTCGATGACGCTGCGGATGGCGCTGACCGCGATCTCCAACGAGGAGGTTGCCGGCACCCAGGCCCGCGTGTTGACCGACGACGAGGTGCTCAAGGTTCTGACCAAGGAGGCCAAGAAGCGCCGCGAGGCCTCCGAGGCCTACGTCGGCGCGGGGCGCCAGGAGCTGGCCGACCAGGAGGAGGCCGAGCTCGTCGTGCTCGAGGCCTACCTGCCCGAGCAGCTCGACGACGCGGCGCTTGACGAGTTGGCCACAGCGGCCGTCGCGGAGGTGGGTGCCACCGGGATGCAGCAGATGGGCCAGGTCATGAAGGTGCTGCAGCCGCGGGTCGCCGGTCGCGCTGAGGGTGGCCGGATCGCCGCGGCAGTGAAGCGGGCCCTCAGCGCCTGATCAGTCGTCGTCGTCGGAGGACGACGACCACCCGCCGCTGGAGACGTAGATGTGAACCGTCTTGCCGGCCTTCATCATGGTGCCCTCGCTCGGTGAGGTGTAGAGCACCGTGCCTTCCGGCTGGCTCGAGCGACGCTCATGGTCCTCGGTGAGGAAGCCCTCCGAGCCCAGGGTGCGGATGGCGTCCTCCAGAGACTGACCCTCGACGTCCGGCACGGGACGGTCCTTGCCATAGGTGATCTCGTTGGACGGCTCGTCGAAGTCTTCGACCGGCTCGCCCTCGAGCGCGCTGTCCATGATGTCCTTCCACAGCACAGCCGCGAGCTTTGAGCCATAGAACCATCCGTCGATGGTGTGCTCCCCGAGGGTGAAGTCCTTCAGGTCGCCGTCATACTTGGCGCCCGGGCTGCCGATCCAGACCGCGGTGGACAGTTGCGGGGTGTAGCCGGCGAACCAGGTGTGCTTGCTCTCGTCCGCGGTGCCGGTCTTGCCACCAGCCGGGCGGTCGTCGGCCAGGACGGCACGGAAGCCGGAGCCCGGCAGGCTGACAACCTCCTGCATCAGCTCGGCGGTGCCAGCGGCCACGTCGGGGTCGATCACCTGCTCGCACCCGGGCAGGTTCAGCGGGATCTCCTTGCCGCTGGAGTCTGTGATCTTGGTGACGGGCACGGGCGGGCAGTAGAGGCCACCGGAGGCGATCGTGGCGTAGGACGTCGCGACCGTCAGCGGGCTGGCGTTGTCCGCGCCCAGCACGAAGGTGGGTGCCACGCTGGCCGGGCCGGCGCCGTAGGCCTCGCCCGAGGCGGCGTGCAGGCCCATCTCGGTCATCGTGTCGCGGATGTTGCAGGTGCCGACCTGGGAGGCCAGCGTCGCGAAGGCGGTGTTGATCGAGGACATCGTGGCCTTGCGCAGGGTGACCGAGGTCTCGTGGTTGGCGCCCTCGGCGTTGCGCACGGCCCACTCTGGCGAGCCGATGCTGCACCCCTCCTGGAAGTCCTCGGGCGTGAAGATCACGGCTGGCTGGGTGTCGCCCTCGGGGTGTGAGCCGGGTTTGTTGGGGTCGCGCCAGTTGCCCTCGTCGTCGACCTGCACGGCCTTGCGGAGGGTGAGGGCGGCCTCGATCGGCACGCCGGTCTCCAGGGCGGTGACGAGGGTGAAGGCCTTGGCGACCGAGCCGATCTGGAAGCCCTCGCTGCCGCCATACCGGCTGTCGACGCTCCAGTTGACCGAGGTCTCGCTGAACCGGTCCTGCGACTCCTCGATGTTGTAGTCCGAGCTCTGCCCGAAGGCGAGCACGTGCCCCGTGCCCGGCTCGACCATCGCACCGGCCGAGGCCAGCTTGTACTCGTTGCCCGGAGGGGCATACTCCTTGGTCCGCTTGTTGATCAGGTCGGACATCGCGGGCTCCAGCGTGGTGGTGATCGTCAGGCCGCCGGTGGTCAGCAGCGTCTCGCGCTCCTCGCGCGTCTCGCCCAGGGCGTCGTGCTGCAGCAGCCACTCGGTGACGTAGTCACAGAAGTAGGGGTGCGCCGAGTTCATGCAGGAGCGCTGGCTGTCGGTGACGTTGAGCTTGATCTCGGACTCGCGGGCCTTGGTCCACTCGCTCTCGGTGATCATGCCCTGCTGATACATCTTGTCGAGCACCACATTGCGCCGCGCCAGGGAGTTCTCGGGGTCGTTGATCGGGTCGGTGATGCTCGGGGCGCGCACGATGCCGGCCAGCGTCGCCGCCTCGGGCAGGTTGAGATCGATCGCGTTGACGCCGAAGTAGTGGCGCGCGGCCGCCTCGACGCCGAAGACGCGGTCGCCGTAGTAGGCGAGGTTGAGATAGCCCTCGAGGATCTCGTCCTTGGTCAGCCGCTGCTCCAGGGTGACGGCGTATTTGAGCTCGCGCAGTTTGCGGACGTAACCCTCGATGCCGCTGCGGGCCCGCAGAGAGTTGAGAGCCTCGCTGTCCTCCTCCTGCAGCGCCTCCTGCTCGAGGCGCAGCTTGACGTATTGCTGGGTGAGCGTCGAGCCACCCTGCGTGCTCTCAGAGGTCGCGTTGCTGACCAGGGCCCGCGTCAGCGCGCGGACGTCCATGCCTCCGTGGTCATAGAAGCGCTCGTCCTCGATCGCCACCTGCGCCTGCTTCATGAACGGTGAGATCTCGTCCAGCCCGACCAGGATGCGGTTCTCCTGGGCGGGCGTGGCGATCAGGTTGCCGTTGGCGGTCTGGATGCGTGACTGCTGGGCCAGCGGGTTCTGCTCCAGGTCGCCGGGCAGTTCCTCGAACATCCCGACGCCCTCGCGTGCAGCGGTGCCACCGGCCCCGATGACGGGCAGCAACAGGCCCGCACCGATGAGTCCCATCAGCAGCGAGATCGCCAAAAACGCCCCGAGCAGGGACGTCACGCGGGCAAGGGTGGTGGCACGCATGGACTCCAGACTACCGGCGCACCCTGGGAATCACGGTTTTCGGAATCACGGTGTGCTGAGCGCCTCGGCGACGCGGCGCAGGGCGGGCAGGTCGGCGATGTCGGCCCCGGCCAGGGGCACCTGGACGGTCGCCAACCGTGGGTGGGCGGCGGCGGTGTCGCGGATCAGTCGGCGGTGGCGGGCGGCGATCTCGGCCTGGTCTGCGTGGGCGCGCAGCACGGCGGCGGTATGCCGATCGCCGGACTCCTCGAGGGACTGCGCCGCATCTCGGGCCCGGTCAGCAGAGATCCGGGCGCGTGACACGGCGACGCGGTTGAGCACCAGCCCGGCCAGCGGCATCTTGTCCTTGGCCAGGCGCTGGACGAAGAACCCGGCCTCGCGCAGGGCGTCGCGCTCGGGGGTGGCGACGACCACGAACTGGGTGCCGGGGGCCTGCAGCAACCGATAGGTCTCGTCAGCGCGGGCGCGGAACCCGCCGAAGACGGTGTCCATGGCGGCCACGAAGGTGCTGACGTCGAGCAGGAACTGTTTGCCCAGCAGTTTGCCGAGGGTGGCCGACGCCACGGACATCCCGACCCCGATCGCTCGGGCGCCGATCCGCCCGCCTGCGCGCGCCGGTGCACTGATCAGCCGGATGAATTTCCCGTCCAGGAACGAGCCGAGGCGCTTGGGGGCATCAAGGAAGTCCAGGGCCGAGCGCGACGGCGGGGTGTCCACGACGATCAGGTCCCAGCTGTCCTCGGCGAGCGCCTGGGCCCGCAGCTGACCGAGGCGCTCCATGGCCATGTATTCCTGCGTCCCCGCGAACGATGACGACACCGCCTGATAGACCGAGTTGTCCAGGATCTGCTGGGCCGTCTCGGGGTCGGCATGAGTGAGCACCACCTCGTCGAAGGTGCGCTTCATGTCGAGCATCATCGCGTCGAGCGAGCCGCCCGCAGAGGTGTCGACGCCGACGACGGGCCGGGGGGTGTTGTCCAGCTCGGTGAGGCCGAGGGCCTGCGCGAGGCGGCGGGCCGGGTCGATGGTCAACACGACGACCCGGCGTCCCCGCTCGGCCGCGTGCAGCGCGAGGGCAGCGGCCGTGGTCGTCTTGCCGACACCCCCGGAGCCGCAGCACACCACCACCGAGGTGGCCGGGTCCTCGAGCAGAGCGCCCAGATCCAGGTCGGTCATGAGCCCACCCCCTGGGCCGCGAGCTCGGCAGCCAGTCGGCGCACCGCATCGGGGCCGACCCCGTCGAGCAGGTGCGGCAGGGTCAGCACCGGCCGCCCGGCAGCGACCACGGAGTCCTCGAGGGAGGTCTCCAGGTCGCGGCGGGCCACGGCGTCGGCGGCGGTCTGCACGAGACCCTCGATCATCGTGGGGGAGGTGCGGATGCCGACTGACTCCAGCTGCTCGGTCAGCACGGACGGGTCGGGCTCGCGGTCGGCGACCAGGTCGACCGACGCGCGGACCTCGGCGTCGCGGGCCTGGTTGACGATGAGGGTCCCGACCCGCAGGCTGTCGTCGGTGAGGGACTCGACCGCGTCAAGGGTCTCCTGGACCGGCAGTTGCTCCAGCAGCGTGACCAGGTGCACGAGCGTCGTGTCGGAGTGCAGCAACTGGTGGATCGAGTCGGCCTGGTTGCGGATCGGCCCGACCCTGGCCAGGTCGGCCAGCTGTCCGGTGACGTCGAGGAAACGTCCCACCCGGCCGGTCGGCGGGGCGTCCAGCACGACCGCGTCATAGGCCGGTGGCTCGTCGGGGCGGCTCCGCCTGCCCGGGGCGCGACCGGAGGCGGTGCGCCGCACGGACTCATAGATCTTGCCGCCGATCAGCACGTCCCGGACGCCGGGCGCGATGGTCGTGGCGAACTCGATGGCACCCATCTTGTGCAGCAGGTCGCCGGCGCGGCCGAGGCGATAGAACAGGCGCAGATACTCCACCAGCGCCGCCCCCGCCTCGATCGACAGACCCCAGACCTCACCGCCGTCCAGCCCGGAGGAGACCTCGATCTCCTGTGTGCCCAGCGGCGCGACGTCGAGCACCTGGCTGATGCCCTGTCGCTCCTCGGTCTCCACGAGCAGCACCCGCTGGCCATCCTGGGCGAGCGCGGTCGCCAGGGCCGCGGCCACCGTCGTCTTGCCGGTGCCGCCCTTGCCCGTGACGATGTGCAGTCGCGGGGACCCCTCACCGCCGTGCCAGGTCATGATGTCGACTCGGGTGACGACGTCTCGTGCCGCGCCGACCCGCGGGTTGCCGCCCTGGGGTGCGATGTGCTGAGTGCGCCAAGGTGCTCGAGCAGGACGGGCCACGCGCTCGACTCGGGGTCGATCAGGTCGAAGTGGTCGGTGTCCTCGAGCACGGTCAGGGTGTCGCGCCCCGGCGTGCCGCACTGGGTCATCCACGACTCCGAGACGGCCAGCGGCACCCGATCATCGGCGTCCCCGTGCACCAGGGCGACCGTGCTGGGGGTCGGGCCGAGGTCCATCGGGTCGGCCCCGAGGAAGGGGGCGTCGTGCCAGTCGGTGCCACCCATCAGGTCATCGGCCGCGCCGTCGTCGAGGCCGAGGCGGCCGATCATCCGCAGGTCCAGGCACCCGGCCAGGCTCACCGCGCCGAGCAGCCCGGCCCCTTCGGGACGGTGCAACAGCCACACCGCCAGATGACCACCCGCCGAGTGGCCGACCAGCACGGTCGGCTCCGGCAGGGTGTCGTCGGCGCGGATGGCGGTCAGCGCCGCAGCGAGGTCGCTGCCGGGTCCCGGCCAGGTGCCGCCGGGCATCCCGGTGCGGCGATACTCGGGCAGCGCCACCGTGAGGCCGGCATCGGCCAGTGCCGTGGCCAACGGTCGCAGGTGAGCGCGGTCCCACTGCGCCCGCCAGAACCCCCCGTGCACCAGGACCACGGTGACCTCCGCTGCGGGACCCAGCCACACGTCATACAGGTCGGTGGTGGTTGGTCCGAACGTCACGGTGCGGTCCGGCTCACGCGAAGCACGGGTCAGGACATCACGGGACACGAGGACCATTCTGTCGCAGTCGCGGGCCACCTGTCGCCCGAGCGCCTTGGGTTGGTACGGTCCGAGCATGGCAATGTCGCCGCTGAGCAAGGCTGCTCCTGAGCATGTGATCGTCGTCGGGGCCGGCATGGTGGGTCTGTCCACCGCCTGGTTCCTCCAGCAGCGGGGGGTGCAGGTCACCGTCCTTGAGCGTTCGGCGGTCGCCGCTGGGGCCTCGTGGGGCAACGCCGGGTGGATCACGCCGGCGATGGCGATCCCGCTGGCCGAGCCCGCGGTCCTCAAATACGGCATGAAGGCAGTGCTCGATCCCTCCGCGCCGCTGCACGTGCCGATCAGTCTCGACCCGCCCCTGTGGAGCTTCCTGCTGCGCTTCGCGGCCCGCTGCACCGGCCCGACCTGGCGCAAGACGATGGCCGCCCTCGCCCCGCTCAACATTGCCGCCCTGGATGCCTATGACGAGCTGGAGACCGACCCCGGGATGCACGCGGCGCTGCGCAGCGGGCCGATCCTGGCCGCCTTCCAGGAGGGCGAGCACGCCGACGGGCTGCTCCTCGAGTTCGACCACATCCGCGAGGCTGGGCTCGAGCTGGAGGCCAGCGACGTGCCGCTGTCGCAGCTGGCCGAGCTGGCGCCGGTGGTCTCCTCCAACGTCAGCCGGGCCATCCGGATCGACGGTCAGCGGTTCATGAACCCCGGGGCGTATGTCGCGGCGCTGGCTGACGCGGTCCGCTCCCGTGGGGGTGAGGTCAGGGAGGGTGCCGACGTGCGCGGCCTGCGGCACGGGCCCGGTGGCATCTTCGTCGACCTGGTCGGTGCCGCCCCGGTGCACGGGGACGCCGTGGTGCTGGCCACCGGTGCCTGGCTGCCCACGCTGGCCAAGCAGTATGGCGTGCGCACCAGTCTGCGGGCCGGTCGCGGCTATTCGTTCTCGGTGTCTCAGCCCACCGACGGCAAGCAGGTGAACAACCCGATCTACTTCCCCTATGAGCGGATCGTGTGCACCCCGCTGGGCGACACCGGCCGGATCCGGATGGGCGGGACGATGGAGTTCCAGCCGACGGACGCACCGCTCTATCCGCAGCGCATCGAGTCGATCGTCGAGAACGCCATGCCGCTGGTCGAGGGACTGGACCTGTCCGACCGTCAGGACGAGTGGGTCGGCGCCCGTCCGGTGACCGTCGACGGGCTGCCCCTGGTCGGCCCGACGAAGGCCCCCGGTGTCTGGGTGCACGGCGGACACGGCATGTGGGGCATGTGCCAGGGCCCGGCCACCGCGCGGCTGCTGGCCGAGCAGATCGTCACCGGCCGCGCCCCCGACGCCCTCCGCCCCCTGACCCCCACCCGCTAACCGCCCCCCACACATTCGACCGAGCGCGTGGTGTGGCGCTCTCAGCCCCGACTGAGCGCGTGGTGTGGTGCTCTCAGCCCCGACTGAGCGCGTGGTGTGGCGAGATCTGACTCCCACTGTGCGCGTGGTGTGGTGCTCTCAGCCCCGACCGAGCGCGCGAGCAGCTGAGGATCCTGGCCACCGAGCGCATGGTGGAAGAACGTGGCCGCGACGCCCTGTCGGTCCGCGGGGCAGGGTCGCTAGAGTCGTGCCATGGCCAACTGGGAATACGCAACCGTGCCGCTCATCGTGCACGCCACCAAGCAGATCCTCGACCAGTGGGGGGAGGACGGCTGGGAGCTCGTCCAGGTCCTCCAGGGTCCGGACGGCGGCAACCTCGTCGCCTATCTGAAGCGAGAGAAGGCATGAGCGCCGTCGAGGAGCGCCTGGCCGCGCTGGGGCACACGGTGCCCGAGGTCGTGCCACCGGTCGCCGCCTACGTCCCCGCCCTCCAGCAGGGCGAGCTCGTCTACACCTCCGGTCAGCTGCCGATGGTGGACGGCGCGCTGGCTGGCACGGGCAAGGTCGGTGAGGGCGAGGGCCTGGTCGACCCCGACGAGGCCAAGCGGCTCGCGGGCCTGTGCGCCCTCAACGCGATCGCTGCCGTCAAGTCGCTCGTCGGTGACCTGGACAAGGTCACCCGCGTCGTCAAGGTTGTCGGCTTCGTGGCCAGCGACCCGTCCTTCACCGGTCAGCCCGGCGTCATCAACGGCGCGAGCGAGCTGCTCGGCGAGGCCTTCGGAGACGCGGGCATCCACGCCCGCTCCGCCGTGGGCGTGGCCGTGCTCCCGCTGGACACCCCCGTCGAGGTGGAGATCACTGTCGCGGTCTCGGCCTGAGCCGTGACCTATCGCGACTTCCCGATGCCCGCGGGGCTTCGGCGGACGGTCCCTGGCGGGTCCGAGGCTGGCGGCACTGTCGAGGAGCCTGCTCCCGCCAAGGCGTCCGCCACGGTCATGCTGCTGCGCCCTGGCACCGGCACCGACGGGCCCGAGCTCTTCGTGCTCAAGCGGGCCGCCACGATGGCGTTCGCCGCCAACATGCTGGCGTTCCCCGGCGGGGGAGTGGACCCCCGGGACGCGGACCCCGACGTGCCGTGGGCCGGTCCTGACCCGCAGGAGTGGGCGCGCCGGATGAACACGTCGGTCGAGCAGGCCCGTGAGCTGGTCATCGCCGCGGCCCGCGAGGTCTTCGAGGAGTGTGGGGTGCTGCTCGCCGGCCCCGATGCGAGGTCGATCGTCGCCGACCTGACCGACCCGGTCTGGGACGAGGAGCGGGACGCGCTGCTGTCGCGTGAGCAGTCGTTCGCCGAGCTGCTGATCCGGCGCAACCTGGTGTTGCGCACCGACCTGCTGAGCCTGCGGGCGCACTGGATCACCCCGGAACTGCAGCCCAAGCGCTTCAACACCCGGTTCTTCGTCGCGCGCCTGCCCGAGGGTCAGATTGCGGACGACCGCAGCTCGGAGGCCACCGAAGTGCTCTGGGCCGCCCCCGAGCAACTGTTGGCCGCCAACGACGCGGGCGAGCACCGGATGCTGCCACCCACGCGCGTGATGATCGAGCAGCTGGCGCGCGCCGCGAGCCTGGACGACGCCCTCCGGCCCGCCGAGCGGGTGTGGCCCGTCCTGCCCGCCCCGGTCGAGCACGACGACGCGCTGTGGATGCGTGCGCCGATCGACGAGGACGGCAACGGGTTGCCCCCGACCGTCGCAGCGAGGATCTGAGACCGACCGCAAGGAGAGTTGCCCGTCATGACCCCGTGGACCGGTGGCCCGCTCAACGAGCGCGTGACCTGCACCCTGTGCCCCAACCCCAGCCCGATGACGTTGGAGGGCACCAACACCTGGATCCTGTCCGCGCCCGGAGCCGACGAGGCGGTCGTGATCGACCCGGGACCCCTCGACGAGGAGCACCTGCAGCAGGTCCTGACCGACGTCGCCGCCCGCGGCGCCCGCGTCGGACTCGTGCTGTTCACCCACGAGCACTGGGACCACGCACAGTCCCTGGAGCGCTTCGGTGAGCTGACCGGTGCGCCGTTGCGGGGCAACTTCCCGGGAGCCGAGCCGGTCTCCGACGGAGAGCTGTTCGAGATCGGTGGGCTGCGCCTGCGCACCGTGCTCACGCCGGGTCACACGATGGCCTCGGTGTGCTTCCTGCTCGAGGAGGACGGGATCCTGTTCACCGGTGACACCATCCTGGGCCGAGGCACGACCGTGGTGGCGCATCCTGATGGCCAGCTGTCGGCATACCTGGACACCCTGGAGAAGATCGCAGACCTGACCACCGGGTCGGTCACCACCCTGGCACCGGGCCACGGCCCGGTGCTGCCCGACGCCGCTGCCACGGTGCGGCAGTATGCCGACCATCGCCAGGAGCGGTTAGCTCAGGTCCGCGAGGCGACCGTGGGGCAGCAGGACCGGCCTCGCTCCGAGTTGGCGGACCTGGTCGTCGCCGAGGTGTATGCCGAGGTGCCGCGCAACGTGTGGCCCGCCGCCCGGCAGAGCGTGCTGGCGCAGCTGGACTATCTGGACGCCGGGAGTTAGCCCGGTCGGTGGTCCCCTGGGTCAGCGGGAGCGGCGCCGCAGCCGCTCGAGGTCGATCAGGGTCACCGACTTGGCGCCCAGCACCAGCCATCCGCGGGTCGCGAAGTCGGCGAGCGCCTTGTTGACGGTCTCGCGGGAGGCGCCGACCAACTGGGCCAACTCCTCCTGCGTGAGGTCGTGGGCCACCTTGACTCCCTGATCGGTCCGCTTGCCGAAGCGCACCGACAGGTCGAGCAGTGCCTTGGCCACGCGGCCGGGGACGTCGGTGAAGACCAGGTCTGACATGTCCTCGTTGGTGCGCCGCAGCCGCCGGGCCAGGCCCGCCAGCATCATCATGGCGACCTCGGGGTGGCCGTCGAGGAAGGCACGCAGGTCGGCGTTGCCCAGCGACATCAGCTCGGCCTCTGCCACGGCACGAGCGCTGGTGAGTCGGGGGCCGGGGTCGAACAGGCTCAGCTCACCGAACATCTCGCCGGGGCCGAGGACCGAGAGCAGACTCTCGCGTCCGTCGCCGCTGGTCCTAGCCAGCTTCATCTTGCCCGTGACGATGACATAGAGCGAGTCGCCCGGGTCACCCTCCTCGAACACTGACTCCCCGCGCGCCACACGCAGAGGCGTCATCGAGTCGGCGAGCCGCATTGCGGTCTCGTCGTCCAAGGCCGCAAACAGCGGTGTCTTCTTCACGACTTGACGGTCCACGGTGGTCATCCTGCCACTAAGACACCGCGTCGTGTCGAGTGTCCCAGTCGATGTCTATGGTTGGAGGCGTGACCCAGACGCTTGACACACCCACCGGAGAGACCCCGTTGGCGCTCACTCGCAGGGCTCGCCGGATGTATCGTCTGCTCGCTGAGCGCTATCCGGATGCCCACTGCGAGTTGGACTTCACCAACCCCTTTGAGCTGCTGGTGGCCACGGTCCTGTCGGCCCAGACGACCGATGTGCGCGTCAATCTGGTGACCCCCGAGTTGTTCCGTCGCTATCCCGATGCCCGCGCCCTCGCTGGCGCCGACCGGACCGACGTCGAGACGATCATCGCCTCGACCGGGTTCTTTCGGGCCAAGACCGAGTCCCTGCTCAAACTCGGGGTCGCCCTGATGGAGCAGCACGACGGAGAGGTGCCGGGTCGGATGGTCGACCTGGTCAAACTGCCCGGGGTGGGCCGCAAGACGGCCAACGTGGTCCTGGGCAATGCGTTCGGCGTGCCGGGCATCACGGTCGACACGCACTTCGGACGCCTCGCCCGCCGCTTCGGGTGGACGGCGGAGGAGGACCCGGTCAAGGTCGAGCACGCCGTCGGCGCGCTGATCCCGCGCAAGGACTGGACGCAGCTCTCCCACGTCCTGGTCTTCCACGGGCGGCGCACCTGCCACGCCAAGAAGGCCGCGTGCGGCGCCTGCCCGATCGCGCGACTGTGCCCGTCCTATGGCGTCGGCGAGACCGATCCGGACAAGGCCGCCAAGCTGGTCCGAACGGCTCCTCCCCGGTGACGGTGCCAGCCTGGCTCTCTGGGCTGGTTGAGCACGCCAGCAATCCGACTCGTGTCCGGCCCTTTCAGCGAGAGCTGCCGCCCACCGGCCAGCCGGGTCACCGGCAGTCCGCCGTGCTGCTCCTCTTCGCGCCCACGGGCGCGGGGACCCGCGGCTCGACCCAGCCGGCCAGTGCGCCGGAGCCGGTCGCGCTGGAGGACATCTCGATCCTGCTCACCGAGCGGGCGCACACTCTGCGCTCGCACCCGGGCCAGGTGTCGTTTCCTGGTGGCCGCGCCGAGCCCACCGACCACGATCTCGTGGCCACGGCCCTGCGCGAGACCAACGAGGAGGTCGGTGTCGAGCCGGAGACCGTGGAGGTGGCGGGGATCCTGCCCCCGCTCAACCTGTCGGTGAGCTCGCACGACGTCTCACCGGTCCTGGGCTGGTGGCCGCGCCCAGGCAGGGTGTGGGCCCGTGAGCCCGCCGAGGTGGCCAGTGTCCTGCAGGTCCGCATCGCGGACCTGGTGGACCCGGCCAACCGGTTCCGCGTCGGGAGTCCGAGCGGGTGGGTGGGCCCAGCCTTCAACGCCGGTGGCCTCCTGGTCTGGGGCTTCACCGCGATGGTGCTGGCCGACGTGCTGCACGTGGCTGGCTGGGACGTCCCGTGGGATGAGTCAGACGTGCGCGCGCTCCCGGAAGGGCTCGGCGCACGCAACGCCTGAGCCTCGCCACCGCGGACCGCGACCGTGGGCCGCACCTCCATCTCCATGGCGGGGCGTGCATTCAGACAGGCAACGTCAGGACGCATCAAGCAAAGGTGCAGGTCAGGGCGCTGCTGATCTCTGACGATGCTCACGTTGCCGGTCTGGGTGCACGGGATGGGACCACCTGTCGCGGGCCCGACATGCGGACGGGCTCGAGCGCGGGGGCTCAGGCTGCTGTCGTGCCCTTGTCCTGCGGCTTCACAGCCGCCTTCAGCGAGTTCACGGTCTGCTCGGCGTTGTTGATGGCCTTGACGGGCTTCGGCTGGGCCTTGTTCACCTGCAGATAGCCAGCGAGTCCCAGTCCGCCGATGATCAGCAGCAGCACGCCGGACACGATGAGCAGCCCGGCCCACATGGGCAGGCCTGCCGCCTCGATGCCCCAGGCGCCTGCCAGTAGGAGGAGGCCGAGCATGTAGAGGGCGAGCACGCCAGCGATGGCAAAGAACACGATGCCCTTGCCCAACTTGGTGACGCCCTCGGTCACCTCGGTCTTGGCGAGCTCGATCTCACTGCGGACGATGGTGGACATGTCGGTCGTCACGTCGGAGACGAGTTGCCCGATAGTCCGCTCGGGTGTCTGGTTGCCGGTCGTCATGATCACGACCCTAACGCGTGAAGGCCTGTGCCACAGCCCGATGGCACACCCGGCCCACAGACTGATGGTGGTTGGAGTCCCGGCCGGACATCACGTTAACGGCGGCGAGAACCTCGGCTGGACATAAAGGGGTGCCCACCCGACACCCCCTGTTCGTGTCGGGTGGGCACCCTGTCGACTCCGGTCCCGTGACAGCCGGTGCCTGCCGCTTTCCGAGGGAGTGGACCGCGGCTGCGTGTCGATGCCTTAAGTCTGCCGCTCCGATCGTCTGGAGGGGACCCCACGAGAGTAAGTTCTTCGCAAAGAAAACGCGGAAGGTGTGAGCGAGACCGCCACCACTCAGGCAGGCCGGACGTGCGAGATCGCGACCCCTCAGGTTGGCAGGGCGTGCGAGACCTCTATCAAAAGACGGGCAGCGCGTACGAGACCTGTATCAAAAGACGGGCAGGGCGTGCGAGACCTCTATCAAAATTGGTCAGCTCTCGCCGCCACCACCGCCCGAGCTCAGGCCCGTCTTGATCAGGTCCATCACTGAGCTGTCGGCCAGCGTGGTCACGTCGCCAACCTCACGCTTCTCGGCGACGTCGCGCAGCAGGCGGCGCATGATCTTGCCGGAGCGTGTCTTGGGCAGCTCGGCGACCACCAGGATCTGGCGCGGCTTGGCGATCGGGCCGATCTCCTTGGCGACGTGGTTGCGCAGCTCGGCGACCAGCTCGGCGCCCTCGCCCTCCTCGTCGGCCTCGGTGACCGCCTCCGAGCGCAGGATCACGAAGGCGACCACGGCCTGGCCGGTCATCGCGTCGGTGGCACCGACGACGGCGGCCTCGGCGACCTTGTGGTGGCTCACCAGGGCGGACTCGATCTCGGTGGTCGACAGCCGGTGGCCCGAGACGTTCATGACGTCATCGACCCGGCCGAGCACCCACAGGTTGCCGTCGGTGTCCTTCTTGGCGCCGTCGCCGGCGAAGTACAGGCCGTCGTAGCGCGCCCAGTAGGTCTCCTTGTAGCGCTCCAGGTCGCCCCAGATGCCCCGCAGCATCCCGGGCCACGGGGAGCGGGCCACCAGATAGCCGCCCGACCCGTCGGGCACCGAGTTGCCGGCCTCGTCCACGACGTCCAGATCGATGCCGGGGATGGCCACCTGCGTGGACCCCGGTCGCGCCGCGGTCACACCGGGCAGCGGACTGGCCATGATCGCGCCGGTCTCGGTCTGCCACCAGGTGTCGACGATCGGGGTGCGGTCGCCGCCGATGACGCGGCGATACCACATCCACGCCTCCGGGTTGATCGGCTCACCGACCGAGCCCAGCAGGCGCAGTGAGGACAGGTCGTGGGCGTTGGGGAACTCCTCTCCCCACTTCATGCAGGCGCGGATCGCGGTGGGTGCGGTGTAGAGGATCGTGACCTTCTTGTCGGCGACGATCTCCCACCAGCGCCCCTGGTGCGGGGTGTCGGGGGTGCCCTCATACATCACCTGGGTGGCACCCAGGGCCATCGGTCCATAGACGATGTAGCTGTGGCCGGTGACCCAGCCGATGTCGGCGGTGCACCAATAGACGTCGGTCTCGGGGTGCACGTCGTGGACGACGTGCGAGGTGAAGGCGCACTGCGTCAGATAGCCGCCGGTGGTGTGCAGGATGCCCTTCGGCTTCCCGGTGGTGCCGGACGTGTAGAGGATGAACAGCGGGTGCTCGGAGTCGAAGGCCTCCGGGGTGTGCTCCGGTGCGGCCGCCTCGAGGGCCTCGTGCCACCAGTGGTCCCGCCCGTCGGTCCACTCGACCTCGCTGTCGGTGCGCTTGACGACCAGGACGTGCTCGACGGTGCTCTCACCGGTGATGGCAGCGTCGACCGCGGGCTTGAGCGCAGAGGGCTTCCCGCGGCGATAGCCGCCGTCGGCGGTGATGACCACCTTCGCCTCGCCGTCGGCGATGCGGCTGCGCAGGGCATCGGCGGAGAAGCCGCCAAAGACCACCGAGTGCGGGGCCCCGAGCCGGGCGCAGGCGAGCATCGCCACGACGGCCTCGGGGATCATCGGCAGATACAGCGCGACCCGGTCACCGGTCTTCACGCCCAACTCAACCAGCGCATTGGCGGCGCGCTGCACCTGGTCGTGCATCTCGGCATACGTGATGTCCCGGGTGTCACCCGGCTCACCGACGAAGTGGAGGGCGACCCGGTCACCGTTGCCGGCCTCGACGTGCCGGTCCACACAGTTGACGGCGGCGTTGAGCCGGCCACCGCCGAACCAGGACGCCACGGGGGCCTGCGACCAGTCGAGCACCTGCTCGAAGTCGGTCTCCCAGGTGAGGTACTTGCGGGCCTGCTCGGCCCAGAAGCCCTCGCGGTCCTCCGCCGCCTTGTCGAACAACTCCTGGGTGCCATTCGCCTGGGCCGCAAACTCGGCCGAGGGCGGGAACGTCCGCTCCTCCTGCAGCAGGTTGGACAGGTTCTCCTCGGCCACGGTGCCTCCTCGAATCAGGGGTGGTCTCTCCACCACAGCCAACACTCTCACCGCACGTGTGGCAACAGCGGCCCGCCCCCGTCGCGACGACCGGTGCCCACCGAGGGGTCAGCGGTCGTCGCGGCCGGGACCAGTGGTCACCAGCGGTGGGCCACGTCGACCACCAGTCGTGCACCGTCACCCGGGCCGTCGAGCACCATGACCCGGAACGGGAGACGGGCGCGCACCCCCAGGCCGACGGTGGTCTGCCCCTCGAAGCTGCCTGCCAGCGCGACCTGTCGGAAGGTGTCCCACCCGCGCACGTTGACCAGGGCGTCGGGGTCCGCGGGGGTGTAGGTCGGTGCGCCGTCCTGGTGGGCCGGGGCGCGCAGGACGATCTGCAGGTCGGCGCCGCCGGCCAGCGGCACGACCTGCCCGGACCCGTCCCGGTGGACCGCGTCGACATAGCGCACGTCATAGGTCATCGACCGGGGCACGTCGGCCACGTCGATCACGAGACGGTCAAAGCAGGTATGCCGTCCGGCCCGGACATCCTGCACCGTGCCACTGGTGAGGGTGGTCCCGTTCGTCTTGGCCAGCGATCCCCACCCGATGCCGCAGTAGGGCTTGCCCTGCATCGCGGCACCCACGGAGACCGCCAGGGTGCGGGCGGCGGCCGACTGTGGCGGCGGCGCGCCGGGTGCGGGTGCGGCCGTGGCCAGGGCGAGGACGGCGACGGCGCCGGCCGCCCAGCGTCTGCGGGTGTGGCGTGTGCCTCGCGACCTGCGTGCGCTGCGGGCGAAGGGGGCCGATAGTGAGGTGTGCATGACTGCCTCCTGATCAGATGTCGGGTCGAGGCCTTCCGTCGGTGGTCGGTTCGTGCCCGCCTGTGCCCCGTATGACGCCGGTCGACTCGGGCCGGTTGGCGCCGCTTACGCTGTGCCCGTGAGATCTGGAACGGGCGTGGCCGAGCAGGTGCTGTCGTTGCTCGCACTGCCGGGCGTCGCCGAGGCGGTGGAGCAGACGCGCACGGCGAGCACCGAGCTGCGCTGGCACCAGGCGCTGCGGCGGCGCATCCCGGAGGCAGCCGCCGAGTCCCGGGTGCGCGGCGCGACGGCCACGGCACTGCTCGAGGGCTCCGAGCCCGCCGGGTCACAGGGCACCGTCAGGCTGGTGCGCGACATCATGCGCGGCGCTGTCGCCTGGTCGGAGGAGCTCGACCCGGTCGAGCGAGTCCTCAAGGCCGGGGTGCAGGTGACCGCGGCGACCGAGTTGGTCGGTGCGGCAGCGATGAGCAGCCCGGCGCAGCTGTTGGCCCGCCTGCACGTCGCCGCGACCGCTGACCTGCTCCCTGCCGAACAGATCGGACGTCCGCGCCAGGCGGGGGAGACCAGCACCGAGTTCGGCGACCTCGGCGAGGCGGTGCCGGCCGAGCAGCTCCCGCAGCGGCTCGGTCAGGTCTATGACCTCCTGGGCACGCTCCGGTCCGGCGGCTCCGCCCTGGTGGTGGCCTCCCTGGTCCACGCCGAGCTGGTGACGATCCGCCCGTTCGTCAGCGGCAACGGACTGGTGGCCCGCGCGCTCGAGCGGGTGGTGCACCGCGTCGGGGGACTGGACCCCACGGGGGTCGCGGTCCCCGAGCTGGGCCACGCCCAGAAGGTGGGGGCGGACTACCGAGGTGCGCTCACGGCATACGGTCAGGGCGGTGCCGAGGGAGTCCGGCTCTGGATCCTGCAGTGCGCCGAGGCCTCGGTGACGGGGGCTCGAGCCGGCACGGCCATCGCCGACGCCGTGCTCGCCGGGCGGCTGACCTGACCGTTGACCCGTTCCGCGACCGCTCCCGGTGAGGGCTGGCTCTTCCCAAAAGGGCAGTTCAGGAGTACAAAGGAGACCTGCAGCGGATCCGTCCGCTGCCGGCGGTGACGACCCGGGCACCCACGCGCGGCCAGTCCACTGATGGACCGTTCGAGGTCCGGCTTGCCGGGCCCGACAACGAAGTGCACGCACTGATCACCCGGGCCGCCACCGCTGCTCGTCACTATCTCGTCATCTCGACTTTGCCATGAGTTTGCTCAGGGCGGCTGGTGTGGTGCATACTTGACAGTACTGCGCTCCCCGAAAGGGTCGTAGCGCGGGTGGTGTAGGTCATCCCCCCCTGACCTACATCACCGACGGCCCCCGCTCCCCCCGCGGGGGCCGTCCCCTTTCCCCCTCCAATTGTGCGTCCTCCGTGGGCGGTCCACAGGGACGTCTCGGTCGCTGACCTGTCCACAGGTGAGCCCAGAGGTCTGGTCCCCGACCCGCAGCGGGTCGAAGGTTGCTGGCCATGACGGTGCGGCAAGAAGTTGTGGTGACCCCGGCCGGTGAGGGGTTCGTGCTCGGGGTGCTCGGTGCCTCCGGAGGGGTGGGAGCCAGTGTGCTGGCCGCGGCGTGCGCCGTCCGCGCTGCTGCTGCTCGTCGCGACGTGGCGCTCATCGATGGGCATCCGTGGAGCGGCGGCCTGGACGTTCTGGCGGGGATGGATCTTGTGCCCGGTCTGCGGTGGCCGCAGTTGCGTGACATCCGCGGCGACGTGGACCCACAGCGACTGGTCGGTGAGTTGCCGGCCAGCGCTGCGGGGGTGCGCTGCCTGTCCTGGGGCGCAGACACCCCCGCGGAGCCGACTGGCCCGCAGCCCGTGCTGTCGGCCGTGCGGGCGGCGGTTGAGATCACGGTGCTGGACCTGCCGCGACCAGGGGTCCCTGTCACGGGCCACCAGCGGTGGTGGTCGGCCTGCGACGAACTGGTCCTGGTGCTGGACGCCTCGGTGGCCGGCATCGGTGCTGCTGCCGCCACGGCGAAGCATCTCGAGGAGTCGACCGGGCAGGCTCTCGCTGGTCTCGTGGTGCGCTCGCCGACCCCGCTGAGCGACCAGACTCTCGCCGAGATCCTCGATGCGCCGGTGCTGGTCCGGCTGGGGGAGGACCGCTCGGTCTCGGTCTGTCTGGAGCGCGGTGCTGCGGTCGGCAGCGACTCAGGTCCCCTGGCGGAGGCGGCCGACGAGGTGCTGTCCCGGGTGCTGCCGATGGTGCGGGCGGCGTGAGCGTGAGTGACGAGGAGTCGGCCAGAGACCGTGTGTGGCAACAGATCAGGGCCGGGCGGACACCGTCTGCCCAGGCTGTCGACGCCATCGCCGAGCAGGAGTCGGTGCGCCTGGGCAGCGCCGGCGTGGCCTCGCTCCGGGACGAGTTGCGCAGCGAGGTGCTCGGTGCCGGGCCGCTGGAGCCGTTGCTGGCAGACCCCGCCGTCACAGACATCCTGGTGAACGGCCTGGACGGGGTCTGGGTTGATCGTGGCGAGGGACTGATCCAGCACCCGACCAGGTTCTCGGAGACAGACTCCGTGCGCCGCCTGGCGGTGCGCCTGGCGACCCTGGCCGGAGCACGGCTGGACGACGCCAGCCCCTGGGTGGATGGACTGCTGCCCGGTGGCGTGCGCCTGCACGCCATGTTGCCGCCGCTGGTGGCGGGAGGAGCACACCTGAGTCTGCGGATCCCGCGCCGCGACAGCCCGGACCTGGCCACGCTGCGGAGCTGGGGGATGCTCAACGGGCAGATTGAACAGCTCCTGCGAGATCTCGTCCGCCGGCGCGTGTCGTTTGTGATCACCGGCGGCACCGGCTCGGGCAAGACGACACTGCTCGGCGCCATGTTGCAGGCCGTGGACCACGGGGATCGGATCGTGTTGGTCGAGGACACCCGCGAGCTGGCTGTCCGGCACCCCCACGTGGTGCGGTTGCAGGGACGCGCCGCCAACGTGGAGGGCCGCGGAGAGGTGACGCTGACGACCCTGGTGCGCCAGTCCCTGCGGATGCGTCCTGACCGCCTGGTGATCGGTGAGGTCCGAGGAGCAGAGGTGCGCGAGATGATGAGCGCGCTCAACACCGGCCACGAGGGTGGCGCCAGCACGCTGCATGCCAATGCGGTCGCCGACGTGCCGTCCCGGTTCGAGGCGCTCGGTGCCCTGGCTGGTCTGCCCACCGATGCCGTCCACGCCCAGTTGGCCAGCGCGATCCGCGTGGTGGTCCACCTGGCCCGCGACGGTGGCCGGCGCACGGTCCGTGAGATCGGTGTGGTGCAGCGCGCCCCCGGCGAGCGACTCGCAACAGTGGTGCCAGCGCTCGGTCCCGACGGTGAGTCCGCGCCCGGCTGGGCGTTGCTTCGCGGCCTGCTCGGTGATTGCTCCGGAGAGGGCGGACGACCGTGAGCCTGCTCACCGGCGTCTGCGTGCTTGCTGCGGTGCTGTCCTGGCCAGCAGGGCGGACGGAGCGGGCTATCCGTGCCAGGGCGGCCCGGGACCAGCTGCTGCCTGGGAGCTCGTGGAGGCGATGGCGGGCCAGGCTCACCAGTGCCGGTCGACGTCTGGGGCTTGTTGGGCGAGGGTCGGTCAGCGAGTCCGCCCGGTGGTTGCCGCTGCTTGATCAGCTGTCGGCCTCCCTGCGGGTCGGACTCCCACCGGCAGAGGCCCTGTCGCTCGCACTGCGCGGCAGTGAGGAGCACGTGCGTCAGCGACTGGCCGTGGTCGTGGATGCCGCCCGTGAGGGACGTGCCTGTGGGCCCGCGTGGTTGCGGGCGGCTCGGTCGGCGCGCAGCGCCGAGCTGGAGCTGTTGGCTCGGTCCTGGTTGATCAGCGAGCGATTGGGCGCGCCGCTGGCGGACGCGGTGGACAGTGCTGGGCGGGCGCTCCGCTCGGGACGCGACCTGGCGAGCCGGCTGGAGACGGCGACCGTCGGTGCGCGCACCACCGCGACGATCCTCACCCTCCTGCCCGTCGCAGGCATCGGGATCGCGCTGCTGATGGGGATCACCCCGACCCAGCTCTATGGCACGCCCGTTGCGCTGGTGAGCCTCGCCGTGGGCGCCGGCGTGATCGTCGTCGGGCGTCTGATCGTCTCGCGCATGATCACCAAGGTGGTGCACCAGCAGTGAACGATCCACTGGTTGCCGCAGCCCTGGCCGCGCTCGCGGTGCTGGCCTGGCCCTCGCGCCGCGGTGCTCGGGCCTTCGTGGCAGCAGGAGCTGACCGCTCGCGCAGTGTGTGGGGTCGGGCAACTGCACTGTGGCGCCGGCGTCACGCGGAGCAGGAGCTCACCGTGCCGGACGTCCTTGATCTGTTGGCGCTGGCTCTGCAGGCCGGGGCGAGCACCGTTGGTGCGCTGCGCACGACGGCCGACCGGCTCCCCGGCAGCACGGGCCAGGAGCTGCGGTCGGTGGCGGCTGCTCTGGAGTGGGGTCTGCCCGACGAGGCAGCCTGGTCAGCGGCTCCCACGCGTTGGGAGCCAGCGGGCCGGGCCCTGCGGCTAGCGGCCCGAGCCGGTGTGCCCCCGGCCGATTTGCTGCGACGAGCAGCTGGCGACGCGCGGCGGGAGCGACTTGATCGCGTGGAGGCCGCAACCGCCCGGCTGGGGGTGCGGCTGGTGCTTCCGCTGGGGCTGGCTTTCCTCCCAGGCTTCGTCCTGACCACCGTGGTGCCGGTGATCCTAGCGCTGGCCGGAGCCCTGCTCAGCGGGGGAGGAGTGCTAACCGTTGAGTGACCCGCGATGGAGATTTGGGCGGGCAGGGAGGCGCCACCCCGAGAGCCATCACGCGCGAGGCGTCACGCGCGAGGCGTCACAGGAGCACTCCGGGGTTGAGCAGCCCGTCGGGGTCCAGAGCTGCCTTGATCGCAGCGGTCACCTGCATCACATCGGGGCCCACCTGGTCTGGCAGCCATGCCTTCTTCAGGCGGCCGACGCCGTGCTCGCCGGTGATGGTGCCGCCGAGGGAGATTGCCAGGTCCATGATCTGCCCGAAGGCAGCCTGCGCCCGGTCGTGCTGCGCCGCGTCCGTGGGGTCATAGGCGATCAGCGGGTGTGTGTTGCCGTCGCCAGCGTGCGCGATCACCGAGATCGTGACGTCCTGGGTGGCAGCGATCTCAGCCACGCCGTCGATGAGGTCGGGGAGGGCGGGCAGCGGCACCCCGACGTCTTCCAGCAGCAGTGACCCCAGGCGCTCCACCGCGGGGATCGCCGCCCGACGGGCCGCGGTGAAGGCCTCACCCTCGGCCGGGTCGTCGGTGGAGAAGCACTCGGTGGCACCGTGGGCCTCGAACGCTGCCTGAATCAGCGCCACCTCTTCGGCCCCCGCGGGGCCCGGCGCGTCGGACTGGGCGATGAGCAGGGCAGCCGCTTCGCGCGGGAGCCCCATCGTCATCATGTCCTCCACGGCGTTGACCGCGACGGCGTCCATGAACTCCAACATGGCCGGGCGGATCTGGTCAGTGACCGCAAGCACCGCGCGGCCGGCCTCAGTGACGCTCGGAAAGACTCCCACCACGGTGCAGGCGGGAGGCTGTGCCGGGAGCAGGCGCAGGGTGATCTCGGTGATGATGCCCAGCACGCCCTCGCTGCCGACAAACAGCTTGGTCAGGGGCAGCCCTGCCGAGTCCTTGATCTGACGACCGCCGACCCGGATGGCGCGTCCGTCGGCGAGCACCACCTCCAGGCCCAGCACGTAGTCGACTGTGACGCCGTATTTCACACAACACAGTCCGCCAGCGTTGGTCGCAACGTTGCCGCCGATCGAGCAGATCTCGAAGGATGACGGGTCTGGTGGATACCAGAGGCCGTGCGCCACAGCTGCCGCCTTGACCTCGGTGTTCAGCAACCCGGGCTGCACGGTGGCGGTGCGGGTGGCCGTGTCGACGCTCAGGTCACGCATCCGCTCGGTGGACAACACAAGGGCCCCGTCGACTGCCGTGGATCCTCCAGACAGGCTGGTCCCGGCGCCGCGGGTGACGACTTTGATGCCGTGGCTGGCGCACCAGCGGATGATCGTCTGGACCTGCGCCGTGGTGCTCGGGCGCACCAGTGCAAGGGGAGTGCCCGCATCCGGGTCCAGGGCACGGTCCTGCCGATAACCGGCCAGGATGTCGGGGTCTGTGACAACCATCCCGTCTGGCAGTTCGGCGGCCAGGTCGGTCAACGGCGCGTTGTCAGGCATGAGGTCACACTAGGGTGCCGCCGCTCCGGCTCAGGGAGCAGGCGCCTCGCTCAGGTCTGCGGAGTCGGTGTCCTGGGGTTCGCTCTCGTCCACCTCGAAGCCGCACTGCTTCGTCTCCATCGCGACCTGCTTGGTCAGGCGGGACTTGCCGGCAGCATGGGCGTCAGCGACCGTCCCGGAATAGATGGTGTTGTCCTTGGACTCCAGGTTGACGGCCGAGGCGTCCTGGCACAGGTGGAAGACCTCGCCGGAGCTGGTCCAATAGACCAGGTCCTCCCCGGTGATGTCGATGACGGTCGACGACTCCGCGGTGTATTGCTCGACCGATGGCGGGTCCCAGTCGACGCTGACCAGCGTCGCGATCACGGCCACCACGACACCGACGGTGCCAGCGATGGCCTTGTCCTTCTTGTCGAGGTCGTCGTTGAGCAGGATCATGACGATCAGCGGCAGGAAGGCGATGATCGTGATGATCGCGCCGAGCTGGTTCTGCACGAAGAAGCGCACGGTGTCCTTGCGCTCTGCGGGGTCCAGCCTGTTGGCCTTCTTCCACAGGAGCGAGCCACCGATCGCGAGCGCTCCGATGACCACGATGAGGCCGATCAGCAGCACCATGTTGATGTCGCTCTGCCGAAGGACCCAGAAGATCCCGACAAGTTCCCCGGCGATGGCCAGGGCCCACAGCAGCCCTGCCAGGAGTCGGAAGGTCCCCGCCTTCTTGCGCGCCTCGGGTGTTGCGGTCCAGGTCGACTCGACGTCGGGAGCGTGCTCGGTGCCCTTGCTCTCGCTGGTCCTGCTCGCGGGGGCCTTCTCGGCCCGCACGACCTTCTTGCCGGAGGAGGATCTCTTCTGGGCCATGGCAACTCCCGTGACTCGGCAGCAGTGGATGCGAGCACCCAATATGGCACGCGGAGCCGCTGGAGGGCGGGTGATCATCCCGAGTCACAGCCCCCGAAACGGTCTAAGGTCAGCCTTCTCTTGCTTGCAGGAAGGTCAGATGTGGAGGAAATTAGAAGGCACAGGGTCGCTGACCACGAAAGCGATCCGACTCACTTCAAGGAGGATCCATGACCACCACTCGCACCTCCGACGCGCTGGCCACCACTTCCGAGGTTGCCGCCGGGGCCGCCCAGTTGCTCACCCCGGTCGTCATCGACCTGGAGGCCCTTGTCGTCGACGGCAAGCAGGCCCACTGGCACGTGCGCGGCGCCAACTTCATCGGGGTGCACGAACTGCTCGACAGTGTTGTGGCCCACGCCCAGGCGTTCGCTGACGAGGCCGCCGAGCGCATCGTCGCCCTCGGCCTGCCGCTGGACGCCCGGATCGAGACCGTCGCGGCCAAGAACACGCTGCCCGCCCTGACGGAGGGCTTCACCTCCTCCGCAGACCTGATCCCCCAGGTCCTCGCTCAGCTCGACGCTGTCATCGCGACGACCCGCGAGGCGATCAAGGGGCTGGATGAGGTCGACCTGGCCAGTCAGGACGTGGCCATCGCGATCGAGCAGGGGCTGGTCAAGGACCGCTGGTTCCTGCAGGCGCACATCGCAGGCTGAGACTGACCGCCGCTAGCTCACAGCGCGAGTGCCATCAGGTTTTCCTAGATTGGTAAGGCTAACCTACACTCGCGGTGTGAGTCGTCGGCGTGGTCCCTCCATCAGGGTGTGCATCTTCGCGGCCGCCTGCGATGTTGCGGCCGCCCAACAGGTGCTCCTAGACCTCCCGGGGGACGCCTACGGACAGGTCTATCTCGCGGACGACACCGCAGACGGCCTGCCCCTGACGGCCCCGGAGCGTGTCCAGGTCAACCGGGTGCGACCCCACCCCGGGTCCTGTGCCTTGGCCGACGCTATGTCGGGATGGGCCGCCGAGTGGCTCCCCGAGGGTGTCGGACCGGTCGGTGACAGCCCGACCGTGTGGGTCCTCCCGGGTGCCACGACTGCCCTCGCGGCAGCAGAACACGAGTGTGTGACCCGCCTGATCACGGCCCTGCCGAGCAACCAGCTCATCCACGGCTGACCACCGGCAAGCGCCTCCTTCACCCGACGTGTCCTGACTCGCTGACCACCTAAGCACCTCCTACATCCCACGAGCCCCGACCCGCTGACCACCAGCGGGCGGGGCTTGTGCCCTGTGTGCACAGCGTCCGCCCCGAGGGCCGACTGTCCACAGATCGGGCCCAGGCCTGTTGGGACAGGCTGCCTGCGAGCGAGCCTCGTCCAAAGGGAACAACCAGTTCCTGTCAGGGATGGAGGCAAACCATGAGGAAGTCACTGGAGCGGCGTCACGGCTGGCGCCGACTGAGCGAGTCGCTGTCGGCCGCACGGGAAGCGGGGATGACAACGGCGGAGTATGCCGTGGGCACCATCGCGGCGTGTGCGTTCGCCGCAGTGCTGCTCGCCATTGTGCAGTCCGGTGGGATCGAGTCCTTGGTGACCAAGGTCGTCAAGGTGGCTCTCTCGGTCTCGCTGTGAGCACCCGCGGGCACCGTCACGAGGGCGGGATGGCAACGGCCGAGCTGGCCCTGATCATCCCGGTCCTCGTGGCGGTGCTCGCCCTGTGCCTGAGCGGCCTCGGGTTGGCGGTCGATCAGATCCGAGCCGTCGACGCCGCCCGGATCGCAGCCCGGGCCGCGGCACGGGGCGAGCCCGTCGACGCTGTGCGTGAGCTGGCGCAGCAGGCTGCGCCCCCGGGGTCAGACGTGAGCGTTGACAAGAGCGATGACCGGGTGCGGGTGACCGTGACGGCGCCCCCACGGACCCGGTATCTCTCGGCGCTGCCTCGCGCGGACGCGAGTGTCGAGGCGGTCCTGGAGCCGGCAGCACGAATGGGTTCGCCGTGAGGGCCGGTTGGCGGACCGACCAGGGCGTGGTCCGGGGACTGTCATCCCAGGTCAGGGGGCGAGACGGCGAGCGGGGCTCGGCAACCGTGCTGGGACTCGGAGCGATCCTGCTCATGCTCGCGGTGCTGATCGGCTTCCTGGTGCTCGGAGCCGCTGTGCGCGGGAGTCTGCAGGCCAGAGCCGCAGCCGACGCGGCGGCGCTTGCCGGAGCGGGCGTCCTGCTGGAGGGCGGGGACGGGGCCACCGCGTGTGGCGCGGCCGGTGACCTGGCCGCCGCAAACGGGGCAGATCTGCTGCGGTGTGAGCCAGCTGCCGGCACAACCGAGACGGTGACCGCCCGCCTGCAGGTCGAGGTCGCGCTGACGGTCACGGGGTTGCCGGGCCTGCGTGCCCACGCGGTGGCTCACGCGGGGGCTGTCCCCAGCGGTGATCGATATGACAAGTAGGCCCCCAGTGCCCGAGCCCCCGGTGCCTGAGTCCCTGGTGCCTGAGCCGCCGGTGCTGGGACCAACGGAACGGAACCTGCCGTGGCAGAGCGACTGATGGTGGAGACGGAGTCGGGCAGCCGGTATCTGATCGACCTGACTGCGATGACAGCGATTCGGTTGCCGACGCACACGGGTGGGACGCCGCTGGCGATCGAGGTGTGGCCGCCCTGGCCAACGTCCCTTGACGGTCGGTTGCGAAGGGACGAGGACGCAGTCGACCTGTTAAACCGGCCACGCCCCTGGCCGCCTGTCGTCGGTGAGTCCCTGCACATGCTCTTATCGGTCGTGCATGGTGTGGTGACGGCTCGCGTCACCACACCAGTCGTGTCGGTCACCGAAGTCGCCGACTGAACGCCGGTGGCTGGTGGGTGGGATCGCCGGGAGTCAGGTCACGGGCGATGCGTGCCAGGGGTGGTGTCATCTCGGGGATAGTCGCCCGGCAGGGCGACATCCGGGCCGGGGTCCCGGGGCGGAGAGGAAGGCGACTCGGCGGCGCGGTTGTCGGGAACATCCCGCTCGTAGGGTGCCGAGCCGGGGTGTGCCGGACCCAGGTCGGATCCGCCCGGGCGCGGTCGGTCCTCGGAGGTCTGGGACGACGGCACCGGGTCGGAATGACGCTGCTCGACCGGCGGTGCGTCTCGACGACCGGTCCGCCCGGTGTCGGTCCCACCGTCGCGGACTGCCGCCCGCAGCTCCTTGACCTCGCGACGGCGCCGGCGCTGGGCGCGCAGCCCCATCGTCAGGAAGAGCAGCCCCAGGACGAGCACGACCAGGGTGGCGGCGCCCAGGAGATAGAGGTGCATGGGCGTGAGCTCGACCGTGAAGACCCCGAGGTCGATCTGCAGGGGACTCAGGTCCTGGGTGCCGAACAGCATGTAACCGAAGACGACGAGGGCCGCCACGGCCAGCAGTAGTCCGAGGATGAGCACGATCTGCCTCCTGTGGGTGGGCGCATTCCTGACGGATGTGACAGTAGCCGCTCGCCAGTCGCACCGCCCGGCAGCAGGTGTGGCAGGGGAGCTCAGCGACCGGCCAGCAGGTGCTCGAGAGCTCGCACGGCGCCGGGTTTGCTCAGCGGCTCGTTGCCGTTGCCGCACTTGGGCGACTGGACGCAGGAGGGGCAGCCGTTGGCGCACTCGCAGGTGCGCACAGTCTCCAGGGTCGCGTTCAGCCACTGGGCGGCGCGGCGAAACCCCTGCTCGGCAAACCCGGCACCGCCGGGGTGTCCGTCATAGACCAGGACGGTCGGCAGTCCCGTGTCCGGGTGCAGGGCGGTGGAGACCCCACCGATGTCCCAGCGGTCACAGGTGGCGATCAGCGGGAGCAACCCGATCGAGGCGTGCTCGGCCGCGTGCAGGGCGCCGGGGATGTCGGCCTCCCCGACTCCGGCCAGAGCCAGCTCGTCCTCGGGCAGGGTCCACCAGACCGCCATGGTGCTCAGGGTCCGTGGCGGCAGGTCCAGCGCGTGCTCGCCGATGACCTCACCGGTCGGCAACCGCCGCAGGAAGGAGGTGACCTGGTTGGTCACCTCGACCGCGCCGAAGGTCAGGGTGGCCGGTCCCCACTGCTGCTCGTGGGTGGCGTGCAGGATCCGGAACTCGCTGCTCGAGCGTGCCTGCGTGCTCCACCCGGGGTTGCCGGCCACGACGTGCGCTGCGGCGTCTGGGAGATCCAGCTCGGTGACCACGTGCGGTTGGCCCTGGTGCAGATAGACCGCCCCGGTGTGCACGGCGGAGTGTGCGCGGGCCTCGTCCACGGTGCCCAGGACCCGCCCCGTGCGACTCTCCACGATCCGCACGGTCTGCCCGATGCCGCGCAACTCGACGTGGTCACTGGCCCGGTCGGAGCGGGCCCAGAACCAACCAGCGGGCCGGCGCCGCAGGACTCCGCCGGCGACCAGCGCCTCGGCCAGCGCCGGCACGCTCGGGCCGAACCACTCGGTGTCCGCCTCGGTCAGCGGCAGCTCCGCGGCCGCGGCCGCCAGGTGGGGTGTGAGCACGTGCGGGTTCTCCGGGTCGAAGACGCTGGCCTCCACGGGGGCCTCAAAAATCGCTTCCGGATGGTGCACGAGATAGGTGTCGAGCGGGTCGTCACCGGCCACCAGCACGGCCAACGACGGTGCCCCGGACCGACCGGCGCGCCCGGCCTGCTGCCACAGCGAGGCGCGGGTGCCCGGCCACCCGGCGATGAGCACGGCATCCAGCCCCGCGATGTCGATGCCCAGCTCCAGGGCGTTGGTCGCGGCCAACCCGAGCAGCTCGCGGCCACGCAGGGATCGCTCCAGCTCGCGACGCTCCTCGGGCAGATAGCCACCGCGATAGGCCGCAATCCGCGGCACCAGTGACGGGTCCACCCCCTCCAGGTCGCGCCGGGTCGCGGCCGCCACCGCCTCGACCCCGACCCGAGAGCGGGCGAAGGCCACCGTCTGCACGTCCTGCAGGACCAGGTCGGCCAGCAGCGTGGCGGACTCGGACACGGCGCTGCGCCGGACGTCCTCGCCGTCCAGCGGCGGCTCCCACAGGGCAAACGTGGTCGCCTCCCGTGGCGAGCCGTCGTGGGTGATCGCCGAGACCGGCTGTCCGATCAGGGCGCTCGCCAACACCTCCGGGTGCGCCACAGTGGCCGAGGCGAACAGGACGGTGGGGCGCGAGCCATAGCGCGCGGCGACCCGCAGCAGGCGGCGCAGCACCGCCGAGACGTGCGCGCCGAACACGCCGCGATAGACGTGGCACTCGTCGACGACGACATAGCGCAGCGCCCGCAGGAAGGGCGCCCACCGCTGGTGACCCGGCAGCAGCGCGTGGTGGAGCAGATCCGGGTTGGACAGGACATAGTGCGCGTGGTCCCGGATCCAACGGCGCTCGTCGGTGGGGGTGTCCCCGTCGTAGACCGCTGCGCGCACCCCCGGCACCGCCATCGCCTCCAGCCGGGCAAACTGGTCGCCCGCCAGTGCCTTGGTGGGGGCCAGATAGAGCGCCGTCGCGCCTCGGCCGGTGGGAGCGTGGCTGCCCTCCGCGAGGGCGGTGAGCACCGGCGCCAGGAACCCCAGCGACTTGCCCGAGGCCGTCCCGGTCGCACACACCGTGTGCTGCCCGGCCCAGGCACGCTCGGCCATCTCACCCTGGTGAGACCACAGGTGCGTGACCCCGGCACCGGACCATGCGGCATACACACCGGGGTCGACCCACTGGGGCCACGGCACCAGCTCGGCCTCCCGCCGCGGCAGGTGGCGCACGTGGACCAGCCGCTCACGTCGAGCCCCGCGGGCGAGGTGGCCCAGCGTGGCACGGGGATCGAAGGGGGATCTGGGCATTGCGGCCACCGTATGCGCTCGCCACACCGGGGGCGGTGTGTCGCATGTCACACGTGTCACCTAGTGTGGCCCCCGTTACAGTGGCGGCGAACAAGCCGCACACCAATTCGGTGCCGTCCGGTCAGTGCTGACCGGCGACTCCCAGGAGGACACATGCCACTCGCCCGTCGTTCGGAGCTGCAGCCATGAGAGATATCGACCTTTCCGGCGGTGAGATCTCGATCGTCATCGTCGTTGCACTGATCGCGCTGGCCGCGCTCGTGATGGGCTTCAAGTTCCGCCAGGAGGTGCTGGCCACCGATCCGGGCACCCCGAGCATGCAAGAGATCGGCAAGGCCGTGCAGGAGGGGGCGCAGGCCTATCTCCAGCGGCAGTTCAAGACGCTCGGCATCTTCGTCGTCATCGCCTTCCTGCTGCTCTTTGCCCTGCCCGCCGACGACACGGCCGTGCGCATCGGCCGCTCGGTCTTCTTCATCCTCGGCGCCGGCTTCTCCGCCGGCATCGGCTATCTCGGCATGAACCTGGCGACCGCGGCCAACATGCGCGTCGCCGAGGCGGCCCGCAACCTGGACCGCGACAAGGGCATGCAGATCGCCTTCCGCACCGGTGGCACCGTCGGCATGGCGACCGTGGGCCTGGGCCTGCTGGGCGCCGCGCTGGTCGTGCTCTTCTATCAGGGCAACGCCCCGCAGGTGCTCGAGGGCTTCGGCTTCGGCGCCGCGCTGCTGGCGATGTTCATGCGCGTCGGCGGTGGCATCTTCACCAAGGCCGCCGACGTCGGCGCCGACCTGGTCGGCAAGGTCGAGGCCGGCATCCCCGAGGACGACCCGCGCAACGCCGCCACCATCGCCGACAATGTCGGCGACAACGTGGGTGACTGTGCGGGCATGGCAGCCGACCTGTTCGAGTCGTATGCCGTCACCCTGGTCGCGGCGCTCATCCTCGGCTCCGCGGCGCTCGGCTCAGAGGGTCTCACCTTCCCGCTGATCATCCCGGCCATCGGTGCGCTGACCGCGATCGCGGGCGTCTATCTCACCAAGGGCCGCGCCGGAGAGAGCGCCCTGGTCACCATCAACCGCGGCTTCTACATCTCTGCGCTCGTCGCCGCCGGTGTCTGTGCGATCGCCGCGTTCGTCTTCCTGCCCGGTGAGGTCGACGGCCTGGACCTCGACCCGAGCGTGCGGGTGGCCGCTGCCGTGATCATCGGCATCGTCCTGGCCGCCTTCATCCTCTGGCTCACCGGCTATTTCACCGGCACCGAGTCCAAGCCGACCAAGAACGTCGCCAAGACGTCGCTGACCGGCCCGGCCACCGTCGTGCTGTCCGGCATCGGCGTGGGCTTCGAGTCCGCGGTCTACACCGCCGCGACCATCGCCGGAGCGGTCTTCGTCCTGTTCACCCTCGGCGGTGGCTCGCTGATCTTCGCGCTGTTCCTGGTGGCCATGGCCGGCTGCGGCCTGCTCACCACGGTCGGCATGATCGTGGCGATGGACACCTTCGGCCCGGTCTCCGACAACGCCCAGGGCATCGCGGAGATGTCCGGCGACGTCGACGGCGAGGGCGCCCAGATCCTCACCGAGCTGGACGCGGTCGGCAACACCACCAAGGCCGTCACCAAGGGCATCGCGATCGCCACGGCCGTGCTGGCCGCGACGGCGCTGTTCGGGTCCTACTTCAACGCGATCACCAACGCGGTCGACTCGGTCGAGGACATCAACGACATGATGAACTCCCTGATCGTCTTCGACCCGCGGGCGCTGGTCGGCATCATCCTGGGTGGCTCGGTCGTCTTCATGTTCTCGGGCCTGGCGATCGATGCCGTGACCCGAGCGGCTGGGGCCATCGTCTTTGAGGTGCGCCGCCAGTTCCGGGAGAAGCCGGGCATCATGAACTTCACCGAGAAGCCCGACTACGCCCGCGTCGTCGACATCTGCACCCGCGACTCCCTGCGCGAGCTGGCCACCCCCGGCCTCCTGGCGATCCTGGCGCCGATCGCTGTCGGCTTCGGTCTGGGTGTCAGCGCGCTCGCCGGTTATCTGGCCGGTGCCATCGGCACGGGCGTGCTGATGGCGGTCTTCCTGGCCAACTCCGGTGGTGCATGGGACAACGCCAAGAAGATCGTCGAGGACGGGCACCACGGCGGCAAGGGCTCGCCGGCCCACGAGGCGACCGTCATTGGTGACACCGTCGGTGACCCGTTCAAGGACACCGCCGGCCCGGCCATCAACCCGCTGATCAAGGTGATGAACCTGGTGGCCCTGCTGATCGCACCGGCCGTTGTGGGGCTGACCTACGGCGACTCCGCCAACGACATCGTGCGCTGGCTGATCGCGCTCGCGGCCCTGGCCGCGATCGTGGGCTCGATCTGGTTCAGCAAGCGCCGCCCCACGGCGATCGGCGAGGAGACGCCGGAGCAGGCGCAGCAGCTCGGCTGACCCTGCTCGCCCATGACGACCCCTGATCGCCAGTCCCACCGTGGGAGGTCCCACGGTGGGACTGGCGCGTCGGCGCCCCGGTCGGCCTCATCACTCCTGCGCGGCATGTTGACTCGGGATGGGACCTATCGTCGTCGCTGGCGCGCGGAGGTTCGTCGCACGTCCCGCAGCGACCCGCACCAGAGTGCCGTCGCGATGGTGCTCGCGCAGCACCTCTGGGACATCGGCGAGGTGCCGGAGGCGGACGCGGATCTGCCCCGCCGACTCAAGGACGTCGTGGCACGAGCCGTCAGCGGTGGTGGCATCTCACACCAGACGCTCGGGTGGTTCGTCGGCGCCTTCGAGATGACCGAGGACGACGAGCGTGCGCTCTGGCGCCAGCACGAGGCGGACCTGCGGCCAACACTTCCACTGGCCTCCGCGAGGACCACGACCCCCGCGGCGCTCGCGGTTGATGCGCCGGCCGGCGCCACCGCGGGTGCCCTCGGCGACACCCCCTTCGTGGCCCACCCCAGCGCGAGTGGCACCTACCGCACGCAGTCGCTCATCGAGGCGCTCGAGATCGGCGAGGACCGCAGCCGACGCAGACACTCGTTGGTGCACATTCTGCGCGCGCAGCAGCGGTTGGACTGCCTCAGCTATCGCTTCGACAGGTCAGCAGTCAGCGTCGAGGTGGCGCGCGGCGGCGTGCCGGCCTGGCTCGAGACCGACGCCGCACCGGGCGGCATCCACACCCTGGAGGTGGCCTTCCCGGCGCCGTTGGAGCGCGGCCAGACGGCGGTGGTGGAAACGGCGGCGACCTATGCTCCGGGCGGCCCGGCCGTCACTGAGTTCCGGCGGGCGCTGCGGGCCACCGCCGGCGGAGTCTCCCTTGAGGTGCACTTCGACCCGCGAGCGGTCCCGGCGCGCGTGCGCTGGTTTGAGTGTGGCCGGTCCGGCCCCGGGGAACTGCACACTGAGGCCACCCCACACGCCGCCGGCGAGGTCGTCCACCGGTTCCTGACACCAGAGCACGACTGCGTCGTCGGATTCGAGTGGGACTGGTGAGCACGCCCAGCCGCTATCCCGCGCCCCTCGGCACCGTCGACGAGCTGGCCGCTCTGCGGGCTGACCTCACCGACGCGGGCTTCACCACGGACCACCTGGCTGAGCTGCTCGGCCCGGTCGCGTCCGCCGCCCTGCACCGGGACCAGCCGCTCACCGCCCGCCGGGTGCTTCTCGAGAGCCAGGACCCGGCCGGGGCCCTGGTCCGCCTGCTGGTCCTGGGGGAGGCGGTGTCCGCGCAGGAGGTGTCGGCCGCGCTGCCGCGCACCGGGGTCGAGGGTGCCATCCAGCTGGGTCTGGCCGTCCCCGCGGACCTCGAGCCCGGTGAGGAGGGCGTGCCGCCGTTGCAGGGCACCTGCGACCTGCGGCCCTACGGCGACGACCGGCACGACTGGTGGGTCGCCTCCGACCTGTCCGAGGTGGCTCTCGGCACGCCGCTGCCGACCGATCACGTGCTCGGCGTCGGGGGCGCGTCCACCACGCTCGCCTCGTGGACCCCGCGTCCCCAGGTGGCCCGCGCCCTCGATCTGGGCACCGGTTGCGGTGTGCAGGCCCTGCACGCCGCCGGCCACGCGGAGCGCGTCGTCGCGACCGATCTCTCGGCCCGGGCGCTGGAGTTCGCCGCGTTCACCGCGGGACTCAACGAGGTGGCCCTCGACCTGCGGGCGGGTTCGCTGCTCGACCCGGTCGCGGGGGAGACATTCGACCTGGTGGTCTCCAACCCGCCGTTCGTCATCACACCGCGCCACGAGGGGGTTCCCCTCTTCGAATACCGCGACGGAGGCGCCGCGGGTGACACCATCGTGGCCAACCTGGTGCGTGATCTCGTGGGGGTCCTGGCCCCCGGCGGCATCGCCCAGCTCCTCGGCAACTGGGAGCTGCGCGAGGGCGAGGCGTGGACCGACCGCGTCGGCGGCTGGCTGGAGAGCACCGGGCTCGATGCCTGGGTCATCCAGCGCGAGTCCCAGGACGTGGCTGAGTATGCCGAGACCTGGGTCCGCGACGGAGGTCACCGGCCGGGCACGCCGGAGTTTGACGACCTGTATGCCGCGTGGCTGGACGACTTCTCCGCCCGCGGGATCGAGCGGGTCGGCTTCGGCATCATCACCCTGCAGCGCCCACTCTCGGACCGCGCCCCGTTCCGCGACCTGGAGGAGGTCGTCGGGCCGGTGGCCCAGCCTGCCGGACCCGCGGTGCTGGCCGGCCTGCGTGCGCGGACGTGGCTGGCTGAGCACAGCGACGCCGACCTGCTCGCAGTGGCGTGGTCGGTCGCCCCCGACGTGACCGAGGAGCGGGTCGGGCGCCCCGGCGAGCCCGACCCGATGGTGATCCAGCTGCGTCAGGGCGGCGGGCTGTCCCGCACGGTCCGCCTCGACACGGTCGCCGCCGGGCTGGTGGGCGCCAGCGACGGGGACCTGACCGCGGAGCAGATCCTGGGCGGCATCTCCGTGCTCACCGACGCGCCGGTCGAGGAGCTGCGGGCCAGCGTGCTGGCCACTCTGCGCGACCTGGTCGCCGACGGACTGCTGCAGTGAGGACGACTGCAGGCAGGGACGGCAGCCGCTCGCGAGCGCAGGACCAGGGGCCGACCCAGCCCCGTTGCACAAGCCCTGGCGCACATGCCGCGGCCCGGTCACCTCTGGGGGAGTGACCGGGCCGTGGCCGTGGGGAGTGCGCCGCTAACCGAAGTAGGCGGCGAGGGCTGACTCGACCTCGGTGCTGACCGCCACCGTGCCACCGAGGACGATGATGCGCTCGGGGTCGAGACGCTCGAGCTCGGTGATCGTGGTGGCGGGCAGGTTGTCCGGCTGGGTGAGCACGATCGGCCCGCCAATCGCCACGGAGATGGGTGCGCCCGTCATCGAGTCGGCATAGACCTCACCGGTGGCCACGAAGACGGCGTTGACACCGGGGGCGTAGTCCTGCGAGATCGCTGCGGCGGTGCCGTAACGGTCGGATCCGGCGACCCGGCTGACCGCGCCGTCGGTGTGGTCCTCGAGCGCGGCCAGCACCGTGTCATCCACCGCCTCGGTGCCACCGAGCACGACGATCTCCACCGCGTCCAGGTGCTCCAGGGCCGCGGCGGTCGCTGCCGGCAGGTGGTCGGTCCGGGTGAGCAGGACCGGGCTGTCCAGGGCACCGGCCCGGGAGGCTGCTGCCAGGGCGTCGGGGAAGTCGCCACCGGTCGCGACATAGGCGACCAGCACACCGCTGGGATAGGTCAGGGCCGCCTCGGCCGCGGTGTCGTAGCGGTCCGAGCCGGCGATCCTGCTCACCTCGTCGTCCGTGTCGGCCTGGGCGTAGTCCGCGAGGTGGGTGACCACGTCGTCGGAGACCGCCTGGTTGCCGCCCAGGACGACGATGCGCTCGGGTTGCAGACGCTCCAGCTCACCCTGGGTGACCGCCGGAAGGCCGTCGGGCCGGGTGAGCAGCACCGGTGCATCGTTCAGGCCGCCGAGGGCACCGGCTGGCATCGCGTCGGGATAGTTGACGCCGCTGGCCACATAGGCGACCTCGGGGCCGGGGGCCCACGTGGCGGAGATGGCCGCGGCCGTGCCATAGCGGTCCGGGCCATGGATGCGCTCCACGACCTGGCCGTCGACACCCCACGTGAAGGACACCGTGTCGGTGGCGGTGCACGGCTCTCCGGCCTCCGGGCGGGCACAGCCGCTGATCGTGTCGCTCCCCGCCGTGGTGCCGGAGTAGGCGAAGGTCGCGTTGCCGGCGGCGTCCGTGGTGGCGGTGCCCGTCGTGCTGTGGGCACCGGTGACGGCGAACTCGATCGTCGTGTCACCCACCGGGTCCCCGACGTCGTCTGTCAGCAGCGCGGTCACCGTGTGGTCGGTGCCGACCTCACCGGCCCCCGAGTCAGGGGAGAGGTCCAGGTCGTGGGTGACGATGACGGCGCCGGGGGCGCAGTCGGTCTCCGGGTCGGGCGTGTAGCCGACGACCAGGTTGTCCAGGAAGACGGCTGAGTCGAGGGCTGTGTCGCCCTGGTCGAACAGGGAGAAGTAGACGGTGTGCTCACCCGGGGTCACGGCCGTGGAGGCGGACAGCAGCGTGGTCGCCGCGCCGTCGGTGTTGTTGCCGCCGTCGATCCCGCCGTCGAAGGCTGTTCCCGCACCGACCTCCGGCGTCATGCCGCCGAGACCGGTGGAGTTGATGCTGACGACCTGACCGTCGGCGTCGAAGGCGAAGTTGTCCGGCGCGGTGATGGTCGAGCCCGCTGTGGTCCACGTCGAGTTGTCCAGCTCGGCGATGAAGGCGTCGTTGTAGGCCGTGTTGACGTAGCGCGGGAACTCCTCGGACAGGAACCGGAAGTCGAAGGTCAGGCAGTTGGCCTCGGCCGGGACGGCCAGGTCAACCGTCAGGATGGTGACGTCGCGGTCGGTGTTGCCGCGGACGGGCGCGCCGCCGAGCCCGGTGCTGGCGAACGTGCCCGGCTGGTCGACGGCGGTCACCTCGCCGGTGCTGAGGATGGCGAAGGTGTCGCCGTTGGTGGGGAAGCCGGTCAGTGCGCTGTCGCCCACCCCAGCGGACACCGGGTCCGGTTGGCTCGCAAAGTTTGCGCCCTGGACATTCGCCGATGCGGAGGCGAGGGCGGCAGCAAGGTCGCTGGCACTGCTGGTCCCGATGGCGGAGGGTCCCGGCGTGGACGCAGCCTTCTGCTCGGCGTGGTGCGCCTGCCGCGAGTCCTCCGCGGCCTGGGCGCCTGGTGTGGCGAGGGTCAGCAGCAACAGCGGCGCCGCGCTGCCGAGGGCTAGCCCGGCGCGGAGCCGGGGTCGGTTGTGCATCATGCGTGAACTCCTTCGGTGCGGCCCGGGGGCCGTGATGAAGGGCAGTTCGTGACAGGTGGTGCGAGCGTTCCGGCACAGGGGGGCACCAGATGGGGGTACGGACCCAGAGCAGTCACGGGATGCCCAGGTGTGAGGCTTTCCTACAACGGTTGTGTCGCGCTTGTGTCGTATGCCGTGGCGCAGGTGAGCGGTGCGGTGCTCACCTGCCTGGGAATTGATTCGGTGGGAGGGCGCGCGCGACCTACGATGACGAGCATGCCGCACTGCGCACGGGGCGTTGATCGATGCTGATCCGCCTCCTCCGGAACCACCTGGGCCCCTATCGCTGGCTCGTCGTCGTGTTGCTCGTGCTGCAACTCGCGAGCACCATCGCCTCCCTCTATCTGCCCAGCCTCAATGGCCGGATCATCGACGAGGGGGTGGCAGTCGGGCAGACCGGGCCCATCCTGCGCCTCGGCGCGATCATGCTCGGCGTCTCCCTGCTCCAGGTCACCGTGACCATCGTGGCGACCTACCTGGCCTCGCGAACCTCGGCCTCGGTCGGCCGTGACGTCCGGGGGTCCATCTTCGACCGGGTCGCGGTCTTCAGCGCCCAGGAGGTCAACCGATTCGGGGCGCCCACCCTGATCTCCCGCTCGACCAACGACATCACCCAGGTGCAGATGGTCACCTTCATGGGACTCACCCTGATGGTCGGGGTGCCGATCATGATGGTCGGCGGCGTCATCATGGCGCTGCGCGAGGACGTCGGCCTCTCCTGGCTGGTGGCCGTGGCCGTGCCCCTGCTGGCCCTGATCGTGGGACTGATCATCCGCCGGATGGTCCCGCAGTTCACGCTGATGCAGAAGTCCATCGACTGGGTCAACCGGGTGCTGCGCGAGCAGATCACCGGCATCCGGGTGGTCCGTGCCTTCGTCCGCGAGGAGCACGAGCGGTCCCGCTTCGCCGAAGCCAACACGCAATACACCGGCACCGCGATCGCCGTCGGCAAGCTCATGGCGCTCGTCTTCCCGCTGGTCATGCTCGTCTTCAACGCCTCCTCCATCGCGGTGCTGTGGTTCGGCGCCTTCCGGGTGGACGACGGACACATGGAGATCGGCGCCTTGACCGCGTTCATGCAGTATCTGATCTTCGTGCTGATGTCGGTCATGATGGCGACCTTCATGTCGACCATGATCCCGCGCGCCGAGGTGTCCGCCGGACGCATCATCGAGGTGCTCGACACCGACTCGAGCGTCCTGGAGCCGGCCCCCGCGGTGACCATCCCGGGCGGCCCGGTCGCCATCGAGTTCCGCGACGTCGAGTTCACCTATCCCGGCGCCGAGGTGCCGGTCCTGGAGGGCGTCAGCTTCATCGCCCACCCCGGCCAGACCACCGCCATCATCGGCTCCACCGGCGCCGGCAAGACCACCCTGGTCAACCTCATCCCGCGGCTCTATGACGTCACGGGCGGCACCGTCCTGATGGGCGGCGTGGACGTGCGCGAGGCCGAGCTGGCCGCGGTGTGGAGCCGGGTCGGCCTGGTCCCGCAGAAGCCCTATCTGTTCACCGGGTCGGTGGCCGACAACCTGCGTTATGGCGACGCGGACGCCACGGACGAGCAACTCTGGGACGCGTTGCGCATCGCACAGGGCACCGACTTTGTGCACGACATGCCGGAGGGGCTCGACTCTGCGATCGCCCAGGGCGGGGGCAACGTCTCGGGTGGCCAGCGCCAACGGCTCGCGATCGCGCGAGCCGTGGTCCGCAGACCCGACATCTATCTGTTCGACGACTCCTTCTCCGCCCTGGACCTGATGACCGACCGCAGGTTGCGCGCCGCGCTCGAGCCGGAGACGGCTGACGCGACCGTGATCGTGGTCGCCCAGCGCGTCTCCACGATCATCGGTGCCGACCAGATCGTGGTCCTCGAGGACGGCAAGGTGGTCGGGGTCGGGAGCCACGAGGACCTGCTGATCGACTGCACGACCTATCAGGAGATCGTGCAGTCCCAGGCCGTGGCGGAGGTGGCCTGATGACAGAAGGCATCAAGAGCGACGAGGAGAAGGCTGCCGAGGCACGCCGAGGGCCGCAACGCTCGGGTGGCGGCCCCGGCCACGGGGTGGGGGTCCCGGTGGAGAAGCCCGCCAACTTTGGGCAGAGTGCCAAGCGTCTGCTCGGACTGCTGCGCCCCGACCGTGCCGCGGTCATCCTGGTGGTCACTCTCACCGCCGTGGCCGTGGTCCTCAACGCGATCGGCCCCTATATCCTGGCCCGCGCCACGGACATCATCTTCGGCGGATTCTTTGGCCGGAACATCCCCGCCGGGGTCACCCAGGAGCAGGCCGCCGAGGGCCTGCGGGCCGAGGGCAACGACACCCTCGCCGACATGGTCGCGGCGATGGACTATCTCGTGCCGGGGCAGGGCGTTGACTTCGGCGCGCTCGGCCAGGTCCTGCTGCTGGTGATGGGCATCTATCTGGTGGCCTCCCTGGTCTCCTGGGTCCAGGCGCGCCTGCTGGTGCTCGTCGTCAACCGGACGATCTTCAACCTGCGCCGCGACGTCGAGGACAAGCTCAACCGGCTGCCGCTGCCCTACTTCGACCGCCAGCCCCGCGGCGAGGTGCTCAGCCGCGTCACCAACGACATCGACAACGTCGCCCAGAGCCTGCAGCAGACACTCAGCCAGCTGCTCAACTCCCTGCTGACCGTGGTGGCGATGGTCGTGATGATGTTCGTCATCTCGCCGACCCTGGCCCTGGTTGCGCTGGTCACCATCCCGGTCTCGGTGGTCATCACCGCCGTCATCGGCAAGCGGGCCCAGAAGCAGTTCAAGCGGCAGTGGAAGCACACCGGCGAGGTCAACGCCATCGTGGAGGAGACCTTCACCGGCCACGAACTGATCAAGGTGTTCGGCCGCCAGGCCGAGAGCCGTCGCACCTTCGACAAGGCCAACAACGACCTCTACGAGGCCGGCTTCGGCGCCCAGTTCATCTCCGGCATCATCATGCCGACGATGATGTTCGTCGGAAACCTCAACTACGTCGTCATCGCGGTCCTGGGCGGTCTGCGGGTCGCCTCGGGCACGATGAGCCTGGGTGAGGTGCAGGCGTTCATCCAGTATTCGCGCCAGTTCACCCAGCCGCTGACCCAGGTCGCCTCCATGGCCAACCTCATGCAGTCGGGTGTTGCCTCCGCCGAGCGGGTCTTTGAGGTGCTCGATGCCGACGAGCAGGAGCTCGAGTCCACCAGCCCGGTGACCCTGGACGACCCGCACGGGCAGGTGGCCTTCGAGGACGTCGACTTCTCCTACGACCCCGAGCGCCCGCTGATCCACGACCTGGACCTGCGGGTGGAGCCCGGACAGACGGTCGCGATCGTCGGCCCGACCGGCGCCGGCAAGACCACGCTGGTCAACCTGCTGATGCGCTTCTATGAGCTGGACGGCGGGCGCATCACGCTGGACGGCGAGGACATCACCGACCTGACCCGCAAGGGGCTACGCTCGCGCATCGGCATGGTGCTCCAGGACACCTGGCTGTTCCAGGGCACGATCCGCGACAACATCGCCTACGGTCGCCCGGACGCGACCGAGGAGGAGATCGTGCAGGCGGCTGAGGCGACCTATGTCGACCGGTTCGTGCGCACCCTGCCCGAGGGCTATGACACCGAGCTCAACTCCGAGGCCAGCAACGTCAGCGCCGGTGAGAAGCAGCTGATCACCATCGCCCGCGCCTTCCTGGCCAACCCCGCCCTGCTGATCCTCGATGAGGCGACCAGCTCGGTCGACACCCGCACCGAGCTGCTGCTGCAGCACGCCATGAACGCCCTGCGCAGCGACCGCACCAGCTTTGTCATCGCCCACCGCCTGTCCACGATCCGCGACGCCGACCTCATCCTGGTGATGGAGAACGGCGCCATCGTCGAGCAGGGCACCCACGAGGTGCTGTTGGAGGCCGGCGGCGCCTACGCCCGGCTCTACCAGTCCCAGTTCGCCGGGTCGGTCGTGGACGTCGACGAGGAATTGACGGCCGGACACCAGTCCTGATCCACCGGTAGCGTGGGGTCACGTGACTCCCAGCCCTGCCGCCGAGGTCGACATCACCCTTGAGGTGGTGCGCCGTCTCCTGGCCGACCAGCACCCGGACCTCGCCGACCGGCCGCTTAGCCCGCTCGGGGAGGGCTGGGACAACGCGATGTTCCGGCTGGGTCAGCACTTTCTGGTGCGGCTGCCGCGCCGTGCCGTCGCCGCCGACCTGGTGGCGCACGAGCACCGGTGGCTCCCCGAGATCGCCACCCTGGTCGACCTCCCCGTGCCGGTGCCGGTCCGCCACGGCCAGCCCACGGCATACTTCCCCTGGTCCTGGTCGATCACCCGGTGGATCGAGGGACGCCCGGCGGTCGACAGCCCGGTCGGCGGCCGGGGCCGCTGGGCCGGTCGCCTGGCCCAGTTCCTGGCCGGGTTGCACCAGCCCGCCCCCTCGGACGCGCCCATCAGCCCCTTCCGTGGCGTGCCGCTGGCCGTGCGCGACGAGGTGACCCGCGAGCGCCTCGCCCGAGCGGGCCACCCGCGCACCGGTGAGCTCCTGCAGGTCTGGGAGCAGGCCCTGCGGGCCCCGGTGTATGCCGAGGTGCCGGTCTGGGTGCACGGTGACCCGCACCCGCTCAACATGGTGGTGCGCCGCGGCAACCTGGCCGCCGTGATCGACTTCGGGGATCTGACGGCCGGTGACCCAGCCTCTGACCTGGCGACCGCCTGGCAGACCTTCACCTGGGAGGGGCGGGCGCAGTTTGTGGTGCGCTATTCGCAGCTGGCCGGCCCCGACGAGGCCCTGTGGCAGCGGGCGCGCGGGTGGGCGGTGCTGTATTCGGCCAACTCCCTGGCGCTGTCGGACGACAGCCCGGAGTTCACCGCGATCGCCGAGCACACCATCGCCCAGGTGCTCGACGCGCCGGACGCACGCGTCGGCCGACGCGCCTGAGGTGGCGCTGGGCCGAACCTGCGTGTGCAGCCACCGGGGGATGGGTTAGCGTGAGCGCCGTCCCCCCGACGTCGACGTCGCGACGAATCCGCGGCACGTGCGGGGGCAGACGTCTGAGAGGTTTCCCGTGAGTCACAAATTGGTCATCGTCGAGTCGCCAGCCAAGGCGAAGAAGATCGGCGAGTTCCTCGGATCCGACTACCAGGTCGACGCCAGCGTCGGCCACATCCGCGACCTGCCCAACCCCAGCGAGTTGCCGGTCGAGATGAAGAAGGGCCCCTACGGCAAGTTCGCCGTCAACGTCGAGGACGACTTTGAGCCCTACTACGTCGTCGATGCGGACAAGAAGAAGAAGGTCTCCGAGCTCAAGCGCGCCCTCAAGGACGCCGATGAGCTCTATCTGGCCACTGATGAGGACCGCGAGGGCGAGGCGATCGCCTGGCACCTGCTGGAGGTCCTCCAGCCCAAGGTGCCGGTCAAGCGCATGGTCTTCCACGAGATCACCAAGGAAGCGATCCAGCGCGCGGTCAACGACACCCGTGACCTCGACATCGACCTGGTCGACGCCCAGGAGACCCGCCGGGTCCTGGACCGCCTCTACGGTTATGAGGTCAGCCCGGTGCTGTGGCGCAAGGTGCGCCAGGGGCTGTCGGCGGGGCGCGTGCAGTCCGTCGCGACCCGCATGGTCGTCGAGCGCGAGCGCGAGCGGATGGCCTTCCGCGCGGCGTCCTACTGGGACGTGGAGGGCCAGTTCTCCCCGGAGGAGAGCGGCGGTCAGTCCTTCATGGCGCGCCTCACCGGTGTCGACGGCAGCCGGGTCGCCACCGGTCGTGACTTTGACGACCGCGGTCAGCTGAAGACCGCCGGCCTGACCCACCTGGACGCTGAGCAGGCGACCAGCATCGCCGCGGGCACCCGCGAGGCCGACGTCGTCGTCCGCGAGGTCTCCGAGAAGCCCTACACCCGCCGCCCCTCCGCGCCGTTCACCACCTCCACGCTGCAGCAGGAGGCCAGCCGCAAGCTGCGCCTGAACGCACAGTCGACGATGCGCACCGCGCAGCGGTTGTATGAGAACGGCTACATCACCTACATGCGCACCGACTCGACGACCTTGTCGGAGTCGGCGATCAGCGCGGCACGCTCGCAGGCCCGGGACCTCTATGGCTCCGAGTTCGTCCCGGACGCCCCGCGCCGCTATGGCAAGAAGAGCAAGAACGCCCAGGAGGCGCACGAGGCGATCCGTCCCGCGGGTGACTCCTTCCGCACCCCGGCCCAGGTGGCCGGTGAGCTGCGCGGGCAGGAGTTCGCCCTCTATGAGTTGATCTGGAAGCGCACCGTCGCCTCGCAGATGGCCGACGCCAAGGGCTCGACCGCGTCGGTGAAGCTGCAGGCCATCCTGCCGGCCGGCCACGCTGCCACGGCAGCCGAGTTCAGCGCCTCCGGCACCGTGATCACCTTCCGCGGCTTCCTGGCTGCCTATGAGGAGGGCCGCGACGAGGACCGTCACGGCCGCCCGAGCGAGGAGCAGGAGCGCCGGCTGCCCAAGCTGAGCGAGGGGGTGTCGCTGGACGTCATCGACACCGAGGCCCAGGGGCACCAAACCTCCCCTCCGGCGCGCTACACCGAGGCCACCCTGGTCAAGGCACTGGAGGAAAAGGGCATCGGACGGCCCTCGACCTACGCCGCGACGGTGGGCACCATCCAGGACCGCGGCTATGTCCGCACCCGGGGCACCGCCCTGATCCCCACCTGGTTGGCGTTTGCGGTCACCCGGTTGCTGGAGGAGCACTTCTCCCGGCTCGTCGACTATGACTTCACCGCCTCGATGGAGGAGGACCTGGACCGGATCGCTGGTGGCAACGAGGCGCGGGTCGCCTGGCTGAAGCGGTTCTATTTCGGCGATGAGGCCACCGAGGCCGAGGGCCTGCGGGACCTGGTGGCCGATCTGGGTGACATCGACGCCCGCGCCGTGTCGACGATCGACATCGGCGACGGCATCGTCGTGCGTGTCGGGCGCTATGGCCCCTATGTCGAGGACACCAGCCTCCAGGAGGAGAAGCCTCGCCGGGCGACGATCTCCGACGAGATCGCCCCCGATGAGATGACGGCGGAGAAGGGTCGCGAGCTGCTTGAGGCTGCGGCCGATGACGGTCGCGTCCTCGGCCAGGACCCGACCAGTGGGCGAGACATCGTCGCCAAGGCCGGTCGTTACGGGCCGTATGTCACCGAGGTTCTCCCCGAGGACCCGGAGCCGCCCGCCACAGCCGCCGTGGCGCCCGAGGGTGGGTCACCGGCCCCGGCCGCCCCCGCCAAGAAGACGGCGAAGAAGACCACCAAGAAGGCAGCCAAGGTCAAGCCGCGCACGGCGAGCCTGTTCAAGGACATGGACCTGGCCTCGATCGACCTCGAGACCGCCCTGCGCCTGTTGAGTCTGCCGCGCGTCGTCGGCGTCGACCCGGAGAGCGGTGAGGACATCACCGCGCAGAACGGGCGCTACGGCCCCTATCTGAAGAAGGGCACCGACTCGCGCTCGCTGACCACCGAGGCCCAGCTGTTCGACGTCACGCTGGAGGAGGCGCTGGCGATCTATGCCCAGCCCAAGCAGCGTGGTCGCGCGGCGGCCGCCCCGCCGCTGAAAGAGCTGGGCGATGACCCGGTCAGCGGCAAGCCGACCGTGGTCAAGGAGGGACGCTTCGGTCCCTACGTCACCGACGGCGAGACCAACGCGACCCTGCGCAAGGACGACGACCCGGCCACCCTGACGCCTGAGCGCGGGTTTGAGTTGCTCGCCGACAAGCGCGCCAAGGGGCCGACCACCCGCAAGCGGACGGCCAAGAAGACCGCCAAGAAGGCGACCACGAAGAAGACGGCCGCCAAGAAGACCACGGCCAAGAAGACGGCGAAGAAGTCCAGCTGAGGCTCGAGCGTTCCCGGCCCTCCACCGACCGTCTGAGAGCACTTGCCGGTTCTTGGAGCCTGCTATTTCACGCTGTCAGAACCGTTAGCTGCTCCAAGACGACATCCCGCCCCTAGCTCAACTCTGCTGGAGGACCCGCTCGCGGGATTCGGTGGACACGCTGGACACGCTGGACTCGGTGGGCACGCGGGAGTCGCTGGACTCGGTGGCCACGTCACGGGCGGCCTGGAGCGCGCGGCGCAGGTCGGCGATGATGTCCGCCGGATCCTCCAGCCCCACCGAGAGCCGCAGCACGGAGGCAGCGGGTCGAGCCTCGGGGGCCACCGGCCGGTGGGTCAGCGACGCCGGGTGCTGGATCAGGCTGTCCACGCCACCCAGCGACACGGCATGCGTGATGAGACCGCACGACTGGGCGACGGTGGATGCGGCTTCGAACGAGGTCACCTCAAAGGCGAGCACGGCACCGCAGCCGCTCATCTGACGGCCCACGAGGCCGGCCGGGTCGCACCCCTTGATGCTCGGGTGGAAGACCCGGGTCACGCCGTCCTGCTTGCCCAGCCAGTGGGCCACGACCTGGGCGTTGTCCTGCTGGGCACGCACGCGCGTCGGCAGGGTCTGCAGGCCGCGGTGCAGCTGATAGGCGGCCACCGGGTGCAGGACCCCGCCCGTGAGTGCGCGCACCCCACGGATGCGGCTGGCCCACTCGCTGGTGGTGGCGATCGCGCCGGCCATGATGTCGCCGTGCCCGCCGAGGAACTTGGTGGCCGAGTGCAGGACGATCGTCGCGCCGTGCTCGACCGGTCGCTGCAGCACCGGGGTGGCGAAGGTGTTGTCCACCACGACCGGGACGTCTCCAGCCTGGGCGGCGACGGCCGAGAGGTCCACGAGGTCCAGGGTGGGGTTGGCCGGGGTCTCCACGATGACCAGGCCGGTGTCGGACTCGATCGCTGCGGCGATGCCGTCTGGCTCGGCCCAGGTGACGCGGGTGCCCAGGAGTCCCGTCGCCAACACGTGGTCGGATCCGCCGTAGAGCGGTCGCACCGCCACCACGTGGGGTTTGCCGGCAGCGACCGTGGCCAGCAGGGTGGCCGACAGGGCCGCCATGCCGGACCCGAACGCGACAGCCTCCTGCGCGCCCTCCAGTCGGGCCAGGGCCTCCTCGAAGCGGGCCACGGTCGGGTTCCACAGCCGCTGATAGACCAGGCTGTCGCCAGGCGTGGGGGTGCCCCCGGTGGCCAGGTTCTCGTAGGACGCTCCACCGGTCTCCACATCACCCACGGGATAGGTGGTGGACAGGTCGATGGGCGGGACGTGCACGCCGAGTGCGGTCAGGTCCTCGCGTGCTGCGTGCACGGCCTCGGTGTCGAACGACATGGTTGGGTCTCCCTCTCTTCGGGCGGGCGTCGTCGCCCGCGCGGTGTGTCTGTTGAGTGGGCCCCAACCCACTCAAGAACTCCCATTGTGCGTGATCTGCGGTGTGAATGCCAGGACGCCTTATGTCCTGCGGTCCATCTGCAGAATCACGGTTGTTTCTTGCGTAGCGGTCCGACTAGAGTTGGGACATGGCGAAGAAGATTCAGCCCGACACCGGCCCCGTCCTGGACCACATCGACCAGCAGCTGGTCGCCCTCCTCGAGCAGGACGGTCGGACACCGAACGCGACACTGGCGCGCGAGGTCGGCGTGGCCGAGTCCACCTGCCTGGTCCGGGTGCGCCTGCTGCGCGAGCGCGGCGTGATCCGCGGCATCCACGCGGACATTGACCCAGCGATGGTGGGTCGTCCGGTGCAGGCGATGATCGCGGTGCGGTTCGGGGGTCACCGACGCACGCACTTCGAGGACTTCCGCGAGCAGGTGCCCAAGCTGCCGGGCGTGATCGGGGCCTTCCACGTCAGCGGCGCCACCGACTATTTCGTCCACGTGGCCTGCGAGTCGGCCGACGCCCTGCGCGACTTCGTGCTCGACCACCTGACCAACCGGCCCGGTGTGCTGCACGCTGAGACCGCGCTGATCTTCGACACGCTCAAGGGCGAGAGCAGCCTCGGCAACCTGGACGAGCCCACCCCAGGAGCGGACCCCCAGGAGTGAAACTGCGGGAGTGAAACTGCGGGAGTGCGCCGCCAGGAGCCAGCCCTGTGGGCGGGAGCGCGCTCGTGTCGGCGACGTCACCTAGGCTCTCGGTGTGCTGTCAACCTCGTCCTCCCCGACGTCCCCTCACCCCGGGCTGTTCGTGGCGTTCGAGGGCGGCGACGGGGCGGGCAAGTCCACGCAGTCCCGACTCCTCCGCGCGGCTCTGGAGGCGATCGGGCGCGAGGTGGTCCTGACGCGTGAGCCCGGAGGCACCGCGCTCGGCGCAGCCATCCGAGAGGTCCTCCTGCACGGCGATCACGTCGCCCCTCGAGCCGAGGCGCTGCTCTTCGCCGCCGACCGTGCACATCACGTCGCCACCCTGGTCCGTCCGGCGCTGGAGCGGGGAGCGGTCGTGCTCACGGACCGTTATATGGACTCCTCGATCGCCTATCAGGGGGTCGCGCGGGCTCTGCGTCACGACGACATCCGTGACCTGTCCGTCTGGGCCACCGAGGGGCTGCAGCCCGACCTGACCGTCCTGCTGGATGTCACCCCCGAGCAGGGCCGGGCGCGCCGGAGGGGAGTGCATGACCGCCTGGAGCGCGAGGAGGACGCCTTCCACGAGGCGGTCCGACAGGGCTACCTGCAGCGGTCCGAGCAGGACCCAGCCCGCTACCTGGTCCTGGACGCGTCCGCTGACCCAGCCACGCTGCATACGGCTGTATGCCGTGAGCTGGCCGCCCACCGACCTGACCTCAGTGCTCTGGTCCCGGTGCGTGAGGCGACCCCGGGCGGGGAGCCGGCGTGAGCGTCTTCGACGAGCTGGTCGGGCAGGCGCCGCTGGCAGAGCAACTGGCGCACGTCGCCGGGCACCCGGGGGCGATGACGCACGCGTGGTTGTTCACCGGCCCCCCGGGATCCGGGCGATCCAAGGCGGCCCGTGCTTTCGCGGCTGCGCTGCAGTGTGAGGGTGGCGCTGCCCCCGGGTGCGGTGAGTGCCAGGCCTGCCGCACCATCCTCGCGGGCAGCCACGCCGACCTCATCGTGGAGGCCACCTCGGAGACTTTCATCCGGGTGGGGCGGGCGCGCGAGCTCGCCCTCGCGGCCGGGTCGCGTCCCACGGTCGGGCGCTGGCGAGTGATCATCATCGAGGACGCCGACCGGCTCAACGATCAGGCGGCCGACGCGCTGCTGAAGTCGCTGGAGGAGCCGCCGCCGCGCACGGTCTGGATGCTGTGCGCCCCCTCGCTGGAGGACATCCTGGTGACCATCCGGTCCCGCTGCCGCCACATGCGGCTGCGCACGCCTCCGGTCGACGATGTCGCCGAGCTGCTGCAACGACGTGACGGCGTCGATGCAGCCATGGCCCACTATGCCGCCCGCGCCGCGCAGTCCCACGTCGGCATCGCCCGTCGCCTGGCCCTCAACGAGCAGACGCGCACCCGACGCCACCGGGTGACCGCGATCCCGTTGCGACTGACCGGCCTCGGTGCCGCGCTCGCCGCCGCCGAGGAGCTGCAGAGCGCCGCCACCGAGGGCTCGACGGGGACCTCCAGCCAGGAGTCCGACGAGGCGCGGGCCACGTTGCTGCGCCAGCTGGGGGCGGACCCCTCAGCGCGCACCCAGCCACCGGCCATACGCTCGCACCTGAAGGAGTTCGACGAGCGGCAAAAGCGACTGGCCCGTCGGCAACAGCACGACACCATCGACGCCGCGCTGACCGACCTGACCTCGGTCTATCGTGACGCTCTGGTGCTCGGCACCGGCGCCGGTGTCGAGGCCATCAACTCGACTGAGATCGAGGCTCTGCGCGAGCTGGCCAGGGCTTTCACCCCGGTCCAGTTGCTGGAGGCGCTCGACGCGATCGGGCTGGCCCGGCAGCGCCTGATCGCCAACGGTTCGCCGTTGCTCGTGCTGGAGGCGATGATGGTCACGTTGATCCTCCCGCGAGCTGGCCAGGGCAGATGACCGACCGGGTGGACCAGGACTTTCCAGGAGAGGGACCAGCATGCGCGTGAGGACCAGGGCCGGAGGCCGGGGACGGCTGAGTCGGCTTGCTGTGGGCGGTGCCGTGCTGGCGCTGCTGGCCACCGGGTGCACCGGTGCGCCGGGCACCGAGGCGGTCGATCGTCCGGCCAGCTCGGCCGATGGGGGCGAGGCCTCCGCCGACGACGGGGGCAGCTCCAGTGACGACGGGCAGAGCACGAGTGACGACGGGGCCAGCACGGGCAGCGCCGCTCCTGCGGAGGTTCCGGAGGGGCTCGAGGAGTTCTACGAGCAGGAGCTGGCCTGGGAGAGCTGTGACGGTGGCGAGTGCGCCACGCTGACCGTCCCCATCAACTATGAGGAGCCGGACGGTGACACCATCGAGCTCTCCCTGCTGCGGGTCCCGGCGGGCGACAGCAAGCAGGGCTCCCTCGTGGTCAACCCCGGTGGTCCCGGAGGCTCGGGTGTCGACTACGCCACGCAGGCAGGTCTGGTGGTCTCTGACGGCGTGCGGGAGCACTTCGACATCGTCGGGTTCGATCCGCGGGGCGTGGCCCGTTCGGCGCCCATCGAGTGCTTCGACGACGCCCAGATGGACGACTACCTCGGGGCCGATCCGACGCCGGACGATGCGGCCGAGGAGGAGGCGTCCACCGAGCTGGTGAAGAACTTTGCCGCCGCCTGTGAGGAGAACGGCGGCGAGCTGCTGGGTCACGTCTCGACGGTTGAGGTGGCCCGCGACATGGATGTGCTGCGGGCAGCGCTGGGGGAGGACCAACTCGACTACCTCGGGGCGTCCTATGGCACCTTCATCGGCGCGACGTATGCCGAGTTGTTCCCGGCCAGCGTGGGTCGTTTCGTGCTGGACGGCGCGATCGACCCCACCATGAGCGGCAAGGACATGGGCCTGGGCCAGGCCGCCGGCTTCGAGCAGGCCACCCGAGAGTATGTCCAGAGTTGCGTCGACGGCGGCGACTGCCCGCTGGGCGATGACGTCGACTCCGGCATGGAGGGCATCACGACCTTCCTGGACGAGCTCGACGCCAATCCGCTCCCGCTCGACGGTGACGCTGCGGGCGAGTTGACCGAGGGCTGGGGTGTCCTCGGCATCATCGTGGCGATGTATGACGAAGGGGCCTGGCCGATCCTGACCCAGGCGCTGCGGGCCGCTCAGGACGGGGACCCGACCACGCTGATGTTCCTGGCCAATATCTATGCCGGTCGCTCCTCGGACGGTGTCTATGACGGCAACAGCATGCAGGCCATCACGGCGGTGAACTGCCTGGACCGCGCCGCGGAGCCAGAGCTCGATCGCGATCAGGTGCTGGCCGAGTTCGAGGAGGTCGCCCCCACGTTTGGGCGTTACCTCGCGGGCGAGGGGGCCTGCGCCTACTGGCCGGTGGAGGCACAGACCGTGCTCGAGGACTATGACGGTGAGGGCGCGGCACCGATCGTGGTGATCGGGACAACCCGCGACCCGGCGACTCCCTATGAGTGGGCGGAGTCCCTGGCCGACACCCTGTCCTCCGGTGTGCTGATCAGCTACGACGGTGACGGGCACACGGCATACGGCCGCTCCAATGACTGCGTCGACGGTGCCGTCGACGCCTATCTGACCGAGGGGACCGTCCCCGAGGACGGGCTGTCCTGCTGATTCGCTCCGCGGTGACGCGATCGGTTATCCTCCCTGGGCACCCTTTCGATGGTGCGTGCCGCCTTAGCTCAGTCGGCTAGAGCGATTCACTCGTAATGAATAGGTCATCGGTTCGATTCCGATAGGCGGCTCCGAGAAGGGCCTCTGACCAGCAGAACTGCTGGCCGGGGGCCCTTTGTCGTGCCGTGACGCGATCTGCAATACTCCACCTCGGCACGCGGGGGTTGATGGATGTCTTGGGGCCTTGGGGAGACAGGTTTCACGCCATGGAGCCGCGACGCCGCACAGACACGGAAACTGCCGGACAGGCACAAACCGCCCGCGCCTCCGCCGGGTGAGATTGGGGATGGATCATGACCGAGCACGAACCGCAGGAACCTGCACGCGACGCAACACCGGGGCAGCCCACCGAACAGCCAGAGAGCACTGGGCAGCCGCAGAACACCGAACAGCCACAGAGCACTGGGCAGCAGCAGAATCGGGACCCCTCTGTCCAGCAGGTCGCCGACGGAGCCCGGCAGATCGCTGCTGGTGCCAAGGGTTTCTTCGTCACGAGGGTCGCTCCAGCCGCCCAGAGTGCCGGCAAGTCTGTTCGCCAGGCAGTGAACGAGGCCGCAGACACCTCTGGTCAGGCCAACCCCCTGCCAGGGTGGGCGCGCTGGGCACCACCAGCCTTGGCCGCCTGCGCGTTCTTCGTGCTGCTCGCGCTCTTCCTCCCGGCCGCCTCGGTCCTGGGGTTTTCCGCGAATCTGCTCGGCGATGAGTTCAGTGGCGAGGGGTGGTTCCTGCTGGTCCTCCTGCTCGTGACGATCGCGGCTGCCGCGGTCGCCACGCTGCGTCCGGCGCGCTGGTCGCGACTCACCGCTGGGATCATCGGCGTCATCACGGCCCTGATCGGCGTCATTGACGGGTTCATGCTGATGAGTCAGGTCAGTGGCAGCAGGGGCATGTCCGTCGGCCCCGGCCTGCTGTTCCTGACCCTGTGGTCGGTGGGGATGCTCCTGGCTGCTGTCGGCATCCTGTGGTCGCTGCGCAGTGCGCCGACGCCCGCAGCTCAGCAGCCGGCTGCTGGCTTGGGTGAGCAGCCGCAGGAGCCACACCGACCGTCGCAGTCCCCTCCTCCTCCGCCTCCGGCAGAGTGGCAGTGACACCGCCACCCTGTTAGGTCGCGCACACGAGCAAGGCCCACCCGGACGGTGTCCGGGTGGGCCTTGTGCCGTGGACTGTCAGGTCCCGGCGTCGATCACTCGTCAGCCACGAAGCGGAGGGTGAAGTCTCCGTTGCCGTCGGCGTCGCTGCTGGCGCTGTAACCCACGGCGGCCAGCAGTTCGAGCGCGTCGCGGCCCTCGTCCTCGGGGATCTCACTGAGGTAGAGGTGCTCGAAGCTGTTGACGTTGACATAGAACACGGAGTCAGCGTCGCCCGCGTTGGGCACGGCCGCCTGGAAGGTGGCCTTGTCACCCAGGCCGCCGTCGGCGGCAACCGCGTCGACGTAGGACTGGCTCACGCCCAGGGTGAGCACGCCGTCGCTGGTGTCACGGATCAGGAGCTGGTCGAGCTCGGGCTCGCCCGTCAGGTCCAGGACCCGGGTCAGGAGGTCCTCCGCCGCGGCGGTGTCAGTCTCTGACCGGTAGGCGATCTCCCACGCCTCGAAGTTCTCCGGGTCGTTCTGGAGGTCCAGGACGCCGGGGCCGACCGAGAGCACCAGGCTGGAGCCGACCAGGGTCTGGATGTCGTCCGGCAGGGTGAACCCTGCCTCGGCTGCCTGCGACTCGGCCTCGGCCGCGTCCTCCGGGAACTGCTCCTTGAGCATCTTGTAACCCTCGGCGACGAACTGGTCGCCGTGCTCCAGGCTGAAGGCGCCAACGGTGTCCTCTGGCAGGCCCAGGATCAGCTGACCGCTGTCGTCGCCGTCGACCCCGAGGCCGTCGATGCCGCGGGTCACGCCGCTGAGCTCGATGGAGTTCTCCGAGAAGCGCAGGGACGCCGCGAAGCGACCGGTCGCCATCTCCTCGGCGAGCTGGCTCGTGCCAGACATGCTGCCCAGCGCCCCGGAGGGGTCCATCCCGGCAGCGGAGTCGAGAGACTGCGCGGCGATCGGGCTGTCGGCCAGGGTGGCCAGCGGCTCGGCGTCGACCCAGGCAGAGAGCACGCCCTCGTCACCGAGTGCGTCCATGTCCTCGCGGAAGGTGTCCTTGTCGGCCAGCGTGCCGGCCTCGGTCTTGTCCTGCATGGTGGTGACAGCGTCAGTGGTGGTCAGCACGGCGTAGTCGCCATGGAAGTACCAGTCCAGGCCACCCTCGGAGGCCTCGCCCGAGGCGTTGGTGGCCTCCTGGAGCTTGGTCAGGCCGGCGTCCGCAGCCTCCTCGTCCTTGACCTGAAGGGCGATGCCGAAGTAGGGCTCGTCACTGCCGTTGGGCACCAGACCCAGGGCCATCCGGTCACCAAGCCACGGCTCGATGTCTTCCTCGTAGTTGATTGCGGCAAACGCCTCGTCCTCCTCGGCCATCCACTCGAAGGCCTGAGCGCGGATGTCGTCGCCGTTCAGGGCGTCCAGGACCTCGTCGTCCAGCCCCTCAAAGAAGCGCACTGCGGCGATCTTCTGGCCGACCTGCGGGTCGATGTCGAGGCGGATATAGGCGGCCGTCTCCTCGGGCAGTGCACTGGCTGGCTGATCGCCGCCGCCGCCGAGCATTCGGGTGGCCGCCCAGGCGCCACCACCGATCACGAGTGCGGCCACGACGGCCAACACGATCAGCAGGACGGGTCGGCTCTTGCTCTGGGTGGGTGGCTCGTAGGTGTAGGACGAACTCTGGCCGTCGAATGTGCCAGCGGGTGGTGCAGTCATGACTCTCCCCCTCGGGTGTGGTGTGGCGGGCCCCATCGGCCCACGGCAGCCGTAGGACGGACCCTGCAGCCCTCAGGATACCGGTCAACCGGCTTTCGTTATCAGATCGTTACCGGGTGATCGAAGTCTGTGAAGAGTCCACGTCCGGCGTGGGAAGACCTGCTGAAAGACATGGGTGTTATTTCGAACGTTTTCGGCCGCCCGAGCGCCTGTTACGCCTGATGCGGCTGTGACCAGTGCAAATACGTGTGACTGAAGTTTCTTTTGTTGCTGAATGGCCCTACTGTCATCTGCGGCCGCACAGCCTGTTTGCCCCCGAGGTGCGGCCTCCGCCTTGTTGGAAGTGAGTTTGTTGTGACTCTCCCCGGACGCCGCTGCCGCTACGGCGCGCTCATGACCGGCGCCTTTCTGCTCGCATCCGCACTGCCTGCAGCAGCTGTCGAGGACTACGTCCCCTCCGAGGAGGAGGTCCGCGCTGCTCAGCAGGTCGTGGTGAACGCCGAGGGGCGAGTCCACGAACTCGACGGCCTCATGCTCGGCTACACCGAGCAACTCCGTGCCGCCCAGCAGTCCGCAGAGAGCGCCGCGGAGGACTCGGCGCTCGCCACCCACGAGGCCGAGACCGCAGCTGCCGAGGCCAGTCGTCTGGCAGAGGAGGCCGCGGAGGCAGCCAGCGTGGCGGACGAGACCAACCAGGTGCTGGGCCGACATGCGGCCGAGGCTTACAAGTCCGGTGGGCTCTCGACCCTGGAGGTCCTGCTCGCTGACGGTCCCGAGACGCTGATCGACCGGGCGGGGGCCCTCGACGTCGTGGGGCGCATCCGCGCGCGGGACATGAATGACGCCTCCCTCGCCTCCGGGACCGCCGAGGCCCTCGAGCGCGAGGCCGCACTGGCAGCAGCGCAGTCCGAGGCCGCGGCCATCCGGGCCGAAGAGGCCAATGACACCGCCGCGGAGGTGCTGGCCGACGCCGAAGCACGTAGCACCCAGCTGGCCACCGACCGTGAGGCAACCGTCCTCGAGCTCGCCCGGCTGCGCGATGTGTCCGTCCAGACCGAGCTGACGCGACAGACCCATCTGCAGGAAGAGGCCGACCGAATCGCTGCCGAGGCAGAGGCTCGGCGCGTCGAGGAACTGCTTGCTCAGGAGCGGGCCGCAGAGCAGGAGCGTCTGGCAGCCGAGGCGCAGCCGGAGCCGGGCGACTCGGAGCCCGCCCCGGTGACGGACCCCGTCGAACCCGCTCCCTCACCGGAGCCCACGCCCGACCCGGAGCCGGCACCCGAGCCGGATCCCGCTCCAGCGCCCGAGCCGGATCCCACACCGTCCCCGACGCCAGACCCGACTCCCAGCCCGACGCCTGCGCCGAGCCCGTCACCGACGCCAGACCCGACGCCTCCGCCGGCTCCGTCACCGACGCCCACACCTCCGCCGGCCCCGTCGCCGACGCCCACACCTCCGCCGGCTCCATCGCCGACGCCCACACCTCCGCCGGCTCCATCGCCGACGCCCACACCTCCGCCCGCTCCGAGCCCGACACCTCCGCCGGCTCCCGAGCCCCCGCCGGCGCCGTCACCTACCCCTCCGCCTGCTCCGAGCCCGACGCCGCCTCCGGCTCCCACACCTCCGCCCGCCCCCGAGCCGCCGCCGGCACCAGCCCCCGGCCCGACCCCGGGTGCTGAGACCGCGATCTCTTTCGCGCACCAGCAGATCGGCAAGCCCTACATCTGGGGCAGCGATGGCCCCAACGGCTTCGACTGCTCGGGCCTGACGAAGGCGTCGTGGTCCCAGGCCGGGGTCTATCTGACGCACTCCAGTCGGATCCAGTATCAGCAGGCTGCGAAGGTGCCGGTCAGTGAGGCACAGCGCGGTGACCTGTTGTTCTACAGCAACGACGGCACCCAGGCTGGCATCTTCCACGTCGCGATCTATCTGGGCGACGGCCAGGTCATCCACTCGATCCGGGACTGGTCCAGCTGGGATGGCACCAAGGTCACCGGGATGTACTACTCCTCGGGCCTGCTGCCCCTCGCCGGCCGCGTCTGACGGACGGTTGTCGACCCAGGTCGTGCCAGACAAGCGCAGCATTTCGATGCTGGCCTTCTCGTCCTGCAGTGCGACTGACCGCGCCTCGTGGAACGGCCCGATGCGTCCTTGACCTGAAGCCTCGTTGACCGGGAAGACCTGGGACTGGTGCCGGATCGGCGCTGCCACAACGGGGCCCCGACGCGGGACACGCCGCAACGATGGACGCACAGTGCGCGACACGCCGGGGGTGCCCGGAGAGTCACTCAGGACAACACTGAGCCCCCGCCACCACATGGGTGACGGGGGCTTGGTGTTGCTCAATCAGCGCGGCTGGCGGCGTGGCGCAGCCTGGCTGCTGGGTCAGTGCGCCTGGTTGCCCGGCCCGGCCCAGCGCGCGGTGGTCAGACCCGCGTCCTTGGCCCGCTGAACCGACTCGTGGTAGGTCTGCTCGGCCTCGGCGCGACCGGCCCAGTGGGCGCCCTCCACGGACTTGCCCGGCTCTAGGTCCTTATAGACCTCGAAGAAGTGCTGGATCTCCAGGCGGGTGTGGTCGCCGATGTGCTCCAGCTCGCGGATGTTGGACTTGCGCGGGTCGTCGGCGGGGACGCAGATGATCTTGTCGTCGCCACCGGCCTCGTCACGCATGTGGAACATGCCGATGGGGCGTGCGGCCACCAGGCAGCCCGGCCAGGTGGGCTCATCGAGCAGCACCAGGGCGTCCAGCGGATCGCCGTCCTCACCGAGAGTGTCCTCGATGTAGCCGTAGTCAGCCGGGTAGCGGGTGGCGGTGAACAGCATCCGGTCGAGCCGGATCCGCCCGGTGGCGTGGTCCACCTCGTACTTGTTGCGGCTTCCCTGCGGGATCTCGATGGTCACGTCGAAATGCATGAGGTCAACCTTTCATAGTCGGAACGGATCGAAGGTTGTGTGACTACTCTTCTGGGAAGAGTTTCGCCCACAAACGCGATTTCGCAGAAAGCAGGGGTCATGGTGAGACGGCACCGCACCGTAGCAGCGCTGCTGACGGTCGGGCTCGCCCTGCCTTCAACAGCAGCGTATGCCGACAGTGCCGGTGTGCAGGTGCGGGGGCCTGCCGCGGTGGTTGGCTCGGTGGAGTTGGAGGGTGCAGGGGCGGGTTCGGCGAGCGCCGCGCAGGCCGCGGTCCGCCCGCAGGTTGCGCCCACCCCACCCCCGGTGCTCACCCCTGTTGCCGACGGTGTGGCGGTCGACCAAGAGGCTGTTGCCTCGGTCATCACCGATGACCTCGACAGCGACTGGTTGGGGGATCGGGCGCACGTCGGGGTGGCCGTCTTTGACGTGGAGACCGGCGAGAAGCTGTTCAGCAGGCTGGCCGATCAGGGTCTGACACCGGCGTCCACGACCAAGCTGCTCGCAGCGGCGGCCATCGTGAATGCCCTGCCGATGGATGAGCCGTTTCGCACCGAGGTGGTCACTGGGCCGGAGGCCGACCAGATCGTCCTGGTCGCTGGCGGTGACATGATGCTGGCGCGCGGAGCGGGGGACCCCGACGCGGTGGAGGGTCACGCAGGCCTGGGGGACCTGGCAGACCAGACGGCGGCGGCGCTCAAGGAGCGTGGGCTGGGCGTCGACGGACACCAGGTGCGACTGCGTCTGGACACCAGTTATGCCTCTGGCCCGATCCGGCCGGAGGGCTGGACCGACTACTGGCTCGACGAGGGCTTCACGGGCCCGATCACGTTGTTGGGGCTGCAGGAAGATCGTGCCGTGCCCTACAACCCTGCTCCCCGCGACCCGGCGCAGGCAACGGCGATCGCCTTCCGGCAGGCGCTGACCGAGCGCGGGATCGACGTCGGGGGCGGTCCCGCGACCGAGGTGCCCCGAGAGGTGGCCCGCGAGGGCGCTGAGCAGCTGGGTGTGGTCGAGTCGTCACCGGCGCGCGATGTGTTGGCCGAGGCGATGTCCAGCAGTGACAACGCGATGGTCGAGCAACTGGCCCGCCAGGCCGCTGTCGCCGACGGCGCCAGCGCCGAGCCCGCGGCGGTCCGCGACTGGGTCGTGCAGCAGGTCGCCGACTATGGCGTGGACACCACCGACGTCACGATCGCGGACGTGTCCGGTCTCTCGGACGGCTCGCTGATCCCCGTCCGGGTGCTGGCTGAGCTGCTCGTGATCGGCGCCGACGGCAGCCACCCGGAGTTCTCTGAGGTCCTGCGGGAGCTGCCGATCGCGGGCTACACCGGCACGTTGTGGGACCGCTTCCACCTCGACGCGCACGACCCTGCCGTGGGCGTGGCCCGAGCCAAGACCGGCTCGCTGCCCGGCGTCACCTCGCTGGCCGGCCTGGTCGTGACCCGTGACAGCCGACTGCTGGCCTACGCCGTGATCGCCGACGAGGTCGGCCAGGACGGGGCCGGGCTGGAGGCCCGGTCGGTCATCGACACGATCATTGCCGAGCTCGCTGCCTGCGGCTGCTGACCACGCGCGCTCGCTGAGTTGCTGATCGCGCGCTTGCTGAGTTGCTGATCGCGCGCTTGCTGAACAGCGCGCGATCGCGTTGGCTGCCGCTCACATCGTGCGGCCCGTGCCCACCCCATCGTGCATTCAGACAGGCAATGTCGGGACGCCGTTGGCATCTGCCCTGGTCAGGGCTTCGGGCTGGTCGGGCCGTCATCACGTCGCCTGTCTGGGTGCACGGTTCGGCGACCTGGTCACCGCCTGTGGCGTGACGGGAGTGGCAGGTGTGACGGCTGTTGGCGGGAGTGGCGCTGCGCTGGCCCCTCGCTAGTCCACGGGGATGTTGTGCGGTGGCAGGTGGCCGCGCTGGATCGCGGTGGCCACGTCCTGGATCGCGCGGCCGCTGTCGCTCCACGAGCCTGCGGCCTCCTCCCAGACCGGGGTCCAGTCGAGGCGTGCCTCGATGGTCCAGTGCTGGCCAAAGATGATGCGCCTCAGGATCACGAATGGCAGCAGGAGCAGGATCAGCAGGAACTCCAGGCTGGCCACGAGGGCCAGGATCAGGACCGGCAGACAGAGGATCAGCATGATCACGGTGAGGATCATGCTGATCGGGTCATCCCCGCTTGGCAGCTCGGGCATCCTCTCCCAGGTGCCCTTGAGCTTGCGGCGCCACGGCACCCAGCGACGGGTCACCCGCCAGGTTTGCCCGTGCGGATCCTTGATCTTCACGCGAGGCACCGTAACCGACCTGCGGCCGGTCGCGCCGGACCTGTCCACAGGCCGACCATGTGCTGACCGTGCGCCGACCCGGCTCGTGTCACGGCTCAGCCACCTGGGTGGACGATGGTGATCGCCCCAGCCTCGACCGTTAGGTTTGCTGCATGACGGATCTGCAGCGAGCTGACCGCGGCACGACCTCTGAGCCGGCTGGGGGAGGGGCCACTGCCGGGGCAAGTGCCAACGCCGGGGCGGACGCCACCGCCGGGGCAGGTTATGTCGACTGGGACTTCGCAGCCTCGGCCGGACGACGCCTCGCGCCGCCCGGACCCAAGGCGGGCCGTGCACAGATCGAGCGGCTCGTGGCCGAGCTGCGCGATGCCACCGAGCGAGCCGTCGAGCCGGTCGCCCACACCAGTGGACTGCGCGCCCCCGAGGAGGCCCCGACGCCGCTGGTCGTTGACCGCGGTGGCTGGATCGAGGCCAACACCGCCTCCCTGCGCGGCATGCTGGGGCCGGTGCTGGACCACGTCGTGACCCGCCGCAAGGACAACCAACCGTCCGAGACCGCCCAACGTTTCGGCGGTCGGATGACCGGCACCGAGGTCGCCGGCATGCTCGCCTGGATGAGCACCAAGGTGCTCGGACAATACGACCTCGCGCCCGAGGGCACACCGCGCCTGCTCCTGGTCGCCCCCAACATCCTCGCCGTGGAGCGCGACCTCGGCGTCGACCCGGCCGACTTCCGGCTCTGGGTCTGCCTGCACGAGGAGACCCACCGGGTGCAGTTCACCGCAGTGCCGTGGTTGCGCCAGCACATCGTCGACGCCGCTCGCGAGCTCGGGACCGAGCTGGTCCCCGAGTCCGACCAGATGAGCCAACGGCTCCAGGAGATCGTCACGGCACTGCCGGGCGTGCTGCGCGGTGAGAGCGACATCACGCAGGTGCTAGCCACGCCCGAGCAGCGTGAGCGCCTCGCCGAGGTCACCGCCGTCATGTCGCTGCTCGAGGGTCACGCCGACGTGATCATGGACGACGTCGGCCCCTCGGTGATCCCGAGCGTCGCCACGATCCGGGCACGGTTCCAGGAGCGCCGCAAGGGCTCCGGCGGGGTCGACCGCATCCTGCGCCGGCTGCTCGGCATGGACGCCAAGATGGCGCAGTATCGCGACGGCGCTGTCTTTGTCCGCTCGGTCACCGACCAGGTGGGCCGCGACGGCTTCAACCGGGTGTGGGAGTCCCCCGAGACACTCCCGCGCGCGGCCGAGATCGCCGACCCGGCCGCGTGGGTGCGCCGGGTCCACGGCTGAGCGACCCCGGTGGTCGGGCCCGCCCCGGACGTCGCCGCCACCCGCGTGGCGGTCCGCCGGGCCATGGCCTCGCGCGGCCTGACCGGTCAGCGGGTGGTGATCGCCTGCTCCGGCGGGGCTGATTCCCTGGCGCTGGCGGCAGCGGCAGGTTTCGAGGTGCCCCGGGCCGGTGGGAGCGTCGCCGGCGTCATCGTCGACCACGGGCTCCAGCCCGGTTCTGAGCAGGTCGCGGCGACGGCTGCGGACCAGTGCCGCTCTCTGGGCCTGGACCCCGTCGAGGTCGTGCGCGTGAGCGTGTCCGGTGCGGGGGAGGGCCCGGAGTCGGCCGCCCGCGACGCCCGTTATGCCGCGTTGACCGCGGCCGCCGAGCGGTTGGGCGCCGCTGCCATCCTGCTCGGCCACACCCGAGACGACCAGGCCGAGCAGGTGCTGCTCGGCCTGGCCCGTGGGTCCGGCACCCGCTCCCTGGCCGGTATGCCGCCCGCTCGCCCCGCGCAGACCTGCTCAGCTGTGCTGGTGGTGCGTCCCTTCCTGACCGTGCCGCGGACCGCCACCGAGGGCACCTGCCACGCCCTGGGCCTGACGCCCTGGAGCGACCCGCACAACACCGACGAGACGTTCACCAGGGTCCGGGCCCGCCGGGTCCTGCCGGTGCTCGAGCGCGAGCTCGGCCCTGGGGTGAGCGCCGCCCTGGCGCGCACTGCCGACCTGCTCCGCGACGACGCCGAGGCACTCGACGCCGCCGCGCACACGGCATACGAGGGGCTGGGGGAGCCACCGTGGCCGGTGAGCGGCCTGACCGCCCTGCCCGCCGCCATCCGCCGCCGGGTCTGGCGCGAGCTGGCCCTGCGCTCCGGATCGCCGTCGGGAGCACTCACGGGGGAGCACCTGCGAGCTGCCGACGCCCTGCTCACCGACTGGCACGGCCAGGGGCCGATCGACCTGCCGGGGGGCCTGCGGGTGCACCGGCGAGGAGACCTGGTGGCGCTGCTTCCGTCCCGCTGAGGGGCGGGCCCCGAGACGACCCACAGACCGGTCACGCCGCCCCGTTAGGGTGGGACCGCCCAACCCCCGAGCACAGGAGAGACCGTGGACGCCGAGCACATGGGTGCCGACCTCGAGCAGGTCATGTTCACCGAGGAGCAGATCCAGGCGCGCTTGGCCGAGCTGGCCGCCGACATCTGGGCCGACTACGAGGACAAGGACGTGCTGCTGGTCGGTGTGCTCAAGGGAGCGGTCGTGGTCATGTCCGACCTGATGCGGGCCCTGCCGGGCACCGCCGAGATGGACTGGATGGCGGTCAGTTCCTACGGGTCGGGCACCAAGTCCTCCGGGGTCGTGCGGATCCTCAAGGACCTCGACACCGACATCACCAACCGGCACGTGCTGATCGTCGAGGACATTATCGACTCCGGCCTCACGCTGAGCTGGATCCGCTCCAACCTGGACTCGCGCAGCCCGGCCTCCGTCGAGATCTGCACGCTGCTGCGCAAGCCCGACGCGGCCAAGGTGGAGATCGACGTGCGCTATGTCGGGTTCGACATTCCCAATGCGTTCGTGGTGGGCTACGGCCTGGACTATGCGGAGAAATACCGCAACCTGCGGGTCGTGGGCACCCTCGCCCCGCACGTGTACTCCTAACCAGTTCTACCCGTCCGTCCCACAGCCACTCCCACCTGGGAACGGGCTGGACGGCGGCACCTGCGGGTTTGTCTGGAACACTAGGACGACCTGGGGCGTTGGTTGCACCAGACACAGGCTTTGAATAAGCCAAGATTCGAGCAGGAGGACCGGGGCTTGCCCGCCCCGACAGTTGATGAGCAAACAGCGCACGCGTGGACCCTGGGTGTGGATCCTGATGATCCTCGGCCTCGGGATCCTCTGGTACACCCTGATGATGCCCAGCGCCTATGAGCGCATCGACACCTCCGAGGCCCTGGACCTGATCCGGGACGACAAGGTCGCCGAGGTCACGCTGACCCCCGACCGGGTCGACATGGTCCTCAAGGACGGTGAGACCTTCAGCAACGACGAGGTCGAGGATGCCGACCGGGTCCAGACCTTCTATGTCCCCTCCCGTGGCGACCTGATGATCTCCGAGTTCGAGGCGCACCCGCCGAGCGAGTCGATGACCGACGACCCGGAGCGCGGCAACTGGGTCACCTCGCTGCTGATGACGGTCATCCCGCTGCTGCTGATCCTGGGTCTGTTCCTGTTCCTGATGACCCGCATGCAGGGCGGTGGCCGCGGCGTCATGCAGTTCGGCAAGTCCAAGGCCAAGCTGGCCACCAAGGACATGCCCAAGGTCACCTTCTCCGACGTCGCCGGCGCGGACGAGGCCGTCGAGGAGCTCCACGAGATCAAGGAGTTCCTGGCCGAGCCCCGCAAGTTCCTCGAGGTCGGCGCCAAGATCCCCAAGGGCGTGCTGCTCTATGGCCCGCCCGGCACCGGCAAGACCCTGCTGGCCCGCGCTGTGGCCGGCGAGGCCGGGGTGCCGTTCTACACCATCTCCGGCTCGGACTTCGTCGAGATGTTCGTCGGTGTCGGTGCCTCCCGCGTGCGTGACCTGTTCAAGGAAGCCAAGGAAAACGCGCCCGCGATCATCTTCGTCGACGAGATCGACGCCGTCGGTCGCCACCGCGGCGCCGGCATGGGCGGTGGCCACGACGAGCGCGAGCAGACGCTCAACCAGCTCCTCGTGGAGATGGATGGCTTCGACGCCCACGCCAACGTCATCCTCATCGCGGCCACCAACCGCCCCGACATCCTCGACCCGGCACTGCTGCGCCCGGGCCGCTTCGACCGCCAGATCGCCGTCGAGGCCCCCGACATGCTGGGGCGCCTGCACATCCTGCAGGTCCACGGCAAGGGCAAGCCCCTGGCACCGGACGTCGACCTGATGGCCGTGGCCCGGCGCACCCCCGGCTTCTCCGGTGCGGACCTGGCCAACGTGCTCAACGAGGCCGCCCTGTTGACGGCGCGCCTGAACGAGACGGTGATCACCGACCGCCACATGGACGAGGCGATCGACCGCGTCATGGCCGGCCCGCAGAAGCGCAGCCGCATGATGAGCGCCAAGGAAAAGAAGATCACGGCCTATCACGAGGGCGGCCACGCCCTGGTGGCGGCGGCGATGCGCAACACCGACCCCGTCAGCAAGGTCACGATCCTGCCGCGCGGCCGGGCCCTGGGCTACACGATGGTCCTGCCGGCCGACGACAAATACTCCACGACCCGCAACGAGCTGCTCGACCAGCTGGCCTATGCCCTCGGCGGCCGGGTCGCCGAGGAGATGGTCTTCCACGACCCGACCACCGGCGCCTCCAACGACATCGAGAAGGCCACCGGCCTGGCCCGCAAGATGGTCACCGAGTTTGGCATGAGTGAGCGCATCGGCGCGGTCAAGCTCGGGTCGGGCAGCGGTGAGGTCTTCATGGGCCGCGACATGGGCCACGGGCGCGAGTTCTCTGAGGACCTCGCCGGCATCGTGGACCAGGAGGTGCGCCGCCTGATCGAGGCCGCCCACGACGAGGCCTGGCACGCGCTCAACGACAACCGGCACATCCTGGACCGCCTGGTGCTCGAGCTCCTCGAGAAGGAGACGCTCAACGCGGAGGCGATCGCCCAGGTCTTCCACGACGTGCACCAGCGGCCCGAGCGACCGGTGTGGCTGAGCGCCGACCACCGGGACGTGCACACCTCCGGCCCGGTCCTGACCGAGGCGGAGCAGCGGGCGATGTCCAACGGGCACAACCCGAGCGCCGGCCAGGAGCACCCGCCCGCAGAGGTGAGGGAGATCCCCGACGGCGGATTCGTCGACGGTGGCGAGCGCTGAGATGGATCTGCCCCGGATCGAGGCGGCGGTCCGGGAGATCCTGATCGCGGTCGGGGAGGACCCTGACCGCGAGGGGCTGCAGGAGACCCCCGCCCGCGTCGCGCGGTCCTATGAAGAGATCTTCTCGGGGCTCACCCAGGACCCGGAGACGGCGCTCTCGGCGACCTTCGACGTCGCCCACGACGAGATGGTCCTGGTCAAGGACATCGCGATGTACAGCACCTGCGAGCACCACCTGGTGCCCTTCCACGGCGTCGCCCACGTCGGCTACATCCCCGGCGTCGACGGGCGGGTCACCGGGCTGTCCAAGCTGGGGCGCCTGGTCGAGGTCTATGCCCGCCGCCCCCAGGTGCAGGAGCGCCTGACCACCCAGATCGCCCAGGCCCTCGAGGAGCACCTGCACCCGCGCGGCGTGATCGTGGTCATCGAGGCAGAGCACCTGTGCATGTCGATGCGCGGGGTCCGCAAGCCCGGCGCCACGACGATCACCTCGGCAGTGCGCGGCCAGCTCACCCACCCGGCCACCCGTGCCGAGGCGATGAGCCTGATCCTCGCCGACCGGGGACGGTGATCTCGGCGGTGACGCCCGCTCTGCACACCCCAGGCTCCCGCCCGCTGATCATGGGCGTGGTCAACGTGACCCCCGACTCGTTCAGTGACGGCGGCCGCTGGTTCGAACCGGCCGCCGCGATCGAGCACGGCACCCTCCTGCTGGAGCAGGGCGCCGATCTGCTCGACATCGGCGGTGAGTCGACCCGTCCCGGTGCGGCCCGCCCCACCGAGGCAGAGGAGCTGGACCGAGTCATCGGGGTCGTGCGTGCTCTCGCCGACCAGGGTGCCCGGATCTCGGTGGACACCATGCGCTCGCGGGTGGCCGCGGAGGCACTGGAGGCTGGTGCCCAGTTGATCAACGACGTGTCCGGTGGGCTGGCCGACCCCGGCATGGCTGGCTTTGTCGCCTCCGCCGGCGTGCCCTTCGTGGCGATGCACTGGCGCGCCCACTCAGCGCAGATGGACCTCGAGGCGCAGTATGCCGATGTGCTGGCTGAGGTGGTTGCCGAGCTGGAGCAGCGGGTCGCCGGACTGCTCGAGGCGGGGGTCGCCTCGGAGTCGATCATCCTCGACCCAGGGTTTGGGTTCAGCAAGGACGCCGGACACAACTGGGAGTTGCTCGCCGGCATCGAGGCGGTGATCGCGATGGGTCACCCGGTCCTGGTCGGCACCTCCCGCAAGCGGTTCCTCGGACGACTCGACACTGCCGCCGGCCCCGATGCCGAGCCGACCCCACCGAGCGAGCGGGACGCCGCGACCGCCGCGACCAGCCTGCTGGCGGCCCAGGCGGGTGCCTGGGCGGTGCGGGTCCACGACGTGCCCAGCACCCGCGACGCCCTGGCGGTCTGGGAGCACGTGCAGGCGGCCGGAGGTTCCGGTGCCTGACGCCCACCCAGCCACTCACCGGCCGGACCGGATCACGCTGACGGGTGTGACGGCATACGGCCATCACGGGGTGCTGGCCCGTGAGAAGGCCGACGGCCAGGAGTTCGGCGTCGACATCGTCCTTGAGGTCGACCTCTCCCGGGCGGCGGCCAGCGACGACCTGGCCCACACCGTCAACTATGCCGAGGTCGCGGCCGACGCCGTCGCGATCCTGCAGGGCCCGAGCCAGGACCTCATCGAGACGGTGGTCGCGCAGATCGCCGACGCGGCCCTCGCCCGGCCGCTGGTGGAGGCGGTCGAGGTCACGCTGCACAAGCCGCACGCCCCCGTTGGGGTGCCCTTCGGCGACGTGACCGTGCAGGTGCGCCGGGAGCGCGACGTGCCGGTCGTGATCGCGCTCGGCGCCAACCTCGGCACGGACCCTGCCGACACCCTGGAGCGCGCGGCCGAGCGGTTGGGCTCGCTGCCCGGGCTGCGCGAGGTCGTGCTCTCCCCGCTCTTTGAGACCGACCCGGTGGGTGGTCCGGAGCAACCCGCCTATGCCAACGCGATCGTGGTGGCGCGCACCTCGCTCGCGCCGTGGCGGCTGCTCGCGGCGCTGCACGCGGTCGAGGCTGACTTCGGGCGCACCCGTGAGATCCGTTGGGGCGCACGCACTCTCGACCTGGACCTGATCCAGGTGGGGGTGCCAGGGGAGGCCTCCGAGGCCGTGAGTGATGACACCGATCTGATGCTGCCGCACCCCCGCGCTCACGAGCGGGGCTTCGTGCTGGTGCCCTGGCACGCCGTCGACGCGGCCGCCGTGCTGCGGGTGGGTCAGCGAGTCGTCCCCGTGGCTGATCTGCTGGACGACGTGCGGGACCAGGGGGTGCGCGCCCGTGGCTGAGCAGTCCTCCGGTGTGCGGTCCTCGGCGGTCGTGCTGGTCGCGATCGTCTCGACGGTTGTCTGCGTGCTCCTGCTGCGTGGGTGGCAGTCCCTGGGCAATGGGGTGCCGGATGTGCCGTGGATCGCCATCGCCCCGCTCGGCCTGCTGATCCTGCTGGTGCTGGTCAGTGGCTGGCAGGTCCGGCGCTATGCACGCTTCCGGCGCACGGAGGACAAGACCGCGAAGGCGCCGCAGCGGATCTCCCCGGAGCGCTCCCGTGGCACCCTGGTCGCTGCCCAGGCTGCCGCCCTCGGTGGTGGTGCGCTCATTGGGTGGTATCTCGCGATTGCGCTGCTGCGCCTCCCCAACGCCGATGTGCTCTCGGTGCGTGACCAGGCGATCCGCGCGGCGGTCTGTGCCGGGGTCGCGCTGGTGCTCGCGCTGGCCGGTCTGCTGGCGCAGCACTGGTGTCGACTGCCTCCGGGAGAGAACGACGACGATGACGACGAGCCCCCGCGCGGGATCTCCTACGTCTCCTGAGGGTTGACGTTACGGTGCGTCATTTCACGCCTTGACTTTCTTTTCAGGCGGGGGTAACGTCCGGAACCACTCATCGACAAAGGAGTCACAATGAGGAATGTCTGGGCAAGGACCACCGTGATTGGTGCCCTGGTGGGGTGTTGATGTCAATGGCTGGAGCGAGTCACGCGACCGCTTTCTGTAAGCGGTCCTACGAGATTCCATGGTGGAGCACCCAGCAGGTCTACACCGAAGCTTCGCTGAGATGGCTCGATATCCCCTACGTGGTCTGCTACTACTAAGTGATGCGGACTGGACGAGTCGCCGTCAGCGGGTTGCTCATTGCCGCGCTGACCGGGTGCTCTGTGGGTGGCGCATCAGATGGCGACCAGGGGTCGAGTGCGCCCGGTGGCGCGGCAGGTGAGACCGGCTATGCCTCGAGCGACGAGGCGTTGGCCGACCTCGCGGAAATGTACGAGATTCAGGACCCCCCAGTGGTTGAGCCAATTCGGCACATTGCTCCAGCGGAGTCCAAAACTCTGATTGATGAGTGCATGACGGATCGTGGCTGGCCAGTTGTGGACGGTCATATACAATTCACGTCTGAACAACGCGACTCACTGAACATGGATAGCTATATCTGTGCTGCGCAGTATCCCATTCGGCCAGAATATCTTCAGCCGTTGGACGGGGCGGCGTGGGGGCGGATCTATGATTATTGGGTGAATGAGGCTCTGCCCTGTCTGGAGTCTGAGGGTCTGACGGTGAATGAACCACCGTCGCGAGAGACGTTCGTGGAGCGGCGTGCGTGGACGCCGGACAGTGACCAGGTTCGGGACCAGGTCAGGGACCGGGTGAGGCAGGGTGAATATCCCGACATCGAGCACGTGTTCACGGAGGTCTGCCCAGTTTCTCCGCCGGAGGAGGTGCAGCTCGGGTCCTGAGCCGAGACAACTGACCTATTTGTCGATGTCGCCCACGACGAAGAACGTCGAGCCGAGGATCGCGACCATGTCGCCGATCAGGGCTCCGGGCAGCAGCTCGGAGAGCACCTGCACGTTGTTGAACGAGGCGGACCGCAGTTTGAGCCGCCACGGGACCTTGTCGCCGCGGCTGACCAGGTAATAGCCGTTGAGGCCCAGCGGGTTCTCGGTCGCGAAGTAGTGCTCACCCTCGGGCACGCGCAGGACCTTGGGCAGCTTGACGTCGATCGGGCCGTCGGGCAGCCCCCGCAGCACCTCGGTGCAGCGCTCGGCGAGGTCGAGGCTGACCTGCACCTGCTCCAACAGCAGCTCGAGGCGCGCATAGCAGTCACCGGCGGTGCGCGTGACCACCCGGCCCGGTCCGTCGGGCCCGAACAGCTCGCCGTAGGCGAGATAGGGCTCGTCGCGCCGCAGGTCCACGTCCACCCCAGCGGCCCGGGCGATCGGTCCGGACACGCCAAACTGACGCACCTGTTCGGGCGTGAGGACACCCACCCCGACGGTGCGGCCGCGCAGGATCGGGTTGTCGACCAGCATCGCCTCGAGGTCTGGCATCCGGCGGCGCACGGCGGCCACGGCCTCGTCGACCCGGCCCAGCCAGCCCTCGGGGATGTCCTCGCGCAAGCCGCCGATGCGAGCGATCATGTAGTGCATCCGCCCGCCGGAGATCTCCTCCATGACGGCCTGCAGTTCCTCGCGCTCGCGGAACGCATAGAACATCGGCGTGATCGCGCCCAGCTCGAGCGGGTAGGAGCCCAGGAACATCAGGTGGTTGAGCACCCGGTTGAGCTCGGCCAGCAGCGTGCGGGTCCAGGTCGCGCGCTCTGGCACCTCCATGCCGAGCAGGTGCTCGACGGTCAGCGCGACGCCGATCTCGTTGCTGAAGGCGGACAGCCAGTCGTGCCGGTTGGCCAGCACCATGATCTGGCGATAGTCGCGCACCTCAAAGAGCTTCTCGGCCCCCCGGTGCATATAGCCCACGATCGGCTCGGCCGCGACGATCCGCTCGCCGTCGACGGTGATCCGCAGGCGCAGCACGCCGTGCGTCGCCGGGTGCTGTGGGCCGATGTTGAGCACCATCTCGGTGGTCGTCAGGCCAGCGGTCCCCAGACCGACGTCGAGTTCCCTCATGCGCAGTTCCTGTGTGGCACGCTGCCCACGCTAGCCGAGGACCCCGCCGCCGCGGAGCGTCGTGGCCCACCAGAAGTCGCCGAGTCCTCCCGATCGGGTCAGCGTCGCCAGGGCGTTGGCCCGGCTCAGTGCCTCCAGGTATGCCGTGGGCTGGCTTCCCGAGAGCTCGTGCGGCGGCAGCGTGGGTCGGCCGAGCAGGTCGTGCAGTGTCTCCCGCTGGGTGCGCAGGACGTCGGCACCGAGCGAGTCGATCGCCACGTGGGCGGTGAGATCGCAGGAGCCGTCCGGGACCGGCGGCACCTGCGTGCCGTCGCGATAGCCGGTGAGCGTGCCGTCGGTGGGGCGCGTCGCTGCCGTGTGGCCATAGTCGACGACCAGCACCAGCCCGTGGTCCACGCGCGAGAGCAGGTCGGCGTGCGCGCTGTCCCGGGGGAGCCCGACCTCGGCGCGGCTCACGTGGACAGGCACGTGATGATCCAGCCAGGCGAGGTCTGCTCCGGTCACCACGGGGCCGGTCTGTTCTGCTCCCGCGGGGTCCACGAGCACGTGGTGCCAGGTGCCGTCGGTCTCGCGGGTCACCACCGGGCAGGGCACGACGTCGAGCCACTCGTGGGCCACGACCAGGGTGTCGGTGAGACCGGTGAGCTCGTCGGGCAACCGGGCACCGCCGGGGGAGCGGAGCCAGCCGATGTCGTCCGGCAGGTGGGCTGGACGGTCGACGATGTCGACGCCGGCGAGTTCGGTGTCTTGCTGGACCGTGGCGAGGGCCGTGAGCAGTTCTCCGCGCCCGGCGGCGATCTCAACGATGCGGGTCAGTCCGTGGCGGCTGGCGAGCTCTAGCAGGGCCTGCGCCAGCAGCGTGCCGGTCGCGCCGAGGCCCTGGGCGGACGTCGCGAAGTGCTCGGCCGGGGCCGACTGTCGATAGAAGCCAGCGGGGCCATAGAGCGCGTGCTGCCACGCCTCGTCCCACCGCTGCCAGCCCACGAGCCAAGTCTCCCCCATGCTGGGGAGCCAGGCGTGCGGTTCCCACCCAATTTTGAGGGAGGTCTCGTACGCCTCACCCGCCTTTTCAGGGAGGTCTCGTACGCCTCACCCGCATTCTCAGGGAGGTTTCGTACGGCTGCACTGTCTGTGCCCGGGTGCACCATGGAGTCATGCAGACACCGGCTCCCGGCGTGCCCTGGCGTGAGCCGGGCGAGCGCAACACGCACCACGTGGTGGTGGACAGCCCGATTGATGAGCTGACGCTGATCAGCGACGGCGCGGCGCTCACTGGTGCCTATATGGCCGTCCACAGGCACACCGACCGCACCGGTTGGGGTGCCCGGGTGGGTCTGCAGGACCCAGCCACACCGGCGGTGCTGGTCGAGGCGGCACGCCAGCTGTCGGCATACTTCGCCGGCGAGCTGACCGGGTTTGACCTGCCGCTCGCGCCGCGGGGCACTGACTTCCAGCGGCTCGTGTGGGCCCAGTTGCTGCAGATCGACTTTGGCAGCACCAGCAGCTATGGAGCGCTGGCCACCCGACTCGGCAACCCCGGAGCGTCGCGGGCTGTCGGTCTGGCCAACGGACGCAACCCCATCTCGATCATCGTGCCGTGCCACCGCGTGATCGGGGCCTCGGGCCAGCTCACGGGCTATGGCGGCGGGATCGAGCGCAAGCGGACCCTGCTCGCGCTGGAGGAGCGGGTGAGCGGGCTCGCGCTCTGGTGAGGTGCGTCATGAGCGGCGGCGGCTGACTCGGGGACAAGGCACTGGGCTGGGTAGTCTGGAGCGGTGACTGACACCCCCACCCCCGGCCCCGAGACCACGACGGACGAGCACGCCAGCGACGTCCCCGAGCAGGTCCTGGTGCGCACCGCCAAGCGGGCCCAGCTCCTGGCGGATGGCGGCGAGCCCTATCCGGCGCACGTCCCGATCACCCACACGGTCGGGCAGGTGCGTGAGCAGTGGGGACACCTGGAGACGGGCGAGGAGACCACCGACGAGGTCGGCGTGTCCGGGCGAGTGGTCTTCGTGCGCAACACCGGCAAGCTGTGTTTCGCCTCCATCCAGTCCGGAGACGGCACCCGTCTCCAGCTGATGCTCAGCCTCGCCGAGATCGGCGAGGACTCCCTGGCCGCGTGGAAGGCCCTCGTCGACCTGGGGGACCACGTCTTCGTGCACGGCCGGGTGATCTCCAGCCGTCGCGGCGAGCTCTCGGTCATGGCCACCTCCTGGCAGATGGCGAGCAAGGCGCTGCGGCCGCTGCCGGTGCTGCACAAGGACCTGTCCGAGGAGCAACGCGTCCGCCGCCGCTATGTCGACCTGATCGTGCGCGATGAGGCCCGTCAGATGGTGCTGAGCCGGGCCGCGGTGATCCGGGCGATCCGCTCGGTGATGGAGGCCGACGGCTATGTCGAGATTGAGACCCCGGTGTTGCAGACGGTCCACGGCGGTGCCACCGCCCGGCCATTCCACACGCATCTGAATGCCTTTGATCTGCCGATGACCATGCGCATTGCGCTGGAGTTGTATCTCAAGAGGGCTGTTGTCGGCGGCATTGAGCGGGTCTATGAGATCGGCCGGGTCTTCCGCAATGAGGGGATCGACTCCACGCACAGCCCGGAGTTCACGATGCTCGAGGCCTATCAGGCTTATGGCGACCAGGAGACCATGGCCGACATCACACGGCGGATGATCCTGGCCGCGGCAGATGCTGTGGGGTCACGTCAGATTCAGACTCCTCGCGGTGTCGTGGATCTCGACGGTGAGTGGCGTTGGTTGCCGTTCTATGACGCAGTATCCGCCGAGGTCGGGACAGCTATTGATGTTGAAACCGACATCACCACGTTGGCGCAGATCGCTGCCGACCGCGGTGTGTCGATCGATCCCGCGTGGGACGGGCCCAAGATCGCCCTGGAGTTGTTTGACGAATTGGTGGAGCCCACGATCCTGGCGCCGACCTTTGTCTGTGACTATCCGGCGGCGGCGCAGCCGTTGGCGCGACAGCACCGGACCAAGCCGGGTTTGATCGAGGCCTGGGATCTCGTGATTGCCGGCACCGAGCGCGGCACCGCCTTCACCGAGTTGATCGACCCAGTGATCCAGCGGGAGCGTCTGACTCAGCAGTCATTGCTTGCGGCACAGGGAGACCCGGAGGCCATGCAGCTCGATGAGGACTTCCTGCAGGCACTGGAGCACGCAGCGCCGCCGATGGGCGGCCTCGGCATCGGGGTCGACCGCATCCTGATGCTCCTGATGGGTGTCGGCATTCGTGAGACCATTTTGTTCCCCTTTGTGAAACCGGAGGCATGAGATGGCACTGTGGGACACCGTGTGGCCGATCCTTGCGGCCCTGATCCCCTCCGCGGGCCTGCTCTTCCTGTTCTTCTTCATTCTCAAGCGCATCCTTGAAGCGGACCGGCGGGAACGTGCGGCGGAGCGAAAGTGGGATGCTGAGCGCGCAGCACTCAGGGACAATGCGCGCGAGCACCCAGTCAATCAGGACTGATTCACCCCGCGCCACCGCCGGTATTCGTGGTCGCCTGCGGCCCCTACAGCATTGTGGTGTGCGCAACCTGTGAGGTTCAAACCTGACGCTCGACGGATGACTCCTGGCGTTGTTCAGTAACAATAGTTTTGCAATGCTGCTATCTTTACGTCTAGATTGAATGGGTCGTGCAAAAGACGGCCGACAACTCAGGCAACGAAGGAGAGCGCATGGCCCAGCGAGTGCAAGTGATTCTGGTTGACGACCTGGATGGTGGCGAGGCGACCGAGACGGTCGAGTTTGCCCTTGATGGCGTGACCTACGAGTTGGATCTGTCCAACGCCAACGCAGCCCAGCTGCGCGACAGCTTTGCTCAGTGGATCGGTGTTGCTCGTCGCTCCGGTGGCCGTCGTCAGACGCGGCGCCGAGCCGGTGGCGGTTCGGGCGCCTCGCGTGATGAGCTCGCCAGGATGCGCGAGTGGGGCCGGGACAACGGCTTCAAGGTCAGCGACCGTGGCCGTGTCTCCAAGGAGCTGCAGGACGCCTTCGCGGCGGCCAACTGACGCAAGCACCGCACGTCAGACGCAACCGGCTCGGATCCCCTGGGGTCCGAGCCGGTTTGCTGTCTCACAACAGCGGTTTGCTGTCTCACAACAGGTCGTGGAACGGGACCTGCGCGAGGACGCTGTTTCCTGACGCCGCGTCCGCGACCTCGTCCCAGGTGCGCGGCGCGGCCGCATTGGGTCGCTCCCGGCCGCGCAGCGACCACGGCGCGATGGTGGTCTTGGCGGCATTGTTCTGCGACCAGTCCAGGAAGATCTTGCCGCCCCGCTTGGCCTTGGTCATCTGCCACAGCACCAGGTCCGGGTGCTGCTCGGTGAGTTGCTGGGCCAGGGCCTTGGTCACCGCGCTCACCTCATCAGAGGTGCGCACGCCGTCCAGCTCGGCATAGAGCTGCATGCCCTTGCTGCCGCTGGTGACCGGACGAGACTCCAGCCCCACCGTCGCCAGGCGTTCCTGCACCAGCAGGGCCACGCGGGCGCACTCGGTGAGTCCGGCACCGGGGCCCGGGTCGAGGTCGATGACGAGGCGGTCCGGGGGCAACGGCGTGCCCTCCTCATCGACCCGCCACTGGGGCACGTGCAGCTCCAGGGAGCCGAGGTTGACCAGATAGACCAGGGCCGCCAGGTCGCTCACGAGCGGATAGGTCACGGTCGCCCGACCGGAGCGCGAGCCGTGCCCGGTGATGGTCACCCGAGGCAACCAGTCCGGCACCCCGCTGGGCACGTTCTTCTCAAAGAAGCTCTCGCCACCCACGCCGTGTGGCCACCGGATGCGGGTCACCGGCCGGTCCGCAAGCTCGGGGAGCAGCCGGTCAGCGATCTGGACGTAGTAGTTGAGCACCTCACCCTTGGTGGTGCCGGTGCTCGGATAGAGGATCTTGTCCAGGCTGCTCACCCGCAGCGTCCGGCCCGCCACGTGCACGCTCTGCACCTCACCGGTGGCCATCAGTCCTCCTCCTGTGTCGTGGGGGCCAGGTCCCGTGGCGTCAGATCACTGCGCCACCCCTTGTAGGCCGGCTGCCGCAGACGCCCGCCAGCCGTCGTCCCGAGCGAGGCAACCTCCACGATCAGCTGCGGTGCCAGCCACGTCGCACCCGCCCGGTCCGGACCGGGCACGTCGTCGACGAACGGGTTCGGCCCCGTGGGGACCTGCGCGATGAGCTCGGCGAGCCGGTCCCCGTTCTTGCCGGCCAGGCCACTGCCGACGCGCCCGCGGAAGGTCAGCCCGCCGTCCCCGCCGTCGCTGACGGGCAGGCCCACCAACACGGCGCCGAGCCGGGATCGGCCGGTCTCTGGCCGCCACCCGCCGACCACCAGGCTCTGGGTGGCCCGGTGCGGGAACTTCAGCCAGTCCGCGCTGCGCACGCCGGGTTGATAGGTGCTCGACGTCCGCTTGCTGACGACCCCCTCGAGCCCCTGCTCAGCCGTGGCGCGCCACAGACCCGGCCCATCGGCATACTGCGGGGAGACCTGCCAACGGGCCCGGTCCGGGAGGATGTCCTCCAGCGCCGAGCGGCGAGCGGACCAGGGGAGCGGGGTCAGGTCCAGTCCGTCGAGACCGACCAGGTCAAAGGCGAGGTATGTCGTGGGGCGGGTGCCGGCGAGCAGGCGCGCCTTAGCCGCGGACGTGGTGTGGACCCGCTCGACGAGCTGACTGAAGGACGGCAGGCCGTCGACGAAGGTGACGGCCTCACCGTCCAGGATGAGGTCGTGCCCCAGGTCGGCCAGCCCCGCGAGCTCCGGGAAGGCGACGGTGACGTCGCGCTCGCTGCGGGTGCTCAGTCGCAGGTTGCCGTCGCGGACCGAGGCGATCAACCGGATGCCGTCCCACTTGATCTCGTGGACCCAGTCCTCGCCCTCGGGGACCACTGCACGCGCGGCGGTGGCCGGGCCCGGGGTGGCGAGCATGGGTCTCATGGGTCCATCCTGTAACAGTGAGAGCGATCTGGAAGGGTGCCGTGTCGTTCGGGCTGGTGAATGTGCCGGTCCGCCTCTATTCGGCGACCGAGAACCATGACCTGAGCTTCCACCAGGTGCGCCGTTCCGACGGCAGCCGGATCCGCTACAAGCGGGTCGCACAGGCGGACGGTGAGGAGGTGCCCTACAAGGAGATCGCCAAGGCCTATGAGACCGAGGACGGCAAGTCGGTGATCCTGACCGACGAGGACTTCGCCTCCCTGCCCAACCGCTCCAGCAAGGAGATCGCCGTCGAGCGGTTCGTGCCGATGGAGCAGATCGACCCGATCCTCTACGACAAGGCCTATTACATCGAGCCCGACGCCATGGGGGCCAAGGCCTATGGCCTGCTGCGCGAGGCGCTGCGCGAGAGCGAGCGGGTGGCGGTCGTGACCGTGTCGGTGCGCACCCGGATGACGATGGCGGTGCTGCGGGTGATCGAGGAGGCCATCGTCCTGCAGACCCTGCTGTGGCCCGACGAGGTCCGCGACTCCGGCCAGCTCAACAACCTCGATGAGGTCACCGAGCCCAAGGACTCCGAGGTCGCGATGGCGCGCATGCTCGTCGACTCGATGGCTGGTGACTTCGAGCTCGAGGAGCACGAGGACGACTATCAGGTCGCGGTCGAGGCCCTGGTGAAGTCCAAGATCGAGGGCGGCGACGTCACCGAGTCCCCGGACCAGGACGAGGAGGAGGACACCGGCGAGGTCGTGGACCTGCTCGCCGCCCTGCAACGCAGCGTCGACCGCGCCAAGTCCTCGCGGGGAGAGAGCTCAGACAAGGAGTCCGACGAGCCCTCGAAGGGGACCACCAAGAAGGCTGCGACCAAGAAGGCCCCGGCCCAGAAGGCCGGTGCGAAGAAGACCGCAGCCAAGAGCACAGCGAAGAAGAGCACGGCCAAGAAGGCGACCGCCAAGAAGTCGGCCAGCAAGCCCGCTGCCAAGAAGGCCGGCTGACCGCCGCCCAACTCAGGGTGCGGTCGTGGTCTCCGCGTCGTCGCCGGGAGCCTGCGTCTGCTGACCCTGGTCGATCGGGTGGATCTTGCTCGGGCTGCAGCCATAGCCCTGGTCCATCTCCTTGACCATGCGGGTCAGCGGCTCGAACAGCGATGCGGTGGTGGCCCCGTCGGTGTCCAGCGGGGCGCGGATCACGAAGACATAGGGCACCTCCGCATCGTCCTCAGCGCCGTTGGCCTCGGCCTTGCAGGGGACGACCGAGACCCCGAGGGTGTCGGCGAAGTAGGAGACTCCCAGGTGCTCTGGCCCGGCCGTGTAGCCCTCGATGGCCTGGACCTCGGCGAGGCGCTCATCGGCCAGGCCCGGGATGTTGCGGTGCATCGACAGGCTCATCGCCACCTCGCTTTCCCCATCGTCGGTGGGCACGAGGACATCGCACTGGTATTCGTCGGCGGTGGCGAGCACCTCGACCTCGCGGGCCACGTCCGCGCGCCCATCGGTGGCGGCGTCGACCGACTCGCTCTCGATCAGGCGGCAGAACCAGTCCGGGTCGGCGGGGGCGGCGCCCTCCGTGGTCGGTGCGGCGCCGGAGGACGTGTCCGGCTCATCGTCCCCAGAGGTGCAGCCGGCCAGTGCCGTGGCGGCGAGCAGGACGAGGGACAGGGCGGCCGTGGTGCGACGCTGCATGCGGTTTGACTCCTTGTCGGCCAGGGCGGCCGTGGCGGGTGGTGCAGCAGGGATTATGAACCACCTTCCTGAGCGTTGAGCCAGTGTGAGCCCGACTCGACAGGTCCGCGGAGGGGCGTTGCCTTCCATCGGGGCTACGCCGAGGGCGAACAGGAGCCGCCAGGGGCCCCCTGTGTGGAACAGTGCTGCGCACGATCGCGTTGGGCTCAGCAGACGCAAGTAGCATCTGGGTATGGCGTTTGTGGCGGTGATCGCCAGCAGACCGTCTGCCCGGATCGATTGTCAGGAGTGACGATGTTCGAACGGTTTACCGACCGCGCCCGCCGAGTGGTGGTGCTCGCGCAAGAAGAAGCGCGGATGCTCAACCACAACTACATCGGCACTGAGCACATCCTGCTCGGCCTCATCCACGAGGGAGAAGGGGTCGCCGCCAAAGCGCTGGAGACCCTTGACATCTCGCTGGACGCTGTCCGCGAGCAGGTGCAGGAGATCATCGGCCAGGGCCAGCAGTCGCCCACCGGCCACATCCCCTTCACGCCCCGTGCCAAGAAGGTCCTTGAGCTGAGCCTGCGTGAGGGTCTGCAGCTCGGCCACAACTACATCGGCACCGAGCACATCCTGCTCGGCCTCATCCGCGAGGGTGAGGGCGTTGCCGCCCAGGTGCTGATCAAGCTCGGCGCCGACCTCAACCGGGTGCGCCAACAGGTCATCCAGCTGCTGTCTGGCTATCAGGGCAAGGAGGCCGCGACCGCTGGCGTCGGTGCTGGCGCTCAGGAGGGCACGCCCGCTGGCTCCCTGGTCCTCGACCAGTTCGGTCGCAACCTGACCCAGGCCGCCCGCGAGGGCAAGCTCGACCCCGTCATCGGTCGCAACTCAGAGATCGAGCGGGTCATGCAGGTGCTGTCTCGCCGGACCAAGAACAACCCGGTCCTCATCGGTGAGCCCGGCGTCGGCAAGACGGCCGTCGTCGAGGGGCTGGCCAGCGACATCGTGCGCGGCGAGGTGCCCGAGACGCTGAAGGACAAGCAGCTCTACACCCTCGACCTCGGCTCGCTGGTGGCTGGCTCCCGCTATCGCGGTGACTTCGAGGAGCGCCTCAAGAAGGTGCTCAAGGAGATCCGCACCCGCGGCGACATCATCCTGTTCATCGACGAGATCCACACCCTCGTCGGGGCAGGAGCCGCCGAGGGCGCGATCGACGCCGCCAGCATCCTCAAGCCGATGCTGGCCCGCGGCGAGCTGCAGACCATCGGTGCCACCACCCTGGACGAATACCGCAAGCACATCGAGAAGGACGCCGCGCTCGAGCGCCGCTTCCAGCCGATCCAGGTCAACGAGCCGACCCTGAGCCACGCCATCGAGATCCTCAAGGGTCTGCGGGACCGTTATGAGGCGCACCACCGCGTCTCGATCACCGACGGTGCCCTGGTCGCAGCGGCAACGATGGCCGACCGCTACGTCAACGACCGCTACCTTCCGGACAAGGCGATCGACCTGATCGACGAGGCCGGTGCCCGGTTGCGGATCCGCCGGATGACCGCCCCGCCGGACCTGCGGGAGTTTGACGAGAAGATCTCGCACGCCAAGCGCGAGAAGGAGTCGGCGATCGACGCCCAGGACTTCGAGAAGGCCGCCCGCCTGCGCGACGAGGAGCACAAGCTCACCCAGGCGCGGGCCGAGCGGGAGAAGGAGTGGAAGTCCGGCGACATGGACGTCGTGGCCGAGGTCGACGAGGAATTGATCGCTGAGGTCCTGGCCGCGGCGACCGGCATCCCCGTGATCAAGCTGAGCGAGGAGGAGTCCAGCCGACTGCTCAACATGGAGGACGAGCTGCACAAGCGGATCGTCGGCATGAACGAGGCCATCGGCGCGCTCTCCCAGGCGATCCGGCGCACCCGCGCCGGCCTGAAGGACCCCCGCCGTCCGGGTGGTTCGTTCATCTTCGCCGGCCCCACGGGCGTCGGCAAGACCGAGCTCGCCAAGACGCTGGCGGAGTTCCTGTTCGGCGACGAGGACGCGCTGATCACCCTGGACATGTCCGAATACTCCGAGAAGCACACCGTCTCGCGGATGTTCGGCTCGCCCCCCGGCTATGTCGGCTACGAAGAGGGTGGGCAGCTGACCGAGAAGGTCCGCCGCAAGCCATTCTCAGTGGTGCTCTTCGACGAGGTCGAGAAGGCCCACCCGGACATCTTCAACAGCCTGTTGCAGATCCTGGAGGACGGCCGTCTGACCGACGCCCAGGGGCGCGTGGTGGACTTCAAGAACACCGTCATCATCATGACGACCAACTTGGGCACCCGGGACATCGCCAAGGGCGTCTCGTTGGGCTTCTCCGGCGGCAACGACGGCAGCAGCGACTACGAGCGCATGAAGAACAAGGTGACGGACGAGCTCAAGCAGCACTTCCGCCCCGAGTTCCTCAACCGTGTCGACGACACGATCGTCTTCCCGCAGCTCTCGCAGGACGAGATCGTCCAGATCGTCGACCTGATGGTCGCCAGCCTGGACGAGCGCCTCAAGGACAAGGACATGGGCATCGAGCTCACGCCCACGGCCAAGAAGCTGCTCGCCCTGAAGGGCTACGACCCAGTGCTGGGCGCCCGGCCGCTGCGTCGTGCCATCCAGCGCGAGATCGAGGACGCGTTGTCCGAGAAGATCCTCTACGGCGAGCTGCAGCCCGGGCAGATTGTCCTGGTCGATGCGACCTCTGAGGACCGCACCGGTGAGTTCACCTTCACCGGCGAGGAGAAGTCGCAGACGCCAGACACCGTGCCCGTGGAGGCGAGCGGAGTCGGTGGCGGCGAGACCGGTCAGGCCGAGACCGGCTCCTGAGTCGACCCGTCAGAACAGACCACCCGCCGTGCCCTGGGCACGGCGGGTGGTCTGTTTCGCGGCTCGGATGACCTAGATTTGGGGGGTGCCCCTGCATCTCCACGAGTCCCATGACCCCCGCGCGTTCAATGCTGCTGTCGCAGCCCTCCCCCTGAGCAATCCGCTCCAGGGTTGGGGTTACGGCGAGGCACGTCGAGTCCTGGGACAACAACCTCGCCGGTTCCTGATCCGCAACGACCAGGGCAGCACGGTCGGAGCGTTGCAACTCCTCCGCAAACCCCTGGTGCCAGGGGTGAGCGTCCTCTATGCACCACGCGGGCCGGCGCTGGAGTCCCTCGACCTGCTGCCCGACCTGGCTGCCCCGCTGCGCACGCTGGCGCGGCGCACCGACGCCTATCTCAAGGTGGAGCCACCCAAGCCGGTCGAGGTGGGTCGACCGGATGACCTGATCACCGAGGACTTCGAGGCAGATCAGGCCACCATCCCCGAGTCCATCGGCCCGTTCCGACGCTCCCAGACCGAGCAGCCCGAGCACACCATCCTCGCCGACCTGAGCCTCAGCGAGGATGACATGTTCGCCGGCCTGCACAAGATGGCGCGGCGCAACGTGCGCACTGCCGACCGGATGGGCGTCGAGGCTGGCCGCGATGACGACTTCGAAGCGTTCTGGGAGATCTTCTCCGCCACCAACGAGCGCGCCCAGTTGGGGTCCTTCCCGCGCGCCTACTACGAGGCGCTGCGGGACGCGGGCAACCAGTTCGGCGGGGAGACCTACACCGTCCTGTCCCGGCACGAGGGCAAGGCGCTCGCAGGAGGCTTCTTCCTCGGCCTGGGTGACACCACGGCCTATCTGTATGGCGGCAGCATCCGGGACGAGCGGCCCCCGACCACCGGGGACAAGCGCAAGGACGCCAAGGCTCCCGACGCCTTCTACTGGAACGCGATGCTCGATGCCAAGGAGCACGGCTACGGCACCTTCGACTTCTGGGGCGTGCCGCGCCGACTCGATGAGTCCAAGCACTCTTTCGGCGTCTTCAAGATGAAGCTGAAGTTCAGCACGCACCGCGTGTGGTTCCCTGCCTACGACCTGCGACTGTCGCCGCTGGCCCAGCCCCTCGTCAAGGCGCTCCGCGTGCGCAAGGATCTGCTCAACAAGCGCACCCGCGGCACCACCGACGACATCCTCTGACGCCTCTGGTGACGCCCTCTGACGACGTCCTCTGACGACCTCCTCCGGGGGCTTGTCCCGGGGCCCCGTCCCGAAGCCCTGGGGACTGCTCTTGGTCGGGTTCCTGGCACGAGGACCCCAATCCTTGGCCATCCTTCGGTCAATTCTGCGCCAAGCCCCTTGCCCTGTGCCGTTGACGTGCAGGTAAATAGAAGCCAACACCCAGGGAGACGGGTGGTGGGGCACGGGGAGGTGCACGCATGGAGCAAACAGTCCATGCTCCTGCGTCTGGACCCGTCCCTGAGCCAGAGCCCCTCGTCCTGATCGTCGCCGACACTGCGGAGCAGCGACTCGCGCTCAGCGCTGGCTTGCCGATCGAGACACCGATCCTTCTTGCCTCCGACATCACCGAGGCCCGCCGTGTGCTGGCCCGACTGCCCGGCGCCTCCGGGCGCGGACGACGGCAGCCGGGCCCACCCGGGGCGAGCGGCCCGCCGCGCGGCGGACGTCCACAGGAGTTGCCCCTGCGCCTTCGCGAGGACCGGCTCTCCCTGGCGGTGGCCGACCGCGAGGTCCAGCTCACCCGCCTGGAGTTTGCCCTCCTGCGCTATCTGGTCCCCCGCGCGGGACAGGTGGTGACTTTTGAGCAGCTCTCGCAGGTCGGGTGGCACACCGCCTATCTGGGCAATGGTGCCCACATGCATGCCGCCATCGGACGCCTGCGCACAAAGCTCGCCGAGCTCCGCGCCCCAGTGCTGCTGGAAGCAGTTCGTGGTCTCGGCTTCCGACTGGTCCAGCACCCACGCTCGGGTGCACCCAAGGAGGCGCTCGGCAGCTGACTGCTGACCCTCCATGCCGCCCGGACCGGGCGGTCATTTTGGCGTTGCTGCTCCAATTGCGTTGTCCGGCAGATGTTTACGTTGCCCATGGATTGCCCATGTGTTGTTGTTGTAGGACTCTCAGGGTTTTCCTAGGTTCGGTTGATAACCGGGGGTGATCCCTCGGTGTCACCCACCGTAAGAGGAGGAGTCGTGGCCGTACACGGACACCGTGCGCGCCGATGGCTGGCATCTATTGCCGGCGCATCGCTGATCGCATCGGGGTTAGGTATGAGCACTGCGAACGCTGACATGGGAACCCCAGGGGAACCCGTCAAGGCGGACGCCGATGTGAGCGAGGAGGTCACCGCCCAGATTGCTGAGAAGGGCGCTGCCGACTTCTGGGTGCGCTTTGATGCGCGTCCAGACATGTCGCAGTTCAAGGAGATCAAAGACTGGGACGCGCGCGGCAAGGCGGTCTTCAGTGCGCTGAACGACAGTGCAGCAGCAAGCCAGAAGGACATCCGCGCTCAGCTCGACGCTGACGGCGTGGAATACGAAGCGTTCTGGGCCACCAACGCGATCCGGATCAACAGTGGTGATGAGTCTCTCGTCAACTCGCTGGCGGCGGACAGTGGTGTCGAGGGGATTTACCCGACGACGACCTATGAAGCGCCCGAACTGGTGGAGGGCGAGCGCGAGATGGCTCCGTCCGCCCTGGAGTGGGGCGTCGAGGACATCAACGCCAACGACGTCTGGGACACCTTCGGGGTTCACGGCGAGGGCATCGTGGTCGGCAACATCGACACGGGTGTGCAGTATGACCACCCGGCGCTGGTGAACCAGTACCGCGGCAACAACGGCGATGGCAGCTTCACCCACGACTACAACTGGTATGACGCCGCCGGCACCTCGCCGGACGAGCCCGTTGACACCAATGGCCACGGCTCCCACACGATGGGCACCATGGTCGGCGACGACGGTGGCGAGAACCAGATCGGTGTCGCACCGGGAGCCACCTGGATCGCAGCGAACGGTTGCTGCCCCACCGACCAGGCTCTGATCGACTCCGGCCAGTGGATGCTGGCCCCGACCAAGCTGGATGGCTCCGAGCCGGACACGTCCAAGCGCCCCCACGTGATCAACAACTCCTGGGGCACCACGGCACCGAGCAACGACCCCTTCATGGAGGACGTGATCGAGGCCTGGGATGCCGCGGGCATCTTCAGCATGTGGGCCAACGGCAACAGCGGTCCTGCCTGTAACACCTCGGGTGCCCCGGGCAGCCGGATCATCACCTACTCCGTCGGCAACTACACCTCGAGTCACGCGATCGCGAACAGCTCGGGCAAGGGCGCGGGCCAGGACGGCGAGATCAAGCCCAACATCTCCGCCCCCGGCAGCAACGTGCGCTCCTCTGTCCCGGGTGGTGGCTACGCCAACTACACCGGCACGTCGATGGCCGCCCCGCACGCCGCGGGCGCTGTCGCACTGCTGTGGTCTGCGGCCCCCGGACTCGTCGGTGACATCGAGGGCACGCGTGCCCTCTTCGATGGCACCGCCATCGACACCGATGACACCTCGTGTGGCGGCACCGCCGCGGACAACAACGTCTTCGGCGAGGGCCGTCTGGACGCACTGGCGCTGGTTGAGGCCGCTCCGACCGGTGACACCGGCACCCTGAACGGTGCAGTCACCGACGCTGAGACCGGCGACGCCCTGGCGGGCGCCTCCATCGAGGCCGTAGGCCCGATCGAGCGCTCCATGGTCACCGACGACGAGGGCAACTACTCCGCTCTGGTCACCGCCGGCGACTACGAGGTCACCGCGAGCATGTTTGGTTATGGCACCGAGACCGCCGACGCCACCGTCACTGCAGGGGGCGAGGTCGCTGTTGACTTCGCACTCGAGGCGATGCCGTCTGCGACCGTCTCCGGCACCGTCACCGACGGCTCCGGTCACGGCTGGCCGCTGTATGCCAAGGTCAGCGTGGCAGGGACCGACCTGTCCAGCTACACCGACCCGGCAACCGGCGCCTACTCCGTCGACCTGCCCACGGGCGCGACCTACACCCTGGAGTTCCAGGCGCAGTACCCCGGCTATGTCACGCAGACCGTCGAGGTCACGGTGGACGGCGCACAGACCGCCGACGCCGCGATCGAGGTCAACACCGAGACCTGCACCGCCCCGGGCTACGCCCACAACTCGGACGGAGTCGTCGAGAACTTCGACAGCGAGGCACTCCCCGAGGGGTGGACCGTCACTGACGAGGCCGGCACCGAGCAGGTGTGGGCGTTCGACAACCCCGGCGCACGCGACAACCTGACCGGCGGGTCCGACGGTTTCGCGATCGCTGACAGCGACGAGGCTGGCAGTGGTGGCGTCCAGGACACGACCCTGGTGAGCCCCGTGGTCGACATGAGTGACCTGGCCGAGCCGGTCATCGGTTACAAGCACGACTACAACGCCTTCCTCGGCTCTGGCGAGTTCGGCAACGTGGACCTGTCCATCGACGGTGGAGCCACCTGGGAGACCCTGGAGACCTACACCGCGGACTCCCGTGGTGAGGTCGTCGTGCCGGTTCCGGCTGCGGCTGGCCAGTCCGAGGTCCAGGTCCGCTTTCACTACTCCGCGAGCTACGACTACTGGTGGCAGGTTGACGACGTCTTCGTCGGCAACCGCACCTGTGACCCGGCGATCGCCGGCGGCTACGTCGTGGGCACCGTTGCGGGCACCGAGAGCGGTGAGGGCATCGTCGGCGCGACGGTGACCAGCGTCGAGGCTCCTGAGGAGTCCGGCACCACCGTTGCCACCCCGGATGACGAGAACCTGGGTGACGGCTTCTACTGGATCTTCTCGACGCTGACCGGTGCGCACGACTTTGAGGCCACCGCCCGCAACTTCGAGAGCATGACCCAGAGCGTGGACGTTGCCGCTGACGGCGCCGTCCGTGCCGACTTCACCCTCGGCTCCGGCTTTGTGGAGATCGACCCCACGACGATCACCACCTATCTGCAGCTGGGTGACGCCATCACCGACACGCTCACCATCACCAACTCCGGTTCGGGAGCTGCCGAGGTGCAGCTGTCCGAGGTCGGCGGTGACTTCGAGATCCTGCGGGCCAACGGCCAGAAGGACCTGATGAGCGAGATGCACGAGGCGCAGGGCGCACCGCTGCAGGAGATCGAGGCTGAGGTCTCGTTCGCGCAGCAGGCGAACTCGATGATGGGTTCGGCCGGCGAGCCGGCCGCCCGTGGCGTCGCTGCCGACCCGTGGACGGACCTGACGCAGTTGGGTTCGGTCAACATGGACGGCCGTGCGGTCAACCTGGACGGCACCTGGTATCTCATCGGTGGTGGCTCTGGCTCGGCGTCGTATGACACCGTGCAGCGCTACGACGAGGCCGAGATGACCTGGACCGAGGTCGCACCCCTGCCGAGCGCGCGCAACGCGGTCACCACGGGTGTCGTCAACGGACAGATCGTCGTCTCGGGCGGTTGGGTCGCGGCCGGCACCACTGGCGAGACCTTCGTCTATGACGAGGGTGCTGACAGCTGGACCGAGGTTGCCGAGAACCCCGTGGCGGTCTCCGCCGCAGGCCAGGCAGTTGCGGACGGCAAGCTGTACTCCGTCGGTGGCTGCTCGACCGCGAACTGCACGCCGATGGTGAACTCGGTCACCGCGTATGACGCGGCGAGCGACACCTGGGAGACCCTGGCCGACTACCCGGAGTCGGTGGCCTTCGCCTCCTGCGCCGGCATCGGCGGCGAGGTCTTCTGCACCGGTGGCAACAGCGGTGCGGCCGGCACGGCCGCGTCGTATGTCTACAGCCCGGACTCGGACAGCTGGACCGCTATCGCGGACGCTCCGGCTGACACCTGGGCCAGCCAGTACACCGCTGCCAACGGCATGCTCGTTGTCAACGGTGGTGTGCAGGGTGGCACCATCACCAACGCCACCTTCGCCTACGACCCCGCGACGGAGGAGTGGACTGACCTGCCCAACTCCAACACCGCGGTCTACCGTGGCGCGATGGCGTGTGGTGTGGGCAAGTTCGGTGGCTCGTCGGGCAACTTCAACGCCACGCCCGACGCTGAGTACCTGCCCGGGTTCGATGACTGTGGCGCCGCTGGCGCTGACATCACGTGGCTCTCGCTGAGCGCCACCGAGGTCGTCGTGCCCGCCGGTGAGAGCGTCGAGGTTGACGTCACCACCGACGGCAACGTCGCCCAGCCGGGTGTCTACACCGCCGGCATCAAGGTGAGCACCAACACCCCGCAGTCCTTCGACACCATCCCGGTGACGATGAACGTCAGCCCGCCCCGTCCCTGGGGCAAGCTGATGGGCAACGTCTCGGGCACGGACTGCGACAGTGCAACGGTCGCCATCGAGGGTGCCACGGTCGACATCACCCCGAAGCGCGGTGACCACCCGGGTTGGGTGCTCGCCACCGACGCCGAGGGTGACTACGCCACCTGGGTCAACACCCAGAACACCAAGGGTGGCGTGCAGATGATCGCCGCCAAGGATGGGTGGCGCCCGAAGTTTGCTGAGACGAACCCCAAGCGTGGCGGGGTCCGTTCGGTGGACTTCAACCTCCCGAAGATCGGGTGCTGATCACTCACTGAGGATCACCTGACGGACGGCCCCGTCCGGAGCACACGCTCCGGGCGGGGCCGCTCTCTCTTCCCTCGCGGACAACACTGCGAACGCGGTGCATCTCGCACGTACTTTTTCGTTAAAGCCTTGTTCAAGATCGTTGCTTTACCAGCGGGTACGCGGAAGGTTAGTCGAGGACCGCGATGGCCGCGGCGGGGCAAGGAGCAGGTGCATGACCCAGACAGCAGCAACGGAGCCGCGTCACGATCTTCAGGCATCCCGGTCAGCTCCGTTAGTTGTTCTGGTGGCCCCCACCGTGCAGGAGCGCAACGCCCTGTTATCCCAGTTGGACCCCACCGCTTCGGTGCTCGTGGTCCCCTCTGTCGAGGTGGCCCAGAGCCTCATGGGGTCGCGCCAGGCGCCACCTGTGGGCGTCAAGCCCCGCAGCGTGCCCGCGGGTGAACGGCCAGCCGCCCCCGGGGTGCGCATCCACGAGGACCGCCGGGCCGTGCGCTTCGGCTCCGTCGAGGTGACGTTGACGCCCCTGGAGTTCTCGCTCCTGCGCCGCCTGATCAACGAGCCGGGCCGTGTCTGGCGCTTCGACGAGATCGTGCGCGAGGTCTGGGGCACCGATCACCTGGGCGACGCGAGTCAGGTCCACGCCGTGGTCAAGCGCTTGCGAGCCAAGCTCGCCAGGAAGGGCGCGCCGGTCGTCATCGAGGCCGTGCGGGGCGTTGGCTTCCGCGCCGTGCGGCCTGAGGCGCGCACCGCCTGACACGGCGTCCTGACACAGCGTCACGGGCAGCGGCTCGCGACGAGTCGGTGCTGCGGGGTGTCTAGCCGCCCGGCAGCTGGATGTGACCGGAGCCGATCCGCTCCACGAGGCCGTCGTCGAGCAAACCTTGCAACGATCGGGCGAACTGCTCGGCGTCCGGCCACAGTGCCCGCAGTTCCTCGACAGCAAGGGAGCCCGGAGCCTCCCGGAGCGCCCCAACCACCCGGCCGCGACACTGCCGGTCGGTGCCGGCCCAGGCCTGTCCGCGGCGCGGCGGTCCGGCATACGGTGGCGAGCCCGCGGCGACCCAGGCGCAGGCGTCGCGAATCGGGCAACGCTCGCAGTCGGGTGAGCGTGCCGTGCACACCAGCGCGCCGAGCTCCATGACCGCGATGTTCCACCGGGCCGCGATGTCCGGGTCGGTCGGCAGCAGGCGCTCGGCCAGGCGCATCTCCACGGCGGTCAACGACTGCGCTGGCAGGGCCTCGCCGGTGACGGCACGGGCCTGGACCCGGCGCACGTTGGTGTCGACGACAGCAGACCGGATGCCGAAGGCGAAGGCCCCGACGGCTGCGGCCGTGTAGGTCCCGACGCCGGGGAGGGCGAGCAGTGCCCCGAGATCAGCCGGCACGATCCCGTCATGCTCCTGCGTCAGGGTGAGCGCGCACGCGTGCAGCCGCAGTGCCCGGCGCGGATAACCCAGCCGGCCCCAGGCCCGGACCGCTTCCCCCGGTGTCTCGGCGGCCAGGTCGGCGGGCTCGGGCCACCGGGCGAGCCACTCACGCCACACCGGCTCGACCCGGGCCACCGGTGTCTGTTGGAGCATCACCTCGGAGACGAGCACGCCCCAGGGCGAGCAGTCGGCACGGCGCCAGGGCAGGTCGCGAGCATGCTCGGCATACCAGTCCAGCAGGGGAGTGCGGATGCCGTGGGAGTCGGTGGCGGCGCTCACACGTAGCGTTCGAGGATGCTCGACTCGGCCAGCCGGGACAGGCCCTCGCGCACGGCTCGAGCCCGCCCCTCGCCGACGCCATCGACCGTCATCAGGTCCTCGAGGCTGGCCGACAGCAGGGCCTGCAGAGACTCGAAGCGGTCGACCAGCCGGTCGATGACCACAGCCGGCAGTCGGGGGATGCGGGAGAGCAGGCGATAGCCGCGGGGGCTGACGCTGGCGTCCAGCCCGTCGCCGACCACGGTGAAGCCGAGGCACTTGGCCGAGGACGTGAGGTCGAGCAGGTCGGTGCCGCTGATCGAGGACAGGCAGTCGAGCACGGCCTGCACGGACGGCTCGTCGGAGATGTCCTCGGCGTAGTCGCGGATCACCAGCTCACGATCATTGCCCAGGCCGCCGGTGAGCTCCTCGAGCTGCAGGTTCATCAGCCGCCCGTCAGTGCCCAGCTCCAGGGCATACTGCGCGATCTCCTCACTGATCCGGCGCACCATCTCCAGGCGCTGCAGGACGGCGGTGACATCCCGGATCGTCACCAGGTCCTCGATCTCCAGGGCCGACAGGCTGCTGTTGACCTCATCCAGGCGGGACTTGTAGCGCTCCAGGGTCTGCAGGGCCTGGTTGGCCCGGGACAAGATTGCGGTCGAGGCCTCGAGGACGTGGCGCAGCCCGCCGACATAGATGGCCACGATGGCCATGGACTGGCTGACCGAGACCACTGGCAGCCCGGTCTGCTTGGCCACGCGCTCAGCAGTCCGGTGTCGGGTGCCGCTCTCGCGGGTCTCGATGGTGGGGTCGGGCACCAACTGCGTCGCGGCGCGCACGATGCGGGAGCCGTCCCGCTCCAGGACGATCGCGCCGTCCATCTTGGCGAGCTCACGCAGACGGGTGCTGGAGAACTCGATGTCCAGCTCGAAGCCACCCGAGCAGATCGCCTCGATCGTCTTGTCATAGCCGAGCACCACCAGGGCGCCGGTCTGGCCTCTCAGGACCCGCTCGAGGCCGTCTCGCAACTCGGTGCCGGGAGCCACTGCGGCAAGCGTCGAGCGCAAGGACTCCTCATCACTGCGCTCCACCTGATGCTCCGTCCGTGCCTGGGCTGACGTGCGGGAGTCTATCCAGGCCAGAGGCCCAATCTGACCTGCATCGCAGAACCTTTACCGATCCGAGATGAAGGCCATGCCCCAGGCGCAGGCAGCGGCCAGGAAGGGACGCTCGCGAGCAGCAGGTGGCGTCGCGGTGCGCAGCCTCAGGCCTGCCAGCCGAGCGCCAGGTCCACGGCCTCCTTGAGGGTGCTCACCTCACGCACCACCACCCCGGCGGGAGCGGGCCCCTCGGTGAGGGACCCGGCGGGCACGACGGCGCGGGTGAAGCCGATCCGCGCGGCCTCGCTGAGCCGTCTCGGCAGCCCGGTGACCGGTCGGATGTCTCCGGCCAGGCCCACCTCGCCGACAGCTATCAGACCCTGCGGCAGGGGCGCGTCCCGGTGGGCGCCGGCCACGGCCAGGGCCAGGGCCAGGTCGGCGGAGGGCTCAGCCAGTCGGACGCCGCCGACGGTGGAGGCATAACAGTCGTGCGTTGCCACCGAGACGTCGGCCCGGCGCGTGAGCACCGCCAGCACCATGGCGAGCCGCGAGGAGTCCAGACCGCTCGTCGTGCGCCGGGGCGACCCGCCGGAGCTTTCGGTGACCAGTGCCTGCACCTCGGTGACCAGGGGGCGGCGGCCCTCGAGGGTCACCGTCACGCAGGTGCCGGGGACGGGGCGGTCCCGGCTGGTCAGGAAGAGCCCGCTGGGGTCGGGGAGGCCGACGATGCCGGAGTCGCCCAGATCGAAGCAGCCCACCTCGTCGGTCGGGCCGAACCGGTTCTTGACTGCACGCACCAGGCGGAGACGTGAGTGTCGCTCACCCTCGAACTGCACGACGACATCGACCAGGTGCTCGAGCACGCGGGGACCGGCGATCGCACCGTCCTTGGTGACATGGCCGATCAGGATCGCCGCGATGTTGGCCGACTTGGCAGCCTGGATCAGGGCGGAGGCGACCTCGCGGACCTGCCCGACATTGCCCGGGGCACCCTCGACCTCGGCGCTCGCGATGGTCTGCACCGAGTCGACGACGACGAGGGCGGGCTGGGTGCTCTCGAGATGGCCGAGCACCGAGCCGAGGTCGGTCTCGGACGCGAGATAGAGCGTGTCGGCCAGGGCGCCGATGCGCTGCCCACGCAGTCGCACCTGGGCCGCGGACTCCTCGCCGGAGACATAGAGGACCCGTCGTCCCTCCCGAGCCGCCCGGGCCGCGACGTCGAGGGCCAGGGTGGACTTGCCGATGCCGGGCTCGCCGGCCATCAGGACGACCCCGCCGGGCACGAGTCCGCCGCCCAGGACGCGGTCGAACTCACCGACCCCGGTGGTGCCGGCCCGGGCCAGGGACGCGTCGACGTCGGCAATGGGCACGGCCGGACGACCCGGCGCTGCGGCGGCCGTGCGCACCGAGGTCTGACCGCCCGCCTCCACCAGCGTGCCCCAGGCCTGACACTCGCCGCACCGGCCCACCCACTTGATCGCCGCCCAGCCGCACTCGGTGCACCGATAGGTGGGGGACTTGCTCTTGGTCGCCCTGTTGGTTGCCACGCCCAGGAACTCTAGGCGGCGCGGCTGACAGGCCCGCCCACGGCGCCCGCTCCGCCCGCAGCGGCGTGCAGAAGCGGGCAGGGGTGACCGGCGGTGCACGACGGGCGCGTGGAACCGTGGCGCGGTTGCGACATGGCGCAACCACGGCACGGCAAACACCTGACAACGGGGTCGTCGACGGCGCAGGGTGGACGGGAGGGGCGTCATCTTGCTCCTGAGTCCACGAAAGGCACGCCTGACATGCGTCATCCATCCACTCCCGCCCGCGGAGCCATCGGCGCCACCCTGGCCGTGTGCCTGGTCGCCAGCGGCCTCGCCTCGGCCAGTCACGCGACCACCGGCGAGGCAGCAACCGGCGAGGCAGCAACCGGCGAGGCAGCAACCGAGCCGCAGTCCGCCGACGGCACGTCCTCCACGCTCACCCTGCTCACCGGCGACACGCTGCGCCTGACCGAGGTCGGCGAGGGCCGTCGGACGGTCGAGCTCGAGCCGGGTGAGGGGCGCGAGGGCATCACCATCCACCAGATGGAGATCGACGGCGAGCTGCACGTGCTCCCCCTCGACGCCGTGCCCTATGTCGCTGACGGCGACCTCGACCCGGACCTGTTCAACGTCGACCTGCTGCTCGAGGCCGGCTTCGGCGATGGAGACTCTGCGTCACTGCCCCTCATTGCCACGTATGCCGAGGGCCGCCTCAGCGCGGCCAGCTCGGCCCTGAGCGCGGTCCAGGGGGTCGACCCCGGGGTCGAGCTGGCGAGCATCGACTCGCGCGCCCTGGCAGTCGACAAGGACAACGCCGAGGACTTCTGGACGACGATCACGGGAGTGCCGGCCGAGGAGGCGGCGCAGCTCGCCACCAGTGGGGCCGAGGCGGACCTCACCTCCTCTGTCGAGCGCCTCTGGCTGGACGCCCCGGTCACGGCCGATCTGCACGAGAGCGTCGCTCAGATCGGTGCGCCGACGGCCTGGGAGGCCGGCATCGACGGCAGCGGTGTGACTGTTGCCGTTCTGGACACTGGCGTCGATGCCGACCACCCCGACCTCGCCGGGCAGGTCACGCTGCAGGAGGACTTCTCCGGCAGCGGCAACCTGATCGACCACGTCGGGCACGGCACGCACGTCGCGGCCACCGCGGCCGGCACCGGGGACGGCTCCGACGGCCTGCGCAAGGGCGTGGCGCCGGGTGCCTCGATCATCTCCGGCAAGGTGCTGGGCGATGACGGGAACGGTGCGACGTCCGGCGTCATCGCCGGCATGGAGTGGGCCGTCGCACAGGACGCCGACGTGATCAACATGAGCCTCGGCGGAGGCCCCACCGACGGCACCGACCCGCTCAGCCAGGCACTCAACACCCTCTCCGAGGACAGCGACTCACTCTTCGTCGTCGCGGCCGGCAACGACGGTCCGGCCAGCTCGACGATCGGCTCCCCGGGCTCGGCCGACGCGGCCCTGACCGTCGGCGCCGTCGACCGCGACGAGTCGCTGGCTGAGTTCTCCAGCCGCGGCCCGCGGCTCAATGACCTGGCCGTGAAACCGGACCTGACCGCCCCGGGCGTCGGCATCGTCGCCGCACGCGCGGACGGCACGGCCATGGGCAGCCCCGTCGATGACCTCTACACCGCCGCCAACGGCACCTCGATGGCCACGCCGCACGTGGCGGGCGCCGCGGCACTGCTGGCGGCCCAGCACCCCGACTGGGACGGTGAGCAACTCAAGGACGCGCTGACCAGCACCGCTGCGACCAACCCCGACCTCACGGCATACGAGCAGGGAGGTGGCCGGGTCGACCTGAGCCGGGCCGTGACCCAGGAGCTGACCGCGACCGGGAGTGTGCACCTCGGCACCTACGAGGACGCCGACACCGAGTCCGGCACCTTCGAGGTCACCTACACCAACACTGGCGACGAGGAGCTGACCCTCGACCTCGACCTTGACCTGTCCGACCTCGGCGGCGACGCCCCGAGCGACGGCGGCGTCACCCTGTCCGCTGACTCGGTGACCGTCCCCGCTGGGGACACGGCGACGGTCTCGGTGACCGCCGACCCGACCCTGCTCGAGCGGGGCCAGTTCACCGGGTTCCTGCATGCCCAGGCCGGAGACGCGCAGGTCCACACCACCCTCGCCGTTGTCAAGGTGGCCCCGACCCACGACGTGACTCTGAGTGCCGTGGACTTCGCGGGGGAGTCGATCTCCGTCCCCGTGTTCGCCCTGTTTGGCGAGGACCCGCGCTTCGACACCCTCGGCTTCATCAAGGAGGGCCAGACCGTGACCGTCACGGTCGGTGAGGGCGACTACTTCCTGCACGCCTTGATGAACCCGGAGATCGACGGTCTCGACTCGGCCGTGGTCGTGACCGACCCCGACCTGGACGTCACCGGTGACCAGGAGGTCCTGCTGGACGCCCGCGAGGCGACCGAGGTGCAGGTCGAGACGCCAGAACCGTCGACCACCCGCGGCAACCTGGGCTTCATCACCCACCGTGAGTTCCACGGTCGCAGCCTGTCCAACAGCACGATGAAGTTTGACTCGACGCAGTCCGTGTGGGTCACCCCGACCGACGAGCCACAGGGGGGCACCTTCGAGTTCAGCTCACGCTGGCAGCTGGGAACGCCGGCCCTGACCGGGACCGCCCTCGGTCGCGGCGGGTTCGAGATCTATCCCAACTACGAGCGCACCTCGCCGAGGCTGGAGTCCAAGCGTCCGTTGGAGTTGGCCTTTGCCGGGGCGGGAACCCCCGCCGACTATGAGGGCCTGGACGTCGAGGGCAAGATCGCCGTCGTCAGCCTGGAGGACAAGCACGGGCAGGATGTCGACGCTGCCGTCGCCGCCGGTGCCGCAGGGCTGATGATCGCGCCGGAGCAGCAGTCCTGGATCAAGTACACGGGGCGCGGAAACCGGCTCGACCTCCCGGTCATGGTGCTGGCGCCTGCCGAGGGACAGGCGGTCCTGGACCAGCTCGCCAACGAGCGGACGGTCCGCATGCGCTTCACCGGCAACCCGGACCGCCCTGTCACCTATGACGTCGTGCAGGTGACCTCCGGGGCGATCCCACAGGAGGTGGTGCACACGGTGAGCCCTGAGAACAGCGCCACGATCACCGCGCGCTATCACGAGACCGGCGGTGAGGAGTGGACCAAGGAGCAGCGCTTTGGCTGGCGCCCCTGGCAGCAGTCCACGATCGTGGAGACCCAGCAGGAGCTGCACACCCCGCAGCAGCGCACCGAGATCGTCTCGGCCGGCGACACCCTGTGGCGTCAGCACGTGCTCGACAACTACAGCTGGGACAGCATGAACCCGATCAAGGACGGGACCTTCCACGCCATCCGCAGCTATGAGCCCGGGGAAGAGGTCACCTATGACTGGCACCGTGCTGTGGTCCGACCAACGGTGGCTCCGGGAGCCGACCCGACCCGCACGGGCGACACCCTGTCGCTGCGGATCCCCGAGCTGGCGATGGGTGACGGCACGTTGGCGCAGCGCAGTTTTGCCGCCGACACGTCGATGAGCTTGTCGCAGGACGGTGAGGTGCTGCACGAGGGCGACGCGGCCTGGGGCGACTATGCCGTGGGCGACGGCCCGGTGCAGCTCGACCTGTCGGTGGTGCGCGAGGACAACATCAACTGGGACTTCTCGACCCGCACCGACACCTCCTGGACGTTTGCCTCGCAGGGAGGTGACGACACGAGCGTCCAGCCACTGCTGAGTGTCGACTATGACGTGCCCGTCGCCCTCGACAACACGGTGCGTGCCGGGTCCAACGAGAAGCTCACGCTGACCGTGCGGCACCCAGAGGGCCTGGAGCAGGCTGCGCCGATCGAGGCGGCCCGCGCCTGGATCTCCCTCGACGACGGGGCCACGTGGACCGAGCAGGAGCTCCGCCGATCTGGTGGGTCCGACGGCACGCAGTTCACGATGCGGGTCAAGCACCCCCGGCAGGAGGGCCACGTCTCCCTGCGGGTCGAGGCCACCGACCAGGACGGCAACAGCATCGAGCAGACGGTGCTGGCTGCCTACGGGATCGGGCCGCGCTGAGCTGGATCAGCGACGGGCCTCCCTGGGACGGGCCTCACTGGGACGCGCCTGCCGGTGCTGGTCTGGTTTGGGACGGGCCTGCGGGTCACGCCGACCGAGAGGTCAGGGCGTGGCCCGCAGGGTCGCGGGGTGGACCATCAGGGGCAGCAGACGCCGCCCCGAGGGGCTCTGTCGAGCCGCCGCCACAGCCGCCAGGTGAGCCTCGCAGTGGGCCGACAACTCGGCATACGCCTCGGCTCCCAGGAGCTCGGTGAGCTCTGCCGCGAGGCCGAGATAGGCCGGCTCGGGGGCGGTGTGCGCCTCGGGTCGCCCGGAGCAATACCAGTCCAGGTCGTGACCGCCGGGGCCCCAGCCGCGGCGGTCATACTCGGCGATGGTGATCTCCAGATAGGACGTGTCGTCGGGGCGCTCGACGGTGCGATAGGAGCGCCGGATCGGCAGCTGCCAGCAGACATCTGGCTTGGCCTGGTGCGGCGGTGAGCCCTCGAGGACGGCGTGCGAGTGCAGGGCGCAGCCGGTGCCGGCCGGGTGCCCCGGACGATTCAGGAAGACGCAGGCGCCCTCGACCCGACGGGTGGTGACCGTCTCGCCGTCCTCGTCGACGTCCTGCCAACCGGGCCGCCCGTCGACGACGGCGCTGCCCTCGTCGTGGAACTGCCACTCGTCCGGGCCCAGTTGCTCGGCCACGGCGGTGACCCGCGCGAGGTCGTCAGCGTCGGTGAAGTGGGCCCCGAGGGTGCAGCACCCGTCGTCGGGCCGGTCGGCATAGATGCCCGCGCAGCCGGAGCCAAAGATGCAGTGCCAGGAGGAGGTCAGCCAGGTCAGGTCGGCACGCACCCGCTGCTCGGGCTCGGCCGGATCGGTGAACTCGGCCCAGATCCGCGGTGCGTCCAGCGCGGTCTCACCTGTGCTGGTGCCTGGGGTGCTCACGCGTCCACTCTACGAGGCGACAGTGGCGGACCGGCCGCGAGGGACTAGCCTGAGGGAATGCGTCTCGGTGTGATCGATGTCGGCTCCAACACCGTGCACCTGCTGGTGATCGACGCCCACCCCGGCGCACACCCTCTGCCGGACTATTCCCACAAGGTCGACCTGCGCCTGGCCGAACAGCTCACAGATGACGGCGCGATCTCGCCGGATGGTGCTGAGCGGCTGGCCCGTTTCGTGCTCGACTGCGTCGAGGTCGCCGAGAGCCGCGGGGTCTCCGAGCTGCTCGGTTTTGCCACCAGCGCGATCCGCGACGCCACCAACACCGACGAGGTCCTGGACCGGGTGCGCGCGGCCTCTGGCCTGCAGCTGCAGGTGCTCTCGGGTGAGAACGAGGCCCGGCTCACCTTCCTGGCGGCCCGACGCTGGTTTGGCTGGTCCTCTGGGCGCCTGTTCCTCATCGACATCGGCGGCGGGTCCCTGGAGCTCGCGGCCGGCATCGACGAGGAGGCCGACGCGGTGGCCAGCCTGCCGCTCGGCGCGGGCCGGTTGACCCGTGAGCTGCAGCTGGCTGGTGACAACCCGTCGGAGAAGAAGCTGAAGGAACTGCGCAAACGCATCCGCTCGCAGATCGCCGAGGAGCACCGCCCGCTGGTCAAGGTCGGCGCCCCCCACCGGGTGGTCGGCACCAGCAAGACGATCCGCTCCCTCGGACGGCTCTGCGGCGCCGCGCCGTCCTCGGAGGGGCAACACGTGCCCCGCACCCTGGCCCGCGCAGACCTCGCCGCCTGGGTGCCCAAGCTGGCCGCCATGGCACCGGAGGACCGCTCCAACCTCCCGGGCATCTCCCAGGCCCGGGGCCCTCAGATGCTGGCCGGCGCGATGGTCGTCGAGGCCGCGATGGAGCTGTTCGACGTCGACCAGCTCGACATCTGTCCGTGGGCCCTGCGCGAGGGCTTCATCCTGCGCCGGATGGACAGCCTCTGATGGCCGGCCCACCCGTCCTGCTGTCCACGTCCTCGGTCTATCCCGAGAACTGCGCCTATGCCTTCGACCTGGCCGAGCGGCTGGGCTATGACGGCGTGGAGATCATGGTCTGGACCGACCCGCTGACCCAGGAGGCGGGAGCACTGCAGGCCCTGTCCAGCCTGCACAACCTGCCCATCGGCGCCATCCACGCCCCCACCCTGTTGCTGGCCCAGCGACTGTGGGGCTGGGAGCCGTGGGCCAAGATCGACCGGTCGGTGCGCCTGGCCGAGGAGGTCGGTGCCGGGGTCGTGGTGATCCACCCGCCCTTCCGCTGGCAGCGCGACTATGCGGAGGGCTTCGTCGAGGGGATCGCCGAGCGCCAGGCCAACACCGAGGTGCTGCTGGCCGTGGAGAACATGTTCCCGTGGCGGGCCGGTGGCTCGGAGATGCAGGCCTATCGACCGCACTGGGACCCGGTGGAGCAGACCTATGAGCACGTCACCCTCGACGTCTCGCACGCCTCCACCGGATCAATGGACTGCGTCGACCTGCTGCACCGCCTCGGCGACCGGGTCGGCCACGTCCACCTCGGCGACGGCACCGGGTCGTTCAAGGACGAGCACCTCGTCCCGGGACGCGGCACCCAACCAGCCGACACGCTCCTGCACGAGCTGGTCGAGCGCGGCTACACCGGCGCCGTGAGCCTGGAGGTCGGCACGCGCAAGCGGTCGATGGAGGAGCGCGAGGCGGACCTGGCAGAGTCGCTGGAGTTCGCGCGCAAGCACCTGGGCCAACCCCTGCCCTGAGGAGACCTGGTCCGCAGACCCTGCCCTCGGCATACAGAGGTTGCGCTCGCCGTGCCGTCCCACCGCCCACTAACCTTGACCCGCCCGGACATCCACGAAGGAGACATCATGGACGCCGCAGACCTCGACCCGAGCGTCTGGATGAAGCAGGGACTGCTCATGCTCAGCCGCAACACCGCGCTGCGTGACGTCCTGGAGAAGGCCCCCGTCAGCCGCTCGGTTGTCAAGCGCTTCGTCGCGGGGGAGAGCACCCAGCAGGCCGTTGAGGTCGCTGGCGAGCTGACTGACTCCGGGCGGATGGCCACCATCGACTTCCTGGGCGAGGACACCCTCGACCCGGCGCAGGCGACCTACACCAAGGATGCCTATGTCGACCTGCTCACTGCCCTGTCGGACGTCGGGCTGACCCAGGGCGGACAGGTCGAGGTGAGCCTGAAATTGAGCGCGCTCGGGCAGGCGCTCGGCGCGGACGGCGAGAAGATCGCGCTGGAGAATGCGCGCACGATCTGTCAGGTGGCTGCCAACGCCGGCACCACCGTGACCCTCGACATGGAGGACCACACCACCACCGACTCGACCCTGGGCATCCTGCGCGAGCTGCGCCAGGACTGGCCGTGGGTGGGGGCGGTCCTGCAGTCGTATCTCTATCGCACCGAGCAGGACTGCCGCGACCTCGCGCACGAGGGCAGCCGGGTGCGGCTCTGCAAGGGCACCTACAAGGAGCCCGAGTCGGTCGCCTTCCAGGACAAGTCCGACGTCGACAAGAGCTATGTGCGCTGCCTGAAGGTCCTGATGGCGGGTCAGGGCTATCCGATGATCGCCAGCCACGACCCGCGGCTGATCGAGATCGCCGGGGTGCTTGCGGCCACTGCTGGGCGTGGTCCGGAGAGTTTCGAGTACCAGATGCTGCTCGGCATCCGCCCCGACGAGCAGTTGCGCCTGGCTGCCCAGGGCGACCGGTTTCGCGTCTACGTGCCCTACGGCGACGAGTGGTATGGCTATCTGATGCGGCGCATGGCCGAGCGCCCCTCCAACCTGCTCTTCTTTCTGCGCTCGCTCGCCACCAGGGGGTGACCGTGACGCGCATTGCGATCCTCGGCGCCGGCGTGATGGGCGGGGCCCTGCTCTCCGCGCTGCTGCGCTCGGGGCACGCCCCAGAGGACATCGTGCTCAGTGAGCGGATGGCCGCCTCGACCCGTGAGCTGGTGCAGCAGTATGCCGTGGGGTCGGCTCCCGTGGAGGAGGCCGCCCGGGGAGCGGGGATCGTGGTGCTCGCGGTCAAGCCACAGGACATGCCGGGGCTGTTGGCCCAGATCCACGACTGCATCGGCGCCGACACCCTGGTGGTCTCCGTTGCCGCCGGCATCAGCACGGGCTATCTTGAGCACCGGCTGCCCGAGGGCACCGGGGTGGTGCGGGCGATGCCCAACACTCCGGCCCAGGTCGACCAGGGGATGTCCATCCTCAGCGCTGGTCGGCACTGCACCGCTGAGCACCTGGCGCAGGCCGAGCAGCTGGCGGGGACCTTTGGCAGGGTGCTGACCCTGGATGAGAAGCACCAGGATGCTGCCACGGCCATCAGTGGCAGCGGTCCGGCCTACATCTTTTATGTCACCGAGGCGATGATCGAGGCGGGTGTCCTGCTCGGCCTGCCGCGCTCCACCGCCACCGAGATGGTGGTCCAGACGCTCTATGGCGCGGCCACCATGATCCGCGAGACCGGTGAGCACCCGAGCATCCTGCGCGAGCAGGTCTCCAGCCCGGGTGGCACGAGCGTTGCGGCCTTGCGACAACTGGAAGACCACAAGGTCAGGGCCGCTTTCCTGACGGCGATCGAGGCGGCGGCACGACGCTCCAAGGAGCTCTCGGCTGGTGAGTGAGACCCACGACACCCACTGTTCACCACGGCCCCCGTGGAGTCCTGGGGGTGGCTTGTGCCAGAGTAATGCCCATGAGTGAGATCAGCGTGCGTCTGCTTGAGGAAGAGAACTGGTCGGAGTACCGCGATGTTCGGTTGCGTGCGCTGAAGGAATCCCCGGAGGCCTTCGTCGCCTCGGCGGAGGAGGAGCAGTCCTACGAGGAGTCGCGCTGGCGGGACCGCATGCAGCGCTCCCGTCGCCTGTTGGCCGAGGAGGGCGACACCGTCCTCGGGGTGGTCAGCGTGGGCAGCCACAAGATCGCCGAGGAGGGCATCGGAGAGCTCTTCGGACTCTGGGTCGACCCGGCCCGCCGCGGCAGCGGTGTCGCCCGCAAGCTCCTTGAGGCGGCCGCAGCGCAGGCCCGCGCCGACGAGCTCAAGCAGCTGATCTATTGGGTAGGCACCGACAACGGTCGTGCCGTGGCCTTCGCGAGCAGCTTTGGCTTCCGCCCCACCGACAGCCGCCGCCCGATGGAGATCCACGGTGTCGACGACGCCGAGGACGCCGAGGAGTTGGCCATGGTGCTCCCGCTGAGCAACTCCGCTGGAGTGCCCACCTCCCTCTGAGGCCCACCTCCCTCCGTCCCACCCCCTTCCCGACCGACCCCCTCCCGACCGAGCGCGTGGGCGCCTGATTTTCCTCCCGACCGAGCGCGTCGGCGGCTGACTTTCACCGTGACCGAGCGCGTGGGCGCCTGACTCTCACCGCGACCGAGCGCGTCGGCAGCTGACTCTCATCGCGACCGAGCGCGTCGACGGCTGATTCTCACCGCGACCGAGCGCGTCGGCGGCTCTGTCCTGCCACCGGGCCACTGCGGCTGGCTCGCTGCCTGGCGCCCTCACACGCGACGCTGGCGTGCATTCAGACCGGCGACGTCGGAGGCGCCCCAGGAAAACCGCCGGTCAGCGCCTTGCTCTGGCCGTGGCTTCGCCACGTTGCCTGTCCGGGTGCACGCGCTGAGCGCGGTGGGGTGACGATTAAGGTGCCGGTGCGCTCGGTGGGGTCAGCGTTCAGGCGCCGGTGCGCTCGGTGGGGTCAGCGTTCAGGCGCCGGTGCGCTCGGTGGGGTCAGCGTTCAGGCGCCCGTGCGCTCGGTGGGGTCCAAGTTCAGGCGCTCACGCGCTCGGTGGGGTCCAGGTTCAGGCGCTCACGCGCTCGGTGGGGTCCAGGTTCAGGCGCTCACGCGCTCGGTGGAGTGAATTTTCAGGTGCCCATGCGCTCGGTCGGAGATGGGGCTAGGGGCGGGCGGCGAGCTGTTCGATCAGTTTGCTGGGGCCGGACACGATCATGATGTGGTGTCGACCGACCTTGGTCTCGGGCAGGGCGTGGGTGAAGTCCTCGCCGGGTGCCTTCACGCCGACGACCGTGACGCCATAACGCTTGCGGATGTCGGTCTCGGCCAGGGTGAAGCCGATCAGCTCCTGCGGAGGGGTCATCTTGACGATGGCATAGCCGTCCTCAAACTCGATGTAACCCTGCATGCGGTCGTTGACCAGGTGCGCGACGCGACTGCCGGACTCGGCCTCGGGGAAGATCACGTGGTGCACCCCGATGCGCTCCAGCAACCGAGCGTGCTCGGCCGAGACCGCCTTGGCCCAGATGGAGGGCAGGCCAGCGTCGACCAGGTTGCCAGCTGTCAGCAGGGACGCCTCGATGGACGAGCCGATGCCGACCACGGCGATGCGAAAGTCGCCCGGCTTGGCCTCAGCCAACTGCGCGGGGTCTGCAGCGTCGACGGCGAGGACGCGCGTGAGCTTGCGGGAGAAGCGCTCGGCGAGCAGCCCGTCGGACTCGATGGCATGCACCCGATAGCCGAGCCGATCCATCTCCAGAGCGGCCGCCGCCCCGAACCGCCCCAGGCCGATCACGAGGACGTCCTCGTCAAACAATCGGTGCTTGCCCAACCCGACCATGCTCGGCTCCTCGCGCTCGTGGTCTAGCGTGGCCCCATGATTGGGGCACGTGTCGTCTGGGACCAGCGTTTCATGTCCTATGACTTCGGGCCGGGACATCCGATGCATCCGCTGCGACTGGCGCTCACGCACCGCCTGTCTGAGGAGCTGGGGCTGCTCGATCTTCCCGAGGTCGCCGTGGTCGAGGCCACGGCAGCCACCGACGACCAGATCCGCACGGTGCACAGCGCTGCCCTGGTGGACGCCGTCAAAGCGGTCTCCGCTGACCCCGGCGCCCCGGTCAGCGGACACGGGCTGGGCGGTGAGGACACCCCCAGCTTCGCTGGGATGCACTCGGCGACAGCCCTGGCCGTCGGGGCGACCATCGACTCCTGCCGCGCGGTGTGGACGGGGGAGGCCCAGCACGCAGTCAACATCGCCGGTGGTCTGCATCACGCGATGCCGGACGCGGTGTCGGGCTTCTGCGTCTACAACGACATCGCGGTCGGCATCCAGTGGCTGCTCGACCAGGGCGTGGAGCGCGTCGCCTACGTCGACGTGGACGCGCACCACGGCGACGGGGTCGAGCGCGCCTTCTGGAACGATCCGCGGGTGCTGACGGTCTCGGTCCACGAGACGGGCACGGCGCTGTTCCCGGGCACCGGCTTCCCGGGCGACACGGGAGGGCCCAAGGCACCGGACAGCGCCGTCAACGTGGCGCTGCCCGCCGGGACCGGTGACGGGGGCTGGCTGCGCGCCATCCATGCCACCGTGCCGCAGGTGCTGCGCGCCTTCCGCCCGCAGATCCTGGTGACGCAGCAGGGCTGCGACGCACACTATGCCGACCCCCTCAGCCACCTGGCCGTGTCCATCGACGCCATGCACGCGGCATACACGCTCCTGCATGACCTGTCCCACGAGCTCACTGATGGCAAGTGGGTCGCCGTCGGTGGAGGCGGCTACGAGCTCATCGAAGTGGTCCCGCGGACCTGGAGCCACCTGGTGGCCATCGCAGCGCACCACCCACTGTCGCTGACCCAGGATGTGCCGGAGGCCTGGCGCGAGCACGTGTCACGGCTCTACGGGCAGGTGGCTCCTCGTCGGATGGGCGATCTGGGCGGGCGTCCCATCCGCTATGGCGAGTGGGGCAGCGGCTATGAGCCGGAGAGCCCGGTCGACGCGGCCATCATGGCGACCCGTCGAGCGATCTTCCCGGGATGGGGCCTCGACCCGTGGTTCGACTAGAAATCTGAACTTTTCCTTCAACCCGCGTGGGAGCGGCGAGGCGCGGGACGTGGCGGTGAGCGGGCCGGCGGTGTGCTGCGCGGCCCACGGGCACGTTCGTGCTGGTGAGCGTGCTGCACGCAGGCTCGAGCAACTGGTTCGAAGCCAACTCACGGCCAGTTGTCAGTCAGGTCACAGTTCGATCTCATCGGCGTGTCCACTGGACTTTTGCGTCGTCACGACTTTCGCAAATGCCCCATCTGCCTCTATGGTTCATTCCTGACAGATGGGCAGCCATGGGAACCCCCTGGCCGCCGTGGTGCGGACTGACGGGATGACATCAATGGCTGATGAGCGCCGGCTCGGCGAGATGAGCTTCATGACAGTGGCAGAGGTCGCTGCGGTGATGCGCGTCTCCAAGATGACCGTCTATCGCCTCGTCCACTCTGGTGAGTTGCCCTCGGTGCGGGTCGGGCGTTCCTTCCGGGTCCCGGAAAGCGCCGTGCAGGACTACCTGCAGGACTCCTACCACGGCACCGCCTGAGCACTCGCGTTTGGGAGCGGTGAAGCGCTGGCGGTAGGCTGACCCGACTGCCCGGTGACCGCCCTGCGCGTGCCGCTCAGGTAGAGAAGACATCCAAGAGACAAAGGACACGTTCAGCCAATGGGCTCTGTGATCAAGAAGCGCCGCAAGCGTATGGCGAAGAAGAAGCACCGCAAACTGCTGCGCAAGACGCGCCACCAGCGTCGCAACAAGAAGTGAGCACCCGCGACGGCGCCGACCCACCCCGGTGAGGTCGGCGCCGTCGCGGCATTCCAGGAGTTTGGAGCCCGTGGACGAGGCATCGCACCCGAAGGTTGTGCTGGTCACCGGTGTGGCCCGCGAGCTTGCCGGACGCGTCGTCCGGCGGCTCGCCGATGACCCGTCCATCGACCGGGTGCTCGGGGTGGACCTGGTGCCCCCGAAGCACCCGATGGGTCGCGGAGAGTATGTCCGCGCCGACGTCCGTAGCCCCCTCCTGGCTCGGCTGATGATCCAGGCCAAGGTCGACACCGTGGTGCACATGGGAGTCATTGCCACCCCGCGGGACGCTGGCGGCCGAGTGGTCCAGAAGGACATCAACGTGCTGGGCACCATGCAGTTGATGGCCGCCTGCCAGAAGTCTGCGGGAGTGCGCCGCGTCGTGGTGAAGTCCACGGCGGGTGTCTATGGGTCGTCCCCCAAGGACCCTGCCGTCTTCACCGAGGAGATGACGGCCAAGCGGCTGCCCCGGTCCGGCTTCCCCCGGGACTCGATGGAGGCGGAGAGCTACGTGCGCGGGCTGTCCCGTCGACGCCCCGACATCGACATCACCATGCTGCGCATGGCCAATGTCATCGGCCCCAGCATCCGCACGGTGCTCACCGACTACTTCCGTATGCCGTTGCTCCCGGTGCCCTTCGGCCACCAGGGGCGTCTTCAGTTCCTGCACGAGGATGATGCGGTGGCTGCGGTGGTCCATGCGAGCACCGGGCCGGTGGTCGGCACCGTCAATGTCGCCGGCGACGGTGTCCTTGGGTTGGGGCAGGCGATAGCCCTGAGCCGTCGTCCGTGGGTCCCCGTCGCTCCTGGCGCGGCTGGGATGTCGCTGTGGGCCACCAAGACGCTCGGGTGGGCGGCCCTCCCCTCTGACCACATGGACTTCCTCTCCTATGGTCGGGTGATCGACACCCAGCGCATGCGCAAGGAGCTGGGTTTCGCGCCGGCCTACACCTCCCGCGGTGCCTTTGAGTCCTTCTTGGCGGCCCGGCGGGCACACGACCGCCCGGAGCAGCGCCCGATGGAGGAGGTCACGTGAGCAGCCAGAGCGAGCCGCACGGCCCGGGTGCAGGTGCGCAGCAGCTGAGTCAGACCGACCTGGAGCAGGCGGTCATGCTCCTGATCAAGGGGCTGCGTGCGGCCGGGGCCGCCAGCGGTCTGGCCGGTGACGAGCTGGATGAGTCGGTGGCCCGGACGCTGGCCTTCCTGCGTCGCCGCATCACCGGGGACTACACGATCGACGAGTTCGGCTTCGACGCCGACTTCACCGAGAACCTCGCCCTGCCGCTGCTGCGCCCCCTCTATCGCAACTGGTTCCGCGTGGAGGTGCGCGGCATCGAGAACATCCCGGCAGAGGGCGGTGGCCTGCTCGTGGCCAACCACTCCGGGACCATCGCGGTCGATTCCGTCATGACCCAGCTCGCGATCCATGACGAGACCCCGGGGCACCGCAGCCTGCGGATGCTCGGCGCCGACCTGGTCTTCGGCAGCCCCCTGGTGGGCCCGCTGGCCCGCAAGACCGGCAGCACGCTGGCCACCAGTGCGGACGCGCAGCGGCTCCTCGACGGCGGCCACCTGGTTGGCGTGTGGCCAGAGGGCTTCAAGGGGGTCGGCAAGCTCTACAAGGACCGCTACCGGCTGCAACGCTTCGGGCGCGGTGGCTTCGTGGCGGCAGCCCTGCGCGCGGAGGTGCCGATCATCCCGTGCTCCATCGTGGGGGCCGAGGAGATCGCGCCGATGCTGGCCAATGCGGCACCGTTGGCCAGGCTGCTGGGCATGCCCTACTTCCCGATCACCCCGACGTTCCCGTGGCTCGGGCCCCTGGGCATGATCCCCCTGCCCAGCAAGTGGCTGATCGAGTTCGGCACGCCGATCCGCACCGACGACCGCGGGGAGGGGGCCGCCGAGGACCCCGCTGTGGTCTTCGAGATCTCCGACCGAGTCCGCGAAACGATCCAGCACACGATCTACGACCTGCTCCGGGACCGCCGCTCGGTGTTCTTCTGATGACGGCGATATGCACAACGAGACGTTGTTGTCAACAATGATTCGCTGGCTCCGCCGACCCGCGGGGGCGCCGACGACCCCTCGGATCACCCTGGTCGACCGGGTGGGTTGTCACCTGTGCGTGGAGGCGGAGCGGACGGTCCGCAAGGTGGCGGAGGACACCGAAAACCGTTGGGAGAGAGTCGATGTGGACTCTTCTCCTGAGCTTCTTGAGCGATTCGACGACCTGGTGCCCGTGATTCTGGTGGACGGTCGCGAGGTCGCCCACTGGACCATCACGGAGGACACCCTGGTCCGCGCGCTCCGGCGGAGGCGCCGTCCCTGACTGCATACTCACGTGCTGGACTGCATACTCATGAGTAAAGTCACAGACCGTGGCCGCGACTTTGTGCAAGCGTTCACAAAGTCATAAGGTGGGGGGGTCCCTGAGTCCCCCTGACTGGTTCTGATATAGGACTCGTCGTGGCCATAAGGAGTCGTTGCCGACGTGGTGCCCGAGTCCATGCGCCGTGGTGGTGTCCCCGAGGCCACTGTCGGTCGACTCCCTCTCTATCTTCGCGCGCTGACCGCGCTCCATGACCAGGGCATCACCAGCATCTCCTCCGAGGAGTTGGCCTCCCGCTCGGGCGTGCGCTCCACCCAGTTGCGCAAGGACCTCTCCCACCTCGGGTCCTACGGCGTGCGTGGCGTGGGCTACGACGTCGAGTTGCTCGCCGCCCAGATCGCCCAGGAGCTCGGCCTCACCCAGGAGTGGCCCGTCGTGATCGTCGGCATGGGCAACCTGGGCCGTGCCCTGGCTGCCTACGGCGGTTTCTCGGGGCGCGGGTTCCGCATCGTGGCGCTGGTGGACGACGACCCAGAGGTCGTCGGCACCGTGGTGGAGGGGCTGACCGTCACCACCCTGGGTGACCTGGCCACCACCGGACCCACCGTGGCAATCGGCGTGATCACCACCCCTGCCCCCGCCGCGCAGGCCGTCGCTAACGAGTTGGTCGCGATGGGCGTCCGCTCGCTGCTCAACTTTGCCCCGGGACACCTGGTCCTGCCCGACGGCGTGGACGTGCGCGGGGTCGACCTGGCCACCGAGCTGCAGATCCTTGCTTTTCACGAGCAGCGCAGGCTGCTGGCCGTTTCCACCCACGACCCGCTCTCCCGCGAGGCGGACACGGAGGCCATTGGATGAGTGTGTTGGTCGTTGGTCTGTCGCACCGCAGTGCCCCGCTCGAGCTGCTCGAGCGGGTGGCTCTGGACGGCTCGCGCTCGCGGGAGCTGGCCGCCGGAGTGGTGGGGCTCGACGACGTCAGTGAGTCGCTCGTCCTGACGACCTGCAACCGCACCGAGGTGTATGCCGACGCGCTGAGTTTCCATGGTGCGGTCGCCCAGGTGGGGGATGCCCTGGCACAGGCGACCGGGGTCGCCCTGGCGGAGCTCACCCCTCACTTGTATGTCCACTATGAGGACCGTGCGGTCGACCACCTGTTCTCCCTGGCCTGTGGCCTGGAGTCAATGGCCCTGGGCGAGAGCGAGATCCTGGGGCAGCTGCGCGAGGCGCTGCGGGCCGGTCAGGAGGGCGCACACCTCGCGGGCGTCCTGAACCCGCTGTTCCAGCAGGCCCTGCGCGTGGGCAAGCGCGCCCACACAGACACGGACCTGGATCGGGTTGCCCGCTCGCTCGTGGGGGCCGGCATCGACCGGGCCGCCAGCGTGCTGGGGCCACTGCACGCGGCGCGTGCCCTGGTGGTGGGTGCTGGTGCCATGTCGGGTCTGGCGGCCGCCTCGTTGACCCGGGCTGGAGTGGGCGATCTCGGGGTCATCAACCGCACCCGGGAGCGGGCGACCCGTCTCGCGCAGGCACACCAGGGGCAGGCCTATGACTGGGCGGAGCTCGAGCCGGCGCTGCAGAGTGCTGACCTGGTGCTGACCTGCACCGGGGCCACGGACCACGTGATCACCGAGGAGCTGCTCTCGCGCGATCGGACCACGCGCCCCCTCGTGGTCGTTGACCTCGCGATGCCGCGCGATGTCGCACCAGAGGTGGCGGAGCTGCCTGGCGTCACGGTCTGGGGTCTGACCGACCTCACGGGCCGTGGGGACGAGGCGGCCCCAGATGAGACTGAGCAGGTCCTGGACGCGGTCCGCGATCTCGTCTCCGGGGAGGTCGCGGCCTATCTGGCCACCCGCCGCTCGGCCCAGGTCGCCCCGACCCTGGCGATGCTGCGCACCCGCGCATCGGCAGTCGTCGACAGCGAGCTGGACCGCCTCGACCAGAAGGTGCCTGACCTGCCCGACGCTCAGCGCGCCGAGGTGCACCAGAGCGTCCGGCGCATCGTCGACAAGTTGCTGCACACGCCCACCGTGCGCGCCAAGGAGCTCGCGGCGCACGACGTGGACGGCTCCTCGGTCGCCCTGCTGCGCGAGCTCTTTGACCTGGACCCCCGCGAGACGGCGGCCGTGACCACCCCGCCCCACGTGAGGGGACTGCCATGAGTGACCACACACCCGACCTCGCACCGAGCGGCCGACCGTTGCGGTTGGGCACCCGGGCCAGTGATCTGGCCACGTCCCAGTCCGGCTGGGTGGCCGACCAGTTGCGTGCGCTGGGTCACGAGGTCGAGTTGGTGCACGTGCAGACCGAGGGCGATCGCTCGAGCGCACCGCTGACCCAGATCGGCGGGACCGGCGTCTTCGTCTCCGCCCTGCGCGAGGCCCTGCAGGAGGGCCACATCGACTTCGCGGTCCACTCCCTCAAGGACCTGCCGGTGGGCGAGGAGGCTGGCCTGGTCGTGGCCGCCGTGCCCGAGCGGGAGGACCCGCGCGACGTCCTCATCTCCCGCGACCGCCTGACACTGCAGGACCTGCCCGAGGGGGCAGTGATCGGCACCGGCTCACCGCGCCGGGCCGTCCAGCTCCAGGCGGCCGCGCCGCAGACGACGGTGACCGGCCTGCGAGGCAATGTCGGCAGGCGCATCGGCAAGGTCACCGACGGCACGCTTGATGCCATCGTGCTCGCCGCGGCCGGGCTGCGGCGGCTGGGTCGGATCGACGAGGCCAGCGAGGTGCTCGAGCCGTCCGTGATGCTCCCCGCTCCGGGCCAGGGGGCCCTGGCGGTCGAGTGCCGCTATGACGACCGCAGGACGACTCGACTGCTGGCGCAGTTGGACCACGCCCCGACCCGGGAGGCGGTGACCGCTGAGCGCTCCCTGCTGGGGGCGCTCGAGGCAGGCTGCAGCGCGCCGGTGGGAGCGTTGGCAACGCGCGAGGGCGACGAACTCGTGCTGGAGGCCGTCGTCGGCACTGGCACCGGCACCGCCGCCGGCACGGGCGAGGACACCACCTCCGGCACGGGCGGGGACACCGCCTCCGGCACGGGCGGGGACACCGCCTCCGGCGCAGGGATCCTGCGTCACACCGTCCGCGGGCAGACCGCGGTGGACGTCGGTCACGAGATGGCCCAGCACTTCCTGAAACATCTGGCCCCGCACGGCGGGAGCCCCTTTAAGACACCCGCAGCACAACACTCTGGAGCGTGATCACGTGAGCACCAGCACAGCAGCACCACCCAGCGCCCCGCCCGCGACGGGTGCCCGTGTGGCATTCGTCGGGGCCGGGCCGGGCGACCCCGGCCTGCTCACGGTGCGAGCCCGCGAGTATCTCGCGTGCGCCGACACGATCGTGGTCGACGACCCGGAGATTGCTGACCGGCTGGCCGGGCTGCTCCGGGAGGACGTCCACGTCGTGCAGACCGGTGCGGTCGGGGGGCCACGCCGGTCCCCGGCCGCTCGCGCCAAGCTGCTCGTGCGCGAGGCCCGCGCGCTGCGGTCCTCGGACACCCTCGTGGTGCGGGTGATGGTCGGCGACCCCGGTGCCTTCACCACCCTGAGCCAGGAGGCCCTGGCCTGTCGCGGGGCAGGGGTGCCGTTCGAGGTCGTGCCCGGTGTCTCGGTCGCCTGGTCCGTGCCGGCCTACGCCGGGGTGCCCCTGACCTCGGGCGCGGGCGAGGTCCACGTCATTGACGCCGCTGACAATCGCACCGACTGGGCCACCTCCGTCGGCGAGGACGTCACCGTCGTCCTGCTCGGAGCACCGGATGCGCTGCGCAAGGCCCTGGGTGGTCTGCGTCGCGCCGGTCGCGACCCGCAGACCCCGGTGTGCGTCACCGAGGGCGGCACCACGGTCTCGCAACAGACGTCGGTCACGGTGCTCGACGAGGTGGAGAGCGCGCTGGAGTCGCACACGTTCGGCCAGGGCGTGGTCGTGGTCGGTCGCGCTGTCGAGCTGCGCGAGGAGCTGAGCTGGTTTGAGACCAAGCCGCTGTTCGGCTGGAACGTCCTGGTGCCGCGCACCAAGGACCAGGCCACCGAGATGACCCGGCGCATCGCCTCTCACGGCGCGACGTCCAAGGTGGTGCCGACCATCAGCGTCGAGCCACCGCGCACGCCGCAGCAGATGGACCGCGCGATCCGCGGCCTGGTCACCGGCCGCTACGAGTGGGTGGGGTTCACCTCGGTCAACGCCGTGAAGGCAGTCCGCGAGAAGTTCGTCGAGATCGGTCTGGACGCCCGTGCCTTCGCCGGTCTGAAGATCGCGGCGGTCGGCGGCGTCACGGCAGATGCCCTGCGGCAGTGGGGGATTGAGCCCGACCTTATCCCCACGACCGAGCAGTCCGCCCGTGGCCTGCTGGTCGACTGGCCCGAATATGACGACGTGCTCGACCCGATCAACCGCGTCTTCCTGCCCCGCGCGGACATCGCCACCGACACGCTGGTGGCCGGTCTGCTCGAGATGGGGTGGGAGGTCGACGACGTCACCGCCTATCGCACAGTGCGCGCGGCCCCGCCGCCCGCCCCGGTGCGCGACGCGATCAAGGGTGGCGTCTTTGACGCCGTCTGCTTCACGTCCTCCTCGACGGTGCGCAACCTGGTCGGCATCGCCGGCAAGCCGCACCCCGGCACGGTGGTGGCCTGCATCGGTCCAGCGACGGCCAAGACCGCCGAGGAGCACGGCCTGCGGGTCGATGTGATCGCCTCGGAGCCGAACTCCACGGTCCTGGTCGACGCCCTGGCGCGGCACGCCGCCGAGTTGGCCCTGGCGGCCCGTGCCGCCGGTGAGCCGGTGCGTCCCAGCCAGCGACGCACCACCGGCCGGCGCGGAGCGGCTCGAGCCCGCGCGTGAGCGGGGTCGGCGCCCCGTTCGAGCGTCCGCGCAGGCTGCGGACCACGCCGGCGATGCGCCGCCTGGTGGCGCAGACCCGGCTGTCGGCAGCGGACCTCGTGCTGCCCGTGTTCGTGCGCGAGGGCATCAGCGAGCCGGTGCCGATCGCCTCGATGCCCGGCGTCGTCCAGCACACGCGTGAGTCGCTCAAGGCGGCTGCCCACGAGGCGGTCGAGGCAGGGATCGGTGGCCTGATGCTCTTCGGGGTCCCCAGCCCCGAGCACAAGGATGCCGAGGGGACCTGGGGAACCCGGCCCGACGGCATACTGAATGCCGCCCTGGAGGACCTGCGGGGCGAGCTCGGCGAGGCCACCGTGCTGATGGCCGACCTGTGCCTCGATGAGTTCACCGACCACGGACACTGCGGCGTGCTGGACGATCAGGGGCGGGTGGACAACGACGCCACCTTGCAGCGGTATGCCGAGATGGCCGTTGCGCAGGCCCGTGCCGGTGCGCACGTGGTCGGCCCGTCGGGGATGATGGACGGCCAGGTGGCCGTGGTCCGCGAGGCGCTGGACGGAGCCAGCTTCACCGACGTCTCGGTGCTCGCCTACACCGCCAAGTATGCGTCGGCCTACTACGGCCCCTTCCGTGAGGCCGTCGGGTCGAGCCTGCAGGGCGATCGCAAGACCTATCAGCAGGACCCTGCCAACGCGACCGAGTCGCTGCGCGAGCTGCGCCTGGACCTGGCTGAGGGGGCCGATCTGGTCATGGTCAAACCGGCGCTGCCCTATCTCGATGTCCTGCGACAGGTCGCTGACCTGGCCGATGTGCCGGTCGCGGCCTATCAGGTCTCGGGGGAGTACTCCCAGATCGAGGCGGCCGCCGAGCGCGGCTGGCTGGACCGGGACGTCACCGTGCTGGAGTCGCTGACCGCGATCCGGCGGGCTGGTGCGCAGGTGGTGCTGACCTACTACGCAGTGCACGCGGCGGGTCTGCTCAGGCGGCTCTAACCCAAGAAACCGCTGGTCAACCCAGGAGTGATCCTGGGGCAACCAGCGGTTTCCCGGGTGAACGCGTGTGGCGCTGCTTCGGCAGAGCGCTGCGGTGCTGGCCCCTCAGCGGGGCTGCGGTGAGCGGTCGCTCAGGCCTGAGCCTCTTCGCCGGTCGGCACGACCAGCTCGACGTCCAGGTGCAGCTTGACCTTCTCGGAGACGAGCACGCCGCCGCCCTCGACGGCCACGTTCCAGGTCAGGTCCCAGTCCTTGCGGTTGACCTCAGTGGTGGCCTCAAAGCCGGCGCGGGTGCCGCCCCACGGGTCGGGGGAGACGCCGTTGAACTCCAGGTCGAAGGTGACCGGGCGGGTGTTGCCCTTGATGGTCAGGTCGCCGGTCATCGAGGACTCGGTGATCTCGGTGGAGCGGAAGGTCATCGTCGGGTGGTTCTCGACGTCGAAGAAGTCGGACGTGCGCAGGTGGTTGTCGCGGTCCTCGTTGCGCGTGTCGACCGAGTTGAGCTGCACCTCGGCGGTGACAGAGCTGTCGGCCAGGGTCTCGCCGACGTCGACGCTCGCGGCGAACTCGGAGAAGGTGCCACGGACCTTGGCGACCATCATGTGGCGCGCGGTGAAGCCGATCTCGGTGTGGGTCGGGTCGACGGCGTAGTTGCCGGGGGCCAGGCTGTTGAAAACGGTCATGGGAGGCTCCTTAGGAGAGTGTGTTGCCGATGTGGTGTCGAGGGAGATAACTGTTGACTGTTCAATCATATTCCCAGTCGCTACGATTCACCAGAGCACCACTCATCAGCCCAGCACATCCCGGCCGATTTGGCCAGCGCAGGAAGGCACCCACATGGAGGACCAGGTCCGGTGGCTCACGACGCAGGAGCAGGCCGCGTGGCGTGCCTATCTGCGTGGGTCACGCTTGATCGCCACCGCGCTCGATGAGGGACTGACCGGACACGGCACTCGCCTGACGGAGTACGAGATCCTCTCGATGCTCTCGGAGGCCCCCGACGGGCGGCTGCGGATGTCGGCGCTGGCCCAGCTGGTCGTGCAGTCGCGCAGTCGGTTGACGCACACCGCCACCCGGCTCGAGCGACTCGGCTGGGTGCAGCGGCACGCCGTGCGCGAGGACCGCCGCGGTGTCGAGCTCAGCCTGACCCCGCAGGGCCGGGCCAAGCTGGAGGAGCTCTCCGAGGTGCACGTTTCGGACGTGCGACGGACCCTGATCGACCGGCTCACGCCCGAGGAGTTCGCGGCACTGGGCCACGCCATGACCCGCATCGTCGACTCGATCGATGTCGCAGAGGGAGACTGTTGAGCACCCACTATCCGCCCGAAGCCCCCGCGTCCGAGGCGCTGCTGGCCCGCGCCACAGCTGTCATCCCCGGCGGGGTGAACTCACCGGTGCGGGCCTTCCGCTCGGTCGGTGGCACACCTCGCTTCATGAGCTCGGCCGCCGGCCCGTGGCTGACCGACGCCGACGGTCGCCGCTATGTCGACCTGGTCTCCAGCTGGGGCCCGATGATCCTGGGTCACGCCCACCCGGAGGTCCTGGAGGCGGTGCGGTCCACGGCCGCCGACGGTTTCAGTTTTGGCACGCCCAGTGAGCACGAGGTCGCCCTCGCCGAGGAGATCGTCGACCGGGTCGAGCCGGTCGAGACCGTGCGGCTGGTCAACTCCGGCACCGAGGCCACGATGAGCGCGATCCGCCTGGCCCGAGGTTTCACGGGGCGCAGCGTGATCGTGAAGTTCGCCGGCTGCTATCACGGTCACGTCGACTCGCTGCTGGCCGCCGCTGGTTCCGGCCTGGCCACCTTTGCCCTCCCCGACTCGGCCGGGGTCCCGGCCAGCAGTGCCGCGGAGACGATCGTGGTGCCCTACAACGACATTCCCGCGCTCGAGGCGGCTTTCGCCGAGCGGGGCGGCGAGATTGCTGCCGTGATCACCGAGGCCTGCCCGGGCAACATGGGCGTGGTGCCACCGCAGGTCGGCTTCACCGAGGCCCTGCGACGGGTGACCCGCGAGCACGGTGCCCTGCTGATTTCCGATGAGGTGATGACCGGTTTCCGGTGCAGCCGGGCTGGGTGGTTCGGGCTCGAGGGGCCGTATGCCGAGGGCTCACCTGACCTGTTCACCTTCGGCAAGGTGATGGGCGGGGGTTTCCCGGCGGCCGCCTTCGGCGGACGCGCGGACGTCATGGCTCTGCTCGCACCCGAGGGCCCCGTCTATCAGGCCGGCACGCTGTCGGGCAATCCGGTGGCTAGCGCGGCCGGCCTGGCCACGTTGCGGCTGTGCACCCCGGAGGTTTATGCGCGCCTGGACGAGGTCGCCCACACCATCGCTGGCGCCGTGACCGAGGAGTTCACTCGCGCTGGGGTGCCGCACCGCATCCAGTGGGCCGGCTCGATGTTCAGTGTCTTCCTGCGTGAGCCCGAGGTGCGGGACTACACCGATGCCCAGGACCAGGACACCGCTGCCTTCGGCCGGTTCTTCCACGGCATGCTCAGCCGTGGAGTGCACCTGCCACCGAGCGCCTTCGAGACCTGGTTTGTCTCCGCGGCCCTGGACGATGAGGCCGTCGAGACCATCCTCTCCGCGCTCCCGGGAGCAGTCGCCGAGATCGGTTGACGGCACCGCGTCGCCGAGTCACAGCGGCTGCGGTTTCATCGCCATGGCGGCCGAGGTTTCATTGCCACGGCGGCTGAGGTTTCATCCAGGCACGCATGGGACAATCGCAGACATGACCGCAGGCAGCCGCACCCTTGTCCACGTGGTCCGCCACGGCGAGGTCGACAACCCCGGGCGGGTCCTCTATGGCCGCCTGCCGGGCTATCGGTTGTCACCCCTTGGTGAGCAGATGGCTGAGCGGGTCGCCGACTTCATGGACGGTCGCGACGTCGTGCACCTGGTGGCCTCTCCGCTGGAGCGGGCGCAGCAGACCGCTGCCCCGACGGGGGCCGTCCTCGGGCTTGAGGTCGGCTCGGACGATCGGCTCCTCGAGGCCGGCAACAGTTTTGAGGGGAGCACCGTCGGCGCCGATCCTCGTCAGCTGTTGCGGTGGGACAACCTGAGGCGGCTCAGCAACCCGCTGAAGCCGTCGTGGGGCGAGCCCTATCGCGAGATCGCCGACCGGATGCTGGCGGCCGTGGACGACGCACGCCAGGCCGCTGTCGGCCACGAGGCGGTCCTGGTCAGCCACCAGCTCCCGATCGAGACGCTGCGCCGCGCCATCGAGGGACGTCGCCTGTGGCACAACCCCCGACACCGCCAGTGCACCCTGGCCTCAGTCACCACCATCACCTATCGCGGTAACGATGCCGTGTCCATCGACTATGCCGAGCCGGCCGGCGACCTGCTGACGGTCACGGCCCCAGGGGCCGGGACGTGAGGCGGGCGAGCGGACTCGCTGGTGGCCTGCTCGCGCTCTCCCTGGTGCTCACGGGGTGCGGCGACGGTGGCAACAGCGTGAGCGCCCAGGCCCGCGACGGCAACCAGGAGGGCTATGTCTCCGGTGACGGCACCGTCGAGCAACTGGCCCCGGACGAGCGCACCATGACGATCGAGCTCGAGGGCGAGGCCATCACCGGCGCTGACGCCGACTCCGGCGAGGTGGCACTGGAGGCGTGGTCCTCCACGCAGGCGCGCGGCGAGGTCCTGGTGATCAACGTGTGGGGCTCGTGGTGTCCGCCCTGCGTCGCAGAGGTCCCCGACCTCAAGGCCGCCCACGCGCACTTCGAGGAGACCGGCGACCCGGTCCAGTTCATCGGGGTCAATGACCGCGACTCGGCCTCGGCCGCTCTCGCCTTTGAGCGCAGGCACGAGATGCCCTATCCTTCCCTGGCCGACGACGGCGGCAAGACGCTGTTGCAGCTGCAGGGGATGGCCAACCCCCGGCCCAGCACCCTGATCCTGGACCGCGAGGGCAGGCTGGCCGCCCGTGTCGCGGGACAGGTCGACGACGCCACGCTCCAGGGGCTGGTCGAGGATGTGCTCGCCTCGTGACGGTCTGCACCCTCGCCCCACACCTCGTCGCCGGACCCAGTGACTCAGGCTGCGCCAAAGGCCTCCGCCGCGGCCCAGAACTCCGGGGACGGTGCCGTCAGCGTCTGATAGTCGAAGAACGACTCGTCGGTGAAGGTGAAGCGCACGTGGCCGCGCGCCCCGCGCTTGCCCGTGTCGGCGATCGAGACGACCTCGTCGCGGGGGACGCGCGCGAGGAGGTCGGGCGAGGAGGACTTTGCACCGATCCCGAACTTCCAGACGGTCACCGACCCCTGTGCCAGGGCCAGCATCACCGGGTCCTCGCTGCGCGGCAGCGACTGTGCGATCGAGCCCTCGGCACCCCCGATGTGGCGGTCCTTGACCACCTTGTCGGTCAGCCGGTGGGCCGCGCCCTGTGCCAGCTCCGTGAGGTCCTTGGGTCGGTCACCCGACCGGTCGGTCTCCGTGGCCGACGGCAGCACCGCCACGTGCGCCAGGTGCTGCTCCTCCCCGAGCTGCTCCCGCAGCACAGCGTCATAATCCGGCCGCAGACCGGCCAGCGAGCTCTTGACCTTGTCGAACAGTCCCATCGTGGTGTTCCCTCCCAGGCAACGTGCGGCGGGGCGTCTCCCCACTGCCACCCACTGCGACGGCGTGACCACTCGCGGGGTTCCCTGCCGTGAGTGAGCTCGTCTACAGCGGCCCGTTGCTGGCCGCCCTCGCTGTCGCTGCCCTGGCCGGTCTGGTCAGCTTTGCCTCGCCCTGCGTGCTGCCCCTCGTCCCCGGGTTCCTGGGCTATCTCGGCGGCATGTCGCCCGAGGCATCCGAGCGTGGGGGGCGGGGGCGTCTGCTGGCCGGAACGGCCCTGTTCGTGGTCGGCTTCAGCGCGGTGTTTATCGCGATGAGTGTGGTCATCTCCGGTCTGGCGCTGACGCTGACGGAGCACCAGGACCTCCTGTTGCGCATCGGTGGCGTGATCGTGATCCTGCTGGGCCTGGTGATGCTCCTGAACCCGGGCACGACCATCGGTCCGCGCTGGCGGCCTGCCGCAGGGCTGGCCGGGGCCCCGCTGCTCGGCGTGGTCTTCGGCCTCGGGTTCAGTGCCTGCACGGGTCCCGCCCTCGCCGCGATCCAGACGCTCGGCGGCTCACTCTCGCCGGACTCTGCCACCGTGACCCGGGGCACCGTGCTGGCCATCGCCTACTGCCTCGGGCTGGGGATCCCGTTCCTGCTGGTCGCCGCCGGCTTCGGCTGGATCAGCACGCTGTCGCGGTGGTTGCGCGACAGGCACCGGGTGGTCTCGGTCGTTGGTGGCGTGATCCTGGTCGTGCTCGGCCTGCTGATGGTCACCGGGGTGTGGGACGACGTGACCACGTGGATCCAGACCCGGTTCGTGAACGGATTCGAGACGGTGCTCTAAATGACTCAGACACGCAAGGCACCCTCCTCTGCCCCCATCACCCAGCCCAAGCTCGGTCTGGTCGGCTGGTTGCGCTGGATGTGGCGGCAACTGACCAGCATGCGCACCGCGCTGATGCTGCTGATGCTGCTCGCGGTCGCGGCCGTGCCCGGCTCGATCTGGCCGCAGCGCAGCGTCGACCCACCGCGGGTCAACGAGTTCATCCGCAACAACCCGACGCTGGGGGAGTGGCTGGACCGGTTCAGCTTCTTCGACGTCTATGCCTCGCCGTGGTTCGCCGCGATCTATCTGCTGCTGATGATCTCGCTCGTCGGCTGCATCATCCCGCGGGCCGGTGTGCACTGGCGAGCGATGCGCGCCCAGCCGCCGAAGGCACCGCGCAACCTCACCCGGCTGGAGGCACACGCCAGCACCGAGCTGTCCGCCGACCCCGAGGCCGTTCTCGAGGCCACCCGCGCAGCGTTGGGCAAACGGCGTCTGCGCATCCGCCCGCCCGAGGCGGGCCGCGAGCGTGAGGTGGCCAGCGAGGGCGGCTATCTGAAGGAGACCGGCAACCTGGTCTTCCACATCTCGTTGCTCGCCGTGATCGTCTCGGTGGCCGTCGGACACCTCTGGGGCTGGCGCGCCGAGGTGATCCTGCCCGAGGGAGAGACGTTCACCAGCTCGGCCGCGCGCTATGACACCCTCCAGCTCGGACCCTGGGTCGACGAGAACTCGATCGACCCGTTCTCGCTGCGGATCGACCGCCTCGATGTCGAGTTTGAGACCGACGCCGAGGCCGGCAGCGCGCAGTTCGGTGCGCCCCGGCTCTTCGAGGCCACCGCGACCACCACCTCCGAGCCGGGCGCCCCCGAGGAGCAGCAGGTCTTCGGGGTCAACAACCCGCTGCACTTCGGTGGCACGTCGGTCTTCATGCTCGGCAACGGCTATGCCACGGTCACGTCCGTCACCGACGGAGACGGCACCTCGCTCGGCACGTTCACCACGCCCTTCCTGCCGCAGGACGACAACTACGCCTCGACCGGCGCGATCAAGGTCCCGGCAGCGGACCCGCAGCTCGGTTTCTATGGTGCGTTCCTGCCGACGCTGCGCTTCGACGAGCAGGCCGGGCCGATCTCCGACTTCCCCGGACTGGTGGACCCGGGCCTGGTCCTGGGGGTCTTCGAGGGCAACCTGTTCCCCGGGGGCCTCCCGCAGTCGGTCTACACCCTGGACACCGCCGAGATGGAGCAGATCGTGGCCAGTGACGGGAGCACCTCGGGACTGCTCCTGCGCCCGGGTGAGTCCGCCGAGATCGCGGGCAATCGGGGTGAGATCGTCTTTGAGGACGTGGTCCGCTGGGGAGGCCTCGTGGTGCGCCACGACCCGGGGCGCCTCCCCGTGCTGATCAGCTCGATCGTGCTGCTGGGCGCTCTGATCACCATGCTCAGCGTCAAGCGTCGGCGCATCTTCGTCCGGGTCACTGACCCAGGTGAGGGCGGCGCTGAGCCGGGCGAGCGGCATACTGGGTTGGTGGTGGCGGGACTGACCAAGGGGTCCGACCCCAACCTGCAGGACTATCTCGACCGGATCGTCGAGGACATCGAAGCAGCGTTAGCGACAAAGGACAACGCATGACGAACCAGACCCTGGCGCAGGCCTCCGACATCGCGGTGTGGGCCTCCATGGTGCTCCTCACGGTGGCGATGCTGGCCTTCGCCGCCCACCTGGCGGTGACCGGCACCCGGGTGCGGGCCCAGTCCGTCGACGCTGCGACCCGGGAGTCGGCCGCGGACTCGGCGCAGCAGGGGGGCTCTGCTGACCAGGGCGGCGGCGTGAGTGTCCTGACCCTCCCCCCGGAGGACGAGCCGGCCCCGACGCGGCGCTGGGGCGTCATCGGCATGCAGGTGACGTGGCTGGCGACCTTCGCCCTCATCGCCGGGGTCGTCCTGCGTGGTTGGTCGGTGGGGCGCGCCCCGCTGGGCAACATGTATGAGTTCGCCCTGGCTGCGGCGATGTTCGCCCTCGTGATCTATGCCGGGTGGGCGCTGCGCAAGGACCGGCTGTGGCTGGGGCTGTTCGTCACGCTCCCGGTGCTGCTGATCCTGGGCGCTGCCAAGCTGTCGTGGTACACCGAGGCCTCGCAGTTGATGCCCTCGCTCAACTCGATCTGGTTGATCATCCACGTCACCGTCGCGACGCTGTCCGTGGGGCTGTGCGTCATCGGCTGCGCGCTGGCCCTGCTCTATCTGACCAAGGATCACTACGAGCGCAAGGGCGACGTGCCGGGCTGGCTCGCGGCGCTGCCCGCTTCGAAGGCCCTGGAGCGGATCACCTACGGCATCCACATCGTGGCCTTCCCGCTGTGGACCTTCACCCTGATCGCGGGCGCGATCTGGGCCGAGCAGGCCTGGGGCCGCTACTGGGGCTGGGACCCCAAGGAGGTGTGGACCTTCGTGATCTGGGTGGTCTACGCCGCCTACCTGCACGCCCGCGCGACCTCGGGCTGGCACCCGCGCAAGGCCACCTGGCTGGCCGTTGCCGGCGCCGTGTGCATCCTGATCAACTACACGGTCGTCAACACCTTCTTTGTCGGCTGGCACTCCTACTCCGGGATCTGACCTGTGCTGAAATACTCGATCTTCCGCCTCGGCCTGTTCGTGGTCGTGATGCTGATCCTGGTCCTGGTCGGCATGGACCCGATCTGGGCAGCCGTCGGCGCGGCGCTGATCTCGATGGTGACGTCGTTCTTCGTGCTCGCCGGCCCGCGTGAGGAGGCCGCCCGCAAGATCGAGGCGCGCGTCGAGGAGAACCGCCTCCGCAAGGCGCGCAAGCTCGATGACGAGCGCACCGACGAAGAGGCCGAGGACCAGGACTACCGCTGAGCGGTCGTGCCAGCAGTTGCACGTGCAGCCGCATCGCCGGGGCGCTCGGGCCAGTTGCACGTGCAGCCGCATCGCCGGGCGCTCGGGCCAGTTGCATCACTGCGCGCCGTACATTCAAACAGGCTACGTCGCGGGCCCTTCTGCAACGCCGCAGGTCAGACGGCTGGGCTTGTCCGAGAAGGCCGACGTTGCCTGTCTGAATGCACGCCCGGTGGGGGTGGCGGGGTGGCGCTGGCCCGTGGTGGTGACGTGGCGACGCTGGCCCGTGGTGGTGCCGAGGGCCAGGGGACTCAGCCCGAGAGCGCCAACCCGACCGTGAGCAGCGTGGCATAGCCCAACTGGTAGAGCCCGGTGCGGCCGATCGCCGGCACCAGGTCCCGGCCGCGGGCGCCCTGCAGCACCGGGCGGACCGTCAGATAGGCCAGCGGTGCGGCCGCCAGGGCGAGCAGCGCCCAGGGGTGCACCAGGGCCGCCACCACTGAGGTGAGCAGGGGGAGGGCGAGCAGCACGGCATACAGGACGCGTGTGCGGGCATCACCGAGCCGGACGGCGAGGGTGCGCTTGCCGGTCTCGGTGTCGCTGGGGATGTCGCGCAGATTGTTGGCCACCAGGATCGCGCAGGCGATCGCCCCGACGCCGGCCGCACCCGCCCACGAGGCCAGGTCGAGGGCCTTGACCTGGGTCCAGGTCGTGCCGAGGACCGCGACGAGACCGAAGAAGATGAAGACCATCACCTCGCCGAGCCCGCGATAGCCATAGGGGTTGGCGCCGCCGGTGTAGCGCCAGGCCGCGACGATTGCCGCCGCGCCGATGAGCAGCAGCACCCAGGTGCCCGACAGCGCCACCAGCGCCAGGCCGCAGACTGCCGCGGCACCGAACCAGAGGAAGGCCATGAGTTTGACGTTGGCCGGGTCGGCCAGGCGCTGGCCGACCAGTCGGATGGGACCGACCCGCTCCTCGTCGGTGCCGCGGATGCCGTCGGAATAGTCGTTGGCGTAGTTGACGCCGATCTGCAGGCTCACCGAGACGAGCAGGGCGAGCAGCGCCAGGCCGAGGTCGGCGTGGCCGAGCGCGTGGGCCGAGCCGGTGCCGACGGCGACGGGCGCGATGGCAGCCGGGAGGGTGCGGGGCCGCGCACCGGCGACCCACTGTGCATAACTGGCCACCGGCTCAGATGCCCCGCAGGAAATCGGGGTCGTCGTCCGGTCCCCTGGGCGGACGAGGTCCACGGGGACCGGGGCGGGGCTGGAGTATGCCGCGTGGCCGGCCAGCGATCAGCCAGGCGATCCCCCCGGCGAGGGGCACGAACAGGGTGACCGCGAGCCAGATGAGTTTGGGTAGCCCCCGGACCTTGTCCTCCTCCGTCTGCACGACGTCGACGACGCAGTAGACGGTGAAGGCCAGCACGGCGATGGCTAGCAGCACCCTGGGCACGGGTCTCCCTCCGAAATTCAGGTCACGCCCGCGAACCGGGGTGAGAGTCCATTGTGCCATCCTCACTTGCACAGAACGTCCTCAGCGCCACCCGGTCGGGCTTGCCCGAGGGCAGCAGCGGGAGGGCCTCCAGCCAGACCACCTGACGGGGCAGCGCGTGGGCTGGCAGCTGGTCGCGCAGCAGGTCGCGGACGGCGGCAGTGTCAGGCGTGGCGGTGTTGGAGCTGGAGGTGTTGGGCGTGGTGGCATCCGGGTGGGCGACGAGCACCGCTGTCACCCGCTGGCCCCACTCCGCGTCGGGGACGCCGAGCACCAGTGCCTCGCGCACCTGGGGCAGCTGCGTCAGGGCCTCCTCGACGGGACGGGGGGCGACCTTGAACCCGCCGGTGTTGATGACGTCGTCGGCACGGCCGAGCAGGCGCAGGCGACCGTCCCCGTCGAGCTCACCCACGTCGTCGGTGCGGAACCAGCGCTGACCCGTGCTGTCGGTGCTGAAGCGCTCGGCCGTCAGGGCGGGATCGCCGAGGTATTCAGTCGCCAGGACCGGCCCGCCCAGCAACACCCGACCCTCGTCCAGGGCGACCTGCACCCCGCGTAGGGGAGTGGCGTCATACACACACCCACCGGAGGTCTCGGTCATGCCGTAGGTGCGGAGGACCGTGATCCCGGCCGCCTCGGCGCGCGCCAGGACGGTGGCGGGCAGCGCCGCCCCGCCGACCAGGACGGCGTCGAAGTCTGCGGCGGCAGCCCGGCCGCTCGGGTGCTCGAGGAGGCGGAGCAGTTGGGTGGGCACGAGGGAGACCAGTCGCGGGCCGGCGGTGATCGTCGTCGCCGCCGTGACGAAGGCCTCGACCGTGAAGGGGCCGTCGAGGACGGCCGGCACGGTGCCAGCGAGGGCGGAGCGGACCACGACCTGCCAGCCGGCGACGTGATCTGTGGGCAGCGTCAGCAGCCAGTGGCCGTGTCCGCCGACGCGCTCGGCGGTCGCGGTGGCCGAGGCGTGCAGGGCGTCGGCGGAGATCGCGACCGACTTGGGTTGGCCCGTGGAGCCGGATGTGGTCAGCGTGACTCCGGTGCCGGCCAGCGCGTGCTCGGCGGCCCGCAGCAGATCGGCGACGTCGCTGTCAGGGGAGGGGGGCTCTGGTGGCAGGGGGGCGGTCACCGGGCCAGATTACGCACCCGGCACAGCAGTGAGCCGGACCCCCCTGGGTGGGGATCCGGCTCATCTGATTGCTGAGATGCTGCGTCAGCCGTTGAAGCTCGCGTTCATGTCGACGAGCCACTCGCCGTCGATCTTCTTCAGGGTGATGATCTCGTCGCCGAAGGCCTCGGCGAACATCGGCGAGAAGTTGTCCTTGTCGATGACGGCGGTGTCGCCCTGCACGTCAGCGCCGTTGATCTCCATCGACTCGATGATGCCCGCCATCTCCGGCGTGGAACCGAACATCCCCTCGGCCTGCGTCGGGAAGGTGGAGATGCAGATGTCGTAGTGCGCCTGGTTGTCGACCATCGGGCCGGTGCTCTCCAGGTCCAGCATCATGTCGCAGACGGACTCCTCGGCGTTGACGAAGGCGACCAGCCACTCCTTGGTGCGGTCTGCCGCGGCCTGACCGTCGGCGCCGCCCTCGCCCTCGCCACCGGCGCCGGGTGCCTCAGTGGTCTCGCCGCCGTCACCCGGGGCCTCGGTCACCGGGGCCTCCTCAGTCGGCTCCTCGGTGGTGGGGACAGCCTCGGTCGGCTCCTCGGTGGTCGGAGCAGCGTCGGTGGTCTCCTCCTCGGCAGGCTCCTCGGTGGCCGGCGCCTCCTCGGTGGTCTCCTCGGCCTCGGAGGTCTGCTCGGTCGTGGCGTCCTCGACCTCGGGCTCATCGCTGCCGCACGCGGACAGCAGCAGGACCGGGACAGCCAGGGCAGTCACTAGGGCACGGCGCATAATCGGGTTCCTCCCCAACGAGTGAAGTTGTTGCTCAGATGAAATGTTGCTCAGGCACGATTCTCCCACGATCTGTGAGGCTTCAGTAATCGCAGCCGTGTGTAGGACACTGTCACCAGCGGAAACGTTCCGTGGGGTTGGTCACACACGGTTCTGCCAATAGCCCGGCCGACGCTTTGTGTGTGCCACCGCCACGATTGTCACGAGTCCTTCCTCGACGAAGTAGACGACCCGGTAGGGGAAGTTGTGGACACCCTTGGACCTCACGACCGGATCACGATCCCACCCGGGCCAGATCGCCCAAGCAGCAGGCGAGCCGGCGGACTCATCCACAGCGGCGAGGACCTCGACTTCGAACCGGTCACCCACGCCGACCTCGCGAGCTTCGTACCAGTCGATGTCGGCATCGAACTCGCCCTCAGCTTGCGGATGCCACTCGATACTCAGCGTGACGCCTGCTGTCGGGCCGCGTGGCGAGCAGCGCGGCGCTCTGCCAAGCGAGCCATAACCTCGTCATGCGGGATGGTTTCCACCTTGCCGCTGAGGATGTCGTCGACCCGTGATCCGATCTCAGTCGCCCAGTCCTTATCGACCGAGTCCTGATCGGCAACCTCAATCGATTCCAACAGGCGGAGGGCGATGTCCTTACGCACAGAAGGGGGCAGACTCAAGCCGACCTCGTAGAGTTCCGATGCGCTCAGCGACATGAGTTCATTCTACGCACGTCCGCTAGGTCTCTGATCTGCAGGAATAGCTCCAGTCAGAAATACCAGGGAAACGGACCCCACTGGGGGTCGCGCCGCTCGAGGAAGGCATCGCGACCCTCGACGGCCTCGTCGGTCATGTAGGCCAGCCGCGTGGCCTCGCCGGCGAACACCTGCTGGCCCATCAGCCCGTCGTCGATCTGGTTGAAGGCAAACTTCAGCATGCGCTGGGCCGTGGGCGACTTGCCCATGACCTCCCGCGCCACCGTGAGGGCCTCGCGCTCCAGCTCGGCGTGGTCCACGACGAGGTTGACGGCCCCCATCTCGCGCATCTGCTCGGCGTCATAGGTGCGGCCGAGGAAGAAGATCTCCCGGGCATTCTTCTGGCCCACCATCCGGGCGAGGTAGGCGGAGCCATAGCCCGCGTCAAAGCTGCCCACGTCGGCGTCGGTCTGCTTGAAGCGCGCGTGCTCGCGGGAGGCGATCGTCAGGTCACAGACCACGTGCAGGGAGTGGCCACCACCCGCGGCCCACCCGTTGACGACGGCGACGACGACCTTGGGCATCGTGCGGATCAACCGCTGCACCTCCAGGATGTGCAGGCGACCACCGGCTGCCTTGACCCGCGCCTGGTCGACGGTGTCCGCGGTCTCTCCCTCGGCATACTGATAACCCGAGCGACCGCGGATCCGCTGGTCCCCACCAGAGCAGAAGGCGTGCCCGCCGTCCTTGGGGCTCGGCCCGTTGCCGGTGAGCAGCACGACACCGACGTCCGGGGTCATCCGTGCGTGGTCCAGCGCGCGATAGAGCTCATCGACGGTGTGCGGCCGGAAGGCGTTGCGCACCTCCGGGCGGTCGAAGGCGATGCGCACCGCCCCAACGTCACGGGCCCGGTGATAGGTGATGTCGGTGAACTCGAAGCCCTCGACGACCTCCCACTGGGTCGGGTCGAACGCGTTCGCTGCCTGGCTGCTCTGCTCGGTCACGCCCGCCAGATTAGGCCAGTGCTCGATCTGCCCGTCACTGGTCCCGGCTGGAGAGCACGCAGAACTCGTTGCCCTCGGGGTCGGCGAGCACGGTCCAGGTGACCTCGTCGGGATTCTGTCCGACCTCGATCTGTGTCGCCCCGAGGTCCAGGAGTCGCTGGATCTCGGCGTCGCGGTCCTGGCTGGAGTGCGGTGCCAGGTCGAGGTGCAGGCGGTTCTTGACCGACTTGCCCTCCGGCACGGGGACGAAGACGAGACCCTGCCCGCGCCGCATCCAGGTGTCGAGGTCAGCGATGGGTCCGCCCTCCTCGATCGCGTGCTTCGGGACGAGGACCACCTCGTGGTCGGTGTCATAGGCCACGGTCCAGTCCAGCACCTGGGCCCACCACCGCCCCTGGGCGTGGTGGTCCGTGCAATCAATCACTGTGGTGTACCACTTCAGTGCCATGTCCTCACCTCTTGGTTGGGTTCCTCCACTGTGGCGCGGACCACTGACACTGGCCCGGGTTTGGGCGCCCTACGCTGAGGCGGTGACCCCCGACCTGCCTGAGCTGCTCGCCGCCGCGACACCCGTTGCCCTGCCGATGCGCGTGCGGTTCCGTGGCATCGACGTGCGCGAGACCGTCCTGTTCCGTGGCCCGGCTGGGTGGGGTGAGTTCGGCCCCTTCCCGGAGTATGCCGAGGCCGAGGCCGCCAAGTGGCTCGCCGCCGGACTGGGGTCGGCCTGGGAGGGCTGGCCGGAACCGGTCCGCGAGCACGTGGAGGTCAACGCGACCGTCCCGGCGGTCTCCCCGGAGCGGGTGGCCGACGTCCTGGCCGGTTTTGACGGCTGTCGGACCGCAAAGGTCAAGGTCGCTGAGCGTGGACAGAGCGTGGACGACGACGTCGCCCGGGTCGCCGAGGTGCGCGCCCTGCTGGGCCCGTCGGCGCACATTCGGGTGGATGCCAACGCCGCCTGGACCGTCGACCAGGCGAGGGAGGCGCTGGGCCGACTGTCGGCATACGGCCTCCAGTATGCCGAGCAGCCCTGCGCGGAGGTGAGTGAGCTCGCGCAGTTGCGTCTGTTGCTGGCCCGCGATGGCGTCGACGTGCCGATCGCGGCTGATGAGTCGGTGCGCAAGGCCGATGACCCGATCAAGGTGGCGCGCGAGGGTGCGGCCGACCTGGTGGTCGTCAAGGTGGCGCCGCTGGGGGGCGTGAGCTCGGCGCTCGCGATCGTGGCCGAGTGCGGCCTGCCCGCCGTGGTCTCCAGCGCGATCGACTCCTCGGTGGGGATCGCAGCCGGGGTCGCCCTCGCTGCAGCCCTGCCGGAGTTGGACTATGCCTGTGGATTGGGCACGGTTGGGCTGCTGTCCGCTGACGTCGCGGAGTCGCCCCTGGTGCCCAGAGACGGGGTGATCTCGGTGGCCGACGCCCGCGCCGTGGTCGCTGCCACCGAGCAGCCGGGCCTCGCTGGCCACGAGTTGACCGGTGAGCGACGCGACTGGTGGCTGGACCGGCTGGCCCGCTGTCACGCCCTCCTCTGACCCGACCCGCCACCCCCACTGAGCGCGTGGTGTGGCGAGATCTGAACCCACTGAGCGCGTGGTGTGGCGACCTGTTCACGAGACGGTAACGATCGACATACGGCCGAAACATTGCCGCTGCCCCCGTGAAACATGGCCGGTCTTGACTGCCTCCAATGGCGTGACTCCGGGTCGCGCCCCGAGCTGGAGGCACGACATGGAACTGACTGCGACAGACGTCTGGGTGATGGCGTCCGCGGCGCTGGTGCTGCTGATGACACCCGGGTTGGCGTTCTTCTATGGGGGCATGGCGCGGGCCAAGGCGGCTCTGAACATGGTGATGATGAGCTTCGTCTCGATCGGGCTGGTCGGGGTGGTGTGGGTGCTGTGGGGCTATGGCATGTCCTCGGCTCCCGGCTTCCTGGGCGGGATCGTTGGCAACCCTGCTGCCGACTTCGGGCTGAGCGGGCACGTCGGGACCGGTGACCTGATCGGGATCGGTTTCGGAGCCACCTTCGCGATCATCACGGTCGCCCTGATCTCCGGGGCCGTCGCCGACCGCACCCGGTTCAGCGCCTGGACCGTCTTCGTCCCCGTGTGGGTGACCCTGGTCTACTGCCCTCTGGCCTACATGGTCTGGGGTGGCGGCCTGCTCTCCGCCGATGGTGCCATTGGTCGCACCTTCGGTGAGGCGATCGACTTTGCTGGCGGCACCGTGGTCCACATCAACGCCGGTGTCGCGGCCCTCGTGCTGGTCTATGTCCTGGGCCGCCGGGCCGGCTGGAGCAAGGGATTCCACCGACCCCACAACGTGCCGCTGGTGATGATCGGTGCTGCGCTGCTGTGGTTCGGCTGGTTCGGCTTCAACGGCGGCGCCGCGGGATCGGTCGAGGAGGCCGGCCTGATCTGGGTCAACACCCTGGCGGCCCCTGCCGCTGCGATGCTCGGCTGGATGTTGGTGGAACGGATCCGCGACGGCCGTCCGACCTCCATCGGTGCCGCGTCGGGCGTCGTCGCCGGCCTGGTCGCGATCACCCCCGCCTGCGCTGCCCTGAGTCCGTTGGGGTCGTTGGCGCTGGGCGTCGTTGCCGGTGCCGGTGCCGCGCTGGCGGTGGGACTGAAGTATCGCTTCGGCTATGACGACGCGCTCGATGTCGTCGGCGTGCACCTGGTCGCGGGCCTGATCGGCACCGTGGGCATCGGCTTCCTCGCTCTGCCGGTCGACGGGCAGGGCGGCGGCCTGTTCTATGGCGGGGGCTTCGACCAGCTCGTGGCGCAGGTGGTCGCTGCTGTCTTCACGATGGCCTTCACCGCGGTCCTGACCCTGCTGATCGCCCTGGCGATCGCTCGGACCATCGGCTTCCGCGTGTCCGAGGAGGACGAGGAGCGTGGGGTCGACCTGTCCGAGCACGCCGAGTTGGCCTATGAGTTTGGTGCCCTCGGTGGTCTGGCAGCCGATGGAGAGCGTGGGCCGACCGCGGACGCCGAGGCTCGGGAGGGCGCCAGCGTGTGAGTGGGAGGGTGCGTCGTGCAGGACCGGGCAGGGGTGACCGGTTGCGCACGACGGAGTCGGAACGTCGAGTGGGGGCGTCGTGCAGGACCGGGCAGGGGTGACCGGTCCTGCACGACGGTGATCACCCGCGGATCACCGAGATCACACGTGGATCAAACGGTCAGCGAGCGGCGGCCTCAAGCAGCGTCAGCAGCGAGGTGCGCAGTTGGGCACGGTCCGTCTCGCTGAGCTCCTCCAGGAGTGTCTCGGTCTGCGCCTTGCGCGCGGTCCGGATCTCGCGAGCGATCTCGCGCCCCTGGTCGGTCAGGCCGACGAACACGGCCCGGCGGTCGTCGGGATCGGCGGTGCGGGCCACCAGGCCCTGCGTCTCCAGGGCGTCGACGACCTCAGTCGCGGAACGCGGTGTGACCTGGAGCCAACCGGCCAGGCCTCCCATGCGCAGGCCACGGGAGACGCCGTCCTCATAGCCAGGGGCGCGACGCCGACCGCGGCGGCCCTCGCTGCGAGCGATGGCGCCCAGCGCGCGGGCCTGGTGTGGTGACAGGCCCCAGGGGGCGGTCTCGATGGCCGATCCGCGGCGCAGGTGACGCGCCAGGTGCTGGATCAGCTCGATCTCGGAGGCCTCAGTGGGGTCGAAGTCGTCGGGGGTTTTGTCGTGGGGGGCTTTGTCGTCGGGGGTCTTGTCGTCGGGGGTGTTGTTGTGGCGATGCATGCGTGCATCCCTTCTGCGGGTCCAGATCGAACGCTCTGTTGCTTGCGTGCGGACCGTCGCAGTGCAGACCCTAACAGATTTGTGTGGCAATAACAAAATGTGGTAACCTCACTATCGAAACAGACTCCCGGCCGGCACCGATGACCGGCCACCACACGAAAGGAGGGGTGCTCATGGAAGCCACTTTTGACTCCGCACCCCGCACCGGGGGACGCCACGACGCTCGACGTGGAGGCGCCCGCCTCGACCCCAAGGACAAGACCCAGCTGGCAGCTCACCCCGTGAGCGCGGCCCGGGTCCTCGCCCTCTTCCGCCCGCACCGCGTCACGCTGTTGACCGTGCTGGCGATCATCGTGACCAGCTCCGTGCTCGGACTGGCCACCCCGTTCCTCGCCAAGGCCCTCGTGGATGACGCGATCCCGCACCAGGACGTGCAGCTCCTGCTGATCCTGGTCAGCGCGATGGTCGGCGTCGCCGCGGTCAACGCCGTGCTCGGCGTCGTGCAGACCTGGATGTCGACCACCGTCGGCCAGGAGATCATGCACCGCCTGCGCACCGACGTCTTCACCAACCTGCAGCGCCAGAGCCTGTCCTTCTTCACCCGCACCCGCGGGGGAGAGGTGCAGTCCCGCCTGACCCACGACATCTCCGGCCTGCAGGGCGTGGTCACCTCGACCGCGACCAGCCTGGCCGGCAACATCGCCACGGTGGTCGGCACGCTGATCGCCATGGTCGCGCTGAGCTGGCAGCTGGCTCTGCTGTCCCTCATCGTGATCCCGCCGGCTGTGCTGATCAGCCGCTCGGTCGCCCGCCTGCGCCGCGACGCCACCGACAAGCGACAGAAGGCGCTCGCCGGCCTGCACGGCCAGGTCGAGGAGTCCCTGTCGGTCAGTGGCGCTCGCCTGAGCAAGACCCTCGGCGCCGGCCCCGCGCTGGCCGACCGCTTCTTTCGCACCTCCGACGGTCTGCTGGCGCTCGAGGTGGCCGTCCAGATCGCCGGTCGCTGGCGCACCGCCACGATGAGCATCATCTTTGCCGTCATCCCCGCGCTGATCTATCTGATCGCCGGACTGCCCGTCACCTCCGAGGGCATCACGATCGGCACCCTGGTCGCCTTCATCGCGCTGCAGGCCGGCATCTTCCGCCCCGTGATGGGCCTGCTGAACATCGGTGTCCAGGTGACCGCGTCGATGGCCCTGTTCAGCCGCATCTTCGAATACCTTGACCTCACGGCGGAGGTGCCTGAGCCGGCGGAGCCGGCCGACTTTGACCCGACGTATGCCGAGGGTGAGGTCTCCCTCGACAAGGTGACCTTTCGGCATACGGACGGGGGTCGCGACGCCCTGCGGGACGTCGACCTGACCGTCCCGGCCGGCACGCACCTGGCGATTGTCGGTGCCACCGGCTCCGGCAAGAGCACCCTGGCCGCGCTGATCAGTCGCCTCTATGACCCGACCGAGGGCGTCGTCCGGCTGGACGGGATCGACCTGCGCGAGCTGACCTCCCAGCAGCGGGCCGACGTCGTGGGCGTGGTGTCTCAGGAGACCTATCTGCTGCACGACTCCGTGCGCGAGAACCTGCGGTTTGCCCGCCCCGAGGCCACCGACGAGCAGATCGAGACGGCGGCCCGCGCGGCCCAGGTGCACGACGTGATCATGGCCCTGCCGCAGGGTTATGACACCGTCGTCGGTGCCCGCGGACACCGCTTCTCAGGCGGCGAGCAGCAGCGACTGGCCCTGGCCCGCACGCTGCTGCGCAACCCGAGGGTGCTGATCCTCGACGAGGCCACCAGTGCCCTCGACACGCGCACGGAGCTGGCCGTGCAGCGCGCGCTCGACGAGCTGGGGGAGGGGCGCACGGTGATCACGATTGCCCACCGCCTCTCCACCGTCCGCCACGCCGACCAGATCGTGGTGCTCGACCGCGGCGAGATCCAGGAGCGCGGCTCCCACGACCAGTTGATGGCAGCTGGCGGTGCCTATGCCGCGCTGGTGCGGGCCAGTGAGCGGGCCGACGAGGAGCTGCTCGAGGCGGCGCTCGTCTGATCACGAATGGAGAAGCGCTCAGGCTCCCTGACGTTCTAGCGTGGACAACACCCCACGAGAGGACATGTCATGGCCACCAAGGATGAGGACAGCACGAAGCTGTCCGCCCAGGAGAAGGCAGCGCTCAAGGAGCGCACGCGCGAGCTGAAGGCCGCCAAGAAGGGCGCCGAGGCCGAGCAGGCAGTGCTCGACGCGATTGCGGCGCTGTCAGAGGACGAGCGGCCCCTGGCCGAGCGGGTCCACGCCCTGATCAAGGAGGCAGCCCCGCACCTGGCGCCGAGGACCTGGTATGGCATGCCGGCCTATGCCAATGCCGACGGCAAGGTGATCTGCTTCTTCAAGGCCGCCTCGAAGTTTGATGTGCGCTATGCCGAGCTGGGCTTCAACGAGCTGGCGAACCTCGACGACGGCAACATGTGGCCGACGGTCTTCGCCATCGTCAAGCTGACCGAGGCCGACGAGAAGCGGATCGTGGAGTTGGTCAAGCAGGCCGCGAGCTGATCACCTGCGCCATCGAGGCGGAGATCGGGCCGCGAGACGATAACCTGGGACCTGCTTCCCCCACGCGACACGATCTAAGAGGTGCATGGTGCCCACGGGCAAGGTCAGGTTCTATGACGAGGAGAAGGGCTTCGGCTTCCTCTCCAGCGACGAGGGTCAGGACGTCTATGTCCATGCCTCGGTCCTCCCCACCGGCGTCAAGACGCTGGCTCGGGGCGCACGGGTGGAGTTCGACATTGCCCAGGGGCGCCGCGGCGACCAGGCACTGCACGTCCGGCTGCTCGAGCCCGCCCCGTCGGTCTCCCGCTCGATCGCGGTCCGCGACCGCAAGCCGGCCGAGGAGATGGCCGTGGTCATCGAGGACCTGATCAAGCTGCTCGACGACTCGTCCAACAGCCTGCGCCGTGGCCACTATCCCGACAAGCGGCTCTCCGGTGCGCTGGCCAAGAGCCTGCGCGCGGTTGCCGACCAGTTCGAGGCGGGCGCCTGATGGCGGTCCCCAAGCGGGATGCCGTCCTGGCCGCAGCGCAGGAGGCGGCCCGGGAAGCGGCCGTCGCCATCGCCGAGACCGGCACCGTGGGTGAGCACGTCGGCTTCGTCATGGACGAGGACCGCGTCGGCACCCACTACTTCGACTGCACCGCGGTCGCCTATCCCGGCTGGCGCTGGGCGATCACCGTGACCCGGCCCCCGCGGGGCCGCGCGGCCCTGATCAGCGAGACCCACCTGGTCGCCGGCGATGACGCGCTCCTCTCCCCGCAGTGGGTGCCGTATGCCGAGCGGCTGGCTCCCGGAGACGTCGGCCCCGGCGACGTGACCCCCAAGATCGACGACGACCCCCTGCTGGAGGGCGGCTTCGAGGCCACCGGCGAGGAGGACGTCGACCAGGTCGGATTCTTCGAGCTGGGCCTGGGACGCCCCCGCGTGCTCTCGGCGGAGGGTCGTGACGCTGCTGCGCAGCGCTGGTATGACGGCGAGCACGGCCCCGAGACCGACATCGCCCACAAGGCTCCGGCGCCCTGCAGCTCCTGCGGCTTCTTCGTGCCGATGGCCGGGGCCCTGCGCTCCGTCTTTGGTGTCTGCGCCAACGAGTGGTCGCCCAGCGACGGCAGTGTCGTCAGCCTCAACCACGGCTGTGGCGCGCACAGTGAGGTCGACATGGAGCGCTCCGAGCCCGAGCACATCGAGCCTCCGGTGCTCGACGACAACGTGCTGGAGATCGTCGAGAGCTGACGCTCAGGCGTCGGCTGCCACCTGAGGCTCAGGCGTCGGCTGCGTTGCCGCGGCCCCGGGCCAGATAGATGTGACCGAGGGCCCCGAGGCTCAGACCAGCCACGGGCACCCACACCCACCAGTGCCGATCGCCCTCGCGCAGCGCGGGGACCGCAAGCACCACCAGCAGCACGACCACCCACAGGGCCATGCCCCAGTGCAGGATCCTGAGGGTTGGCAGATTGGCCACCGGAGGGTCAATCTGAGGCAGGCCACCGCTCTGGGCGACGGCCTCCCTATCGGGAATGTCTGACATGGCCCTAATCTATGCGGCATGTCTGTCACCGCCGAAAAGGCGCCGAACGAGTCCGCCCTCCACCGCTATTTCAAGATCAGCGAGCGAGGCTCGAGCGTTGGCTCCGAGGTCCGCGGTGGTGTCGCGACCTTCTTCACGATGGCCTACATCGTGGTCCTCAACCCGCTGATCCTGACGAGTGTGCCGGACAGCACCGGTGCCTATCTGGCCGGTGGGGACCTGGCGATCATCGCCGCGACCACGGCCCTGGTTGCAGGGTTGATGACGATCCTGATGGGGGTCGTGGCCAACTATCCGCTGGGCCTGGCCGCGGGCCTGGGCCTGAACGCCGTCGTGACCTTCGGCATCGCCGGCCTCCCGGGGATGACCTGGGCTGACGCGATGGGTCTGGTGGTGCTCGAGGGCCTGGTCATCCTGCTGCTGGTCCTGACCGGCTTCCGTGAGGCCGTCTTCTATGCCGTCCCCGCCCAGCTCAAGATGGCCATCAGCGTCGGCATCGGTCTGTTCATCACCATCGTCGGCCTGGTCGACGCCGGGATCGTCCGCAAGCCCGCTGGTGCACCCCCCGTCGAGCTCGGCGTGGGCGGCTCGCTGATGGGCTGGCCCACCCTCGTCTTCGTGCTCGGGCTGGTCACCATCGTGGTGCTGCACGCCAAGAAGATCCAGGGCGCGATCCTCTACGGCATCATCGGGGCCACCGTGCTCGCCGTGATCCTGGAGGCGACCATCGGGATCGGTGGCCAGACCAATGCCGAGGGCGAGGTCACCAACCCCACCGGCTGGAGCCTGAACGTCCCGGCACTGCCCGACCAGTTGGCCCACCTGCCGAACTTCAGCCTGCTCGGTGAGTTCAACCTGCTCGGCTCGATCGAGCGCATCGGCATCGTCGCCGTGATCCTGCTCGTCTTCAGCCTGATGCTCGCCGACTTCTTCGACACGATGGGCACGATGGTGGCGGTCGGCGCCGAGGGTGACCTGCTCGACGAGGACGGCAACCCGCCCAACACGCGTCGCATCCTGATCGTCGACTCGATTGCTGCGGCAGCAGGTGGCGCGGCCGGCGTCAGCAGCAACACCTCGTTCATCGAGTCGGCCGCCGGTGTCGGAGAGGGCGCCCGCACGGGTCTGGCCTCCGTCGTGACCGGTGCCCTGTTCCTGGTGGCGACGTTCTTCTCGCCGCTGGTGTCGATGGTGCCCTACGAGGCGGCGACCCCCGCCCTGGTGGTTGTTGGCTATCTGATGATGCGCCAGGTCAAGGAGATCGACTGGGACGACCTGGAGATCGCCTTCCCGGCGTTCCTGACGATCGTGCTGATGCCGTTCACCTACTCGATCACCGCAGGCATCGGCGCCGGCTTCCTCGGCTTCGTCCTGCTCAAGGTCGTCCGCGGCAAGTCCAAGTCGGTCCACCCGCTGATGTGGGTGATCGCGGTGCTCTTCCTGATCTACTTCACCCTCGAGCCCATCCGCGACCTGCTCGGCGTCTGACCGCCGCCACGTTCGCCGACACTCCCTGCGTCGTGCAGAAGCGGTCACCGCTGCCCGCTCTGCACGACGGCGAGCGGCGAGGAATCGTTAGCAGAGGTAATGAGTTAAGGTAAAGACCGATCTCACCCTGCCACGACTCGAGGACCGCCGTGCCCGCCCAGCCAGACCCCAACTCACCGGAGAGCATCGTCCGCCTCGCGCACGACCTGCGCATCGCCTGCATGCGCGTCTCCCGACGCGTCCGGTTCGAGACGACGACTGGCGGGGTCGCGCCGCACCAGATGAGCGTGATCATCCGCCTGGCCGCGTCCTCGCAGACGTCAGGGGAGTTGGCGGCGATCGAGCGGGTGAGCGCCCCGAGCATGAGTCGCACCGTCGGCAAACTGGTCGAGCTCGGTCTGGTGGAGCGGGCCTCGGACGATGAGGACGGCCGCGTGGTCCGGCTCTCGCTGACTCCGGCAGGGCAGGAGCAGCTCGACGAGCACCGCGCCCGCCGCGATGCCTGGATGACCGAGCGCCTCGACGGTCTGACCGACGAGGAGCGTGAGCTGCTGTCCCGTGCGAGCGAGCTGCTGAACCGGGTGGTCGACCAGTGAGCACCATGTTCAGCTCGCTGTCCATCAAGAACTACCGCATCTACGCCGCCGGCGGCGTCATCTCCAACACCGGCACCTGGATGGGCCGCGTCGCCCAGGACTGGCTGGTCCTGACCCAGCTGACCAACAACTCCGCGCAGGCCCTGGGCATCGTGACCGGCCTGCAGTTCCTGCCCATGGTGCTCCTGGCCCCCGCCGCAGGAGCCGTGTCCGACCGCTTCGCCAAGCGCAAGGTCATGATCGTGACCCAGTCACTGATGGCCCTCACCGCCATGGCCATGGCGCTGCTCGTGATCACTGGGGTGGCCGAGCTCTGGCACATCTATCTGCTCGCCTTCATCCAGGGCTGCTCGGCCGCAGTCGACGGCCCGGCCCGGCAGGCCTTCGTCTCCGAGATGGTCCCGCCCACCCAGATCACCAACGCCGTGGGACTGAACAGCGCGTCCTTCAACAGCGGCCGCCTCATCGGCCCCGGCGCAGCAGGCCTGCTGATCGCCTGGATCGGCATCGGCCCGACCCTGATGGTCAACGCGTTCTCCTTCGTCGCGGTGATCTTTGCCCTCCTGGCGATGGACCCCACCCGGCTCACCCCCGCCCCCATCGCTGCTGGCAAGGGGCGCATTCGAGAGGGCCTGGCCTACGTCAAGCACCGCCCCGACCTCATCCTGATCATGACGCTGATCTTCATCCACGGCACCTTCGGGATGAACTTCCAGATCACCAACGCCCTGATGGCCACCGAGGTCTTCGGGCGGGGCGTGACCGACTACGGCATCGTCGGCTCCGTGATGGCGATCGGCTCGCTCGGCGGCGCGCTGCTCGCTGCCCGCCGGGAGAAGCCGAGGCTGCGGATCCTGCTCGGCTCGATGGGCGTGTTCTCCCTGTGCACCCTGTTCGTGGGCCTGTCGCCCAACTTCGTCACGTTCACCCTGCTGCTGATCCCGACCGGGCTCTCGGCGCTGACCGTGATGGTCACCGCCAACTCCATGGTCCAACTCAGCGTCGCGCCCGAGGTGCGTGGTCGGGTGATGGCGCTCTACATGGCCGTCTTCATGGGTGGCACTCCTCTGGGAGCACCGGTCATCGGCTGGATCGGGGAGACCTTTGGTGCACGCTGGACCATCCTGATCGCGACCGTGACGTGCGGCCTGGCCGTCTCTCTTGCGACCATCTATGTCATGCGCACCAATGACATCAGGATTCGCCTGCAGCGTGAGCGGGGCAACTGGCTCAGCGTGCAATACGGCACGACCGAGCCGCTCGCGGAGAAGGTCATCTGATGACGCCCCGCTCGCGCCGGGTCATCGTCCTGGTGGCGCTCGCGCTCTTCCTGGCCGCTGCCGTCCTGGCCGCTGTGGTGGACTGAGCGACATGGCTGACTTCACGACGCGCCCGACGCTGACCGGCACCTTCGGCATGGTCTCCAGCACGCACTGGATCGCCTCGCAGACGGCGATGGGGATCCTCGAGCAGGGGGGCAACGCCTTCGACGCAGCCGTCGCTGGCGGCTTCGTGCTGCACCTGGTCGAGCCGCACCTCAACGGCCCCGGGGGCGACCTGCCCGCGATCATCGCCACCGCTGACGACCCGACGCCGACCGTGCTGTGCGGCCAGGGCCCGGCCCCGGCGGGCGCGACCGTCGAGCACTTCCGCGCCCAGGGGATGGACCGGGTGCCCGGATCTGGACCGCTGGCCACGGCGGTCCCCGGAGCGGTGGACGCCTGGCTGCTCCTGCTGCGGGACCACGGCAGTATGCCGCCCGCTCAGGTCCTCGCGCCAGCGTGCCACTACGCGCGGCACGGCCACCCTCTGGTCGCCCGGGTGGGGGCGACGGTGGCGGCAGTGCAGGACCTCTTTGAGTCGGACTGGACCACCTCGGCCGACGTCTGGCTCTCCGGCGGACGACCGCCGCGGCCGGGGGAGCTGTTCCGCAACACGGCGTGGGCCGACACCCTCGATCGTCTGGTGGCCGCCGGGGAGGGTGCGGGCAACCGGGAGGCCCAGGTGGAGGCGGTGCGTGCCGCCTGGTCGCAGGGCTTCGTCGCCGAGGCGGTGGACGCGTTCGCCCGTCGTGCCTTCCGGCACTCCGACGGCCGCGTGCTGCCAGGGGTCCTCACCGGCCAGGACCTGGCGGACTACTCCGCCACCTGGGAGCCGGCGCTGACGCGGGAATGGCAGGGCCACACCATCGCCAAGACCGGCCCGTGGGGCCAGGGGCCAGCGCTGCTGCAGGTGCTGGGCATGCTCGACGCACTCGGGGACCCGCCCGACCCGGACACCGCCGACGGTGTGCACGCCGTCGCGGAGGCCTGGAAGCTGGCGATGGCCGACCGCGAGGCGTGGTTCGGCGACTCCGGTGATGAGCCGGTGCCCATCGACGATCTGCTCGACCCTGACTATCTGGCGCAGCGTGCATCGCTCATCGGTGCGGACGCCGATCGCACGGTCCGGCCCGGCTCGCCCGGTGGTCGCACGCCACGGATGGCAGCCTTCGCCGGGCTCACCGAGGTGGCTGGCGGTGGCCCGGGCGTCGGCGAACCCACGGTCACCCGTGAGCAGGCGCAACGCGAGGACCGGGGCGAACCCGATGTCGGCCCCGACGGGGTCACCCGTGGCGACACCTGCCACCTCGACGTCGTCGACCGCTGGGGCAACATGGTCTCGGCGACCCCCAGTGGTGGCTGGCTGCAGAGCTCGCCGGTCATCCCCGAGCTCGGCTTTCCGCTCGGCAGCCGCCTGCAGATGATGTGGCTCGAGCAGGGCCTGCCGTCCTCGCTGCGGCCCGGACGCCGACCGCGCACGACCCTGACGCCCACGCTCGTCCTGCGCGAGGGTCGTCCGGTGCTCGCGTGCGGCTCGCCGGGTGGTGACCAGCAGGACCAGTGGCAGTCCCTGTTCCTGCTGCGGCACCTGGCCCACGGCGCGACCCTGCAGGAGGCGATCGACGCCCCCGCCTTCCACACCACCAGCTTCCCGGGCTCGTTCGACCCGCGGATCACCGAGCCCGGCGTGCTCGTCGTCGAGGACCGGCTGCCCGAGACGGTCCGCTCCGACTTGCGTTCACGCGGGCACGACGTGCTGGAGCAGGGCCCGTGGAGCCTCGGCCGGATGTGCGCTGTGGCGCGCGACCCGGAGAGCGGCCTGTTGAGCGCCGGCGCCAACCCGCGCGGCATGCAGGGTTACGCCGTCGGCCGCTGACGGCCGGCACCTCGGCATACGTCTGGCAGGCTGACCCCCGTGACCGGACCGCAGCCCCCCAGCAGCGGCCCGTCGTCGACCCACCCGGCCCGGTATGCCGTGGGCATGTTCGGCACCTCGATCCCGATCAACATGATCAAGGGCTCGATCGTCCTGTTCTACGTCGACATGCTCGGGCTCGACGTGCGGCTCTACGGCATCGTCATGGTGGCCTACGCGATCATCGACGCGATCGACAACCCCGTCCTGGGCTTCCTGTCCGACCGCACCCGCACCCGCTGGGGCCGGCGCCGTCCGTGGCTGCTGGTCGGCGCCCCGGTCCTCGCGCTGGGCACGATCGCACTGTTCACGGTGCCCGAGTCGCTCGACGGAGCAGGGCTGGTCGTGTGGTTCGCGACCTTCGCCATCCTGTGCGAGGCCGCCGACTCCATGATCAACGCCAATTACGGGGCCCTGCTGCCCGAACTGTTCCCGCAGGAGAGTCGGCGGGCCGTGGCCAACGCGCTGCGCCAGGGCTTCCAGCTCCTGGCGCTCGTCGTTTCACTCGCACTCACACCGTGGCTGACGACCTCGGTGTTCGGCACCGAGGAGACCACCGAGGGCTTCACGATCACCGCGATCCTCTACGGCGTGCTGGCCTGCGCGGTCATCCTCTACATGACCCTCGGCGTCAGGGAGGACCCGCGGGCGGTCCACGCGCCGCGCACGCCCTTCCTGCCCACCGTGAGAGCGATCCTGACCAACCCGCGGTTCTGGCAGATCGGGGTCGTCAGCGCCTGCTACCTGTCCGCGATGGGGCTGGTGCTCACCGGCGTCCAGCTCTATGTCCGCTATTCCCTGGGCCTTGAGGTCGCCTACGCCCTCTATCTCCAGGGCGTGGTCATCCTCGCCACGGTCGGGTTCCTGGCGGTGTGGGCGAAGGTGGTGCGGGTCAAGGGTGCTCCCTTCACCTGGCGCCTGTCGCTGGTGCTGCTGACCCTGGGCTT